>JAIOYK010000051.1 GCA_021741145.1 Rhodospirillum sp. | reverse complement strand
GAAGACCAGGATGTCCGTTGGGTGATCACCGCCCATGCCTTCGTCGCCGGGGGCCAGGGCAGCGAGGGGGAGCGTCCCCTGGCCCGGGTGGGCGGGATCGAGACCGTCCCCTCCGAGGTCTTCGAGGGCGCCCATTACGTCGCCTTGGGCCATCTTCACCGGGCCCAGCGGGCGGGCGCGGACCATATCCGCTACGCGGGCGCCCCCCTGGCCTTCGGTTTCGACGAGGCGGACTCGCCCAAATCCATGACCCTGGCGACCCTGGACGGCAATGGCGCCACGACCATCGAGACGATTCCCTTCACCCCACCGCGCGGCATCCGGATCCTGAAGGGCCGCCACGCGGAGCTGCTGTTGGCCCCGCCGACGGAGGATTTCGTCAAGGTGATCCTGACCGACCCCCATCCCATCATCGACCCCATGAAACCCCTGCGCGCGCGCTTCCCCAACGTCTGCATGCTCACCTACGAACGGGACGAGCGCGTCCTGGAGCCCCGGGAGCGGACGGCCCAAACCCTGGCCGGAATGGATCCCCTCGACGTGGTTGGCGACTTCCTGGACCAAGTGCGCGGAGAGCCCGCGACCGAGGCCGAGCGGGTGGTCCTTGCCGAAACCCTCCAGGCCCTCGCCGATGGGGAGGACGCAGCATGAGACCCGTTCATCTGACCATGCAAGCCTTCGGCCCCTACGCGGGACGCGAGGTCGTCGACTTCCGCGAGGCCATCGATGCCGGGTTGTTCGGCATCTACGGCCAAACCGGCTCGGGCAAGTCGATGATCTTCACGGCCATGACCTTCGCCCTGTTCGGCGAGGCCGCCAAGGCGGGGCAAGCGGGGGCCAACCTGCGCTCCGACCACACCAGCCCCGACCTGCCGACGGAGGTCTCTTTCCTGTTCGACCTGGGGGATCGCCGCTATCTGGTCCGCCGCAAGCCCGAACAGACCCGCCCCAAGCAGCGGGGCGAAGGCGTCACCCTGATGAAGGCCGAAGCCTGGCTGTTCGATGCCACTGGGCAGAGCGTCGAAGACATCCTGGCCGACCGCCCCGGCAAGGTCCTCGCCGAGAAGAAACTGGGCGAGGTGCGCGAGGCCGTGGCCGACCTGCTGGGCTATGGCCTCGACCAGTTCAAGCGCATCGTCCTGCTGCCCCAAAGCCAGTTCGAGGCCTTTCTCACCGCCAACACCAGGGACCGGCTGGAGATCCTGCGCGACCTGTTCGATGTGTCCCTGTACCGGCGCCTCAAGGACAAGCTGAAGGCCGACGCTTCCGACGCGGAAAGGCGGGTGCGGGAGGAACGGGAGATCCAGTCTCGTCGCCTGACCGACGCCGGTTTCGACACCGTCGAGGCCCTGACCGAGGGCATCGCCACCAAAGCCGAAGCCCTCGAGGCCCTGCGCGCCCAGGAGGCCCAACGCCAGACCGAAGCGGTGGCGGCGCGGAAAACTCTCGAACAGGCCCAGGCTTTGGAAGACCTGTTCAAAAAAGCCGAGGAGACCGAGACGGCCCTGAACGGCCTGCTTGCCCAATCCCCCGCCATCGACGCCCTGGACCAACGGATCCAGCGGGCGGAGCGGGCCAAGTCTCTGCTCGATCCGGAAGCGAGGCTCCTGGAAGCCCAAAAGGACCTCGCCAAGGCCATGGAGAGCCGGACCCAGGCCACCAATACAGTCCAGACAGCCGCCGAGAAAGCCGCCCGCGCCAATGCCCATTGGGAGGAGGAGGAGGCCCAATCCGACGCCCTGGAGGTTCTGCGCGACGAAGTGGCGGGCTTGGTCCGCCACGGGAAGACCCTGGAGCAGGCCGACGGTTTGGCCACGACTCTCAAGGGGGTCGAAGCCACCGCCCGGACGGCCAAAGCCGCTCTCGAAACCGCCGAAAAAAAGTGGGCCGAGGCCCTCAAGACACAGACCCGCTACGAGGAGGCCCTGACCGAGGCCCGCCGGACGGAATCCGCCCGCCAGACCCTATCCCTCCAGCGGCAAGCCCTGGAAGCCGAAGCCAAGGCCGGAAAGGTTCGCCAACAGGCCGAAGCGGACCTCGCCCAATCGAAAGGGGAGGTGACCCGGCTGCAAGGCCAAAAGGACCGCGCCGCCGCCCAACACGCCGAGGCCCGGGCGGTCCTCTCCCAGGCCGAAGCCGCCCTGACCCAAGCCAAGGCCTGGCATCTGGCCTCGGACCTGAGCCCCGGGACCCCCTGCCCGGTCTGCGGCTCGGCCGAGCACCCCGACCCCGCCACCGAGGGGCCAGAGGAAACCGGCCTCGGCGAAGCCCTGGAGACCGCGCGCGCCACCCTGGAGGACAGCCTGACCAAGGACAACCACGCCGCCCAGGCCCTCGCCCGGGCGGAGGCCACGCTGGAGGAGCGAACGACGCGACTGGAGCGGCTCGATCCCCCCTCCCGCGCCCCGGCGGAAACCTCCGCCGCCTTGGACCAGTGCCGGGCCGAAATCGAGGCCCTGGGATCGGAGCGCGACATCCCCAAGGGGGAGGAGCTGTTGGCCAAGGTCATCCAGACCATCAAAGCCCTGGAGACGGAGCGGGACACCACCCGCGATACCCTCTCCCGGGCGGAGAGGGAGACCGACGCCGCCGCGGCCCGCCACGAACAGGCGATTTCCTCCGTTCCCGAAGCCCTGCGCGACCGCCTCGTTCTAGAAAAATGGCTCGACGAACGGACCGAAGTCCTGAAGGCCTGGGATACCCGCCTCGCCAAGCGGAAAAAAGCCCTGGAGGAAGCGGAGGGAGCGCTGCGCACGGCTCAAGGCAAGGAGGAAACCGCCGCCCAGCTGCTCGCCGACCGCCGCGAGCGTCAGGATAGGGCGCGCACCATCTTCACCGACCGTCTCGCGGACAGCGGACTGGACGAAGCGGACTTCCAGGCGCTCAAACCCGCCCTCGCTACCCTGGAAAAGGACCGGACCAAGGTGGCCGACCACCGGGAGGCCCTGACCATCGCCCGGACCCGCCTCGCCGACACCCGCGAGGCCCTCGCCGACCAAGCCCGCCCCGACCTCCCCGCTCGGCGGGCGGAGGCCGTCGCGGCGGAAACGGCCCTGACGGAGGCCACCAACGGCCGGGCATCCGCGGCCTCGGCCCTGGAGCAGATGGACCGCCTGAAAATCTCCCTGGAGGACAGTCTGCGATGGCTGGCCGCGGAAGAGGAGCGCACGGGTCCCCTGCGGGAGCTGGCCACCCTCTGCGACGCGGGCAATGAGCGCAAACTGGACCTGGAGACCTTCGCCATCGGCGCCATGTTCGACCAGGTGCTCGCCTCGGCGAACCTGCGCATGGGTCCCATGACCAGCCACCGCTACACCCTGGAGCGGGAGGAGGAAGAGGGCAAACGGGGCCGCCGCGGCCTGGGGATCCAGGTCTTGGACATCCACACCGGCAAAGCCCGCCCCACGGCGACCCTGTCGGGCGGCGAGACCTTCATCGCCGCGCTGGCCCTGGCCCTGGGGCTGGCCGACGTGGTCGAAAGCGCCTCGGGCAAGGTGCGCCTGGACACCATCTTCATCGACGAGGGGTTCGGCAGCCTGGACACGGAAAACGGCACGGGGACCCTGGATCAGGTGCTGCGAGTCTTGAACGACCTGGTGGGCCGAAACCGGGCCGTCGGCCTGATCTCCCATGTCCCCCTGGTGCGCGAGGCCATCCCCAACGGCTTCCATGTCCACAAGGCCGTGGGCGGAAGCCGGGTGGAGGCGCGGGGGTTTGACTGAGGAAAACGACCAAGAGTCCGCCTATTTTGTGAGTCCTGTTCTAAAGTTAGCGAAGTCAGTGCATTCATTCGTCGTCCCCGTGACCGCGGGGACCCAGGGTGGGAACAGGTGACGGAAACGCTCGACGTGACGGACGCGCCGGTCGCCGATGACACCAAAATCAACTCTTGATTCCATCCCGCTCTGAAATAATGGTTAAAGTGCTTCAACAGCCTAAGGAAGTCGCATCAGGGTATATTCGTCTATTCTGATGAACTCCTTGACGCTCTTTTGGATCCAATCCTATCGTGACCCCAGTGGCGAGAGGATCGCCACCCCCTTCGGATCGATAAGAAAAGGGTAGCCCATGACCATGTCTATCCCGCGTTTACGCATCCGCCGCGCCCTGCTTGGCGCCTCTCTGGCCCTTGGCCTGAGCCTCTCCCTGACCCTGGGGGCACCCCGGGTTTACGCGGAAACGCCCAAGGACACCCTGGTCCTGGCCTGGGCCTTCGACGACATCATCACCATGGACCCGGGCGAGTCCTTCGAGATCTCCACCGCCGAGATTCTGGGCAACGTCTATAGCACCCTGGTTCGCCTGAACATCGACGACACCTCGGAAGTCCTGCCCTCCATCGCCGAAAGCTGGACCGTTTCCGACGACGCCCTGACCTATACCTTCACGCTGAAACCGGGCATCACCTTCGCCTCGGGGAACCCCATCACGGCGGAAGACGTGGCCTTTTCCTTCGAGCGGGCCATCAAAATGGATAAGGGCCCAGCCTTCATCCTCGCCCAATTCGGCCTGACCGGAGAAAACATCACCGAAAAGGCCAAGGCCCTGGACGCGGGCACCTTTCAGTTCACCGTCGACAAGCCCTATGCGCCCAGTTTCGTCCTGAACTGCCTGACCGCAACCGTGGCGATGGTCGTCGACAAGAAACTGGTCACCGAGCATGCCGAGGCCGTCACACCCAGCGCCGAGTCCCCCTATGATACCGACTTCGGCAACGGCTGGCTGAAGACCCATTACGCCGGGTCCGGCCCCTTCATCCTGCGCGACTGGCGCGCCAATGAAGTGCTGGTGCTGGAACGCAACGACACCTATTTCGGCGAGAAGGCCAAGCTGGCCCGGGTGCTCTACCGCCACCTGAAGGAAAGCGCCGGCCAGCGTCTGGCCCTGGAAGCCGGAGACATCGACGTCGCCCGCAACCTGGAGCCCGGTGACCTCGTCGCCCTGGAGGCCAACAAGGACATCGCCATTGAGTCCCAATCCAAGGGCACGGTCTATTACTTCAGCCTGAACCAGAAGAACCCCATCCTGGCCAAACCCAAGGTACGGGAAGCCATCAAGTATCTGGTGGACGACAAGGCCATCGGCGCGACCCTGATCAAGGGCATCGGCACCCTCCACCAGACCTACATCCCCGCGGGCATGCTGGGCGCCATCGACGACAGGCCCTATCACCTGGACGTCGACAAGGCCAAGACCCTGCTGGCCGAAGCGGGCTTGCCCGACGGCTTCACCGTGACCATGGATGTGCGCACCATCCAGCCGGTCACCGGCATCGCCGAGTCCATCCAGCAGACCTTCGCCCAGGCGGGCATCACGCTGGAAATCATCCCCGGCGACGGCAAGCAGGTGCTGACCAAATACCGGGCGCGCAACCACGACATCTATATCGGCCAATGGGGCACCGACTATTGGGATCCCAACTCCAATGCCGAGACCTTCTCCAGCAATCCGGATAACGCGGACGACGCCTCGTCCAAGACCCTGGCTTGGCGCAACGCCTGGGACATCCCGGCCTTGACCGAGGAAACCGCCTCGGCCCTGCTGGAGCGGGACACCGCCAAGCGGGCCGCGACCTACGCCGACCTGCAACGCAAGGTGCTGGCCGATGGCCCCTTCGTCCTGCTCTACCAGCAGACGGAAGTGGGCGCCTATCGCATCAATGTGAAGGATTACCGCCTCGGCCCCTCCTTCGACACCAACTATGTGGACAAGACCTTCAAGGAGTAAGGGCGGATGACTCCCGCCCCGTCCTTGGCGCCGGAAACCGGGGCGGGCGCGCGGCAAGCGCCCGCCCCCTCCCGCGCGTTCGTCCGGGGACGGGTGGTGCTCGGCTTCCTGGTGACCGTGGCGACCACCTATCTGGGTCTTCTCGCGGTCACCTTTTTCATTGGCCGGGTGGTGCCCGTGGATCCGGTGCTCGCCATCCTCGGCGACCGGGCCTCCACCGAGGTGGTGGAGCGCACCCGCGAGGCCCTGGGCCTCAACCTACCGCTCCATCACCAATTCTGGATTTACCTGAAACAGGCCGTCCGCGGTGACTTCGGCACCTCGGTCCTGACCACCCATCCCGTGCTGGAGGACATCGCCCGGGTCTTCCCCGCCACCATGGAACTGGCCACCCTGGGGACCCTGATCGGCTCCCTTCTGGGGGTTCCCCTGGGGGTTCTGGCCGCCGTGCGCCGGGGCGGGATCCTCGATCAGATTGTCCGGGTGGTCGGGCTGATCGGCTATTCCGTGCCCATCTTCTGGCTGGGATTGCTCTCGCTCGTCCTGTTCTACGCCCAGCTCCATTGGGTTTCCTACCCGGGGCGGCTGGACGTGGTCCATGAATATACCTTTTCTCCCACCACCGGCTTTTACCTGTTCGAAGCCGCCTGGACCGGGCAGTGGACCATTCTGGGGGATCTGTTCGCCCATATCGCCCTGCCCTCGGTCTTGCTCGGCTATTTCTCGCTGGCCTATATCAGCCGCATGACGCGGGGCTTCATGTTGACCGAGATGTCCCAGGAATACATCGTGACCGCCCGGGCCAAGGGCCTGTCGGAGGCGCGGATCATCTGGTTCCACGCCCTGCGCAACGCCGCCGTGCCCCTGGTCACGGTCATCGCCCTGTCCTACGCCAGCCTGCTGGAGGGATCGGTTCTGACGGAATCCATCTTCGGCTGGCCGGGCCTGGGCCTGTACATCACCAACTCCCTGGGCAACGCGGATATGAACGCGGTGCTGGGCGGAACCCTGGTCATCGGCTCGGTCTTCATTGGCATCAACCTGCTCTCGGATCTGCTGTACCGGGTGCTCGACCCCAGGACCAAGCGTCGATGAGCGACCCGACCTCCTCCCCGTCCTCGCGGGTCCAATCCTGGCGAACCTGGTTGCTGACGGAATTTCCCGCCTCTCCCGCGCAGGCCCGCCTGGGTCGCGTCTATGTCATCTGGCTGCGCTTCTCCGCCAACCGGTTGGCCCTGACCGGGCTGGGCGTGCTGATCGCCCTGTTGCTGGTCGCCGCCTTCGCCGACGTCCTGGCCCCCCATTCCGCCGTCCAGGGCGATTTGATGAACGCCCGCCTCCTCCCCCCGGGCAGCCCCGGCTACCTGTTGGGCACGGACGGTCAGGGGCGGGATATCCTCTCCCGCCTGCTCCAGGGGTCGCGCCTGACCCTGTTGGTCGTCGCCCTGGTGGCGGTGACCGCGGCCCCCATCGGCCTGTTGGTTGGCACCGTCGCGGGCTATGCCGGAGGATGGCTGGACGCCGTCCTGATGCGCGTCACCGACATCTTCCTGGCCTTCCCCAAGCTGGTCCTGGCCATGGCCCTGGTCGCCGCCCTGGGACCGGGCATCGAGAACGCCATCCTGGCCATCGCCATCGTCTCCTGGCCCCCCTATGCCCGGGTGGCCCGGGCGGAGACCATGACCGTCCGGGGCTCCGACTACATCGCCGCGGTGCGCCTGATGGGCGCCTCGCCGGGGCGAATCGTGGTCCGCCACATCATGCCGCTTTGCCTGTCCTCGCTGATCGTACGGGTGACGCTGGACATGGCCGGGATCATCCTGACCGCGGCGGGCCTGGGATTCCTGGGCCTCGGCGCGCAACCGCCCCTGCCCGAATGGGGCGCCATGATCGCCACCGGGCGGCGCTTCATCCTCGATCAATGGTGGGTGGCGGCCATGCCCGGCATCGCCATCCTGATCGTGAGCTTGGGCTTCAACCTGCTCGGCGATGGCCTCCGCGATGCCCTGGACCCCAAGGAGGCGGACTCGTGAGCACTCCCGCGCCTTCCCCCCTCCCCCCCCTGCTTTCCGTCGAAAACCTCCGGGTCGGCTTCCCCACCCGCACCGGCCTGATCGAGGCCGTGCGCGGCGTCTCCTTCACCCTGGGGCGGGAGCGCCTGGGCATCGTTGGCGAGTCCGGCTCGGGAAAATCCCAGACCGGGCGGGCCATCATGGGACTGACCCCGCCCCAAGCCCGGGTCACCGCCGACCGCCTGACCCTGGGCGAGCGGGATCTTTTAACCGCCTCCCCCAAGGTCCGGCGAGGACTGCGCGGCAAGGACATGGCCATGATCCTCCAGGATCCACGCTATTCCCTGAATCCGGTGATGCCCATTGGCCGCCAAATCATGGAAACCCTGCGCGCCCACGAACCGGTCTCCAAAGCGGAAGCCAGAACCCGCGCCCTGGCCATGCTCGAGGCCGTCCAGATCACCGATCCGGAGCGCGTCCTGGCCCTCCACCCCCACGAGGTCTCCGGGGGCATGGGCCAGCGGGTGATGATCGCCATGATGCTGATCGCCGGGCCGCGCCTGTTGATCGCCGACGAGCCCACCTCGGCCCTGGACGTTACCGTGCAACTGGAGGTCCTGGCCATCCTCGACACCCTGGTGGCCGAGCGGGGGATGGGGCTGATCTTCATCTCCCACGACCTGCGTCTGGTCTCCACCTTCTGCGACCGGGTGCTGGTGATGTACGCGGGCCGGGTGGTGGAAGACCTGCCCTCGGCCCGGCTGGAGGAGGCCCAACACCCCTATACCCGGGGCCTTCTGAACTGCCTGCCGCGCCTGGACCAGGACCGCCACCCCCTGCCCACCCTGGACCGCCAAGCGGAGTGGAGCCAATGAGCCCCACTCCTACTCCCAAAACAACCGGAACCGAGGCCGCCCTGGCCCTGCGCGGCCTCTCGGTCGCGTTCGACGGCTTCCACGCCCTCGACCGGGTGGACCTGGAGGTGGCCGACGGCGCCTCTTACGGTTTGGTGGGGGAATCCGGCTCGGGTAAATCCACCCTGCTGCGTGCCGTGGCCGGGCTGGAGCGCTTCCAGGAAGGGAGCCTGACGGTCACCGGCCAGCCCCAGTCAGGCCTCAAGCGGGACAAGGCCTTCCGGCGGCGCGTGCAGATGGTTTTCCAGGACCCCCACGGCTCCCTCCACCCCCGGCAGACCGTGGACCGGCTGCTGATGGAGCCCCTGGCCATCCACCGCCTGCCCGATCCGGAGGTACGGATCCGCCGGGCGCTGGACGAGGTGGGGCTGGGCTCCGGCTTCCGCTTCCGCTTTTCCCATCAATTGTCTGGCGGCCAACGGCAACGGGTGGCCATCGCCCGGGCCCTGATCGTCGAGCCCCGGATCCTGCTGCTCGATGAACCGACCTCGGCGCTGGACGCTTCGATTCAGGCGGAAATCCTGAACCTGCTGGAGCAGGTCCGCCGAGACCGGGATCTGACCTATCTGATGGTGAGCCACGACTTGGCCGTTGTGGCCCACATGTGCGAACAGCTTTCGGTGATGCGCCATGGCCGCATGGTCGAACACCTCACCGCCGAGGCACTGCGCACCGGCAAGGTGGAGGAGGCCTATACACGGACTCTCATGGATGCAAGCCGGGGGTTTGGAGGGCGGTAGGGGCGTGGGTTGGTGGGGGTGCACGCACGCTCGGGGCGCCACCCCGAACCCCGCCGGGGGACGCGGTCCCCCGGTCCCCCTGTTCGTTGGGAATCGCGGAAATCAGGGCGCGAGACGAAACGGATTGACGATGCGAACCACTTTGGTGGGACCCTCGGACGCATTATTGAGAAGAACAGTGATATCGAAAAGCTACCGGGCATTTGCCTCGCGCCGGTCGAACTTAAAATCCCGCAGCAGACGACCACGGAAAGCGCGCAGCCGTTTCAACAGGTCATCACAACCGGTCCTACCGGTATTATTGAAATTCCGCGCATCAGCGGCATGAATTTCAATCTCGTCACCCTCCTTGAGGTCGAGCGCCTCAGCCACGCCAGCGGGGAGGAAAACCGCGAGCCTGTTACACCATTTCGCGAGCCGCACTTCATCCTCCACATTCATGGATATACGGTTTTGATGGCGTATATCTCATGCCAGCTTATATCATGGGGGACTTGGCGGACGGCTTGGCGCCCAGTGCAGTCATTTCCGGGGCGCGTTTCCCCGAACCAGAAAGCTGCGGCTAGGCATGTTCAGCCCTTCCCCACTGTTTCAGTCTCGAGAGATGGCGTAGCATCATTCGGAACAAACTCTCTCCAATCGATAGATAGGCATATTGGTAGGGTCGAATAAACTGTCACGCTACGGAAAATAAATCGGAGATTTTCTCTAATGTTAGAAACTCCTTTTTCAGGACTAAGCTATTCCGGTCGCGTGTTTTGCTTTTTTGATTTAGAACATCCAGCCGTTGCTTGGGCAATAATGCGCGGCATGATGGTTTCTGCAGACTGCGCAAATCCTAACGGGCTTAGCAACTCTATCTCATTTATGCAGGCAGGTATGGTAGAGGCGTTTAATAATGTAAGAATATATAATGAATTTATAATAGAACGTATTCGACTCCGCTATTTTTCAGACAAAATATCACGCCTGAAAGGCATGTTTTTCTTCAGATCTAGAGATGAGGCTGAAAAAATTATAGGAGATACACTGTGGCCTCCATATTTTATAAGAGAAAATCTCGTAGAGCTTGATTTATATTGCAGAGAGCCATTTACGGATTTAGATTCCAATTGGATCACTTTTGCCCCTCTTTCCCAAGATGGCCGCTTAGAAATTAATGATATACAATGGATTATGCAGTATTGGAAAGGTGAACAATACAATAGCCACCCGGTTTGGGAGCGACTCGCGAAAGGTGTTGCACTAGTTCTTGACGAGAAAATCCGCAGACATTGCGATCAATATCTCAAAAAAATATTTCCAAATTCGCAAATTCCAATCCTGATGGCTAGGTTGGCCTCGGAAGCCGGTACACGGGGTGGGTTAGTTTCTCCATTCTTATTTCAAGAAGATAAAAAGGCAATAAAATTAGGTTATTTTATGAATGATTCTGAATTTCATGATCGGGAAATTATTGATGCGATAGCCAAACATCCAGATTCCAGTACGTTGGGTCGGATGATGTCTGAAAACAAGACTTGGAGTCTCCCGAATTTTCGTCTGTATACAAAGGTTTTTGAAGTGCACGAGCAGAATAATCCGATACTCCCGGCGCTTCAGGTGCCCTCGTTACATTATCCCAAACGTTAGCTTGAACCGCCCGATCATAGTTTATTATTTTCTCTAACTCACTTTCTTCGACTTCCAATGATTGACTGGCAGCTATCGGCCCTAATCCGACCAATCCCCCTACAGCACCACATCCCGCCGCTGATCCCGCGCGATATGGCTGCGGATCTGGTGGACGATCTGGTCGGCGTGGGCCGTCGCCAGTTGGTCGCACAAGTCCACGTCCCGCACCGCGATGGCGATGATCATTTCGTCGTGTTCCTCCACATAGGCGCCGGGGAGGCGGTCGTCGAAGGACGCGTAATAGAGGCGCAATATCCGCCGCCCCTCGTCCAGAAGGCGGAGGAACAGCGCGGTGTAATAGGGGTTGCGGCCCGCCTCGGCGATGGCGGCGTGCAGGTCCCGGTTGGTGGCGATCATCGCCAGGGCGTCCCGGGCTTCAACGGCGCTCCGGAAGGCCTCCTGCTGGGCGCGGATGCGGTCCAGGTCGTCGGGACCGTGGAACTCCGCGGCGAGGCGGGTGGTCATCCGGTACATCAGGGTCAGGGCGTCGAAGAAGGCCGGAAGGTTCAGGAAATCGATGGGCGCGACCATCGCCGACCGATTGGCGATGGTCTGAACCAATCCATCCGCCGCCAGCCACACCAAAGCCTCCCGCACCGGCGTGCGGGACAGGCCGAAGCGTTCGGAAAGCAGGCTTTCGTCCAGCGGACTTCCCGGGGCCAGCTCCAAGTTCAGAATTTCGGCGCGCAAAACGTCATGGACCCGCCGAGCCCCCCCCCGTCCCCCCCGATCCGATGCCACGATGGCCGATGCCACGATGCCCGATACCGCGGGGACCGATGCCCCATACCCCGAAGCCCGTGGGGCCGACCCCTGGGGGGACGATGCCATCTTGTCTTGCTCTTCCGCGTCGGACCGCGCCGTCATCGCTCTTCCAGACCTCTTGTCTTACCCGCGGACCATAGTTCGATAAATCGCGGCGATTGGCCAACCCTTTTTCCCATGACGCCGTCGGCTAGGCCCTGGCCGAGGGTTCGGAATCGGGCCATCCCGCGAAACGGCACACCGGATAAGACCGACCCGCGATGAGCGTGACTCAGCGCGGGTTGGAAGCGGCGTCATGCGGGCCGCATGACCCGCCGCGCCTTATGACGCGTAAAGCCCATTTGAGTTCGTCCAATCAGAAATTTGACGGCCGTTTGGGGCGGTACAGCGCCGTCGGCGCCACCGCGATACGAGGGGCATGGGCTTCAACCCAAGCCCCTTGGTACAAGGTCGAGCCCGTCAATCAATGACCGCTTTTTTTATGTGCGTTCGCACAAAGCGATGTATCGTTGATGTCCTTCACTTGGCGTAGAGGGCAACCTTCGGCGGGAGAGTGGGTATCAGACTTCGAACGTTTCAATCGGCGGCCGCGAAAGCCGCCCTTGTGCTGCTGCCACCTCTCCTCGCCGGGACAGCCGCCGCACAGGATACCGAGACAGCGATCCTCCCGCGGATGACGGCAACGGTCTGCGTCGATCCTGACTGGGCGCCATACGAAATCATCAACGACCAGGGCGAGCACGAGGGCATCGCCGCCGACCTGCTCCGTCTGGCCGCCGAGCGGTCGAACGTGACGCTCACGCTCCACCCCACCAAGGACTGGGGAGAGTCCTTGACCGCGTCCCGGGCCGGACAGTGCGATCTTTTGAGCTTCCTCAACCAGACATCGCAACGCGAGGCCTGGCTTATCTTCACGGACCCTGTCTTCGTCGATCCGAACGTCCTCGTCACACGGGAGGAGCATCCCTTCATTCCAGACCTGGCGGCGGTAGCGGGCGAAACCATCGCCCTGCCGAAAGGATCCGCGATCGAGGAGTGGGTGCGCGTCCAGTTCCCCAACCTGACCGTGGTGACAACCGAAAGCGAAGCGGAAGCCTTCGCCATGGTGTCCCGGCAGACGGCGGATATGACCATGCGGTCGCTGATCGTCGCGGTCTACACCATCAAAAAGAAAGGATGGTTCAACCTGAAGATCGCCGGGCAGGTGCCCGGCTATGAGAACCATCTCCGTATTGGTGTGCGCAAGGACAAGAAGGGGCTAAGGGATCGGTTGAATATGGGCGTCCGCGCCGTCTCCGAAACCGAGCGTCAGACAATCGCCAACAAACATGTTTCCATCGTCGCGCAGATGGGTGTCGACTATGCGTTGATCGGCAGGATTGTCGGCCTGTTCGCCGTGATTTTTCTGACCAACCTCTTCTGGATTGGCAAGCTTCGCCAAGCAAACCAAAAGCTGCGCATCCTGGCGCGGACCGACAGCCTGACCGGGCTGGCGAACCGGGCGGCATTGAATGACAGATTCTTGGTCGAGGTGGAGAGAGCCACGCGGTATGGTCGACCATTCTCGATTATCATGATCGACGTCGACCACTTTAAGGCCATCAACGACGACCTGGGCCATCTTATGGGAGATCGGACGCTGATCACCATGGCTGGGCTGGCGAAAGCGAACTCCCGTGGCCCCGACATCGTAAGCCGCTGGGGTGGCGAGGAGTTCCTGATTCTTTGCCCCGAAACGGACCAGCCGCAAGCCGAGGGCGTCGCGGAACGGATCCGCCAGACAGTGCGGGAACATCCCTTCGAAGCCGGTCGCCGCGTGACCGTCAGCGTGGGTGTCGCGGTCCTACGCCCCGGCGACGATCCGGACAGCCTGCTACACCGGGCCGATGTGGCGCTGTATCGCGCGAAGAACGAAGGCCGGGATCGTGTCCGTGTCTATTGACGGCGCGATGAGGAGAGTCCCTGGTTCCCGATCACCCGATCAAATGTCCCGACGGGTCACGAGAAAACCCCCGCCCGTTTCCCGGCGGGGGTCGATTTTAAACGCTGAATTCTAAAAGACGCGTTCTCGTGATCACACCGCCACGCTGTCGGCCATTTCGGCGAAAGCCGGGATCTGGTCGAAATTCATGTAGCGGTAAATCTCGGCGGCCTTGGCGTTGACCTCGGTCACCTTCTCCAGATACTCGGCGGGCGTCGGCAGCTTGCCCGTCAGGGCGCAGACCGCGGCCAATTCGGCCGAGCCCAGATAGACGCGGGTGTCAATGCCCAGGCGGTTGGGGAAGTTGCGGGTACTGGTGGAAATGGCGGTGGACCCTTTGCGGATCTGCGCCTGATTGCCCATGCACAGCGAGCAGCCGGGCATTTCCATACGGGCACCCGATTTTCCGAGAATGCTGTAATAGCCTTCCTCGTTCAGGATCATGGCGTCCATTTTGGTCGGCGGGGCGATCCACAGGCGGGTGGGAATGTCGCTTTTGCCTTCCAAGACCTTCGCGGCCGCGCGGAAGTGGCCGATATTGGTCATGCAGGAGCCGATAAAGACCTCGTCAATCGTCTCTCCGGCGACCTCGGACAGGAGCTTCACGTCGTCGGGATCGTTCGGGCAGGCGACGATGGGTTCCTTGATGTCGGCCAGATCGATCTCGATCACGGCGGCGTATTCCGCGTCGGCATCGGGTTCCAGCAGGGACGGACTGGCGATCCATGCCTCCATGGCCTTGATCCGACGGCCCAGCGTGCGGGCGTCCGCGTAGCCGTTGGCGATCATCCACTTCATCAGCGTGATGTTCGAGGTCATGTACTCGAGGATCGGGTCCTTGTTCAGCCGCACCGTGCAGGCCGCGGCGGACCGTTCCGCCGAGGCATCGGACAGCTCGAACGCCTGCTCCACCTTCAGGTCGGGCAACCCCTCGATCTCGAGGATGCGACCGGAGAAGACGTTCTTCTTGCCCTGCTTCGCGACGGTCAGAAGGCCGGAGCGGATCGCATAGAGTGGGATGGCGTTGACGAGGTCCCGCAGGGTGACACCCGGCTGCATGGTGCCCTTGAAGCGTACCAACACGGATTCCGGCATGTCCAGCGGCATCACGCCGGTGGCCCCGGCGAAGGCGACCAAGCCCGATCCGGCGGGGAAGGAGATGCCGATGGGGAAGCGCGTGTGCGAATCGCCACCGGTGCCGACGGTGTCGGGCAGCAGCAGGCGGTTCAGCCAGGAATGGATCACGCCATCGCCGGGGCGCAGGGCCACGCCGCCACGGGTCGAGATGAAGCTCGGCAATTCCTTGTGGGTCTTGACGTCCACCAGCTTGGGGTAAGCGGCGGTATGGCAGAAGGACTGCATCACCAGATCGGCCGAGAAGCCCAGGCAAGCCAGATCCTTCAACTCGTCGCGGGTCATCGGACCGGTGGTGTCCTGGCTGCCCACCGTGGTCATCATGGGCTCGCAATAGGTGCCGGGGCGGACGCCCGCGCCTTCGGGCAGACCGCAGGCGCGACCAACCATTTTCTGCGCAAGGGAGAAGCCCTTTTCGCTGGCGGCGGGATCCTTGGGCAAGCGGAACAGGGTAGAGGGACCCAGGCCCAAGGCCTCGCGCGCCTTGGCGGTCAGGCCGCGGCCGATGATCAGCGGAATGCGGCCACCGGCCCGGACTTCGTCGAAAACGACGTCGGATTTGACGGTGAATTCCGAGATGATCTCGCCGTCCTTGAGGGCCTTGCCCGCATAGGGCTTCAGCTCGACCACGTCACCCATGTCCATCTGGTCGACGTCCAGTTCGATGGGCAGGGCACCCGCGTCTTCCATGGTGTTATAGAAGATCGGCGCGATCTTCGAGCCCAGACAGACGCCCCCGAAGCGCTTGTTGGGAACATAGGGGATATCCTCGCCGGTCCACCACAGGACCGAGTTGGTCGCGGACTTGCGCGACGACCCGGTACCGACAACGTCTCCCACGTAAGCGACCAGATGGCCCTTGGCCTTCAAGGCCTCCAGTTGCGTCATGGGGCCACGCACGCCGGGCTCCTCGGCTTCGATGCCGGGACGCGGGTTCTTCAGCATGGCCAGGGCATGCAGCGGAATGTCGGGGCGACTCCAGGCGTCCGGGGCCGGGGACAGGTCGTCGGTGTTGGTTTCGCCGGTCACCTTGAACACGGTGATGGTCAGGCTTTCCGGAACCTCGGGACGCGAGGTGAACCACTCGGCGTCGGCCCAGGATTGCATCACCGCCTTGGCGTTGACGCCGCCCTTGTCGGCCAGGTCCTTGACGTCGTGGAAATAGTCGAACACCAGCAGGGTTTTCTTCAGACCCTCGGCGGCGATCGTGCCCACCTCGGCATCGCCCAGCAGGTCGATCAGCGGCTTGATGTTGAAACCGCCGAGCATGGTGCCCAGCAGCTCGGTGGCCAGCGCGCGGTCGATCAGCGCGCAGGTCTCGGCGCCCTTTGCGACATCGGCCAGGAAACCCGCCTTGACCTTCGCGGCGTCATCAACGCCCGCGGGGACGCGATGGGTAATCAGATCCACCAGAGCCTGCTCCTCGCCCTTGGGCGGGTTCCGCAGGAGGGCGATCAGGTCTTCCGTTTGTCGCGCCGTGAGGGGCAGGGGGGGAATACCCAGGGCGGCACGCTCGACGACATGCTGGTTATAGGAATCAAGCACGGACAGCCTCTCCATTTGTTTGATGGTGTCAAAGGGCGTGGGGGACAAGACGGCGCCAGCGACATCCTAAACTGAATTGAATCGTTCCGGGGGTACCAAAGGCGATTTTTCCTGGGTCTTACGCGCGCGGCATGGCGTCCGTCAATGCTTTATGGCGGCATGCCTTCCGCCAGTGCTTTATGGCGGCATGGGGGCATGTCAGGGTTGGGTCTGGATGGTCGTGGCCGGGTACCAGACCACGGCGCACCTCGTCGTCCCGCCAATCTCCCGCTGGTTCGGGTCTTGAAGGGCCGAAGTCCCCGATTCCCTGAAGACAATATCCAGATCGTTCATGGATCCGGCTTTGGGCAGGCTGGCGAGAAAGAGGGAATGGGGCAACCGCTCCCAAGAGCGGGGTATCGGCCTCGGCGGTCATGCTCTGGGCCATGGCCTGGATGATCAGCCCGCCCGCGACAAAGACCAGCCCCACCGCCGTGGCCGCCCGGTTGTCCTCCTGGAGGCCCGCCCGCAAGACACCGAGGCCCGCGATTGTCGACACTTGGCCCGCGCCGGAGGTCACCCCCTTGGTATCGGCTTTCTCGGCCAGGATATCGTCCATCTGGCGGCCTCCCCGCGTGACCGCTTGGCGGAACAGGTCCTCGGCCTCGACCATGACCCGAGATGTGTCGCCCTGGGTAACGGTGTAAGTTGACGAACCATGATTAAGGGAAGGCACGATTCCCGCTCATCCCAAATGAACTTCTTTTATTGATCAGCCGCCTTGGCCTCGGCCAGTTTGACCATGGCCACCAACAACCGGTTGACCGGGGTGGGTACACCCAGTTCGGCACCCTTGCGAACCACGTAGCCGTTCAGGTGGTCGATTTCCGTCGCCTTGCCCCGGGCCATATCCTGGGCGGTGGAAGAAAACTGGTTGGGCATGGTCCGGGACAGACCCAAAATCTCGTCGATCATTGGTTTGGTCAGGGCAATCCCCAGGGCACCCGCCACCGCCACGCATTCCCCGCGGACTTCCTCCATGGCCTCCTTCACTCCCTCCACGGCGACGATCCGCCCGTAGGGCATCCGGGCCACGGCGGACAGGGCATTATAGGCGCAGTTCAGAACCAGTTTTTCCCAAAGGGAACGGATCACCGTGTCAGAGATGGTCACGGGGATCCCGGCCTGGGGCAGAACCTCGGCCAGGGTGGCGCTGACCGGGGAGTCGCCGAGGACCAGCTCCCCCCGCCCGTGGTGCAGGACATGGCCCGGCCCAGCCATCTCGGACGCCACGTAGACCGCCGTGGGCACCACGGCGCGGCCTAGAACCGCGGACAGGCGCTCGGCGTTGTCCACGCCGTTCTGCAGGGACAGAATCTCCGTGTCGGGACCCAGGTGGGGAAGAAGCTGGCGCCCCGCCTCCTCCGTATCGCCGGACTTCACGCAAAACAGGATCACCGCGCATCCGGCCAGCGCCGAAGCCTCCGAGGCTCCCTCGACGGCCACGAAGCCATCGAAACCCGCTGTCTCCAGGCGCAAGCCCTGGGCGGTGACCGCTTCGGCGAAGGCCGGGCGACCCATCAGGGTGACCCGGTGACCGGCTTGGGCCAGACGGGCGCCGTAGTAACAACCCACCGCGCCCGCGCCTAGAATACCGAAATGCATTGCTCTCTCCGTGACGGACTTGTCTTCATCCCTGGGAAAATGGGGCCTTCGCCGCCGCTCGAAAAGATCAAAACGGCAGGGGTGCGTTTTCCTTAACCTCTTTCATCACGAAAAAGGTCCGGGTCTGGCGCACCCCGGGCAGGGCGATCAGGGCCGCCCCGTGGAGCCTGTTGAAGGCCGCCATGTCCCGCACCCGGATCTTCAGCAGATAGTCGAAATCTCCGGCCACCAGTTGGCAGTCCAGCACCATGTCCAGCTTGGTCGCCGCGGCCTCGAAGGCGGCGAAACTTTCCGGGGTGGAGCGGTCCAGCACAACGCCCACCATGACCAGGGCGCCCAGACCCACGGCTTCGGGCGCCACCGCGGCCCGAACACCGGTGATCGCGCCCTCCTCGAACAGGCGCTGGGTCCGGCGGTGGCAGGTGGCCGGGCTGATGTTCACGCGGGTGGCCAGTTCCGCGTTGGTCAGACGGCCATCCGACTGCAAGGCACGGAGGATATTCATATCAATGCGATCCAGCGTCGCCATGAGCGCCCTCTCCCTTCCATTCCATTTGATGTCACCGCTCCCATGCCGAATGGCGCGATGCACCCCTTGAGCAGCCCCGATCTCGCCCTTGTTCCCACGGACGACATGACGAATACTAACCCATCCGTCATGTCGCAACCCGAAGGGATCTCCACCCGTGGGGACGCCAAGGATCCGAGCCCGCCCACTGATGTCCTTTCACCGGCGCCTGACCCTCTCCGAGAGCCAGCGGGCCGATGTCCTGGGCCGCAATAACCTCGACGACGGGCGGATGGAGGACGAGGACGATCTGATCCCCTTGAGCGACTTCGTCGGCGCCATGGAGGACCTGGGCCGGATCACCAAGGACCCCATGCTTGGCTGGCGCCTGGGAGAAACCATCGACATGGCCGACCTGGGGGAAACCGGGTTGGCCCTGTCCCTCGCCCCCACCCTAGGCGACGCCCTGACCTGCCTCGGCGACAGCTTCGCCACCATCCAGACCAGCACCTATTTGCGGTTCCAGGTGGAGGGGGACGTGGCGACCATCAAATACGCCGTCCTCGACCCGACCATCTGGCCCCGCCAGCAGGACGCGGAGTTGACCCTGGGCCTGATCGCGGGTCTGGTCCGCCGCTTCGCTGGAGAGGACAGCCAGGACAGTCTGACCGTGGAGTTGGAACACGACCGCACCGCGGGAACCCGCGCCCTGGCCAGCCACCTGCGGCGGGGAATCCACCATGGCGCCGCCCTGAATAGCCTGAGCTTTCCCGTCGCCCTGTTGAACCAGCGCCAGACCGACGGCCCGACAACGGATTTCCAGGCCATCAGCCGCCACCTGGAGCGAAACACCCAGGCCGTTGTCACGGCCCAACCCCTGTCCGCCCGGGTCCGCCTGCTGTTGTTCCAAGGCATGGACGACGGCGCCGTGGACCAGGAAACCATCGCCAAGGCCCTCGGCATGTCTCCCCGCGGCCTGCGCCGCCATCTGGTCGAGGACGAGGGCAAGACCTTCCAGGACATCGTCGACGACACCCGCAAGGCCCTGGCCAGCGCCTATCTGACCCGCACCCGGTTGAGCCTGGGGGAGATCGCCCTGCACCTGGGGTATTCGGATCAAACGGCCTTCACCCGGGCGTTCACCCGCTGGTTCGGCGCCTCCCCCCGTTCCGTCCGGCGCGGTGCCAGGGAATCCATGTCCACCACCTGATCGAAAGGCCCCAGGCGTTCGGCACCCGCATGGGCGACCAGGATCCGGGTCCGGTCGGGATAGGCCTGGTCAATCGCCGAGACGATAGCGGCCGCGGAGTCCCCATCCACTTCCGACAGGCTTTCGTCCAGGATCAACACCCGGAAGGGTACCAGCAGAGCCCGGCCCAGGGCCAAACGCTGCCGCTGTCCACCGGACAGGTCAAGGCCCCGCTCCCGGGCCTCCGTGTCCAGGCCCTGGCGCTCCCGCTTCAACCAATCCTCCAGGCCGACCAGGGCCAGCACCCGCCAGAGGTCCGCCTCCGTCGCGTCCGGCGCGGCGAGGCGCAGGTTATCGGCGATGGTCCCCTGAAAAACCCACCCCACTTGGGGCACCACCACCACCGCGCGCCGCAGGGCCAGGCTATCCATTTGGCCGATGTCCGCCCCCTCCAGGGTAACCCGCCCCCGGTCGGGGAGAAGGCCGCCGGTCAGCAAGCCGATAAGGGTGGTTTTACCCCGCCCCGACTCCCCCTTCAGCAGGATTTTCGCGCCCGCGGGCAGGGTCAGGGAGAGGGCATCCAGCACCGGATCCAGGGTTGGGCCATGGGCGAAGCCAACACCGTCCAAGGCCAGAACACCCGGCCCGGGCGGCACCGGAAGGCCCGGGCACGCCCCGGCCTTTTCCCCGCCCCCCAGCAGGTCCAGAATACGGGCGACGGCCACCTTGACCCGCGCCTGGGCGTGGTAGAGACCCAACAGGGTGCGCAGGGGGCCGGTCAAAAATCCCAAATAGCCAAGGAAGGCCACCAGGGAGCCCAGGGGCCAAGTCCCCTCGATCACCCACCAGCCGCCCAACACCAGGGTCGCCGTCCGGGCCAGGGCGCCGAGGATGGAGGGGACCGCGGTGGTCACCTCGCGCCAGCGCCGTTGCGCCATCAGGGCCTCCACCTGGGCCTCCTGGGGGGCGTCCAGCGCCGACCGCCGTGTCCCCTCGGCCCCCAAGGCGCGGATCACGCCGAGGCCCGCGACGCTTTCGGCCAGGAAGGAGGAGAGGATCCCCCGGCGCTCCCGGACCCGGGCGGCCATCCGCTCGGTGCGGGGCCGGGCCCAGGCGAGGAACAGCAGTTCCAGGGGCGTGAGCGCGATGGCCACCAGGGCCAGCCGCCATTCCAGCACCGCCAACATCACCGCGCCACCGGTCAGGCGCAGGGCCGCCCCCAGACCCGACAGCAGGGCGTCGAAGGCGAATTGTTGGACCTCCCCCGCGTCGCCATCCAGGCGGGTCATGACCTCGCCGATGGGGTGAGATACAGCCTTTCCCCGCCGGGGTCCCTGTCGCAACACGGCGTCCAGAACCCGGCCCCGCACCTCGGCCAACATGCGGGCGGAGAAGCGCAGGTGAACCAGACCGCTGAGCGCCCCGCCTCCCAACGCGGCGAGACCAACGGCGAAGGTCAGCCCGGCCCAGAGGAGAAGGGCGCCGCCGTCCTTGGCCAGCAAGCCATCGTCGATGATCAATTTGGTCAAATAGGGTGTGGCGAGTCCCAGGGTGGCCACGGCAAGGGAGAGGGCCAGCACGAAACCGAGCCCCCCCAGGAAGCGGCGCAGGACCGGCGCCATCCAGTCTCCGGCCTCGGGCCCGAACAACAGCCGGGCGAAGGTCCGCGCCAGGGAATCGGCCAGGGGTTGGGACCCGTTCACGCCTCGGCCCTCCGAGTTTCCCGCCCCTGGTGGATAACCCTGGCACGCAAGGTCTCCGTGATAGCCAAGGGATCGACCGGGACACCGTCCCGAAGCAGGCCCGCCACATGGGCACTCAAGCGGGCGCAGGCGATACTGGCGCCGCCGGGGCCGGGGGAAGCCCCGGGCGTCGTCTTCTCGGGAGACGCGCACCAAGCCCCGAAAGCCGGTTTGGCTCCGGTGCCAAGCAGGGTGATGTCATCGAAGGCGCAGCGGGCATCCCCGGTGGCGGCGATCACCCCCGGATAGGCCGCCGGGAAGCAGGCGCCCCCTTGCGCCGGAGAGGCGGCCACCAACAGCACCTTGGCGGCCAGGGCCCGCTCCACGGCCTCGCGCAGGACGTCCCGGTCGTGGGGGAGGCCCAAACTGAGGCAAACGACGCGGGCGCCCTCCCCCACCAGCCAGTCGATGGCCGCGGCCACCCGGGCCGGAGACGTCACCGGTCGCTCATCGAAGACCTGGGCGTGGAGGGGGACAAGGCCGGGCACCCCCCGCCGCATGATGGCGTCCACCTGGGTCCCATGGCCCAGGCGGTCGGGACGGGGCGGCCCCATGTGGATCGCCCCATCCTCGTCCGAAAAGAAACGGCGGGCTCCGACCAAGGCGATCGAAGGCCCGCCGCTATCCACGATTCCGACCGGGGGAAGCATGTCGAAAACCATGGAGGCTGTTTCCTACTCGATGGGGGTATCCCGGGCGATGACCCGCACGGCGGCCACGGACATGTTCGCCTCGCCGGGCATGGAAATCCGACCCAGCATGTCCAGGGTCTCCGCGTCAAAAACGGCGATATCCCCCATGGCGCCCCCGACGAAAACCTTGGACCCGTCGGTGGAGACATTGACCGCGTAATAGCTATGCGGCAATTCCACCCGCTTCAGCGGCTTGCCCGCGCCCAGGTCGAACTTCGACAACTGGGTATAGGCGCCATAGACGATGTTCTTGTCCACCGGGCTGACGGCCGTGGAGAAATAGAAGATATCCGTGTTCTCCACGTTCTTCATGTCGAAGGCGCCGGTTTCCAGGTCCAGGGTCAGCAATCCGGTCCAATAGGTCGTGGGGTCGGCCATATCCCCGTCGCTGCGCGCCGTGTAATAAGGCGTCGCCAACACGCCCGCCTGTTCCCACTGGCTCCAGACGTCCAGGATATCGGTGGGATAGAAGCCGTCCCGACCCCAGTTCTGGGTCTGCATGGCATCGATCTGTTTCCCGGTCTTGGCGTCGAAGACATAGAGCTGCCGCCCCAGGCCATAGAGCTTCGAGCCGTCCTTGGAGTACATGATCAGGGTCATCTGGCGGGGCGACTCGGCCCGGTGGAGCAACTTGCCGGTCTTGGCGTCATAGAAGGAAATCCGCGTGGGCTCGACCTGATATTCATGGGTCAGCAGCTTCAC
Organism: Rhodospirillum sp.; assembly: GCA_021741145.1. Taxonomy (GTDB): domain Bacteria; phylum Pseudomonadota; class Alphaproteobacteria; order Rhodospirillales; family Rhodospirillaceae; genus Rhodospirillum. The sequence goes on along the minus strand of JAIOYK010000051.1, from coordinate 19,650 downwards.
CGGGGATTCGTTGACCGCCAGCGTCGTCCCGTCCGGCGACAGATCCACGCCGAACATGGCCTTGACCCGGGTGGTCTCGTCGGACAAATCCAGGCGCAGGATCTCCGCGCCGCTGTCCAGGTCGATACCGACGATGGTTTCCCATTTGTTGATCAGCACATAGGCCGTCTTGCCGTCGGCGGTGGGCACGATGTTCATGGGCATCGGGCCACCATCCTTCAGGGTGATGGTCTTGGTGATGGCCATGGCCTCGGGATCGACGATCACCAATTTGTCCGGTTTGGCCGCCGTCAGGATGTAGTCCTTGGCCAAGGCGGCGCCCGTGCGCGGGCCCGGAAGGGCCAGGGCGACAGCCAGAAGGGCCGCTTTAACAGCCAGAAGGGCCGCTTTAAAGGTCGTTCTCATATCCGATACTCTCCGTATCTTCGTCTTCATGTCGGTCCAGGTGAAACAGGAAAGGGGGCCGGGTGGCGCCTATCCCTTGTCCTTGGGGAAAACCGACTGGAGATTGCGCCAATCCTCGTGGGCCGCGGGGGCATCCGCGCTCCAATCCGGATAGGTGTTCAGGGTGTCGGCGACCTGGGCGGGCCACCAGCAGGGGTCGGAGCAGCCATAAAGGTCGGCCTCCATGGGCTGGCAGAGGGCGGCGACACCGCCGAAGGCATCCACTTCCCAACCGGGGTCGAAGGAGGTGGTGCAGCCCACCAGGGTGGTCATGGCGACCACTTCATCCTCCTTGCCGTCCTTGGCGGCCTCGATCAGTTGGCGGGCTTTATCGTTGGCGGGTTTCAGATGCTTCATGACGCGTGACTCCTGGGCTCGACATGGTGGCGAAGGAAGGACGGATTGGCGCGGGTGATGCGCGTATAGGCGCTCACGCCAAAATCCACCCAATCCCGCATGAGGTCACAGTAATGGGCCACGGGGGCATGGGGATCCCCCGAGCGCGCGTAGGACTCGTGGTAGCAGCCCCCCGCGCAGAAGGAGCGGATCCGACAGGTGGCGCAGTCCCGGCCGGTGCGATCCTGGGCGGTCTCGATGAAGGCGCCGAGGCGCGCCACGTCGATCCCACCGGACACCGAGCCATAGGTGGGCTGGTCCGAGCCCACAAACCGGTGACAGAGATGGAGGTCCCCCTCCCCGTCCACGGCCAGCATGCCGAGACCGGCGCCGCAGGGCACCGCCTTGCGGGTGCCCCTGGCGATATCGGTGAGCAGCTGGTGCATGTTGGAGAAGCCGATGTTCCGCCCGGCGATCGCCGCCTCCACATAGACCTCCCCCAGGTCCTTCATGGCCGAAAAGACCTGGAGCAGGTCATCCTCGGGCAGGTTGAAGGAGGTCATCGGGCCGGAGGTCACCGGGCCGAAGCCCACCTCGTAAAAGCCCAATTCGTCGCGCAGGTGCTTGTGGATCGCCGCGACATCGGTGACCCCACGAGTCAGGGTGACCCGCGCGCCAATGGGCCGGGAGCGGTAGCGGCCCAGCAACATGCGGACCTTGTCGACCACCACGTCGTAACTCCCCTGGCCGCCGATGGTTCGGCGGTTCAGGTCATGGAGGGCCTTGGGACCATCCATGCTGACCGTCAGCGCGAAGGCATGAGCGTCCAGCCAGTCGACGATCTCTTCCGTCAACAGGGTGGCGTTGGTGGTGAGCGAGAAGTCCACCGTCTTGCCCTCGGCCTTGGCCTTATCTCCGGCATAGGCCACCACCTGCTTGATCAGGGGCAGGTTGGTCAGGGGTTCGCCGCCGAAGAAGACGACGTTGACCCGATCCCGGGCCGCCGCCTGGGTGAACAGCAGATCCACCGATTGGCGGGCCGTTTCGAAGCCCATGCGCAGCCCCTTGGCCGGGGTGGTCAGGTCTTCCTTGTAACAATAGGTGCAAGACAGATTGCAGCCGGTATTCACGTTCAGCACGATGGTGCTGAGGGGAATATCCTCCACCGCCTGGATAACGGGCGGGGATTCCAGGACCGCGGCATCCCGGAGGATGTCGAGCCGTGTCAGCGACTCCACGCAGTCGGCCAGCTCCTCCAGCGCATGGCGCCCCCCCAGGTCCCGGCGGAGATCCTCCGCCGATACCCGGTCTTCCCGCCGGAAGAGATCAAGGACCGCGGCACTGACCGCGTCCATCTCGAACAGGCTGGAGGAGGGGACGTGAACCAGCATCCGGTGACCGTCCACGGTGATGTCATGCACGTTATGGGGAACCAGGGTGAGCATACCCATGGGTTTCTCCTTCACATGGGACGGGGTTAGCGGATCGGCCAATCGACGAATCGTTGGACGGTGACATAGAGCTGGCCGGTGCCCTCCAGGGTTTCCCCACCATCCGCCACGGTCGCGACGATGGACAGGTTGCCCGTATTGTTGGTGCCCTTGACCCGCTCCGGATTTGGACCGGCGCCGTTGGGGGTGAACAGCCCCATGGCGGAGATCGCTCCGGCGAACGTGGCGTCTTTCATGACCGCCGCCGTCTCGTCGAAGTTCTCGCTCCGCCAGGCCGCGTCCATGGCGCCGACACGGATGTCGTCCTCGGTCCCCGGTTCACCGTCCGGGCCGTTCAGGTAGCCGATGGCCTCGAACTGGGCGGGAACCTTGGGAATGGGACCGCCATTGCCGCCCACCCGGGCGAAGGTCACGGCGGGTTCCACGGCCACCCGGTCCAGGGCGTCGTACACCACCAGGGAGCCGGGCAGGCTGGCCCCGCCCAGGGAAACGTCCCGGGGACCAACCGCCGCGTCGGTGGCCGCGGTCACATCCAGAACCACCGTCCCCGCCGAAGCCTCGACCACCTTGGCATCGACGCCCGCGCCCAGGTCGGGATCACCCGAAAGATCCGTGCCGGACAGGGTGATCCGGGTGGTCTCGCCGGGCTTCAGATAGGCCGGAGAGACGGCCAAGAGCGCCGGGCCGGAGCCGACCTTGACCGCGGCCAGGGGCGCGCCAACCACATCGTCGTCCACCATGAACCAGCGGCCCGTCAGACCGGATCCATCGCCGGAGCGGGCCAGGACCTGACGGATCGACCCGCCGTCACCGGACAGGCTGGCGCGCCATTCCCCGGCGCCAAAGACCCGGGCGGTGCCCGCGAAGGTCACCGGAGCCTTGCCCGCGACGGACAGGGTCATGGAGAGGGTAAGATCCCCCCCCTCCGCCGGCGTGGCGGTCATGGCGCCCTCGTAGTCACCATGGCCAGGCCAGTGCCCGGCCAGACGCCACTCCCCGGACAGGGGTGCGGGGTCAACCTTCATCGGCCGCTCGCCCAGGGGGAACATCTCGGCCAATTGGTCGACCATGTCGGTGCTGGCGATGCCCCACCAATCGCGGTCGCGGGCAAGCGCCTGGTATTCGGCGGTGGGGAACTGGCCCAGGTGGAAGTTCACGAGACGGCGCCAGTCGTCCTTGGTCCGGCGCTGCATGCCCACCCGGGCGAAGCTATGGCAACGGGAGCACATCTCGGTGAACTCCTGGGTCGGACCGACGTCCTCGGCCACGGGCCTCTTCTCCAGGATGTAGCGATAGCCCTCGGTCTCGGCGATGGACAGCCCGCGGGTGTCCGCCAGATAGTGCACGACCGTGGTCCGCTCCTCCGGTGTCAGGTCCACACCGTTGTTGCGCATCATGCGCACCACGGTCATGTCCCAGCCTTCCGGCGTGCGACGCCCCTCGTCGATGCGGGGAATAACACCGCTTGTGTCCTTCTGGTGGCAGACACCGCATTTGGTGGCGACGATCTGTTCCCCGGTCAGACTCTCGGCGGCTGCCGTCCCGGCCGACAGGGATAGGGGCGCCATGACGCAGGCCCCAAGCACCAATGCCCTTGAAAACACTCCCATTCCTCCATCCTTTCTTGACGGACCCCCAGGAGGGGATAGACCACTAAAGTGAAAATTCCAGTTCCTACACAACCAATTGAGGTAATCCCTCAGGATGATTATTTTTTCGGCACCGCACAATATTGAACAACTATTAGGCTATCGAGCTTTCGAAGCCCGTTCTTGACATTTTCGGCCAGGACCAGCGAAACCGATCCCTTGGCCGAAAATGTCAAGACGGCCCCCGCCAGACGGGGCGCCATGGGGAGCCGTCCAAGGAACGGAAACGGGGAGCGAGGCAATGAACGGGGATCGGATGATCGCGGATTTGGTGATCTTGGGGGGCGGACCGGCGGGGGCCATCGCCGCCCGCATGGCCGCGACGCGGGGCGCCCGGGTCCTGCTGGTGGACCCGGACCGGACGCCCGAACGCCTGGAAGGTCTGAGCGAGCGATTGCTGGGCTGGTTGCGGGGCCAAGGCCTGGACTCCCGCCTTCCCGAAGGCTCCCCCTTCGTGCCGCGCAAGGCCCTCTGGGCCGGGCGGGAGAGCGCCCACAACGGGGAATATCTGGTGGAGCGCGCCGCCCTGGATCGGTCCCTGCGCGCCGCGGCGAAGGACGCGGGGGCCAAAATCGTCACGGCCAGCGGCCAAGTGGATCGATTGGGGCCGGACCTCGAAGTCGAAATCACCCTCTCCGACGGCCGCCATGTCCTCGCCCCCCGGGTCATCGATGCCCGGGGCCGCAAGGCCCATGTCGGGCGCCCGGTCACCCGGGGTCCGGCGACTCTTGCCATCGGGGGCTGGTTCGAGGACCGGCTCGACGCCGAGCCCGAAGCCCGGATCCTCCCCTTCCCCGAAGGCTGGCTTTGGATCGCCCGCCCCGGGGGTGGGCGCCTCTGGGTCCAGGCCACCCTGGACGCCCGGGAGGGAGACGGGGCCTCCCCCGCCGCCCGTCTGCGCGAGGCCCTCGATGGCGCCTCGCGAATCGGCGCCCTGCCCGGTACCCCACCAAGCGACTGGGTCGACAAGGTGCCCCTTGGCGCTCCCTTGGTCCGGGACTGCGCGCCGGTCCTGCCCACCGGTTCCATTGATCTCCGCCTGATCCCGGCGGGGGATGCCGCGGCGGGGATGGATCCCCTGTCGGGCAATGGGATGTTCTGGGCGGTTTCCGGCGCGCTCGCCGCGTTCGCGGCGCTGGAGACCCTGGCCGCCCGCCCGGGGCCGGACAGCGAGACCCTCGCCCGCCGATACCTGGAGGAGCGGATCCGGGAAACCTATCGGCGTCAGGCCCGCCTCGGCCGCGACTTCCTGCTCCAGGAAACGCGCTACGCGGCGCACCCCTTTTGGGCGCGGCGCCGATCCTTCCCGGACGATCGGCCTCTTCATGACCCGGGCCATGACCAGAACACGCCCGTCGCCGGATCCGTCGCCGTTGAACGGACCATCGTGGTCGAGACCGGCCTGCTGGCGGAGCGGGATGTCCTGATCACGGACCGGGAGCCCTCCGGCGTGGCCTGGCTGGCGGGCATCCCGGCGGTGGAGGCCTATCACATGCTGCGGGACGGCGCTGGAGAGGAGGCCCTCGCCGGGCGCTGGGGAGCCGAGGCGGCGCGGGCGGCGATGGCTTGGTTCCGCGCCCGGAGCCTCTTCCCGCTCCCTCGCTAATCAGTCCAGCGTGGGCATGGCGGACCGGGGAATGATCGCCCCCCGGTGGCCAATCACGCTGGCCGCGAGGCGGCTCGCCACCCCGGCCGCGGCCACGGGTCCCAGGGCCGCGCGACGGGACAGATAGCCCGCGGCGAAGCTGTCCCCGGCCGCGGTGGTATCGACCACCGTCACATCCGCCACCGCGGGGACCGGGACAGTCTGGCCCTCGGTAATCACCAGACATCCGGGGTGCTCACGCTTCAGGATCACCTCCCGGGCACCGTGGGCGGTCACGCGGGCGAACACGGCATCCTCGTCCGGATCCCCATGAAGGGCCCGGATATCCTCCACCCCCGGCAACAGGATGTCGGACCGGACATACATCGCCTCATAGGCCGCCCGCGCCGTCCCAATATCCGGCCAAAGACGGGGACGCCAGTTGGTATCAAAGGCCACGAGGCCCCCCTCGGCCCGGAAGCGATCGAGAAAGGGCAACAGAATCGCCCTCCCGGCCTCTCCCCAAATGGCTAGACTGATCCCCGAAAGATAGACCATGCCGAAGTCCATCAAGCGCGCCATCATCCCCTCGGCCGTGGGAAGGGTGAACAGCTCCCGGGCGGGGGCCTGATCCCGCCAGTACAGGAAACGCCGTTCGCCCTTGTCATCCGTCTCGATCATGTAAAGTCCAGGGACCCGACCAGGAACGCGGGCCACCAGACCGCACCCCACGCCCTCGTCTTGCCAGGCGGAGACCATCCGGTCGCTATGGGGATCATCGCCCAAGGCCGTCACATACTCCACGGAGGCTCCCAGACGCGCCATGTACACCGCCGTGTTCAGGGTATCGCCCCCAAACCCCATGGCCAGCGCCCCATCGGCGCCGTGGACGAGTTCAAGCATGCATTCACCCAAAAGGGCGACGCGGTTCGTTGGCGGGTTCATCGACACCTCTCCCCGATCATGCCGCCGGGACCGAAGCCGCCACCGCGGCCCGGGCCAAGGCTTCGATCTCGTCCCAGCGGCCATCCTTGACAGCGGTAGCGGGAGTCAGCCAACTCCCTCCCAACGCGAAGACATTGGGCAGGGATAGGACCTCTGGAACGGAGGCCGCCGTCAATCCCCCCGTGGGGCAGAACCGCACGTCCTGAAGCAGGGGCGCCATGCCCTTCAAAGCCGGGACACCGCCGTTAAGGACCGCGGGAAAGAACTTCAGTTCATGGAAGCCATATTCGCGGGCGGCCATGGCCTCGCCCACCGTGGCGATGCCCGGCAGGTAGGGCAAACCACAGTCCAGCGCCGCCTCCGCCACCCGGGGGGTGAGGCCGGGACTCACCAGGAAGCGCGCTCCGGCATCCCGCGCCCGAGGGAAATCCTCCGGTCGGGTCAGGGTGCCCAGGCCCACCAGGGCGTCCGGATAGCGCTTGGCGATGGCCTCGGCGCAGGTCAGCGCCGCGGGCGTCCGCAGGGTCACCTCCAGCACGCTCAGACCACCGGCCAGAAGGGCCCCGGCCACGGATACCGCCGTGTCGGGGTCATCGAGAACCAGGACGGGGATCACCCGCGCGGCGGGAAGGAGGGGTTCGATCAGGGGAAGCGACATGGCATTCAATCCTAGTGGGCGCCGAGAGAGTCAGGCGGAAAAGGGAACGGATGAAGGGAACGCGAAAGAAAAGTCGAAGACGCGCTTGGGCTCCGTTCCAGCTCGAATGAAAAATGGGGATAGGACAGGGGCTACCCAGCCCGCACCCGCGCCAGGAAGGCGGACACTTCCTGTCCCAGCACATCGACTTCCTGGCCAAGGCTCCGGACGTTCTCCAACAGATCGGTGGCCTCGTAGCCACTGTTGTCGGCGGAGCGGTTCACCTCGACCATGGCTTGGGCCACTTCGGTGGTCCCCGAGGCCGCCTCGTGGATGCCCCGGGCGATTTCCTGGGTGGCCGCGCCCTGTTCCTCCACCGCGGCGGAAATGGAAGATCCGATGGCCAACAGCCGTTCCAGGACACCGACAATGTCCTGAATCTCGGACACGGCATCCCCGGTGGCGGCTCGAATGGCCTCGGCGTTCGAAGCCACGCCTTCGATGGCCCGACCCGTCTGGTTGGCCAGGGCCTTGACCTCGTTGGCGACCACGTTGAAGCCCAGCCCAGCCTCCCCCGCGCGCCCGGCCTCGATGGTGGCATTGAGCGCGAGCAAATTGGTTTGGTCGGCGATATCGTGGATCAACTGCACCACCCGGCCGATATCCTGGACCGCCTCGGCCAGCCCGCCCACCTGCGTGTTGGCACGATTGGCCAAGTCCATGGCTTCCCGGGAAATCCGCTCCGATTCACTGATCTGGCGACCGATTTCGCCAATGGACGCGGCCAGTTCCTCGGATGCGACTGCCACCGTTTCCACGTTCTCGGACGTGCGTCCCGTGGCTTCGGCGACCGTCGTGGCCAGGGAGTTGGTCTCCTTGGCGTCCTTGGACATGACCTCGGCGCTCGCCTCCATACGGGTGGACTTGGTCAACAGCCGCTGAACAACCTCGCCCACGGTCGCCTCGAAGCCATCGGCGATCGTCCGCAGGGCGGTTTCCCGGTCCTCCTCCGCCCGACGGGCCGCGAGAACCTGCTCCTCCTCCAACCGCCGTTTCTCCAGCGCGTTCTCCCGGAATACGCAAACCGCCTTGGTCATGGCACCGATCTCATCGGTGCCGCCATCCGGCGGAGTCCGCTCCAGATCCCCCTCGGCCAACCGCTTCATATACACCGCCAGTGCCAGCAAACGGTGCACCACCAGCTTGCGCACCAGAATCCACACGACGACGATGGACAGCAATAGGGCCACCCCTCCGACAACCACCTGCGCGGTCTTCGCGAAAGATAGGACCTCCTTGGTGGTAGCCGTGGCCCGGTCGATGCGGGCCTCTTCTTCCTCGACCACGGCCCAGACCGCGCTGGACATGGTCGCGGTCTGGGTTCTGGCGGAGTCTTCCAGGCGGCCCCGCTCCTCGTCGGCCTCCAGGCTCTTGGTCCGAACGGCGATCAGACCGTCATCGGCGGTGACGGTGACCATGAGAGACTCCACGGCTGGCCGCATGGCGGCGCGCAACTTGGGAGAGAGACCATCGATGGTCTTGGCGAACTTCATCAAGAGACCCGGCAACCGGATGGAGGCGAGTTCCAAGGCCTTTTGATCCGTCGTGCCGTTCACGGTCCCGAGCAGGCCTCCGATTTCCGTGATCTGGTCGGAGAGGGCCTCGTACCCTTCCAACTCGCCGCTGGCGGTCACCAGGGTCCGCACCGCCTCGGCCCAGGCGACTGTTTCGCTGGAGCCCTCCCCGAGGGAGCGGCGAGACTGGGCGACGTCCTGACGCTTGCCCGTGATCCAAGGGGTAATCATCGAATTCAGTTTCCCCAGTTCCCCCTGCCCGACCGCCATCAGGAACCGGCGCCGTTCGGCGAGAGACAATCGCAGGTCGGCATTGCCGTCCATCGCGTCAAGGCTGCTTTCCAGTTCCGTGGTTGCCGTGCGAATGACGTCGGCGCCTTCGGCGGGCAGCAGATTCAGGTCTTCCAGGCGTTGGTATTCCGCTCGGTAGGCGGCGCGCTCCTCGGCGACGCGCGCGCTTAACTCGGCTTTGGCCTCGGGGCTTTTCACCCCTCCGTAGGAAGGCGCCAAGGCATCAAGGCGCCCGGCATGCTGGGCCACCCGAAGGGCTCCAAGGGCGGAGGGTACGGAGCGATCAGTGATCTCCACCAAGGTGGCCTCGAACCAGCCAAACCCGATCCAGGCCAGGACACCCGCGACCAAGGTGCACAACACGACGGCGCCCACGCCCGACAGCAGGCGACCCTGTACACCATGAAACAAACCTGCCTTGGTTCCCACATCGACCGACGCCATTCTTATTTTCCTCCAGAGGGACGCTTCGTATCGCGTTCCCTCCTAAAGTATTTCAATCCCTAGTCACGAGACCAGGAGACAATTCCATCGTCACGCCCGCCCCGTGGCTGGTGTCACACCAGGCCCGTGGTGGGCTCCTCGTCATCGAAGTATTCGGGGTTTTCCGCTCGAATACGGGGAAAGTGCTCGAGAATGGTCATCATATGCAGACGCATACGGTGAACCGCATCCTCGGCATCGCGGCGCCTGATCGCCTCGAAAAAATGGATGTGGTCGTCATAGGCCCTTTGGCTGGCGAAGGACAAAGACAGAAAGCGCACGCGATCCATATGTGCCTTGTGCTCCTGAATCAACCGCCAGACGTACCCCACTCCCGCGCGCTCGCAAATCTCCCGATGAAACATGTCGTCCAGTTCATGGAAGACCATTTTATCGCCCTGATGGACCGCCTGTTGCTGTTGATCCAAAATGGACTCCAAGGCCACCAAATCGTCTTCCGTCAACCGTTCGCAGGCAACCCGAGTCGTTTCCACTTCCAGGGCCGTCCGAATGAATCGAGCCTGTTTCACCGCCCGTTCGGAAATCATGCTGACCGTGGTCGCCCGCTGGGGACGGATCGCCAGGAACCCGGCCTTGGAGAGCCGGTAAAAGGCGTCACGGACGGGTTGCCGGGACACGCCAAGGGCACTCGCCACCTCGGTTTCCGAGGTTTTCGTCCCAGGTGGCATCACCAACGAAATGACGCGGTGGTAAAGCTCCGCGAACACCTGATCGGTGACCGAGGAGGGACGTTCTATCACTCCAGGGCTCATCGGCCCCCTGATTCGGTTCATGGACACTGTCCCTCCTTGACTCCCGAGCGCGATGCCTACTAGCATACTAGTTGACTACCAGATGCAAGCAAAGCCGCTTTCACAATATAACTGAAAATGCATCGGCTTATGACGCCGAGGGGGTGAACATGGACCTGCGACCGGATCGTTTGCTACCTCTGACCGACCCCGCCCGATCCCTCGGCCTATCCTTGTACGACTCCGTGAAGAATTTGCCGATCATCAGTCCTCACGGCCACACCGACCCCCGATGGTTCGCCGAGAACGCGCCGTTCCCGGATCCCGCGCGCCTGTTCGTGACGCCGGACCACTACGTGTTCCGCATGCTGTACTCCCAGGGCGTTCCCCTGGAGAGCCTGGGTGTACCCCGAGCCGATGGTGGACCGGTGGAAACGGACGGACGGACCATTTGGCGGCTGTTCGCCAAGAACGTCCATCTGCTGCGGGGAACCCCCTCCCGCCTTTGGCTCGACCATGCCTTCCACCACGTCTTTGGCCTGACCGAGCGCCTGTCCGAGGCCACCGCCGACGCGGCCTACGACCAGATCGCCGATTGCCTGTCCCGCGCCGAGTTCCGCCCCCGGGCCCTGTTCGAGCGCTTTGGAATCGAGGTTCTGGCCACCACGGAAAGTCCGCTGGACGACCTGCGCTGGCACCGGATGATCCGGGACAGTGGCTGGTCTGGTCGGGTAGTCACCGCCTATCGCCCCGATCCCGTCGTGGACCCCGAGTTCGAGGGATTCGCCGGGAATGTCGTCCACCTGGGCGAACTGACCGGCGAGGACACCACCACCTGGGCCGGGTACCTTGCCGCCCACCGGATCCGCCGGGCTTATTTCCAGGACTTCGGCGCCACCTCCACCGATCATGGGCATCCCAACGCGCGGACGGAAAACCTGCCCAAGGACGAAGCCGCCCGGTTGTTCGCCAAGGCCCTGGCCGGGACCTGTTCAGCCGAGGAGGCCGACGCGTTCCGCGGTCAGATGCTGACCGAAATGGCGCGCATGAGCATCGAGGACGGAATGGTTCTACAGATCCATCCTGGTAGCCTGCGCAACCATTCCGGAGAGATCTTCGCCCGTTTCGGTCGAGACAAGGGGTTCGATATTCCGACCCGGACGGACTATGTCCGCGCCCTGCGTCCCCTGCTGGAGGCCCATGGCACGGACCCGCGTCTGACGGTCATTCTGTTCACGCTGGACGAGACCACCGTCTCCCGGGAGTTGGCGCCCATGGCGGGGGCCTATCCGGTGTTGCGGCTGGGTCCAGCTTGGTGGTTCTTCGACAGTCCGGAAGGCATGCGCCGCTTCCGGGAAGCGGCCACCGAAACCGCGGGATTCTACAATACCGTCGGCTTCAACGACGACACCCGCGCCTTTTGCTCGATCCCCGCACGCCACGACGTGGCGCGGCGCGTGGATTGCGCGTTTCTCGCCACGCTGGTCGCCTCCGGGCGCTTGGCGGAGGACGAGGCCTTCGAGGTCATTCAGGACCTCAGCTACGGGCTGGTCAAGCGGGCTTACCGCCTCTGACCAACCGAAAACACCTTGGGAGGAATGAAAAACATGTCCGTTTACAAGACCCTGTCCCTTGCCCTTCTCGCGGGCGCCGCGATGATGACCACCGCGCAAGCCTGTGAAATCACCCTGCGCTCGTCCGACACCCACCCCGAGGGCTACCCGACCGTCGCCGCGGTCGAGGAAATGGGGAAGCTGTTAGAGGAACGCACCAAAGGTCACCTCTGCGTCGAAGTGTTTCACTCCGCTCAGTTGGGCGAGGAAAAGGACTCCATCGAACAGACCCAATTCGGCGTGATTGACTTGAATCGCGTCAGCCTGGGTCCCTTCAACAACATCATCGAGGAAACCCAGGTTCCCTCCCTGCCCTACATTTTCCGCTCCGTCGACCACATGCACCACGTCATGGATGGCCCGATCGGTGATGAAATCCTCGCCGCGTTCGAACCCCATGACCTGATCGGCTTGGCCTTCTACGATGGGGGATCCCGCAGCTTCTACAACAGCGACCATCCGATCAAGAGCATGGACGACCTGAAGGGCATGAAGTTCCGTGTCATGCAGTCGGACCTGTTCGTCGACATGGTTGGCGCGGTTGGCGCGAACGCCACACCCATGCCCTATGGCGAGGTCTATTCCTCCATCCAGACCGGAGTCATCGACGGCGCCGAGAACAACTGGCCGTCCTATGAAAGCTCCGGCCACTTCGAGGTCGCCAAGTACTACACCTTGGACCAACACCTGATTGTCCCCGAAGTCCTGATCATGTCCAAGAAGTCCTGGGACAAGCTGAGCCCCGAGGACCAGGCCGCCGTCCGTCAGGCCGCCAAGGACTCCGTGCCCGTGATGCGCAAACTCTGGCAGGAGCGCGAAGCGGCTTCGGAAGCCAAGGTGCGCGCCGCTGGCGCCCAGGTGATCACCGACATCGACAAGACTCCCTTCATTGACGCCATGAAGCCGGTCTATGCGAAGTACGTGACCTCCGACAAGCTGAAGGACATGGTCGCGCGCATCCAGGCGACCCAATAGGAACCCAGTCGATGGCGCGGGTATTCGGCGAAAGTCCAGACCCGCGCCATTCTTTCTCGTGGAGGGTTCCCATGCGGGACATCATGTTGAAGGCGGCGCGGATCATGAAAATGATCTCCCGCGTGGCGCTATGGATATCCGTGGCCGGTCTCGTCTTTATGACCGCCGCCATCGCCGCCCAGGTCTTTTTCCGATATATCCTGAACGATAGCTTGGTCTGGTCCGAACCGGCCGCGGTCATGACCATGGGCTGGTTCATCTTTCTGGGGGCCGCCGTGGGCATTCGCGAAGGCTACCACCTGTCCTTCGATGTCCTGTTGTACTTCCTGAACGACAAATTCAAGCCGTTTCTCTATTCCATATCCGACTGCGTGGTCGTCTTCTTCGGTGGCTGCATGATGTGGTTTGGCTGGTCTCTCGCGGCCAAGACCGCGGGGAACAAGTTGCCATCCCTGGGCATTTCCGGGGCCTTTGATTTCATTCCCCTTATTGGCGGCGGCGCCCTGCTCGCCCTCTTCGCCATCGAACGGCTCGCGCGCCGCGCCGCCGGTCTGCCCACGGCCCGCTTCGGCGAAACGGAACTGGAAGACTAAACCCATGGAACTCTGGATCCTTTTCGGGACGTTCTCGTTCCTTCTGCTCATTGGCACCCCCGTGGCCTTCTGCCTTGGCATGTCCAGCCTCGCCACTATCCTGTACCTGGGCTTGCCACCGGTTGTCGTGTTTCAACGCTTGAATTCCGGCGTGTCGGTCTTCGCCCTGATGGCCATCCCCTTTTTCATCTTCGCCGGTGAGCTGATGGTGCGGGGGGATATCGCGCGGCGTTTGGTGGCCCTGGCGGGATCCCTGGTTGGTCATTTCCGTGGTGGTCTTGGTCAGGTGAACATCACCGCTTCCCTGCTGTTTGGGGGCATTTCCGGATCCGCCGCCGCCGATGCCTCGGCCATCGGCGGCCTGATGATTCCGCAGATGAAGGAACGGGGGTATGACGTCGACTACGGGGTCAACATCACCGTCATCTCGGCCATCATCGCCTTGATGATCCCGCCCTCCCACAACATGATCATTTATTCCATCGCCGCGGGCGGGAAGATCTCCATCGCCGACCTGTTCACAGCGGGGATCCTGCCGGGCATCATCCTGGCCATCTCCCTGATGATCGCGGCCTGGTACGTGGCCAAGAAGCGGAACTATCCCATTGAAACCTTCCAGGGATGGGGGAACGTCCGTCGTCTTCTGTTCGGCGCCATACCCGGGATCCTGCTGATCGGCATCATCTTCGGCGGTGTCCGCTCCGGTGTCTTCACCGCCTCGGAAAGTTCCTGTATCGCCGCGGTCTACGCCCTACTGGTCACGACCCTTGCCTACAAGACCTTGAATTTGGACGGCTTCATCGCCGCGGGCATGGCCGCGGTGCGGACCACGGCCATGGTGCTGATGGTCATCGGCTGCGCCGCCTCCTTTGGCTGGTTGTTGGCCTACCTCAGAGTGCCCGCGGAACTGGTCGCCTTCATGCGGCAGATTTCCGACAATCCCTATGTGATCCTGATCCTGATCAACATCGTTCTGTTGATCCTGGGCACCTTCATGGACATGTCGCCCCTGATCGTCATCACCACACCGATCTTCCTGCCCGTGGCCGAGGCCTTTGGTATTGATCCCGTCCATTTCGGGGTGATCCTGATCCTGAACCTGGGGATTGGCCTGTGCACGCCGCCAGTTGGCTCGGTTCTGTTCGTCGGCTGCGCCGTGGGCAAGATCACGGTCTGGCAAACGGTGCGGACCATCGGTCCCTTTTATCTGGCGGCCTTCGCCACCCTGATGCTGGTGACCTATATCCCGGCCCTGTCCCTCGCCGTTCCAGCCCTGTTCCACTGACCCCCGACCCCGACCCCGATCCCGAACCAATGGAAATGGAGCGCCCCATGCCCTCACCCTATCCCGTCGTTTCGACCGATCCCGGCGTCACCCGTCAGGTCCTCAGCCAGAGGGAAGAGCTGATGGTCGTCGCCTTCGACTTCCAGAAAGACGCCGTTGGGGCGCTCCATCGGCATCCCCACGTGCAATCCACCTTCGTCCGGTCCGGACGGTTCCAATTCTCCGTCGATGGGGAGACCCGGGACCTTGGCCCCGGCGACAGCCTCGTCGTTCCTTCCAACGGGGAACACGGCTGCCGCTGCATCGAAGCGGGCATGCTCATCGACACCTTCACGCCCCGGCGTGACGATTTCCTGTGAAAGGCTCAAACATGCTGAACGTCCAAACCCGCTACGCCATTCACGCCGACCACGCCCGCGGCATGGACACCGAGGCCCTGCGCGAACACTTCCTCGCCACGAACCTGTTCGTCGATGGGGAGATCACTCTGGTCTACACCCACTATGAGCGCTTCGTCCTGGGCGGCGCCGTACCGGCTGGGGGCAGCTTGATCCTGGACCATGTGGAACAGGCGGGCACCCCCTGCTTCCTGGACCGCCGGGAAATGGGCATCGTCAACATTGGCGGCACCGGCACCGTCGCCGCGGGCGGGGAAACCTGGACCCTGGAGAAGGGCGATGTCCTCTATCTGGGCAAGGGCGCCGGTCCGGTGACCATGGGCGGAGAGGGTCGCTTCTACATCACCTCCTGCCCCGCCCACGCGACTTTCCCCAACCGCCTGCTCCGCAAGGCCGACTGCAAGGAAGTCAAGTTGGGGTCCATCGAGACCTCGAACAAGCGGACCATCCACCAAGCCATCCATCCCCAGGTGATGGAGAGCTGTCAATTGGTCTTGGGGTACACCACCCTGGAGGATGGATCCGTCTGGAATACCATGCCCGCCCATACCCATGACCGACGGATCGAGATCTACATGTATTTCGACCTGTCCCCCGCGGGCCGGGTGGTCCACCTGATGGGCGAGCCCAAGCAGACCCGCCACCTGATGGTCGCCAACGAGGAAGCAACCCTGTCCCCGCCCTGGTCCCTGCATAGTGGCGCCGGAACGGAGAGCTACACCTTCGTCTGGGCCATGGCGGGAGACAATGTCGACTACACCGACATGGACTTTGTTCAGCCGGGGGATTTGCGATGAGCGGCCTGTTCGACCTGAGCGGTCGCCTGGCCCTGGTGACCGGCGCCAATACGGGCATCGGTCAGGCCTGCGCCGTCACCCTGGCCCGCCAAGGAGCCGAGGTGGTCTGCGCGGGTCGCCGGTCCTGCGAGGACACCCTGGCCCAGATTGACGCGCTGGGCGGCAAGGCCCGCTCCCTGATCCTGGACTTCGCCGATCCCATGGTGGCCAAGGACCTCTTCAAGGGCGCCGGATACTCCATCCTGGTGAACAACGCGGGGATCATCCGCCGCAATGACAGCGTGGACTTCACGGAGGAGGACTGGGACGCGGTCCTCAACATCAACCTGAAGGCCGTTTTTTTCACCACCCAGGCCTTCGCCCGAGAGGTCTTCGCCACCAGAAGCCAAGGCGCGGTGGTCAACATCGCCTCGCTTCTGAGTTTCCAGGGCGGGATCCGGGTACCCTCCTACACCGCCTCCAAACATGGGGTGGCGGGGATCACCAAGACCCTGGCCAACGAATGGGCCTCCAAGGGCGTGAACGTCAACGCCATCGCGCCCGGCTACATCGTGACCAACAACACCGAGGCCCTGCGCGCCGATACCAAGCGCCACGACGCCATTCTGAGCCGCATTCCCGCGGGTCGCTGGGGCGAGGCGGAGGACATCGGTGGCGCCGTGGCCTTCCTCTGTTCACCCGCGGCCCGCTATGTCCACGGAGCGGTGCTCAATGTCGATGGGGGTTGGCTTGCCAACTGATCCGAACCCGGCCCCGCCCCGCCTGTCCCGCTCCCCGGGACGCCGGCCGGGCGTAGGGATCGTCCACCTGGGACTGGGCGCCTTTTTCCGAGCCCATGGCGCCCTCTACATCGCCGAGGCCATGCGTGCCTCCGGTGGGGATTGGGGGATTGTCGGCATTTGCCTGAAATCCCCCTCCACCCGGGACAAGCTGGCGCCCCAGGATTTCGCCTACACGGCTCTGGAACTGGCCCCGGACGGCGCGCATGCGCGCACCGTCGAGGTCATCGAGGACGTCCTGGTCGCCCCGGAAAACCCCGCCGCGGTGCTCGCGCGCATGGCCCATCCGGAAACACGGATCGTCACCCTGACAGTGACCGAGAAGGGCTATTGCCACGAACCGTCCACCGGCCGCCTGAACCTGGACCACCCCGACATCCTCCATGATCTGGGCGAGGGTCCGCCCCTGTCCGCCCCGGGCTTCCTTGTCCGCGCGCTCCAGACGCGCCGCGCCGCGGGCCTTCGCCCCTTCACCGTGCTGACCTGCGACAACCTGCCCGAAAACGGACGGCTGGTCCGGGGGCTGATCCTCGACATGGCCCGGGTGATCGACCCGGCGCTCGCCGATTGGATCGCCACGGAAGGGCGCTTCCCCAGCACCATGGTCGACCGCATCGTCCCGGCCACCAAACCCGAGGATCTCGAGACCGCCACCCGCCTGACCGGCAAGCTGGACGCGGCCCCCGTGATGCACGAACCCTTCCGGCAATGGGTGGTGGAGGACGATTTCGTCGATGACATCCGCCCGGACCTGGACGCCGCGGGCGCCACCCTGGTCGACGACGTTACCCCCTATGAGCATATGAAGCTGCGGTGCCTGAACGGCACGCACTCTGCCCTGGCCTATCTGGGCTATCTGGCCGGGCACGAGACCATCGCCGAGACCGTGGCCGATCCGGTCTTCGCCCACTATGTCACCCGTCTCTGGTCCGAGGAGATCCTCCCCGTCCTGACCCCACCCCCAGGGGGGGATCTGGCGGCCTACGCCGAGGCCCTGTTCGACCGCTATCGGAACCCGGGTATCCGGCACCGCACCTGGCAGATCGCCATGGACGGCAGCCAGAAACTGCCCCAGCGCATCCTGGGGACCCTGCGCGAAAACCTCGCCGCGGGGCGGTCCACGCCGGGATTGAACCTGGCCGTGGCGGCCTGGATGCGCTACGTCGGCGGCGTCGACGAAACCGGCCAGCCCATCGACGTCAGGGATCCCCTGGCCAGCCATTTGCGCGTGACCTCCGACGCGGAGACAGGAACCGGAAAGGCCAAGGCACTGCTCGGCGTCCGGGCCGTCTTCCCGGCCGATCTGGCCGAGGCCTTGGAACCCGGCATCCTCGCCGCCTATGACCAACTTCTGACCCTGGGCGCCCGCCGCGCCGTTGAAGATTTGGGCGTGGACCGCGCCATGTGTGATTTGGGCGCGGACCGCGCCATGGAGAACCGACCATGAAGGAAAGCTGGCGCTGGTACGGCGACCTTGATCGCATCACCCTGCCCGAGGTCGCCCAGACAGGCGCGTCGGGCATTGTCACCGCCCTGCACGAAATCCCCTATGGCGAGGTCTGGGACCGCGCGGCCATCGCCGAACGGAACGGACGGATCAGGCAAGCCGGGTTCGACTGGGTGATGGTGGAAAGCCTCCCCGTGCACGAGGACATCAAGCGCGGCGAGGGCGACCTGGAGCGTCTGTACGCGACTTACCGGCAGTCCATGGCCAACCTGGCCGCCGAAGGCGTGAAAACCATCTGCTACAATTTCATGCCGCTGATCGACTGGACCCGCACCGATCTGGCCGCCCCCGTGTCCCGGGGGGGCGCTTGCCTGCGCTTCGACGCGCCGCGCATGGCCGCCTTCGAGATCCACATGCTGGGTCGCAAGGACGCCCTGGATGACTATCCGGAAGCCGTCATCGAACAGGCCGCGACCTGGTTCAAGGCATCGACGGACCAGGATCGGGCGGCATTGCTGCACGCCATCATGTCGGGACTGCCCGGGGCCTATGACCGCTATGACGTCGAAGGCCTGAAGGCGGCCCTGAAACGGTATGAAGGCCTAGGCCGAACCGAGATCCGAACCAACTTCAAGCGGTTCCTCGATGCGATTGTTCCGACCGCCGAGGAGTTGGGAATGCGCCTTTGCGTCCACCCGGACGACCCCCCTCGTGACATCCTCGGTCTGCCGCGGGTGGTGTCGTCGGAGGAGGACATCGCCTGGGTCATGGACGCGGTGGACGCGCGATCCAATGGTTTGACCCTCTGCGCCGGATCCCTGGGCGCGGGGATTCACAATGACATCCCCCATATCGCCGAACGGTTTTCCGACCGGATCCACTTCGCCCATTTGCGGAACGTGCGCCACGACTCGGACCAGTCCGGCAGCTTCGAGGAAGCCGACCATCTGAACGGCGGCACGGACATGGTGGCGCTGATCTCCGTCCTGCTGAACGAGGAAGCCCGCCGCCGCGAGGAGGGTCGGGACGACGCGGAGATCCCCTTCCGCCCGGACCACGGCCACGACCTTCTTAGCGACAAGGACCGGGGAGCCCACCCGGGCTATGCCCTCATCGGTCGCCTGAAGGGCCTGGCGGAACTCCGTGGCGTCATCGCGGGACTGTCCTGGCGGACAGCCAAGAGATCGGGGGGCAAGAGATCGGGGGGCAAGAGATCGGGGGGCAAGAGATAGGGGACCGAGGGATAGGAGATGGGAAGGGAACCGGCGCCCCTCGGCAGTAACTGCTCACGGGGTTGGCGTAAAAGGGGTTGGCTTAGGCTGATGGTTGTGATTCAACCTCTTTATGAAGGCGCCCTACTGACCCTGCTCCAAGAAGATGGACACTTCAGTTAAGCTCCTTCGGGAGCGGAGAGGTGGACAATGACGCAGACAACCCGACGAACCTTCACGGACGAGTTCAAGCAAGAATCAGTGGTACTGCTGGAGAGTAGCGGGCGGCCCTTGGGGCAGATCGCGGCGGAACTCGGCATTCAGCCTTCCCTGTCGCGAAACTGGCGTCGACGGTTTGATGGGCCTGGAGGGACACCGCGCCCCTCCGAACGGCAGGCGGTGTCC
>JAIOYK010000004.1 GCA_021741145.1 Rhodospirillum sp. | reverse complement strand
CCGCGTTCTCAAGGCTCTGACGACAAAGCGGGCTCAAGTCGTCGAAACACGCAAACGGCTGATGGCCCAAAGCAAGGCGCGGGCAAAACAGGGCATCCCCGCTGAACTTGAAAGCATGGATGAGGATCTCAAAGCCCTCCTCGATGCCCAAATCAAGGACCTCGAACACAGGATCGAGAAGGCCATCGACGAGGATGAAGCATCGGCTGAAAAAGCCAGCTTACTCCGCTCCATTCCTGGAATAGGACCGGTGACCTCGGCCATGATGATCGCCGAAATGCCCGAACTTGGACAGATGACAGCGGCGCAAGCCGCGGCCATGTGTGGGCTCGCTCCCATTCCTCACGACAGCGGAACCATGAGAGGAAAACGGGCCATTGGCGGAGGAAGACGGTCCTTGAGACGCGCCTTGTTCTAGGCCGCGCTGACCGCCGCCCGCTATAATCCAAACCTGCAAACCGTCGCTCTTCGCCTTCGGAAAAACGGAAAACCTCACAAAGTCATCATGGTCGCCATTGCCAGACGGCTTATTGTCATGGCCAACGCCATCCTCAAAACCGCCGTCCCCTGGACCGTCCAGCCCGCACCATAAACACAGTTGCTAAGCTCATCGCACGTTGGTATCAGGTTCCGCCTGGAGTGAAGATGCCGGGTGTCATGTCGTTTGGATTTAGGGGAGAATAACCCGCGAGAGGCTCGAATCCCCGCCCAGAGTGGGGATCAATTGCCCGCGTCGACCGCCCGGGCCAGAGCCGCGAAGCCTTCAACGGGGACGGTTTCCGCCCGGGCCGTGGGGTCCAGGCCCGCCACGGCGCAGAGGGCCTCCGCGTCGCCCAGGGATTTCAGGCTGGCCCGCAGCATTTTCCGGCGTTGACCGAAGGCCGCGGCCGTGACCCGCTCCAGGGTTTCCATGCGGGCCGGGGCCAGGGGCTCGGGCCGGGGGTCGATGCGGACCACCGTGGAGGTCACCTTGGGGGGCGGCGTGAAGGCCCGGGGGTTCACCTCGAATTGGGGGCGGACCTCGGCCAGCCATTGGGTGATCACCGACAGCCGCCCATAATGCTTGGTCCCGGGCTTGGCCGCGAGGCGGTCCACCACTTCCTTCTGGAACATCAGGACCAGACATTCGAAGGCCTGGGGGGTCTTGAGCCAGCCCAGCAGCAGGGGGGTGGCGACGTTATAGGGGAGATTGGCGACGATCTTCCGGGGGGCCTCGCCCAGGGTGGCGGCGTCGATTTTCAAGGCGTCGGCTTCGATGATCTCCAGGCGACCGGGATAGGCCTCGGTGATCTGGGCATGGATACCCCGGCAGCGGGAGTCCCGTTCGATGGCGATCACCTTTTGGGCGCCCGCGGCGAGCAAGGCCCGGGTCAGGCCACCGGGGCCGGGACCCACCTCAATGACCGTGCCCTGGCTCAGGTCCCCGGCGGCCCGGGCGATGCGGCCCGTCAGGTTCAGATCCAGGAGAAAGTTCTGGCCCAGGGACTTGCGGGCATTCAGGCCGTATTCGGTGATGACCTCCCGTAGGGGGGGCAGACCGTCGAAGGGCTTTTCGCCGAAGGTCTCGGTCATATGCCGGACTCCGCTCGGGTTCTGGCCATGGATCCGGCGAGGTGCAAGCTGGCCAGAAGGCTGTCTTCCCGGGCCATCCCGCGGCCCGCGATATCGAAGGCCGTGCCGTGGTCCGGCGAGGTCCGGATGAAGGGCAAGCCGAGGGTCACATTCACCCCGCCATGGAAATCCAACGTCTTGATGGGGATCAGGACTTGGTCGTGGTACATGCCGAGCGCCACGTCGTACCGCTCCCGGGCTTCGGCGTGAAACAGGGTGTCTGCGGGCAGGGGACCCCGGGCATCAATGCCCTCGTCCCGCAGGGTCGCGACGGCGGGGGCGATCAGGGTGGCATCCTCGGACCCCATACGCCCCTCCTCTCCGGCGTGGGGGTTCAATCCGGCCAGGGCCAGACGCGGGGCGGCGAGACCGAAATCCCGGCGCAGGGCCGCTTCGGTGATCCGTGCGACCGTCAGGATCCGGTCGATGCTCAGGGTTTCCACGGCTCGGCGGAGCGCCATGTGGACCGTCACCGGGACCACGCGCAATCGCGGGCAGGCCAGCATCATCACCGGTTCGTGGGGCGCGTCGGCCCAATGGCGGGCGGCCAGCTCTCCCAGGAACTCCGTATGGCCCGGATGGGCGAAGCCCGCGCTTTGGAGAACATGTTTGTTGATCGGCAGAGTCACCACGCCGGAGGCTACCCCCGCCGCGGTCAGGGCCACGGCCCGCTCAATGGAGCGGATGATGGCCGCCCCATTTTCGGGATCGCCCTGGCCCAACCGAACGGGATTGGCCAAGCGCTCGGGTAGGACGGGTAAAGCCCGGGAGAAGACCGACGGCGCCTGGGTCGGATCATCCAGGAGATGGATGGGACAAAGGGAGGAGAGCCAGTCAGGATCCCCGACCACGAAGAAAGGCGGTATCGGCCCGTCGCCGGGACGGCCTTCCTCCCGGCGCCGCCAGACCTTTGCCAGGATTTCTCCCCCAACGCCCGCGGGATCCCCCATGGTCACAACCAGGGGCGTTGGAGGGGGGGCCGGGGGCCGGGAGATTGTCATGCCTGAGGCCTGGATCAGACGCGGATGTCGATAATAGCCTGCTGGCGCAGGTCCCGTAAACGTCGCTGGGCCATGCCCTGGATCTTCTGTTCGATCAAACGGGCCCGCAGGGTTTCCTTGTCTGGCAGGCCCCCGGTATTCCGACCGCAGACCATCAAATAGACCTCCACCCCATCCTGGATGATCCCCTTGGAGGGCTGGCCAATGGGCAGATCCCGAATGGCCTGTTGTCCATTGGTGGGGAGCAGGTTGGGATCCACGTTGCCCATGGGTCCAGAGGGGTCGCCGACTTCCTTGGCCAGGGCGTTGAAGGACTCGCAGGAATTGGTGGCCTCGATGCGGGAGCGCAGGGATTGGATTCGATCCCCGGTGATGGCCTGGCTTCCACGCTTGGCAAGGACGATGCGCGACAGGGTGACGGTGGGTCCAGCCTCGCCCCCCGTCGAGACGCGCTGTTCGCGCAACAGGAGAATATGGTAGCCGCCAAAGGTCCGTACGGGCTGGGACAGGTTGCCCGGGGTCATGGCGCGCAGGGCCTGAAGGACCTCCTGGTCGGTGTCGCCGGGGCCAATCCAACCAAGATCGCCCCCCCGTTGCGCGCTTGGTCCGCGGGAGAATTGCTGGGCAAGGGCGGCGAAATTGGCTCCTTTGCGCATCTCTTCGATCATGCGGAAGGCCGCAGCCTGAACTTCTCCATCCTGGGACGGCGAGTCAACCGGCAGGAAGATATCCGCCACAAGGTATTCCGGTTGGCCGATATTCCGCTGGATCTGGCGTTCGTAGAGGGTGATTTCCTCGTCCGAGACATTGATCCGTCCGGCCATGCTCGCCTGGATGGCCTTGACCCAAGCCACTTCCGCCCGGATCTGCTGGGTCAGGCTGTCCCAATCCAATCCAGCTTTCTTGAAGGCCGCGCTGAGGCCCCCGGGCGGCATGTTGTTGCGCTGCTCCAGACGCTGGACCCCGTCGGCGATATCGTTGTTGTCAATGGCGACACCGACCCGTTTGGATTCCTGCAACTTCAAGGTTTCGTCGATCAGGGTTCGCAGGATCTGGGGTGCCAGCCGTTGGCGCACCTCCGCCCGATTGGGCAGGTTGGAGGTGGCGATGACGATGTCCAGCCGAGCATCCAGGTCATAGCCGGAAATGGCATCCTCGTTGACCACCGCGGCGATACGCTGGGATTGGGCCCAAACGGAGCCGGGACCCAGTCCGGTCAAACTCGCCAGGATCAGGGCGAACAGCGCGACCGCAAGGGGCGGGATGCCGCGCGCGCGTTCAGGGGCGGTCGTCGCGTCGGATGGGCGGTTCGCTGTGGAAAGCACGATCACGGGAGCCTCGATTAATTGCTATTGCTGGAGCTGGAGAACAGGCCTGGGCTGAAGGAATAGCTGCCAAGGGTCTTCAGGGACAGGTTGACCAGGAAGGAGGTGCCCGCTTCCTCGCCGAATTTTTCGGTATGGTCTCGCGTGAACAGGGTTTGGACCCTGATGCACTCGTCCTCGTAGTTCAGCGTGAGCGAGGTGGATACGGGCTCGTTGAGGTTGATGCTATAGGTGTGACTGCCGGTCGCGCTCCAATAACGGGCGAAACGGGTGCCTAAGGAGCCGGAAATCTGGTTGCGTTCGGCGATGGAGTCACCGGTTGTCGTCGCCGTCTGTTTCGCGTAAAGGTACGTCAGGGAACCCGAAAGCAGGGATGTCCCGGTCGAGGCCGTCAATTCGTGGCGCGTCGGCTCAAAGGTATCGGCGTCCAACTGGGTGCCGTAACTGGCGGTAAAATAGCTACCGTAATTGTAGCGCAGACGGCCGACAATATCCGACATATTGTTTTCCATGCCGCTCCCCTGGCCGAACAACGAGGTGTCCCGCTGTAGGCGGTAAGTCTGGCCCACTTCGACCTCCAGGTTCTGGTTGCTCTCATCGTAGTAGGCATAGCGCATGGAATAGGACGCCCATTGCCCTCCTTCGACCCGGTCATAACCGGGCAGTCGCGAGGGGTTAAACAGGTTGCTGATATCCAGGTTGAAGGCCTGGCTGTCCTCGTTGGGAATTTCGTCCGGGTTGTTGTTGGGCATCGCCGTGAAAAACCCAACTTTTGGCTCGATCACATGGCGACTGGTCCCGGTGGCATTGACCAGGGGATACCGCCAGATGGCGCTTGCCTGAGGCACGAAGCGGGCTTGGTTGCCCGTGAAGCTGGACCCGTTGTCGAGGGTGACATCCTCGGAGTTGTAGAAGTCCCCCCGCAGGGAGGCATTGAACATCCATTCGCTGCCCAAACCGTCCTGGATGGGCTGTTGGTAGCCCATGCGGCCGACCAAGCGGTTCATGTTGGTGCCTTCGCCCCGGCGTAGAACAGTGCCGTTGAAATCCGCTTCGGCGTGCCCATTCCACCACAGGGGGTCCGTGACCAGATTGTAGTCTATCATTACGGGCACATAGGGCGTGCTGTCTTGAATCAGGGGTTCGTTCACGTCTTGGAAGTAGATGGCCTCGGTCGATAGAGCGCTGCGGCCCTGCGAACCACGCAGGTAAAGGTTGTTGGTCAGAAAAGCGGCGTCGTTCTGGGGCTCCAGTCCGGCCCGGTACAGGTAGATCGGATCGGAGGTATAGGCGCTTTCAAAGCCCGCTCTCCACGTCTTGTCGAAGTTGTAAGCACCACTCGATTCTTGATCGAACTGGAAATAACCGTCCTGGTCGTAGGGGGCCATGGATCCGCGGAAGGCGAACTCGCCCATCTTGAAATTACGGTCATAGGTCCCATGCAACAATACATTCTGCAGTTCGGAATACTGAACCGCCACGGTTGAGTCCGCGTGGTCGTCCCAGACAATGTAATAGGGGGCATAGAGCGTGGCGCCCAGAAGACTGGAGGAGCCCGGAGATATGTTCATCAGCCCCGACCGGCGATAAACCGTCGGGTCGGGTTGGCTGAGGTAGGGGGTGTAGAGCACCGGAACACCGAACAGTTCCAGCCAGGCATCGTTGTAGATGATGTCTTGGGCCTGCTCATCATGGGTGATCCGCGCGGCCTTCAACTGCCAAACCGGTGGGGGTTGCCGGGGGCCTTCTCTGCGGCCAGTCATTGTCGGCAGGGGGGATTCCGATCCGCTGCAGGAATTACAGGCCGTGTAAACGCCCTTGGAAAATTCCTTGCGCTGGCTGGTGTCATCCCGCTCGCCATAGAGGGCGGCCATGCGGCCTCCATTCGCCATCAGCATTTGGACACCGCGGATGAATCCGTTTTTCAGGTCTCCGGTCAATTCCATGTATTGGGCGAAGGTGGTGTCGTCCTCGACGGTGCCCGTGGCGGTCAGGGACACATTGCCCGATGCCGTGACCAGATTCTGGACCGTATTGTAGGTAACGACATCGGCCCTCAGGGTCTGTTCCCCACTGACCACGGTCACGTCCCCCCGGGCGGTGACGATTCCCAGGTCGTCGTCCTGGGTCATTTCGTTGGCGCTGACCAGGGTGCGGCTTTCCGGTGCCTGGGTCAGTGTATCATCGTGGACAGGGGCCCGGGTCGGGGGTCCGCCCGAGCTCGGCGGGGCGGCCAGACCCGGGTCCCTAACAGGGGCCGTTCCCTTGGGTGCCGTGGGGCCGAGGGAGTTCAATTGGCTCAAGTCGTTGGTATTGATTGGCTGGAGGGTAATCGCCCCCGGTTCGGCGCGGGCGGGGTTCGAACCCAGGCTTTGGAGAGAGGCCAAGGTGGTCGTGGGCGAGGCCTGGGTCAAGGGTGTATAGGTGGGCATCCCCGTGGGTCCGACCGATTGGGCCTGGGCGGAGACGCTGTCCAGACCGCCCACCATGGGCAGGCCCGCGCCGACACCAACGGCGTCATTCTGGACGAGGATGCCCGTTGTGTCCTGGGCCAATCCAGGCCGGGGGACCAGCGTAACCAAGGCCATGGCCAGGGCAGCCCCCGCCGTGGGCGTCGCCAAGGACGCCACCAGCGCGGATCCGGCGCGGATCCGCCGGAAAAGTCTGGGCTGATTGGCGCGGCGAGAGGGCTGGATACACTCCGGGTCTCGGAGTGTATCGGGTCCGGCTTTCCCAAACGTCATGGACGGTACGATGCTCCCCGGGATGGCGATACGGCGGCGGGATTATAGAAGCGGCGAGGGGCATAAGGCCATGGAAACATGAAGTGGGACGCGGGGATTTTCCCGGCGCCCCGTCTCGGGGCCTTCACGGGAAACCCGTCACACTGGGGTGAGTGCATCTTCGTCCAGGGCCATCAGGTCCCCGGCACCGGCGCGGATCGCGGCCAGATGGCCTCCGGTCGCTGGCAGAAGGTGGCGCAGGAAGAACCCGGCGACGGTCAGTCGGGCCGTGTCATGGGCCGGGTCACCGCCCGTTCCCGCCATGGCGTTTAGGGCCAATTTTCCCAGCAACCATCCCCCGGTCGCCAATCCGATCAGGTTTAGGAAGGGCGTGGCCGCGGACTGCATGTTGACCGGATCGCTATTCTCCAGGATCCAGGCCCGCGCGGCCTCCACGTCGTCCAGGGCCGCGCCAAGGGGCGGTCCCAGATCGGGCAGGACCTGGGTCAGGTCCGCTTGGGTGGCGCGCATCTCGGCGAGGAGGGCCGACAGGGCGGCGCCCTTGTCGCGGATCAGCTTGCGGCCCACCAGATCAATGGCTTGGATTCCGTTGGTTCCCTCGTAGATGGCCGCGATACGGGCATCGCGGAGGTATTGCGCGGCGCCTGTCTCCTCTATGAAGCCGAGGCCACCGTGTACCTGAATGCCCAGATTGGCCACCTGGATGCCTACCTCGGTGCTCCAGGCCTTGGCGATGGGGGTCAGCAGGGCGGCCCGGGACTCGGCTGTGGCGCGGGTGCTCTCATCTGGATGGGCCTTGGCCCGGTCCAGTTCGGCCGCGGTCTGAAAGGTGATCAGCCGGGCCGCCTGGGTCAGGGCGCGCATGGTCATGAGCATGCGCCGCACATCGGGCATATGGATAATGCTGACAGCCCCCTTTGTCTTCCTCGCGGGGTCGGGACCCTGGACCCGGCCGCGGGCATAGTCCACCGCGGCCTGGGTGGCCCGCTCGGCGATGCCCACGCCCTGGACACCGACGGCGAGGCGGGCGTTGTTCATCATGGTGAACATGTATTCGATGCCGCGGTTTTCCTCGCCCACCAGATAGCCGATGGCGCCCCCTTTGTCGCCGAAGGCCATGACGCAGGTCGGGCTGGCGTGGATACCCAACTTGTGTTCCAGGGAAACCGCCCTCAGGTCATTGTGTTCACCGGGCTCCCCAGCGTTGTTCAGCAGGAACTTCGGCACGATGAAAAGGGAAATGCCCTTGATACCCGGGGGGGCATCGGACAGGCGGGCCAACACCATGTGCACGATATTCGCGCTCATGTCGTGGTCCCCATGGGTGATGAAGATCTTGCCACCCTGGATCCGATAGATGCCCTGGCCAAGGTCCGGGGCGGGGGTGGCCTTGGTCCGAACCGCGGCCAAGTCGGAACCCGCCTGGGGTTCCGTCAGGTTCATGGTCCCCGTCCATTCCCCGCTGATCAGCTTCGGCAGCCATGTCGCCTTCTGCTCCTTGGATCCGTGGTGGGTGAGGAGTTCGATGGACCCAACGGTCAGCATGGGGCAGAGTCCAAAGGACATGTTCGCCGCTTGCCACATCTCGAACAGGGCGGTCCCCAGCAGCAGGGGCAGACCCTGGCCACCGAAGTCGGGATCGAAGGGAACGCCGTTCCAACCCCCTTCCACGAATTGCTGGTAGGCGGCGGGGAATCCGTCGGGCGTGGTGACCGCGCCGTCCTCGGAAATGGAGCAGCCTTGGCGGTCGCCCGGAGCGTTCAAGGGAGCGAGGATCCCTCCAGCCAGTTTCCCGGCTTCTTCCAGGATGGCCGTGACCATGTCGTCGCTGGCGTCCTCGTAGCCCGGAAGGGCGGCGATATCGTCCATGCCGGCCACGGTTAGGGCCGCGGTCATGTCGGAAATGGGGGCACGGTAGTTGGTCATGGATGGTCTCCCGGGGGTGGGGCGGCGCAGCCCCTGTCTTGTTCCGTTTTGGGACCTTTCCCCCCAATCCGATCCCCGGGGCGGGACCCTGGAGACTGGCCATTGGCCAGGAAAAAGGAGGGAAAGGAAAATCGTTGTCTTTTTGCTCCACCGTCCCCTTGAGAAGGGCGGAGATTTGGGACGTCTCTGTCTTGGATGGACCCGGTCCGTGAGATGATTTGACCGAATCAGGACGTGCCTTCCCGGAGGGTGCCGAAACTTGGATCGGCACGCAACAGAGAAAGCCTCATTTTCAGAATGGGAAAAAGTCGAAATCTCAAGGTCATGGGAGCATCCGCTCAACGGTTGAATTGGGGACTGGTCAGAAAGCGGCTCACGTGTTAGGCAACGGAACTGCGGCTGTTCAGGTCCGACGCCGAGGAAGGGGTCGAATTGCAGTCAGGGTATGGAGCGGGTAGATCAAAAGGTCCGCATCGACTCTTGGATAAAGGGATACGGTTTCGAGGATCCACACCGCTTACGAAGGGTGGACTCTCGATGGCGGTCCTCGCGGGAAATAGATTTTTGCTCACCGCGATTTGGTCTAAGGTTGGGCCGCGGTGAGGGGGAAGACCCCTCACCGCTCCCGGAAATTCCAAAACAGGGGATCGGGCGTGACTCGGTTCCACCAAAAGAAGAGGATATCGTCGCATGGTGAGCCGTCGCGCGAAAGGAAATGGGGACCGGTGGATCCGAGGGATCGGGACGGCCTTGGTGGGCCTGTCCCTGTTGGGATTTGCCACGCCGTCCCTGGCCTGCGATCCCGACAAGGGAAGTCAGGCGCTAAACGTGCGCACCCTGCAAAGTCACCTGATGGTGGCGGGGCTGTCCTGTGGACAGTCGGCCCAGTACAATCAGTTCGTTGGGCAGTATCAAAAGGAATTGGTGAATCATGGCCAATCCCTCAAGGCCTATTTCAATCGGACCTACGGCGGTGCCGGGCGGCGTGAATTGAACGCTTATGTGACCCGCATGGCCAACGAGGCCTCGCGACGGTCCATGGTTGATCGCCGGGCCTTCTGCCAGGAAAGTTTGACCGTTTTCCAAACCCTTGAGTCCCAGGCGCAAACGACCCTGGTCTCCTATATCGTCGCGGCGGCGCCCTTCGCCATCCAACCCGAGGGCTGCCCGACCCGGACCGCCCAACGGCCCTGATCCCTCACGTCGAGTCCGTCAATCCGCCGACCAAGAGCCGCGCCCTGGCGATAGCCGGGCGCGGTTTTGTCATGTCTGCTCGACCGAGGGCGAGGAAAAGGGGCAGGGGCGCCCGGTCTTGACCTGGTGTCTCTCCCCTCCATCGGGCCAGTTCCATAAAAAAGAGGTTCATCCGGGAATTCCGGGGGTGGGGTTTCTTCTGATGGAGGGGCTTATTTTTCCGTCCCGCGGCGCGGGCGGACCGCACATCGGAGGTGTGACGGAAGGCAGCCATGGAGCGACCCGCGCAACGGATCCTTCCAAAGGGGAGGCTCGGGCCAGTCGGTGCGAGCCAAAACCCGGAGGCACCCTTAAGTTACTGTTTCTCAGTGAATTTTCGCCCAGAAGGGAATGACCAACCATGATTGGGCGCGGGCACGATTCCCGCAAATCTGGAATGAACCCAAAAAAGGACGGGCGCCCTGGGGGCGCCCGTCCGGATCGTCGGTTGTCTTTGACGCCCGCGGGCGGCGGTCCTTACTTCAGGACGATGACCACGCGACGGTTCTGGGGCTCGCGGACACCATCGGGAGTCGGGACCAGCGGATCGGTTTCGCCCTTGGCGTAGACGGCCACGTCGGAGCGGGGGATACCATTCCGCTCCAGCTCGCCGAGGACGGCCTCGGCGCGGCGCAGGGACAGGCCCATGTTGTAGTCCGAGGGACCGGAGCGGTCGGCGTGGCCGGTCACTTCGATCATGGAAGAACCGGTGGCCTTGGCGTTGGTGGCGGCCGTGCCGACAATGCCAGCGGCTTCCGGGGTGATGGCGGAGCTATCGAAGTCGAAGAACACCAAGTAGGACTCGGGAACCTCGATCACCTGCTCCGCGACCACTTCCTCGACCATCGGGGCGGGCTTGGTGAAGGAGTAACGCAGACCAACCATCACAGTGTGGTTGTAATAGGCGTCATAATCGACGTTGCCAGCGTTGGAGTTGAACTGTAGGCCGGTGGTTCCCAGGAAGCGGTAGTCCAGGGTCACGCCAACGTTCTCCGTGACGTTGTAGCCGACACCGGCGATGCCCTGGTAGGCAAAGGCGATGTCGTCGTCATTGACGCTCAGGCCCGTGGAGGGTTCGACCATGTCGGCCATCACCCAGGACATACCGACACCAGCGCCGACATAGGGGTAGAAGTCCATGCCCAGCGGAACGTCGTAAATGGCGTTGGCCATTACGCTGACGGAGTTCAGGTCACCGTTGGAGCCGAAGCCTCCGACCGAATCCACGCCATTGGAGCGCCAAGTGGTTTCCAATTCGATGCGGGGACCGCCACCGAAAGCGTAGCCAGCCGCGGCGCCAGCGGCGTAGCCGACGTTGGTCTCGACATCGCCGGACACCCCAGCGGCGGAGGCCTCGTTATCCACGTTGAAATTGACACCACCCTGGATGGCGACATAGGCGCCTTCCGGGGTCTGAGCCTGAGCGACCGCGGGCAACAGAGCCACGGCGCCGACAAGGCAAGCGATCTTAAAGGTCTTGGTCATGGCAATTGATTCCCATATGCCCAAAGAGAACGGAACGGCTTTCCATCGGATCAGGAGGCGGACATCGTATGTCGCTCCCTCCATCAGGCAACCGCTTAATCGGAACAATTCGGCTCCAGCGGGTAAAACGCAAGGCTTGTCACTTGGTTCCTGACAAATTTTACAACCTTCGTGTCCGCGGTGCAACAGTGTGCCGAGGGGGCAACGGCGCCTTTTTGGCTTCCCCGGCCCGTTTCAGGCTCTGGACCAGGGAATCCGCGACCAGAACCGTCAGCCGGGGGGCGGAGAAGGGGGGAGGGCCTTCGGTGGGGCGGCGAGGGTGGGAGCGACTCGTGGTATCGTCACGGTGAAGGTGGTTCCCGCGCCGGGGGCGCTGTCCACGGTCACTTTCCCCCCCAGGGTGCGGGTGACCAAGTTGTAGACGATATGAAGCCCTAAACCCGACCCCCCCTGACCCCGGCGGGTGGTGAAGAAGGGTTCGAAGGCTTGTTCACGCACTTCTGGCGTCATGCCTTGCCCATTGTCACTGATGGACAATTCCACTTGGTCACCGGGCACCGCGCGGGCGACGACCCTCAACTCTCCCGCCACGTCGGCATCGAAGGCATGGGTCAGGGCGTTGAGGACCAGATTGGTCAGGATTTGGGACAGGGCGCCAGGGTAGCCGTCCATGGCGATATCCGGTGGGAAGTCCGAGGTCAGGGAATGGGGGCTTTTGCGCAGGCGCGGACCAAGACTAACCAGCACCTCGTGGGCATAGTGGGCGAGGTCGTAGCACCGCCGTTCGTCGCTGGTCTGGTCCACGGCCACCTGCTTGAATCCCTGAATCAGTTCGGCGGCCCGGAAAGCGTTGGACAGCAGCAGATCCGAGGCTTCGTTCACACCCCGGAGGTAGTCCTGGAGCCGGGACTTGCGCATTTCTCCCTTTTCGAAAAGGGCCTGAATGGTCCTGGATTCGTCGGCGATATGGGATGCCGCGGTAACCGTGATACCCAGGGGGGTGTTGATCTCGTGGGCCACGCCCGCCACCAACTGGCCAAGCGCGGCCATTTTCTCGGCTTCCACCAGATTTCGCTGGGCGTTCCGCAGGTCCTGGAGGGCCTGTTCCGCGGCCTCCTTGGCCCGAGTCAGCTCCGCCCGGGACCGCTCCCGTTCGGTGATGTCGCGCACGCTCCAAACCCGACCGGCGATTTCCCCGGCGATGCGGAAGGGCGCCGAATAGCGCTCCAACTGCCGCCCGTCGGCCATTCGGACCAAGTCGAAGGCCACCAGATCCCGATCCGCGTCGACCTGCCAGATCCGGTCCTTGAACCCTTTGGGGTCGGCGGTACTGGCGGCGATCCGGCGGACTCGTTCGATCTGGGGAAGGGCGGAGAGGGCCTCCGCGGAGTGGCCGAAAATCTGAAAGAACTTGCGGTTGGTCGAGATGATGCTCCCCCTCAGGTCCGAGACCATGAGACCATCGGCGGTGGCTTCCTGGGCGGCGCCGAGCAGAGCCAGGAAGCGTTCCCGCTCCGCTTCCGTCCGCCGTCGTTCGGACGTATCGCGCAGGGTGACCACGTACAGACGGCGGTCGTCGCGGATGATCCCGTCAACGGTCATTTCCGCGGGCACCACCGAGCCATCGGGTCGTCGGAGGGTCACTGTCACCGCCCGTTTGGAACGGGCCGCGTCGGACAGTTGGGCCGGGGTGGCCGGGGATGGGGCATCCGGGTCGATGGCCTTGCCCGAACCCACATCCCTGTTCGCGGGGGTGTCGGGGAACCCGATTGCCCGAGCCAAGGGGAAACCGACCAAACCACGGTCAATGGCGATAAGGCGCTCGCTCGACCGGCTGGCCGATTGAACGATCCCGTCGGGATCGACGGTCAAGATGCCTTCGGGCACGGCGTCAATGACCGCGCGGAGGTGGTCCTCGCTGGCTTGCAGGGCCTTTTCACGGTTCGTTATCGTCGCGACGAAGACCTTCAGGGCTTCGGCCATGGAGCCGATTTCGTCATCGGGGAAGTCTGGAATGGGGGCTTGAACGCCCGATGCGTGGGCGGACATGGCCTTGCGCAGGGTATCCAGGCGGCTGGAAATGGTGTGGTCGACGAAAAGGCCCAGGAGCAGCGCACCGAGGATCGAAAATCCGGCGATGGCCATCAGGGCGAGTCCGCTCTCACGCAGTTCCCCGGTCAGGTCCTCGCTGACGGTGTGCATGCGTTGGGTAATATCGTCGGCCAAGGCGTTGGCAGAATAGACCAACCGATTGGCATATTGCGCATAGGCGACCAGCAGGGCCTTGGCGCGGCGAGTGGCCTCCACCTGTTGGGCGCGCAGGGCGAAGATGTTGTCCGGCCGGATGCTGTCCTCCGCCAGGGTCGCGAGCATATCCAAAGGGACCCGCAAGTCCTCTCGCCAAGGCAGGCCGGTCAAGAGTCGCTCGATCGTGGTCAGGGCTGACCGATAGGTCCCCTCGACCTCCCGCATGCGGATGCCCTGGGTCGACGACAGTTCCGCGAGGGCCGCCTGGGCGGTTACCGCGGCCAGGGTGGCGTTTTCGATGGCCTGGTTCATCCGGCTGGAGGTTTCCACCCTGTTCGCATTTGAATGCCAGGTATCCAGCCAGTCCCGGAGGTCTTCCAGGATCGTTCGGGTTTTGAAGGCGCGCGCCGCCAGGGCCTGACCGCTGGTGATACGTGCTTCCACCCATTGGTCCAGGGCCATCAAGGCATCGGCCATGTCGAGGCGCTGGCTTTCCAGGGTGTCGAGGAAAGCCGGATCCCCCAGCCGGGGACGCAGGGCATCAAGGTGGGAATCGAGGATGGTCAATTGGGTGGTCAAGCGTTCCGCGGCGGAGCGCCGTTCCGCGGAACTGTCGGCGACCATCAATTGGGGCGCGGCCGCGGCGACGGCTTGGGTCTGGTGCGCCAGCGTCTGGGCCATCTCCACCGTGGGAAGCCATTCGGCCAAGAGGACCCTTTGGGCCTGCTCGACCGTGCCGAAGGCGCTCAGGCCCATGGTGCTGGCGCCCACGGCGAAAAGGGCCGCGCAGCCGAAGCCCACAAGAAGGCGCACGCGAACGCTGAACCGTCGAGCCACCCTGTCGTCATCCCTTCATTCCAGCGAGGAGCCGCGTCCGGTCCGTACCGGATTTGCTCTTTCGTTCTAGAGTTCCAGGCCACGGGTTTGACCGGGAACGACCGGCCTCAGGATAGCGGGCCATCGCCCGAGCCAAAAGCCTTTCCTGGAAAGGCTTAGGACAGGCAAAGGGGGAGGAAGGCGGGGGCGACTTTGTTTGCCACGGGAACAATTCCATGTACCATTCCGCCTCTGTTCCAATTAATCCGTCGGGGAGAGTGCCAATGCGTCGCGTTCAGTTCGGAAACCGCCTTTTCCTGACGGTTTTCACCGCCTTGGGGATTCTCGTGTCCAACGGGTCGGCTTTGGTCCAGGCCATGCCCGAGGCCAGTCCGGCGGCGGATGCGACCATTTACCCCTCGGGTTACCCCTCGGGCCGCACGGTCGAGGCGATCAAGGAGCGTGGCCTGCTGAAATGCGGTGTGAACCAGGGCTTGGCAGGCATGAGTTCGGTGGATACTCAGGGAAATTGGGTGGGCTTCGACGCCGACTTCTGCCGTGCGGTCGCCGCGGGTGTCCTTGGAGATACGGAACAGGTGGAATTCGTGCCCCTGAATGCTTCGGTGCGATTGGACGCGTTGGTGGAAGGGGCTGTCGACCTATTGTCCCGCAATACCACCTGGACCCTAAAGCGGGACGCCGGCATCGGGGTGTCCTTCGTGGGAGCAAGTCTGTATGACGGCCAGGGGCTGCTGGTCTGGAATACGACACCCGGGAAAACGGTCAAGGACTTGCCGGAGGGGACCCGGGTCTGCTTCCAGACCAACACCACGACGGCCCGGAATATCGAGGATGTGATCAAGGACCGCTCTCTGTCTCTTGTTCCGGTTCGCTATGTCTCCCTGGAGGACGCCCGGTCCGGATTCTTCGTCAAGGAGTGTCAAGCCTATACGGGTGACCGGACCGCGATTGCTTCCTTCGCCCTGTTGGAGGCACCCCGCCCCGGGGAAATGCGAATTCTGCCCGATGTGCTGTCCAAGGAACCCTTGGGTCCGGTGGTGCGCGAAGGCGATGATCGCTGGTTCGATATCGTTCGTTGGACCTTGAATGCGTTGATCCAGGCTGAGGAATACGGTTTGACTCGGGCCAACGTGGCGGCGGTCGCCCGCACCGCCACCAACCCTCCCCTGCGCCGCTTTCTGGGCGAGGACCCCGGTGTCGGCGCGCCTCTCGGGTTGGACGACCATTGGGTGCGCCGGATCATCACCCAAGTCGGATCCTATGGCGAGGTCTTTCACCGGAACCTGGGGAGCAATAGCCCCCTCCAACTCGACCGCGGCCTGAATGAACTCTGGACCCGAGGCGGGTTGCTCTACTCGCCGCCCTTTCCCTGAAAGAGGGAGCCCGGTTTCCGTTGGGGAGATAGGCGGAATTGCTCCCTTAGGGAGACAGGCGGGGCTGGTCAAAATGAGAGGTTGAGGGATGTGGGAACGCGATCTCTGGTTTGGGAGAGGTATAGCGGACAAGATAAGTTAGCATACTAATGTTTATATCTGGATGTTCGTTTTTTTCTGGATTATACAGACAGAAGTGTCCTTTTGGTGTTCTGTCAAAGGCACCAGCCACGGGGCCTTGGGTACCCAGGTCAGCGCTTGGCGGGACAAGAAAAGAAAAACAGACGCTTGGGAGTGTTTAGCATGTTTTTTTCCAAGAGAGGGGGCGCCCCCTCGAACCTGGAGAGCGAAAGCGGACTCATCGCCCTTCTGAATGAATACGCGGGCGTTGGGCTTTGGGATGCCCAACTGGTGAATGGGGACCCCGCGCATCCGAACAGCAAATGGCGGTGGTCTCCGGTCTTCCGGCGGCTTTTGGGTTTTGATGGAAATGATCGTGGGGACTTTCCCGATCGCATGGAATCGTGGTCCGACCGTCTCCACCCCGAGGACGTGGAGCCCACGTTCGCCGCGTTCCAAGCCTGTCTCGCCGATCGGTCCGGGCGAACCGGGTATGATGTCGTCTATCGTCTCAGGATGAAGAAAGGTGCCTATCGATGGTTTCGGGCCGTCGGGGGCGTGGCACGGACGGAAAGTGGCATGGCCGCGCGGGCCTGTGGTGCCTTGATCGACGTCCATGAGCAGCGTGAGGACGCTGAACGCCAAGCCTTGCTGGATGCCCACGCGGGCGTGGGGCTTTGGGACGCCCTGTTGTACGAAGGGGACGCCGCTCACGAGAAAAGCCAGTGGCGGTGGTCGCCGGAATTCCGGCGACTCGTCGGATTCGATTCCGAATCCTCCTTTCCCGATCTTATGACCTCCTGGTCGGATCGGCTGCATCCGGAGGATGTGGACAACACCTTCGCCAAATTTGGGGCTTGCCTGAACGACAAGACGGGGCGGATTGGGTATGATGTCAGATACCGTTTGAAGTGTCGGACTGGAGAATACCGGTGGTTTCGCGCGATTGGCGGGGTCGCCAGAAACGTGGAGGGGCGCGCCGAGCGGGCTTGCGGGTCGCTGATCGACATCAACGACCAAGTCCTCGCCGAGGAACAGGGAGCCAAGGCCGAGGTCGCGCGGAAGTCGCTGATCGAAGGAACCGTCGAGATCTTGGAAACCACGGTATCCGCGGGAAACAACCGGGTGGCGGGCAGCGCGGGAACGGTGGCCACGGCGGCGGCGCAGCTCTCGGCTTCCATCGGGGGGATCTCCGAACAGGTGGAGAAGACCGCCGTACGGTCCCTGGAAGCGGCGAAAGCGGTGTCCGCCACGGAAACAACCATGACCGAGCTGTCCAGTGTGACGGAAAAAATCGGGTCCGTGGTGAAGCTCATCAGCGATATCGCGTCGCAGACGAACCTGCTTGCCTTGAACGCCACCATCGAGGCGGCCCGGGCCGGCGAAGAGGGAAAGGGCTTCGCGGTTGTCGCCAACGAGGTCAAGGTTCTTGCCAAACAAACCGCCGATGCCACGGGTGACATCACTCAGCAAATTGAAACCATTCAGGGCACCACCCGCCAAGCGGCCGATGCTATCGGCAATGTCGGCGAACTGATCCAGCAACTTCAGGATATTTCCGCCCAAGTCTCCAGCTCCGTCGCGCAGCAAAACGACGCTACCCGGGAGATCGCCCAGGAAATCGGTCAGGTTGTCAATGAAATCAATGGATTGTCTAAGACTATTGACGACGTGTCCGCTCGCTTGCGGGCGAGTTGACCCCGCGCTTCCGGGGCGGCGTCCGTTTCACCGCGAGCGCACGGTCCCCACCCTTTCGACTTGGACCATCTTGTGTGACTTATGGGTCACGCAAAATGGTCCAAGTATATGATTCCAAGTATATGATTTCCAAGCATATGATATTGTATAATATCTTCGTCTCACTCTGTTCCCGTTTCTCTCTCGATCACGCGGGTGGCAGGATCTTCCCCGGATTAAGGGTGTTTTTCGGGTCAAGCGCGGTCTTGATCGCCCGCATCATGTCCAATTCCACCTGTCCCTTGTGGCGGGCCAGTTCGTTCACCTTGAACAGGCCAATGCCATGTTCGGCGCTGATGGATCCACCCATGGCGGTAACAATGTCGTGGACGATTCGGTTCATCTCCTCCCAACGGTCCAGGAAGGTCTGGCGATCCATGCCCTCGGGTTGGGTCAGATTAAAGTGGATATTGCCGTCGCCCAAGTGGCCGAAGGGGCAGGGGCGGATCCCCGGCATGGCCTGGAGGACCGCGGCGCTGGCGACCTCGATGAACGCCGGGACCTGGGCGGTGGGCACGGAGACATCGTGTTTGATGGAACCACCCAGGGGCTTTTGGGCATCGGACAGGCATTCCCGCAGGGCCCAGAGGGACGCGGCCTGATCCCGGCTGGCCGCGACGGTCGCGTCGGCGATGATCCCGCGCTCCAGTGCTTCCGCCAGGGTTGTGGTCAGAACGTCCGATAGGCCGCCATCGGCCCGGGCGGAGGTCATTTCCACCAGGGCATACCAGGGATGGGGTGTCTCCAGGGGATCCCGGCCCCCGGGCAGATGGGCGATGGCCGCCTCCAACCCCATGCGGGGCAGGACCTCGAAGGCGGTGACCGTGTCTCCGCCCCGGTCCCGGGCGAGCGCCAGGAGGTCCAGCATCCCGGGCAAGGCGTCCAGGGCGCAGAAGGCCGTGGCCGTCTCCCGGGGGGCGGGGAAGAGTTTCAGGACCGCGCCAGTGATGATTCCCAGGGTCCCCTCGGCGCCAATGAACAGGTGGCGGAGGGCATAGCCCGTGTTGTCCTTGCCCAGGGCGCGCAGGCCATCCCAAATCCGCCCATCGGGCAGCACCACTTCCAGACCCAGGCAGAGGTCCCGGGCCGGGCCGTAGCGCAACACGCCGACACCGCCCGCGTTGGTCGAGAGGACGCCGCCGATCCGGCAAGATCCCTCCGCCGCGAGGGAAAGGGGGAAAAGGCGGCCCACATCGGTTGCCGCCTTCTGGACCTGGGCCAAGAGGCAACCGGCGTCGCAGGTCAGGGTGAAGTTTTGGGGATCAATGGACCGGATCCGGGTCATGCGGTCCAGGGAGAGGACCAATTCCCCCTCTCCGGCGACGGATCCGCCCACCAATCCCGTGTTTCCCCCCTGGGGCACGATGGCCACCCCGGCCTCGGCGCAGAGGCGGACGACGGCGGCGCAGGACGCCGTCGTGTCGGGGCGGGCGACGGCCTGGGCTTGGCTGGTCAAACGCCCCCGCTGCTCCTTGAGGTAGGGGGCGAGGTCGGCCCCATCCGTCACCAAGCCGCGTGGGCCGAGCAGGGTCGATAGGCCTTCAAGGAGGCGAGGAGGGAGGGACAAGGGAGGATTCGCCTTCCGGTTCAGGCCACTTGGGTCGCTCCGGGGGACAGGCCCCGGGCGATGAAATGGGGGTTCAGGAAATCGGCGCGTTTGGCGTAGGTCAAGGGGGCTCCGTCCAGGGTGGTGACGCGTCCTCCGGCGGCCAGGAGCACCGCATGGGCCGCGGCGGTATCCCATTCGCGGGTGGGGCCCAGCCGTGGATAGAGATCGGCAACCCCTTCGGCCAGGCGGCAGAACTTCAGGCTGGACCCAGCGGCGATCCGCTCCTTGACGGTATAGTCGGCCAGAAAGTTGTCCATGGCGTCGCCGGTCCCATGGCTGCGGCTGCCCAGGACGGTGATCCCCTCTTCGGGCGGAAGGCGGCAGGAGATGGGGTGTTCGGTCCCATCGGCCTCGATCATCCACGCCGTGCCCGGATCGGCGCCCAGGTAAGTGGTGCCGAGCGCCGGACAATGGACGATCCCCAGCACCGGAATCCGGTTGACGATCAGGCCGATGTTCACGGTGAACTCGCCGTTGCGCTTGATGAACTCCTTGGTGCCATCCAAGGGGTCGACCAGCCAGAAGGGATCGTCGCCGACGGTGGGAATGGTCCCTTCGGCGACGGATTCCTCGGCGACGATGGCGACATCCGGGGTCAGGGCTTTCAGCCCTTCCAGGATCACCGCTTCACCATTTTGGTCGGCTTCGGTTACCGGGGAATTGTCCCCCTTGGTCTCGACGGCAAAGGGTGTGTTGTAGACATCCATGATGGCCTCCCCGGCCCGCAGGGCGATGGGAAGCAGGGCGGAAACCAGGGCGAGGCGGGACGGAGCGTCATGCATGGCAAGGGACAATCCTGTTTTGGTTAAACCGATTTCGCATCTTGGATCGTCCGCCACAGGTGCGACGGTGTCAGCGGCATGTCCAGGCGGCGAACCCCCAGATCCCAAAGGGCGTCGAAGGCGGCGTTGACCAGGGTTGGCGTGGCGCCGATGGTTCCGGCCTCGCCCGCGCCCTTCACCCCCAGGGGATTGGTCGTGCAGGGCACGTTGCGGGTGGAGAAGTCGAAGGCGGGGAAATCGTCGGCCCGGGCCAGCGCGTAGTCCTGCAGGGTGCCGGTGAGCAACTGGGCCGTTTCCGGATCATAGATCACCTTTTCCCGCAGGGCTTGACCGATGCCCTGGACGGTGCCGCCGATCACCTGCCCCTTGAGCAGGGTCGGGTTCAGGGTCACGCCCACGTCGTCGACGATGGTATAGCGGTCAATGCGCAGACTTCCGGTTTCCGGGTCGATCTCCACCTCGCAGATGTGGCAGCCATTGGGGAAGCTGCCCGTGTCCGGGCGCCAGGTCCCCGCCGCGGTCAAGTCGCCGTCCTTGGCGTGGGCGGCACGGGCCACGTCGGTCCAGGTCACGGTTCGGTTGCCCGAGCGCATGCGGAAAATGCCGCCGTCCAGGGAGATGTCCCCTTCCGCGGTTTCCAGAAGCTCCGCGGCGATGGGCAGGGCCTTGGCGATCAGGGCGTCGTTGGCCTTGTCGAGGGCGGCTCCGCCCACGGGGATGGAGCGGGATCCACCCGTGCCGCCGCCGGTGGCGATGCGGTCCGTATCCCCCTGGACGACGGTGATCCGCTCCGGCGGCAGACCGAGGGCATCGGCGGCCATCTGGGTATAGGCTGTCTCGTGGCCCTGGCCGTTGGATTGGGTGCCGATCAGGATGGTGGCCCCACCCGTTTCGTCCATCACCAGGGTCGCCGTTTCCGGCGCGCCCCCGGCGCAGACCTCCACGTAGTAGGAAAGGCCCCGGCCCCGCAGCAGACCCTTGGCGGCGCTGTCGGCCTTGCGTTTGTCAAAACCGTCCCAGTCGGCGCGGGCAAGCGCGGTGTCCAGGACCGCGGCGAATTCTCCGCTGTCGTAGACTTTTCCACCCGCGGTCGAATAGGGCATGGCTTCGGGCGGGATGAAGTTGCGGCGTCGGATTTCGGCTGGCGAGAAGCCCAACTCCCGGGCGACCTTGTCGGTCAGCCGCTCGATCACATAGGCCGCCTCGGGCCGTCCGGCGCCCCGGTAGGCATCCGTCGGCGCGGTGTTGGTCATGACCCCGCGCACCCGGGCGTGTAGGGCGGGGATGGCATAGACCCCGGGCAGCATGCCCGTGCCCGCGGCGGTGGGGATGAAGGCGCCGAAATGGCTGACATAGGCGCCCATGTTGGCCAGCGTATCGACCCGCAGCGCCAGATAGCGGCCATCGGCGTCCAGGGCCAGCTCGGCCCGGGTCAGGTGGTCGCGGCCATGGACGTCGGCCTGGAAGCTCTCGGACCGGTCCGCGGCCCATTTCACCGGCCGTTGGGTGACCATCGCGCCGAGCAGCACCAGGATGTGCTCGGGGTAGAGGAAGATCTTCATGCCGAAGCCGCCGCCCACGTCTGGGCAGAGGACATGCAACTGGTCCTTGGGGATGTTCAGGACCTTTCCGGCGATGACATCGCGCAGGTTATGGGCGCCCTGGTTGCCCGTGATCAGCTCCAGCCGTCCGGTCTCGTCCACCCGGGCCTGGGCGGCCCGGCCCTCGATGGAGGTGGGGGCGATCCGGCCGTTGACCAGTTCGATGGAGACCACCCGGGCGGCCCGGGCGAAGGCGGCGTCGGTGGCCTCCCGCTCACCCATTTCCCAGTCGTAGAGGATATTGCCCGGGGCTTCGCTCTCCCAGAGGACCGGCGCGCCTTCGGCGGTGGCCGCGGTCAGGTCGCCCACGGCGTCGAGGGGGTCGAACGCCACCTCGATCAGCTCCAGGGCGTCCCGGGCGGCATTGGGGGTCTCGGCGATGACCGCGACGACGGGTTGACCCACGTAGCGCACGCGGCCCCGGGCCAGGGCGGGGCGGGGCGGTGCGGCCATGGGCGTGCCGTCGCCGCTGGTCACCATGAAGCCCACGGGCAGATCGGCGATCTTCCGTTCGGTCAGATCGGCTTCGGTCAGCACGGCGATGACGCCGGGGGCGGCGCGGGCTTCCGTCACGTCCAACGCGGTGATCTCCGCATGGGCGTAGGGGCTGCGCAGCACGGCCAGATGGGCCGAATTCGGATAGGTGATGTCGTCGGTATAGCGGCCCTGACCGGTGAGGAACCGTTGGTCCTCCACCCGGCGCATGGCCTGTCCGGCGCCGAAGCGTCCCATGGTCGATGATCCCTGGCGATGAATGAACGATACGATGTGGCGGGCGGAAAAGCCCTGGCCCTTAGGTAAGCCCCCTTGGCCTTTTCGGCAATGGGCGGTTCGTCGGGAAGGGGGATATGGGACCGCGGATTACTTCGGGCAGCGGCGATAGCGTTGGCTGGTGTTGGATTTCAGGTTTGTCTTACGCAGGGTGTTGCCCGAGATGGTCAGCACCGCTTCATAGCCATCGGTGGGAAACAGGTGGCGCAATTTGAAGAGCACCCGGTAGGAGTGGGGATTGGAATAGGAGAACGATCCCCGGGCGAAGC
The DNA here is from genome assembly GCA_021741145.1 of Rhodospirillum sp. GTDB lineage: Bacteria > Pseudomonadota > Alphaproteobacteria > Rhodospirillales > Rhodospirillaceae > Rhodospirillum. The sequence goes on along the minus strand of JAIOYK010000004.1, from coordinate 118,544 downwards.
CCCAACTGCCATCGGGCTTGCTCCAGCGGTATCCGCCATTGGAGAAGATCAGCAGTTCGACTCCCTCTCCCTTGCACTGCCCACCGACCCCCCAGGTGCCCTGTAGGCTTTGGGGAACGTCGCTGGTCCATGCGATGTCCTGGGCCCGGGCTTGGAACGCCAGGGCCAGAATAAGGACGGCGCAGAGGATCGGGCAGGGACTGGACCATGGGAGGAGGTGTCGGGCGAGGGGGGGGCGTTTCATGGCTTATCGTCACTGGGACCGAGGGGGAGGGGCCAACGCTCGGCCTTGACGGAGCGGGCCTCGAAGCGCTCCATCCGCAGGGCGTCGGACCAGTGGTCGAGGGGCAGTCCGGCCTTTTGCTTCAGGTGGGCGAGGAAGGCCGGGGCGCTGGGCAGGCTCTCCCAGACCTGGGGCAGAAACAGACCCCGATAGCCCGTGTCCGAGAGGATCAGCCCATCCACCCCCGGTCGGATTTGGGACAGCAGGTCCGCCTGATCGGAGAAGGTCATGGGAACGGGCGTGGTCAGAACGGAGACGGAGAGGGCCAGTTCGGGCAGTTCCTCCAGGGTCAGCCTGGGGAAGCGGGGGTCGCGGGTGGCCGCGGCCCAGGCGTTGGCGGCCACGTCCAGGGCCAGGGGCCGGTTGGCGCCGACCGAGCCGATGCAGCCCCGCAATTGGCCTCCCTTGGTCAGGGTGACGAAGGCGGCGCCCTTCGCCCGCAGGGGGCCGGGTTGGGTGGCGAGATCCGGGGGGGTCGGCCTGCCGTCGCGCAGGCCCTCGACGATGGCCTCCGCCGCGAGAACCAGCAAGGTGTCTCCATGGTCCCGGGTGGCCAGGATAAGGGGGTCTTGTTCGACCTCACGCCCTCCTTTATCCTGGGGCGGGACCTCGTCCGTATCCTGGGGCGGGACCTCGTCCGTATCCTGGAGCGGGACCTTGTCCGTATCCTGGGGCGGGACCTTGTCCGTGTCCGTGGGAGTCATGGCGCCTTCCTTTTCGTTATCCTGTCGCGGGAGTGGAAGCCTCTCGCAGGCGCCAGGACCCGTAGCCCACCACCCGGTCGCGGCTCCCCGCGGTGTCACCGGAATTACGCAGGTCGATCCGTTCGATGGACAGACCCCGCGTCCGGGCCAGCCTGAGCAGACCCGACAGGGGAACGTGGCCGCAGGCCTCGTGGGGACCCAGGGGGGTCGCGTCGAGGTGATCGATGGCCTCCGCCGTTTCCCGGTCCTTGGCCCGGCAGGAGTCGTAATCCAGATAGTGGCTGAGGTCCGTGCTGACGACGATCAACGTCTCCGGCCCCCCCCATAGGCGGTCCAGGGCCTCGGCCACCACGCTCGCCCGGGCCTCGCCGCAGACGATGGGAACAAGGGTGAAGGTGCCCAGCACCCGCATGAGGAAGGGCAGATGGACCTCCAGGGCATGTTCGGCGGCATGGGCCTCGTTCAGTCGGCCGACCGCTTGCATGCCGTCCAGCCGGGCCATCCACTCCCGATCCACCGGGACGGGCCCCAGGGGGGTGTCATAGGCATCCAGGTCACAGGCGGCCAATCCGCCAAACCCCACGCGATGGGATGGACCGAGCAGAATCACCCGGGAAATGGTGGCGGCGAAGGGGGAAAGGGGCGCGTAAGCCAGCGCCGCGGTGAGGCCCGAATAGATATAGCCCGCATGGGGCGCGATGAGAGCCTTGGGTGGCTGGGGGGGGTCGCCTTGGGACGCGGGGTGGAGTTCCACGGCTTCGTCCAACAGGGCATCCAGGTCACGCAGCAGGGCCGCCGGGTCCTTGGGATAGAACAGGCCAGCCACGGCGGTCGGTCGAATGGCGGGCCGGTCCGGTTCGGCTTCGCCGCTGGAGGGGCGGCCGATGGGGGAGGAAGGGAGACGTTTGGTCATGGGCGCACTCCGCTGTGCCGTTGAACGGGAAAACGGATAGAATAACCCTATCATAATTGCCCGCCTCGCGTTTCAATTGTTTCCGCGTTGACTGGAAGGACCCGACCATGACGGAGTCTCCCCTCCCCGAGCCTCCCCTGGCCAAGCCAGGCTTTCCCTTCGGGGATCCGGCGAACCAAGTTCCGGCTCGATATTGGCATGCCCTGGCGGATGGGCGGGTCCAATGCGACCTTTGTCCGCGGTTGTGCAAGATCCACCCGGGCCAGCGGGGGCTTTGCTTCCTGCGGGCCAACGACGGGGCGGGGTTGGTGCTGACCTCCCACGGGCGATCCAGCGGTTTTTGCATCGATCCGGTGGAGAAGAAGCCGCTTGCCCATTTTCTGCCGGGCACGCCGATCCTGTCCTTCGGGTCGGCGGGCTGCAACCTGACCTGCAAGTTCTGCCAGAACTGGGACATCTCCAAGGCCCGCGCCGTCGACCGCCTGAACGGCGAGGCCACGCCCGAGATGATCGCCGAGGCCGCGGTCCAATTGGGGTGTCGCTCCGTCGCCTTCACCTACAACGATCCGGTGATCATGCTGGAATACGCCGTGGACGTGGCCCGGGCCTGCCATGCCCGGGGCGTCCGGACCGTGGCCGTCACCGCGGGCTATATCCTGCCCGAGGCCCGGGCCGAGTTCTTCGCCCATATGGACGCCGCCAACGTGGATCTGAAAGCCTTCACGGAGGACTTTTACCACGACCTGGCCACGGCCCATCTGGAGCCGGTGCTCGACACCCTGCGCTATCTGGTCCACGAGACCGCCTGCTGGGTGGAAATCACCACCCTGTTGATCCCCGGCAAGAACGATGGAGAGGCCGAATTGACGGAGCTGTCCCAGTGGGTCGCCAGGGAGCTGGGGAGGGAGGTGCCGATCCACTTCTCCGCCTTCCACCCCGACTACAAAATGCGCGACATTCCGGCCACGCCGCCGCAAACGCTCCGCCGGGCGCGGGAGATCGCCTTGGCCGCGGGGCTGCGCCATGTCTATGTGGGCAATGTGCACGACGTCGAAGCCGACAGCACCTATTGCACCGGCTGCGGCGCCCGGGTGATCGAGCGGGATTGGTACCAGTTGGGCGCCTATGGCCTGGACGATATCGGCCACTGTCGGAACTGTGGGACCCCCATGGCCGGGGTCTTCGACGGGCCGCCGGGAACCTGGGGCCGCAAGCGCCAGACGATCACGCTTCGGAGGGCCTGATTGGCTTTGGTCGATCAGGCGGCTCCGGTCGCGCCGTGCTCTGGAGAGGGACCTGTCACACAAACGACAGGGATCGGATGATGCCGAAAACTCCGGCCGATCCGATCCCCGCGTGTTGAGTTGAGCGTATTCGCTCCAACTGTCGCTTTCGCTTTATTCCATGGATATCCCAAAAGGCGAAACCTTCCGGGAGTACCGTCCCACACGGTCATGGTAGAGTGAAACCATGGTAGCATGCCCCTGGAACTTGTAAAGGGGGGATGTCCAAAATGGCCGTGATCGAGATCGCGAGCAGGGGGACGGTGGTTTCGGCGCGGGATCGTTTGCTCGCCATTGGCGACACCCGCTTGCATGTGGACGACATTGATCTGGTGATCGCCCAGGTTCCGGCGGTGACCCTGACCGGGGACGCGCTGGCCTTGCTGGGGCGGGCGGGGATCGATGTGGTGATCTGCGACGACCGCCGACAGCCCCTGTCCACCCTGGTCCCGGTTTGCGGATCGGCCGTGGTTTCCGCCCGTCTGATCCGCCTGCAGGCGGCGATGATCCCGCGAAAACGGGCGGCGCTGTGGCGGGGTATTGTCCGCGCCAAAATCACCGAGCAGGCCCGGGTGCTGGAGGTCATCGATGGTCCCTCGGCCCGATTGCGCAAGCTGGCCGAGGGGGTGGAAGCGGGGGATCCGACGAACCTGGAGGCCCAGGCCGCGCGCCTGTACTGGCCAGCGTTGATGGGCGCGGCCTTCCGCCGCCATGGGGGGAGCGAGGCGGACACCATGCTGGACTTTGGCTACGCGGTCCTGCGCGCGGTCGTCGCCCGGCGGCTGCATGGGGCGGGGCTCCACCGGTCCTTGGGGATCCACCACGACAATGCCGAGAACGACGGCAATCTGGCCGACGACATGATCGAGCCCTTTCGGCCCGCGGTGGACCGCCTCGTTCTGGCCCTGGCGGAGCAACGGGGGGGCGCGGAGGCCACGGGTCTGGATCCGAAAATCCGGGCGGCCCTGGCGGAGGTCACGGATTGGCCCGTGCGCATGGGGGGCGAATGGATCCGCCTGCGCACGGCGGTGGCGCGGGTGGCCCTGTCCCTGCGCGCGGTGGTGGAGGGCGGTCCGGCGAGGCTGGATCTGCCCGAGAAAATAGGGAGCGTCGAGGATGCCCGACGGATGGCGGAAGATGTGGGTTCTGGTCTTTTATGATTTACCCGTCGTGGAAAAGGAACAGAGGCGTGCCGCGGTGCGCTTCCACAAGTTCCTGGTCGGCGACGGGTTCGAACGGATGCACTACTCCATGTATGCCCGCTATCGCGGGTCCCTGGAGCGGGCGGAGACCTATGAACGACGGGTAGAGCAGGCCCTTCCCAGCGTGGGGCACGTGAACCTGCTGAAACTGACGGATCGGCAGATGACCAACATGCGCAAATGGGTGCGCGGCAAATATCGAGCCGCCGAAAGTGCCGCGTTCCTGCCGCCCGAACAGTATCGATTGTTCTGATGGCCATGAACCATGCACGGAAAACCACCGATATCGCCTTTGAAATCAAGGCGATATCGGTGGATCACTCTACCATGACCGTGTGGGACGGGGCCATGGAACCAGTTCGTAGAGCGCCCAGGCATAAGGGGGACTCTACCATGACCGTGTGGGACGGGGCCATGGAACTGGACTCGTCTCCTCCTCGCATTTTGTGGAACTCTACCATGACCGTGTGGGACGGGGCCATGGAACATCGCTCATCGGTTCGGATCGAAGGGCAAGACTCTACCATGACCGTGTGGGACGGGGCCATGGAACTCCGCGTTGGTGATTATCGCGTGCTCTTCTGCTCTACCATGACCGTGTGGGACGGGGCCATGGAACAGGGTTATATGCGCCTACGCACTGTCCTTGACTCTACCATGACCGTGTGGGACGGGGCCATGGAACGACATGCGTCACAATGCCGTTGATCGTGGAACTCTACCATGACCGTGTGGGACGGGGCCATGGAACCGCGGTATGGCTGCCTCGGTCGCTCCTTCGGTGCACCTGGCAGCTTTATTTAGTTAGACGAACGCGCATTTCCTTAGAGGGGGGGTGAGTCATTTCAATCGAACTCGGCCAAGTATGGTTACGTCGACTTTTCGGATTTTCTTCATCCTAAGCTGTTCTGGAGAATTCAAGCTAATTCCTTCCGCCTTTGTTCCGCTAATATTCAAGTTTAGATTTGGAACAATAAGTTGGTTGTAAAGGGAGTTTTTTGCGCCCGTGGCAAGGCGTGCGGGCCAAACATAAAGTCTTCCTGTCATTTTTATTTGTTTTATCCAGAATAATTTGTCATATGAACTGTCTGGCCAGTAAATTAAGTCTCCTTTCCGCAAGGCCGTGACGAATTGACTATCGTGAAAAGGCGCGGGTGGCTTTGGGCTGTGCAAATCCATGTAAGTCAAAACGCGCGGAATCCACTTCACGCCGCCTTTCCCATTCGGCACCTCCCACACTTCGTAAACCGCGTTCCCCTGGGTGCGGACCGCGGCCTTGGCCTCGCCCCGGAAGGGGGTGATCAGGCCGCCGCCCTCCCCGTCCTCGGCCACCGATCCCGCGAGCACCGTGTTGCCGGTCATGCCCCGGGGGCCGAAGCTTGTGTGGCGGGCCACGGCCATGCAGGACTCCGCAAGTTTCTCCTCCGGATGGGTCGCCCGGCGCTGGTCGAGCAGGGCTTGGAAGCGTGCCCGCATGCGGTCCGAGGCGAAGGAGGCCAGGACCTTGTCCACTTTCTCGGCGGGCAGGGGCTTGCCGTTGGGGTCCAGGAACAGGGCGCGGACCGATTTCCGCTGGACCAGGGTTGTTCCCTCTGGCCGCCGCCGCACGCCAAAGACCGTCGCGGCGTGCAGCGCGCCGCCATCGCGATGGGCGGGGCGGAGGGAGGGCCAGACATGTTCCCACTGGCGGATCACCTGGGCGCGGAAGCCGGGATAGGGCTCCGGAACATTGGTGCGGTCGTCGTCTTCGCTGATCCGTCTTTGGGCGTTGGCGGTGTTGACGCGCTGGACCACGCTCCGGGTGGTCATGGCGATGACCGCGGCGTCGATATAGTGGTGCCGGTGGTCCGCCCGGTTCTTGCCCCCGCCGGGGAGGCCATAGAGGACCACACGCAGGGCGTCGTGCAGTTCCGCGTCCTTGACCTCCGTCCGGCCCAGGGCGGTCAGGGTGTCCGTGACCAGCCCCTTGACCGCTTTCTGGACATGGGCCGGTTCCAGGCCGTCGAGGAAGCGCTTGGCCGCATCGGGATCCTCCAGGGCTTCCCTTGGGGCGGGCAGCAGGTCCCGGGGCGAGGGGCCGGGGAAGAGGTCCCAATGTTTCCGGAGGAGCCCGGTCAGGCGCCCCGGAGTGCAGACCACGCCGCTGGGCTCGACGGTCACCAGTTCCAGGTAGCGCTTGGCCACCCGGGCGATATAGCCGGTGTCGGTGAGTTGGCGGTTGAGGAAACCGTCCTCGCTGTCGTCCTGGCCCGCGGCCATGCGGGCGGCTTTTTCGCCCGCCTGTTCGGAAAAGCGCCACTCCAGGTCGATGCGCGCATCCCGGTCCAGGTCGGCAAGCCAGCGGTCCTTTTCCTGGTCCCAGGTGCCCTGGTCATGGAAGGCCTCCCAGGGGGTGCGCTTGCCCTTGGCCTTGTTCGCTCCGGCTTCGCACAGAACCTTGTTGGACAAGCTGTCCCGCCCGCCCCGGCCCAGGGGAATGACATGGTCGATGTCATAGGCCTCGGTGAGCAGGGCGGACATCTCGATCCGGTGGAAGGTATAGGGGCATTGGAACCTTTGGCGCCTGGCCAGCCGGTAGCGCTCCCTTCGCTCCCGCGCATTGGAGGCCCATTGACCCTGTTTGCGCAGCTCCGTGTCGATGGCGGCGTTTTCCCGCTCCCGGTCGGCTTGCTCGAAAACCAGTTTCTTGCGCTCTTCCGCCCCGGCCTTCAGTTCCCGGGTGGTTTCCAGGGTGATCCGGATCAGGTTGGGGCCATGGCGGTGGAGCAGGGCATTGACCACCTTGCGCACCTCGTTGAGCGCGATATGGACGGAGATATTCATCACCCGCCCATAGAACCGCTCCAGCCCCGCCTGGATCTCCCCGTGGTCCGGGGACGGCAGGTCGGCCCTGTCGTGGGAGCCGCCCAGGCCCACGTCGGGCAGGGCCTCGGCGTAATAGGGCAGGCGGTCCAGGCGCTCGGCCCGGGGGCGGTGGGAATGGTGGACGCCCAGGGCCTTGAGAATGGCCTCGTCGGTGCGCACCCCGGCGACCAGTTCCGCCGTGATCAACCGGGCGGCCTTGGCCGACAGGTTGGCCCGTCCCGTGGGCAATTCGAACTGGATGGCATCGGCCAGGGTCTCCGCCTCCTCCAGGTCGGTGACGCCAAGGGTCGCGATGGCGGTCCTCAAGGTCGGGCGGTCCCGCCGGGCCTCCCACAGGGTGGTGAAGGCGGCGTCCCGTTCCTCCGTCGTCCAATCCTCCCAGCCGGGGATGGGACAGAGCAGGGCATTGGTATGGTCGCCCTCGGCCTTGCGGGAGGCCTTTTTGCCGCCCTGGGCTTCCTCGATGGTGAATTTCGCGCCGCGCTTCAGGTCCATGGCCTTGCGCAGCTTGGGCCAGTCGAGGAAGCGGACGTCGGACAGGGCGTCGAGCCCGGCGGCGAATTCGTCCTCGGTCAGCGGGCGGGACTCGTCGGGATAGGGAAGCTTGACGCGCAGGTTGGCCAGGGTCTGGCGGACAATGAAAGCCTGGATGGAGGGCAGGGCGCGCGGCGCCCGGTGCTCCCCCTCGAGGAATTCACAGGGGCCTTCCTCCTTGGTGCGCAGGGGCCGCTGGTCGAGGACCAGGGCGGCCACCCGGGGCCAATCCAGATCGGGGAAATGGGGGGTCTGTGCGGCGCTGATTTTCTCGAATTCCTCGGCCACCAGGGCGCGGGTGGGGGCGAACACGCCGTCGTCGAGGTTATAGCGCATGCGGGTCGGCCGCCCGGCGGCCACGTCTCCGGCGAGCAGGGCGCCGACGGTGGGGGCGTTTTCCTCTTCGTCGGCCATGCGGGCGCGCAGGTGCTTTTCCGCGTTCAGCCAGAATCCGGTCTCGTCATCGGCCTTGGGTTTGCCCTTGGCGGCTTCCGCGGCCTTGCGCTCGATGCGGTTGCTTTGGAATCCCCGGTGCTTGGCCATGTGGAACAGGACCGCCGAGAGCTCCCCGCCGGTCAGCGCCCGGTCCAGGGCTTGGGCGCGCAGGGGGAGGGCCTCGCGGAATTCGGCCTCCGTGGGGTCGGTCAAGCCGCCCGCCGCCAGGGTCTTGGCGAGTTGCGCCTTGCGCCAGCGCCAGGCCCGAGGTTGGCGCCGGGCGCGGCGAAACAGCCCCCGGTCGCGTTGGTTCGATGTATGCTCCTTGGGATCCCGCCCGCTGTCGAACAGGCGGACACCGCCGCCCAACAGGCGGCGCTCGTTTTCGTCATCGGACCAGGCGAAGGCCGCCCAACCGATACTGTCCGTTCCGATATCAAGGCCGAGGATCCAGGGTCCGGGCATGGGAGTGCATCCAATTCGTTGGTATTTGGATGGATGCGCGATAAAGGAGAACATTCCCCTTTGTCCCCTCCAAATCGCCTCACCAATTGCCTCGAACCCTTTCCCTTCCTAAATTTCAGAGTCACGGTATCATCACACTTCCACACCAGCGCCGGATCCCTCTCCGGGTCCGCGCCTGCCTAGAAACGTCCTGGAGGACCTCCGACTCATGAAACTCTCCTTCGCCAAGCTCGCCCAACCCAAGTCCGGCGCCCTCGTCCTGGGCGTGACCGAAGGGGGCGCGCTTGGCGCCCTGGGCCAGGAGATCGATACCGCCGCCGGTGGCACCCTCTCCCGCGCCATCGCCGCGGACAGCCGCTTCAAGGGCAAATCCGGTCAGAGCCTGTCCGTCATCGCCCCCCTGGCGGACTCCAAGATCACCCGCGTGATCCTCTGCGGCCTCGGGAAAACCGAGGAGATCAAGGCGGCCTCCCTGGAGGCCTTCGGCGGCTCCGCCCAGGCCGTCCTCGCCGGGACCGGTGACACCGATGGCGCCATCGCGCTCGACCTCGATCTGGGCGAGGGTCAGCCCGCCGCCGAGGAAGCCGCGGCGCGGATCGCCATGGGCGCCAAGCTGCGGGCCTACCGCTTCGACAAGTACCGCACCACCGAGAAGAAGGAAGACAAGCCCGCCCTGAAGAAGCTGGCCGTTCTGGCCGCCGACACCGGCGCCGCCAAGGAGGCCTTCGCGCCCCTCGAGGCCGTGGCCGAGGGCGTGCTCTTCACCCGCGATCTGGTCAGCGAACCGGCCAATGTCCTCTACCCCGAGACCTTCGCCAAGGCCTGCGAAGAGTTGACGGAGCTGGGCATCGAAGTGGAAGTCCTGGGCGAGAAGGACATGCGCAAGCTCGGCATGGGCGCCCTGCTGGGGGTGGCCATGGGCAGCGCCAAGGAGCCCAAGCTGGTCGTCCTGTCCTGGAACGGCGGCAAGAAGTCCGAAAAGCCGGTGGCCTTTATCGGTAAGGGCGTCTGCTTCGACTCCGGTGGCATCTCCATCAAGCCCGCGGGCGGCATGGAGGACATGAAGTGGGACATGGGCGGCGCCGGCGTGGTCGCTGGCCTGATGAAGGCCCTTGCCGGGCGCAAGGCGAAGGTCAATGTGGTCGGTCTCTGCGGGATGGTCGAGAACATGCCCAGCGGCACCGCCCAGCGTCCGGGCGACGTGGTGACCTCCATGTCCGGGCAGACCATCGAGGTGATCAACACCGACGCCGAGGGGCGGCTGGTGCTGTGCGACGTGCTGCATTACTGCAACGACCGCTTCAAGCCCAAGCAGATGGTCGATCTGGCCACCCTGACCGGGGCGATCATCATCGCCCTGGGCAGCGACCACGCGGGCCTGTTCTCCAACAGTGACGCCCTGGCCGAGGGGATCACCAAGGCCGGTCTGGCCACGGGCGAAAAGGTCTGGCGCCTGCCGCTGAACGACACCTACGACAAGCAGATTGACTCCGACATCGCCGATATGAAGAACACCGGCTCGCGCGAGGCCGGGTCGATCACCGCGGCCCAGTTCCTCCAGCGTTTCGTGGGCAAGACCGATTGGGCCCATATCGATATCGCCGGGGTGACCTGGACCAAGAAGGACGGGGCCATCGTTCCCAAGGGGGGCTCTGGCTTCGGCGTGCGGTTGCTCGACAGCTACGTCGCCGACACCTTTGAGACGTCGGACGGGAAATCTGGCGACAAGTCGGACGAGAAATAGGGAAACGCGTGCCCACTCCCAACGAGGGACCGGTCGGACCCCCCGTCCGGTCCCGTTTCATCGCCGTCTACCCCTTCGCCCGGGTGGACGGCGCCGACCGGATGTTGATGCTGCGCCGAGCGGTCGGGGTCTTCGCGGGCCATTGGTACATGGTCACCGGCACCATCGAGCCGGGCGAAAAAGCCTGGGAGGCCGCTCTCCGGGAACTGCGGGAGGAAACGGGCCTGGCGGCCCGGGAACTGTGGTCCGCGGATTTCACCGACGCCTTCTATAACCCCGCCGACGAATGCATCGAGATGGTGGCCACCTTCGTCGCCAAGGTGGGGGAGGATCCGCCCGTTGCTTTAAGCGGCGGGCCGCCCCCCGTTGTCTTGAACGGCGAGGCCGACGCCCACGAATGGTGCCCCCTGCCCGAGGTCCTGGCCCGCATGCCCTTCGCCGGGCATCGGCGCGCCTTGGCCGAGGTCTGGCCCCGCTTCCTGGAGGGCGGGCCTCCGCCTTGGCTGCGCATTCCCTTTCCCCAGGGGTGATCCGGCGCGGAGGTTGACGGACGGCGGAGGCCGCGTCACCTTGTCGGGCAACAAAGACACCATCGGGAGTGTGTGTTCATGGGGTTTCTCCGGCCATTTGGCCTGTCCGTCGTTCTGGCTTTTTCCTTGGCTCCGGCCCTGACTCCACTCCACGCGGGGCCGGCGCGAGCGGAGGTTCCCACGCCCGCGCCCCAGGCTCCGGCGGCATCGGTCGTACCGCTGTCCGGTCCCGTGACCCTGGGCGACGGTCCGGTGACCGACGCGCCCCGGCTGGTGTGGTCGCGCACCCATTTCGAACAGGGCGAGAACAACGGAGACATGGAAATCCGCTTTTCCAGCTTCGTGACCAAGACCGTGGAGGGACATCAGGCGACCTTGACGGTTCGGGGCGATGACTTCTCCATGGATATGCCAGGCATGGCCGGTCCGCCGCCCGACCAGATCCGCGCCATGATCGCCAAGGTCGAAGCCAAGGCCGTGGTCGATCGGGCCAAGAACACCACGGAGATTTCCGTCACCGGCGGCGATGGGGGGCCCGTCACGGCCAGCGTGGAGAAATTCGCCCAGGTTCTGGCCAAGGGCATGTTCAGTGGCAAGACCCTGACCCAGGGGCAACAGGTGCTGTCCTACGATTCCGAGGATCTGGGCACCGGCGCGGGCACCGGCATGGCCATGAACGTCAATGGTCATGTGGCCGGGGGCGCTTCGGGCGGGGGCCGGGATTACGTGGTGATCTCCGGCGAGGGGCCGGCGGTGGCCCAGGGGCGGCAAATCGGCGCGGTGGCCTTCGTCTCCTACGTGGACCGGATCACGGGCCTGCCCGCCTGGACCCATACGACGCTGACCATGGATATTCCCGACGCCCAGAACCCCATGAAAATGGACATGGAACAGATCGACGAGGTGATGATCCTGGAGTAGGGGAGGCCGCTACTTCCGCCTCCCCTTCCCCTTCCCCTTCCTCTTCCCCTAACGCCGCGGCCGCCGCCGGTTGACGCTGGCCGGACGGCCGGGCAGGGCGAGGTCCGTGTCCCGCCGCTCCTTCCGCGCCACCACCTTGCCCTTGGAGACCACAAGCAGCCGATCCGGGCGCAGGCGCAGGGCTTCGATGGGGTCGGCGGCGTCCAGCACCACCAGACTTGCCCGCTTGCCCACCGCCAACCCCAGATCGGTCAAGCCAAGGATCGCCGCGGGCGCCGTCGTGGCCATCTCGAAGCCCTGGCGCAGGGCCGCGGGGCTGGTCATTTGCGCCACATGCACCCCCATGAACGCCACGTCGAGCATGTCCGCCGTCCCCAGGGGATACCAGGGATCGAGGACGCAGTCCTGCCCCCAGGCCACGCGGATGCCCTGGGCCAGCATCTCCGGCACCCGGGTCATGCCCCGGCGCTTGGGATAGGTATCGTGGCGCCCCTGGATGGTGATGTTGATCAGTGGATTGGCGATGGCCGAGACCTGGGCCTCGGCTATCAGGGGCAACAGCTTGGACACATAGTAAGTGTCCATGGAATGCATGGAGGTCAGATGGGACCCGGTCACCCGCCCCTGGAGGCCGAGCCGTTGGGTCTCGTAGGTCAGCTGCTCGATGTGACGCGACATTGGGTCGTCGGTCTCGTCGCAATGCATGTCGACCAACAGGCCCCGCTCCGCGGCGATCTCGCAGAGTTCGGTGACGGAACGGCGTCCGTCCTCCATGGTGCGTTCGAAATGGGGGATGCCGCCGACCACGTCGACGCCCATGTCGAGGGCCTGGAGGGTGATGTCCTTGGCCTTGGGCGCCCGGAAAAAGCCGTCCTGTGGGAAGGCCACCAGTTGCAGATCCAGATAGGGCTTGACCCGCTCCCGCGCCTCCAGCAGGGCGCGGACGCCCACCAGGGCGGTCTCGTCGCTGGTGTCCACATGGCTGCGGATGGCCAGTAGACCCATGGAGACCGCCCAGTCGCAATAGGTCAGGGCGCGGTCCAGCACCGTCTCCTCGGTCAGCAGGGGCTTCAACTCGCCCCACAGGGCGATGCCCTCCAAGAGGGTGCCCGAGGTGTTGATCCGCGGCAGGCCGTGGGAAAGCGTGGCGTCCATGTGGAAGTGGGGGTCGACGAAGGGCGGCGAGACCAAATCGCCGGAGATGTCGATGATCTCTCCAACGGTCTCCGGATCCGCGGTGATCTCCGGCGCGATGGCCGCGATGCGGTCGCCCTGGATGGCGATGTCGGCGGTTTGACCATTGGGCAGGGTTCCGCCCGTGAGGAGGATGTCGATGTTCATCGTTCGCCCTTTTGATAGGGGGCCATCAGGGCCTTGGGATAGCTGGCCCGCCGGGCCACCACGATCAAGGCCAGGATGGACAGGACATAGGGCAGCATCAGGAAGACCTGATAGGGAATGGCCCCCCCAGTCACCTGTTGCAGGCGCACCTGATAGGCGTCGAAGGCGGCGAAAAGGACCGCGCCCAACAGGGCCTTGCCGGGTCGCCAGGAGCCGAAGACCACCAGGGCGATACAGACCCAGCCGCGCCCGTTGATCATCTCGAAGAAGAAGGAGTTGAAGGCGCTCATGGTCAGGAAGGCGCCGCCCACGGCCATGCAGGCCGATCCCACCGCCACGGCGCCCATGCGGACCGCGGTGACACTGATGCCCTGGGCCTCCACGGCCGCGGGGTTCTCGCCCACGGCCCGGAGCGCGATGCCCACCGGCGTGCGGGTGAGGATCCAGGCGACGACGGCGACCAGGACGAAGGCCAGATAGGTCAGGGGTGTCTGATTGAACAGGGCCGGTCCAACGATGGGAATCCCCGACAGGCCAGGAAGGGGGAAGGGCTGGAAGGGTTCGATCTTCGGCGGCGAGGTCACCTCGGGCAAGGCCACGCGATAGGTGAAATAGGTCAGACTGGTGGCCAGCAGGGTGATGCCGATGCCGGTGACATGCTGCGACAACCCAAGCGGCACCGTGAGGAGCCCATGCAGCAGACCAAAGGCAACGCCCGCGAGCGCGGCGATGGCGACACCAAGCCAGAGGTCTCCACCCAGGTAGACGGTCAGCCAGCCGGTGAAGGCGCCCACGGTCATGATCCCCTCGATGCCGAGGTTGAGCACGCCCGCCCGCTCGCAGATCAACTCGCCCATGGTGGCGAAGATCAGGGGCGAGGCGATGCGGATCACCGCCACCCAAAAGCTGCCCGTCAACAGGATATCTATCGCGTCCATGGGGCTCTCTATCTCCACCGGATCCGGTAGCGGGTCAGCATGATCGCCGTCACCATGGTGAGCAGGGCGGTGGCGACCATGACCTGGGCGATGTAGCTTGGCACGCCCGCCGCGCGGCTCATGGCGTCGGCACCGACGAAGATCCCGGCGACGAAGATGGCCGAGACCACCACGCCCAGCGGATGGAGCAGGGCCAGCATGGCCACGACGATGCCGGTGTAGCCAAAGCCCGGCGACAGGTCGAGGGAGAGATTGCCCTTCAACCCTGCGACCTCCGAAAAGCCAGCCAGCGCGGCCAAACCACCGGACAGCAGGGCGGTCTTCATCAGCACCCGATTGACCGGAATCCCGGCGAAGCGCGCGGCCTGGATATTGTTGCCAACGGCCCGCATCTCATAACCCAGCGCCGTCTTCCTCAGGATGACCCAGACGGCCAGCGCGGCCACAAGGGCGATGACGAATCCCAGGTGGAGCCGCTTGCCGTGGATCAGGCGGGGCAGGCGAGCCTCGCCGACCAGGGCCGCCGACTGCGGCCAGCCCATGCCCATGGGATCCTTCAGGGGACCCTCCAGCAGCAGGGAGACGAAGAGCAGGACAATGAAATTCAGAAGCAGGGTGGTGACGACCTCATCCACGCCGAAGCGGGTTTTCAGGACCGCGGGACCCAACAGCAGAAGGGCGCCCGCGACCATGGCGCACAGCGCGATCAGGGGGACCAAAAGGGGACCGGGCAGGGGCAGGGCGCCGGTGCCCAGCACGGCGGTGACGACGCCACCGATATAAAGCTGGGCCTCGGCGCCGATGTTCCACAGCTTGGCGTGGAAGGCGACGGCGACGGCGAGGCCCGTGAAGATCAGGGGCGTCGCCCGGGTGAGGGTCTCGAGCAGGGCGAATCGCGAGCCCGCCGCGCCCTTGGCCACCAGCCCGAAGACAGTGAAGGGCGAGGCTCCGGCGATCAGCACCAGGACCGAGGCAATGACCAGGGTCGCCAGGATCGCGCCCGCGGGATAGAGCAGGGCGGAGACCAATCCCGGCGCCGGTTTGGGTTCAAGCCGCATGGATCCCCCCCTCCTCCTGAAAACCGTGTCCGGCCATGCGCTCCCCGATTTCACGGACGGTCAGCGCGCCGCGTGCGCTGGGCGGCGAAAGGCGGCCCTTGGAGATGACAAGGATCCGATCCGACAGGGCCAGAACCTCGTCCAGGTCCTCCGAGATCAAAAGGATCGCCGCGCCCCGGTTCCGGGCCTCCAGAAGCTTGGCGTGGACATAGGCGACGGCGCCAACGTCCAGACCTCGGGTCGGTTGACTGGCGAGGATTACGTGCGGGGCACCGTCGAAGGCGCGCCCCAGGATCAGCTTTTGCATGTTCCCGCCCGAAAGCAGCCGCACCGGCGCTCTGGGGGAGGGGCATTTCACGTCGTAATCCCGGATGATCGCCCGGGCGAAGTCCTCCGCCCCTTTCCAGTCGAGCAGACCCCGGTGGCTGAAGCGGGGAGAGCGGTAGCTTTCGGAAATGGCGTTCTCGATGACGTTCATGTCGCCGATCATGCCGATCGTATGCCGGTCCTCGGGGATGCGGCCGATGCGGTGGGCGAGCGCGGTCCGCGCGGTCCACTCTCCCATCTCCTCGCCCCGGATGCGGATCGTTCCGCTGTCCGGGCGGAGGGTTCCGGCCAGCAGGGCGGCGAGGGCGGCCTGACCGTTACCCGAGACACCCGCCAGTCCGGTGATCTCGCCCTCCCGCAAGGTCAGGTCGATGGTATCCAGGGGGGCGCCTCCGACCCGGCCCGTGGTGCGGATGCCGACCAGTTCGATGACGGTCTCTCCGGGCGCGTGGTCGGTCACCGTGGGCTCGGTGACCGTATCCCCCACCATCAGGGCGGCGAGTTCGCTCCGGTTGGTGGCCGAGGTGGCCCGCTCTCCGGCGATCTTCCCCGACCGGAGGACCAGGACGCGGTCGCTGACCGCCAGGACCTCGTTCAACTTGTGGGAAATGAAGAGGATCGACAGCCCTTTGGCGACCAGCTTTTTCAGGGTGCGGAACAGGGCCTCGGTCTCGAGCGGCGTCAGCACCGCCGTCGGTTCGTCGAGGATCAGAACACGGGCGTCGCGATAGAGCGCCTTGAGGATCTCGACCCGCTGGCGCTCGCCGACGGACAGGTCCGAGACCTGGGCGTTGGGATGGACCTCCAGGCCGAAGTCGCGGGACAGGGTGGTGATGCGCGCCAGCGCGCGCCGCCGGTCGAAGCGGAGAGACCAGAGGCTTTGGGTGCCAAGCGCGATGTTCTCCAGGACCGACATGCTGTCGGCCAGGGTGAAATGCTGGTGGACCATGCCGATCCCCGCCGCCAGCGCGGCCCGGGGCTCGCCGGGCGGCAGGCGGTGGCCAAAGGCCTCCACATGGCCTTCGTCGGCCAGGTAATGGCCGAACAGGATGTTCATCAGCGTCGTTTTTCCGGCGCCATTCTCGCCAAGCAGGGCGATCACCTCGCCCTTGTTCAGGGTGAAGGAGACGGAGTCATTGGCGACCAGCGGACCGAAACGCTTGGTGACGCCGACGAGGCGGAGAACCGCCCCGTCGTCCATCGCCCCGTCCATCGCCCCGTCCATCGGCCCGTCCATCAGTTGGACTTCGGCTCTTGGTCATTGATCTCGACAACGAAGGTGCCCGCCTTGATGGCGGCTTCCTTCTCCGCCACCAGTTTCATGGCGGCCGCGGGCACCTTGCCCTCGAAGGTGCCGAGCGGCGCCAGCGTGCAGCCGCCTTCCTTCATGAAGGAATAGACACCGTAATCCTCGGCCGTGAAGGTTCCGGCCTTGACCTTGGCGATGGCCGCGTCCAGCGTCGGCTCGAAGTGCCAGAGGGCGGAGGCGGCGACGGTCTCGGGATAGTCGGACTGGGTGTCGATGACATTGCCCACGGCCAGGATGCCCTTCTCCTGGGCGGCGTCGGACACGCCGAACCGCTCGGCGTACAGCAGGTCCGCCCCGGCGTCGATCTGGGCGAAGGCCGTTTCCTTGGCCTTGGGCGGATCGAACCAGGAGCCGATGAAGGCCACTTGGAAGGTGATGTCGGGCTTGACCTCCTTGGCCCCGGCCATGAAGGCCCGCATCAGGCGGTTGACCTCGGGGATCGGGAAGCCGCCGACCATGCCGATATTCCCGGTCTTGGTCAGCGCGCCCGCGACGATGCCCGACAGGTAGGAGGCGTCTTGGATATAGTTATCGAAGACGGCGAAGTTCGGGGTATCCTCCGACGGTTTGAAGGAGGAGCCGAGCAGGAAAGCCTTGTCGGGATAGTCCGCCGCCACCTGACGGGCGGCCTGCTCGACGGCGAAGGCCTCGCCGATGATCAGGTCGTGACCGGCTTCGGAGTATTCCCGCATGACGCGCTCGTAGTCGCCGTTCGCGGTACTCTCGGAGAAGACATATTCGATCTCGCCCCGGGTCACGGCGGCGGTGGCGGCGGTGTGAATGCGGCTCACCCATTGCTGCTCCACCGGCACGGTGTAGATGGCGGCCACCTTGACCGGGGCCTGGGCATTCGCGCGCCCCGCGAAGCCCGGAAGGGTCAAGGCCGCGGCGCCCAAGGCGGTCGCGCGCAGCAGGGATCGGCGGGTGATCGGAAGGGTTGGGCCGGTCACGTTCATTGGGGGAAGCTCCTGACGGGATTGTTTCGCGCGAAGTTTGCCTATTTACTGGGCACGCCTAAATCTTGAACAATTTGGAGAAATCTTACGGTTCGATCCAGTGTCGGGCAAGAGGCAAGAGGCGCGAAACGGAATCACACTGAATTGGTTTCCCGCGGCCACATTTTTCATCCCGATGGTCCCTGGGTCAATCCATAGTGTCCCGGATGTCTTTCGTTCAATAGAGCAGGTCAATGTCTGGGAAAAAGTCGCTGTCCTGACCGCTGTCGGCGGCAACCGAGGAGTCGATATCCCCGGAACATCAATCAGGTAGGACCCCGTAAGGCGAGAGGGAACAATGGTCTTCTATTTTTAGCTTGCTTATGATTGATTTGCGGACGTGGTTTCAAATGAGGTTTTTGCTGGATGATCACTCCTACCCCCTCGCACTTTTTAAGCATGGCCCTTGGCGCTTTTATCGGTGGTGCCATTGTGTGGATGGGTAAAGGAGGATTCGATCCCGAATGGGTCGCGGCCCTCGGCACGGTCTGCGCATTCGGCGTAACCACTTTCTCCATATGGCGCGACCATCGGAACCGCCACATTGACCAGCGTCGCGCCGTTTTTCACCACGCTAAGCGGGTAACTCAGGAATGCCAGAATGCCATTCGGGCAATCAATACCGTGTTGATAATTCGGATAGCAGAAGAAAAAATGAGCACCAATCAAGCCTCCGAAATTGTTCAAACTAAGCTTGAGTACGCATTGGAACGTCTGCAAGCCGTCGAGGCGGACATGAACGCTATTCCTGAGGCTATCGCACCGTTTCAAAGCGCAATGGAAAATTTGAAGCTGAATATCTGTCGTTGTGCGTTGGAGAGGGAAAATTCATCTACGGAAATTAACTATTCACCTGGAATAAAGAGTGTTTCAAACGTGCGGGACATTGCTAATCGTGGAGATCGGGGAAGATCTGTAATTTTGATGGTAGTAAATGCAGTGGAGCCCTTCACCTATTGGCCACAGAAGTAGGAACCCGTGACGGAGATTACTAATTAGGTATTTGGAGGCGTTGGCTAATTTTCTATTTTTATTATAATTTTTGCGAAATGAATAGAGTATTCATCTTTTTTTATTTGTTTTTTGAAAGTTTTAATTTCGTTATTCCCGCGCAGGCGGGAATCTAGGGTTGATTTCGGTGTCATCGGCGAAGGGCGCGCCTGTAGCGTCGACCGCTTCCGTCTCCTGTTCCCACTCTGGATCCCCGTATTCACGGGGATGACGAATAAAAACAATGGCTTAATTGACTTCAGAGCGGGATGAAGAAGCGAGCACCCTTTAGCGCGTTCGCGAGAGCGATAAACGCAAAATTTGCCTCAAGGGGAATCTCGAAATTTCCGGATGAATCCCTTAATATTAGGGGGCCACGATGAAAGTATGCGGTTCGGTGTTGGAGGAAGGGGCTCGTATCATTGACCGGAACGGGGGATCGTCGATCTTCCCGTTCCACTCCAGGTGAGTCGTCCGGCCCTACCACTCCGGGCCGTGGACGGGTTCCTCGATGCCGGTTTCGGTCTCGGTGGCCACGTGGTCGTGGACCGTTTCGCCCAGGGGCGCCAGAGTGGCGTCCCGGCCCTTTTCGAAGTCCTGGTCCTCCACGATCACCCGATAGGCCTTGTTGAGCGCCCGGGCCCGCTCCGCGCTGGGCATCAGCAGCAGGGAAATGTCGCCGTGGAGGGCTTCGATCCGGTCGGCCTTCAATGTCCCATCGGCGTTGAGGAACCGCTCCATGGCCTCGGTATTGGCGCGGAACTCGTCGGCGGCGTGGTTCTGCTCCAGGTAATAGGTGTATTCGAATTGGCCATCGGTGCGTTTGGGCTCGGGGACACCGGTCAGGCCCTTCTCCGCCCAATGGTACCAGCCGCCCCGCCAGGAATCGGCGGGCAGACGGCGGGTGTAGGAGAAGACGCTGTCCGTGGTCGCGCCCAAGCCGCCATGGCAGGCCGTGCAGAAGGCCGTTTCCTCGTAGGTCTGGGGCCGCAGGGCGCCCGCGCCATCCTCGATGAAGGCCGACAGAACCCAGCCCTGTCCATTGGGGATGCCCCGTTCGGCGTCGCCAAACAGGTCGCGCAGGCGGTCGGGGAAGTCGCTCTTCTCCTTGGCTTCGGCGAGAATGCCCGTTTGCAGGTCGGAATAGGTTTGCCACTTGGTTTTGACCATGTAACGCAGTTCCTTCATGCGCGGGGCCATGCCCGTGGTGCCATCGGCGTCGACGGTGATATAGCGGACGCTATGCAGGAACTCCGTGCCCTCGGGGTAGAGGCCTCCGGCGAGGTGGAGGCTCCCCTCGGCCAGGGCGGCCTGGCCGGCGCCCACATAGGTCATGGTCTTCTCGGCCAGGGGATCCCAGTCGAAGGCGATGTGGCGGGCCTCGCCCAGGCCGCCGTCCTTGTCCAGGTCGACCCCCCAGCGGGTCTCGTCCACCGGAGCGGCGAGCGCCACGTCGGTCTGGCGGGCGACGGCCTCGACGATGGCCAGATTCAGGGCGTAGGTCTCCCGGTCCAGGGCGCCGGAGGCATCGCGGCGCAGGACATCGGACAGACGGATCATGACGTCGTCCGTTGATCCGTTGGTTGGCCAGAAGGTGCCGGGGAAGGGATAATAGGCGAAGACGCGCCAGCCGGTTTCCTCGCCCTTCGGACCGATGTCGAAGCCCGCGTCGTCGAAGTGGAGAAAGGCGTCGGGGACATAGCCGCCCCATTGGCCGTCGCCGTTCTCGTCCCAAGCCGCGGGGACCTGGGCCAGGGTCTTGGCCAGGATGGGGGAGCCGTCGGCGTCGTGGTAATTGTCGGTGGCCGCCCAGGCGTCGATGGCGGCGTCCGGGATGGCCGCGTTGCGCTTCCGCCGGTCCTCGAACAGGTTGGACCAATGATTGGTCTCGGCCGGTCCGGCGAAGTCGTAGGACAGTTGCAGATCCCGGTCGTTCACGTAATTGGGGGGCGTGCTTGACTGGTGGCAGGTGAAGCAGGGGTTATGGACCTCGCCCTTGGCATCAACCGTCTTGGTGTAACACTGGGACGGGATATAGGCGACCGGGTTGTCCAACTTGTGGGTCAGGGTCCCGGCCAGGGCCGAACCTGTGACGAACAGCGCCGAAACCAGTCCGGTGGCGATAGCGTACCCGCGCATGGCGATGCCTTCCAATGCTTCACGTTTTCGTAAAATGGGGGATCGGGCAAAGGGAACCGGGGCGGTATCGAGGACTTTGTCCGACACCGCCCCGATCCGTGCGGTCCGGGAGGGGAAACCCTCCCGGACGGACGTCGGCGTTACTTCTTCAGCGAGGGGAAGGGGCCGATATAGCCCGTATAGCCCCGCGCCTCGACCGGATCGGCCAGCTTGTCCTCGTCGGACTCCCCATAGGGGTGCTGGACGACGCTCATCAGGTAACCATGGCCGTTGACGTCCGGATACCAGTAGGGAGAGGTCGTCTCGGAGCCGTAGGGGGTGGTCTCGATGCGGGTCAGGTCGCCGGTCTTGATGTCATAGGACCAGATGAAGTCGTTCTGGTGGCCCGACCCGGTGTCCTCGCCGATGATCAGGGTGTTGTACCCGGGCAGGTAGGTCACGTTGTCCGGGTTGGCCAGACCGTCCACGTCGCAGGTGTTGCCAGCGTAGGGGCCGTCCTCGTACTTGTGGGGCTTGCCAGCGACCAGGGACGCGGTCTTGGAAGCCACGTAGTCGGAGCCGATGGCCTTGTCCGCGCCGATGTCGAAGGCGAAGACGGCGCCGCAGGGATTGGCCGGCAGTTTGATGTCGTTGTGGCCGCCCAGGTCGTACTTGTCGCTGGCCTTGCCGCCCTTGGCGAAGTCTTCCATGCCGCGTTCGACTTCGGAGAAGGCGACGTAGAGCTTGGAGTCCTCGGGGTTGAAGGTGACGCCCTCTTCCTTACGGATTTCCGTCGTGGCGCCCATGTAGGAGGCGTAACGGCGGGTTTCCATGCGGGAGGCGGCCAGTTCCATGCCGGGCTTCAGCTTCAGGCATTCGGCGCCGTCCTCGGTGTTGATCGCGGTGAAACCGTCGGGGCAGGTGCCGCCTTCGGCCATGTCGGCGGTCTCGAAGATGTCGGCGAAGGTGATCTTGTCGTCGATCAGCTTGCGCACATCGGCGTTGGTGCCATGGCCCAGGTCAATCCAGGACACGTCGGCCGCGCCACCGTTTTCGGCGCTCGTCTGGGTCCACTTCATGGCGTAGAGCTTGCCGGCGCTCAGGTCGCCCGCGGTATCGGCCACGAACAGGAAGAACCCGACATTGGTGCCGTCATCGGTCATGTAGACGGTCTTCTGGTCCGGCATCACATAGGCCAGTTCCAGCGCCTTGCGGCCCATGGCGTAATGCTTGACCGGGGTGCCGGTGCCCGTGGCCGGATCAACGGTGATCTCGGTGGCGTAGCCGTAGGCATAGGGGTTGAAGACCGACCGGAACGTATCGAGGGAGGCGTCCTTGGCCTCGGACATCACGCCGAAGTAGTTGGTCATCGGCTTGTAGTAGCCGTCGATGTCCTCCATGGTCTTGGCTTCAAGGACAGCGCGGGCGTTGGGGGGATATTCCTCGCTGCCCAGGTGGGTCATCCAGGGGGTGACGGAACCGGCGCAGGGTACCCACAGACCACCGACCGCGGAGAAATCCACGGGCTTGGTGGACAGGGCGGTCAGCACGCCATTGGCGTCCTGGGTCAGCTCGGTCACGTACATGGCGCCGGGGCGGGATTCGAAATGGCTGACGCTGAACAGCTTGCCATCGAGCTGGAGCAGGGAGTTGAAGTCGTTGTCGACGGAGACATGCTCGGATCCGTCGGCGTTCTTCACCGGCTGGCCCTTGGCGTCGGTCAGTAGGCCGAAGGTGCCATCGCCCAGCTTGTCGCCGCTGCGGGCGATGACATGGTAGGACAGCTTGTGCGTGGTGCCGTCGATGGTGACGGAGGGCGAAACGCGAACCTCGCGCTTTTCGGCGTCGGTGGTCGGAACGGACACCGGCTCGAACTTCAGGGTGGGTTCGGCCTGGGCGGCACCGGCGGCGGCGAGAATCGGCAGAATGATCGGCAGAGCGGTCAGCGCGCGGAAGTGGCGTGTCACGGTTGGTCCCCTTGGATGGTGGCGAGTGGCGTGTCGGGGCCGCGGAACAGCCGTCCCTGGCACCCAAAACACGGCACTAACACCACGGTCCCTGGATCCATTCCAGTGACCGTTTCGTTTCATTCAAGGGGTTATTAAAGTTTTCAATCGCCTCGGAGACGCGTCGGACAGGGGCATCTGGCGGGACGCTCACGGCTTTTCGGCGACTCTCTTGAACATCTCCTTGCCCGAACCGCAAACCGGGCAAATCCAATCGTTGGGTAGGTCCTCGAAGGAAACGCCGGGGGGAATGGGATGGTCCGGGTGCAGGGGGTTGGGCGCCCCCTCCGAGGAGTCGTAGACGTAGGGATCGCAATCCCCAAACGTGCATTTCCAGAACTCCGTGGGGGGATTGGCGCGAGCGGCGCGTCCACGGATCAGGGGAGCGGCGAGGGCGAAAAGCACGGCCAGCGCCCGCCGAAGCAGGTCTCGACGGGAAGATCCGGGGAGAGTTTTCTGGGACATGGAACCTCCGGAGTCACGAAAGGCGGAGGTGGGGACGGGGGAGATGTGAAAAATCCATCCCGCCAGGAACCCCACCAAACTTAAGGCCATTGTGCGCCACGGATGGGGGCGGAAAAGCGACAGTCGCGTGAAACTTCAGGGACCTTGATTTCGGAGGACCTTGGGACGGGCTCAGGCGAACTCCGCCCGCCGGTATCCCTGGATGTACAGGAGCGCGGTCAGGTCGCCGTGGTTCACTTGCACCCGGGCCTGGGCGGCGACCACCGGCTTGGCGTGGAACGCCACCCCCAACCCGGCGGCCATGAGCATGGGCAGGTCGTTGGCTCCGTCGCCGATGGCCGCGCAGGAGGCCATGGGCAAACCCAGGCGGGTGGCCTCGGCGGTCAGGGTCTCCAGTTTGGTGGTCTTGTCGACGATGGGGGAGAGGACCTGGCCGGTCATCTTGCCGTCCGTGATCTCCAACCGGTTGGCCACCGCGCCATGGAACCCGCAGGCCTGGGTCACCTTCTCCGTGAAGAACGTGAACCCGCCGGAGACCAGAAGGCAATGGGCACCATGGGCGGCCATGGTGCGCACGGCGGTCTCGGCGCCTGGGGTCAGTGTGGTTTCGGCGTAGGTCTCCTCCAAGGCGCGGAGGGGGAGTCCGACGAGCATGCCGACCCGTTCGCGCAGGGCCTCCTCGAAATCCAGTTCGCCGTTCATGGCCCGGGCGGTGATGGCGGCGATCTTGTCTTTCAGTCCGGCATGGGCGGCCAAGTCGTCCAGGGTTTCACTGGTTACGATGGTGCTGTCCATGTCGGCGATCAAAAGCCCCTTGCGGCGGCCCTCCGCCGATTGGGCCACCACGTCGAAGGGAGCGTCTCCCAAGGCATGACGGGCCGCGGCCCCGGCCTGATCCAGGTCCAGCGCGGTCACGGGGATGTCCGCGGCGATCCCCTCGTCCAGCCATTTCGGCTTGGCGGTCTCCCCACCAAGGGCGTCCAGGGCCGCGCGAACCGTGGCCAGGTGGGCCGCGCTCAGGCCGCCCGTCTCCGGGCTGGTCAGAATGGTTACGACGTCCATGTAAGTCCCCATGTCATGTCCCGCTTTGGTGCCGCCTTGGTAGCCTCTTCCTCGGTGACGGGCAAGGTGGATACCGTACCGCCGCGACTGGCGCTATCATGGAGCCATGACAGATACCGCCTCTTCTCCCATTCTCGTTATTGTCGGTCCCACGGCTTGCGGAAAATCCGCCTTGGCCCTGGAGGTCGCGCGCCGTTGGACCGGCACGGTCATCAACGCCGATTCCATGCAGATTTACCGGGACCTTCCCCTCTTGACGGCCCGTCCTTCCCCCAGGGAGGAGGCCCAGGCCCCCCATGTCCTCTATGGATTGCTGGACGGGGCCGAGGTCTGTTCCGTTGGCCGTTGGCTGGAACTGGCCAGGACGGCGGTGGCGGAGGTCCGGACCCAGGGGCGTCTGCCCATCCTCTGCGGGGGAACGGGGCTCTACCTGCGCGCCGCCCTGGAGGGACTGGCCGCCGTGCCCACCGTGCCCGAGGCCGCCCGAACCGAGGCCCGCCGCCTGCTCGCCGAGGAGGGACCCGAGGCCCTCCATGCCCGCCTCGCCGCGGTCGATCCCGGGATGGCGGCGCGCCTGCGCCCCTCGGACGGCCAGCGGTTGGCCCGGGCCTATGAAGTGGTGACGGGCACCGCGCGATCATTGATCGACTGGTGGAACGCGCCGGTCACCACGCCGCCGATTCCCGGAAAGGCGGGCGTGATTTTGGTGGATCCCCCCCGAGACTCGGTGCGCGCGGCCTGTGATGCCCGCATGGAAGCCATGATCGTCGAGGGCGTGTTGGCGGAGGTGGCGACTTTCCTGGAGCGGGGGGTGGCCCCGGACCTGCCCCTCTCCCGGGCGGTGGGTTTCCCCGAATTGGCCGCGGTGGTGCGTGGGGAAATGTCGTTGGATCAAGGCCTTGCCCGTGCTCAGGCCGCGACGCGGCAATACGCCAAGCGTCAGGTGACCTGGGCCCGGCACCAACTCACCGCCGATCTGATCCTCTCTGAACGATTCTCCACGCAACTTTCGGAAAGTTCCAGGGCGCGGATTGATAATTTCCTTGAACCCTTTTTGTTGACCGGACCCTGAATGTGGGACTAGTCTGCCGACCCTTTCGTCCCAATCGGGTGCGAAGGGTCGCTCGCCCGTGGGGGGAGCCGGGTGACCGGCATCCACTCAGAGAACAAGGGGGAGCATCCCCCGCGCGGTGATCCCGTCGACGAACGCTCCAAAACGAGAAAGATGAGCGTTCCTGAACGCAAACAGGTGTGAAGATGGCTGACCAACTGAAGTCCGGTGCCGAGATCGTCCTGAAGGCTCTTGCCGACCAGGGCGTGGAAGTAATTTTTGGCTATCCGGGCGGCTCGGTACTTCCGCTGTATGACGAGATCTTCAAGCAGAACCAAATCCGCCATGTCTTGGTGCGCCACGAACAGGCCGCCGTCCACGCCGCCGAGGGCTATGCCCGGTCCACCGGCAAGGTCGGCTGCGTCCTGGTGACCAGCGGTCCCGGCGCGACCAACGCGGTGACCGGTTTGACCGATGCCATGTTGGATTCCATTCCCATCGTTTGCCTGACCGGTCAGGTGGCCACCCATCTGATCGGCAACGATGCCTTTCAGGAGGCCGATACCACCGGGATCACCCGGCAGTGCACGAAGCACAACTATCTGGTGAAGAAAAGCGAGGATTTGGCTCGGGTGATCCACGAGGCCTTTCAGGTCGCGTCCACGGGCCGTCCGGGTCCGGTGGTCGTCGACCTTCCCAAGGACATCCTGATCAAGGATGCGCCCTATATGCCCCCCAACCGGGTCAAGCACAAAAGCTACAAGCCTCAGATCAAGGGCGACATCAAATCCATTGAGCAGGCCGTGGAGATCATCGCCAATGCCAAGCGACCGATCTTCTACTGTGGCGGAGGGGTCATCAACTCCGGCAGCCAGGCGAGCCAGTTGCTGACCCAGTTCGTTAAAATGACGGGTTACCCCATTACCCTGACCCTGATGGGGCTGGGCGCCTATCCGGCCAGTGACCCGCAGTTCCTGGGCATGCTCGGCATGCATGGGACCTACGAGGCCAATCTGGCCATGTATGAATGCGATGTGATGGTGGCGATCGGCGCCCGTTTCGATGACCGGGTGACCGGCAATTTGGCGGAGTTTTCGCCCAATTCCACCAAGATCCAGATCGATATCGATCCCAGTTCGGTCAACAAGAACGTGGCCGTGGACCTCGCCATCATCGGCGACGTGGGCCATGTGTTGGAGGATATGACCAAGATCTGGAAAGCCAAACAGGCCCGTGTCGACCGGGAGGCTCTGAAGGTCTGGTGGGACAGAATCGACGCATGGCGGGGCCGCGACTGTCTGGCCTACGAGCCCTCGGACAGCATCATCAAGCCCCAATACGCCATTCAGCGCCTCTACGAGTTGACCAAGGACAAGAATACCTACATCACCACCGAGGTCGGCCAGCATCAGATGTGGGCGGCCCAGTACTATGGCTTCGAGAAGCCCAACCGTTGGATGACCTCCGGCGGCTTGGGGACCATGGGCTATGGTTTCCCGTCGTCCATTGGCGTGCAGATGGCCCACCCCGACGCCCTGGTGGTGGACATTTCCGGCGAGGCTTCCTTCATGATGAATATGCAGGAAATCGCCACCGCCGTGCAGTACCGTCTGCCGGTCAAGGTGTTTATCCTGAACAATATGTACATGGGCATGGTGCGCCAGTGGCAGGAACTGCTCCATGGCGGCCGCTATTCCGAAAGCTATTCGGAGGCCCTGCCGGACTTCGTGAAACTGGCGGAGGCCTTTGGCGCGGTGGGCCTGCGGGCCTCCAAGCCCGAGGATGTGGACGACGTGATCAAGGAAATGATCGCGGTGGATCGGCCGGTCCTGGTCGATATGCTCGTCGATCAATCGGAGAACTGCTACCCCATGATCCCCTCGGGCGCCCCTCACTATCAGATGATCCTGGGTCCCGCGGACAAGGAAGCCAACGCCATCTCCAAGGAGGGCGCGATCCTCGTCTGACGGGTTCCGCCGGGCGGTATCCCACTGTCCGGCTCGTCATTTCCAAAAAAATATTGTAACGAGGGGCGCGCCCTTGGCTCCGGTGGTCTCGCCGGATCCGGGGGCCGCGCCTCGAACTGGAGGGTAGAACCGTGGCGAATGGCAGCACGGCGCAAGAACCGGGGATCGAAACGCATACGATTTCCGTCCTCGTCGACAATGAATCCGGTGTTTTGGCCCGGGTCACCGGCCTGTTTTCCGGTCGGGGATACAACATCGAAAGCCTTACCGTGGCCGAGGTGGATACCCAGGAGCACCTGTCGCGCATCACCCTGGTGACGAGCGGTACGCCCATGGTGATCGAGCAGATCAAGGCGCAACTGGGTCGGCTGGTGCCGGTCAACAAAGTCTCCGACCTGACCGTCGAAGGCCCCCATGTGTCCCGGGAACTGGCCCTGGTGAAGGTGGCCGGAACTGGCGAGAAGCGGGTGGAGAGCTTGCGGATCGCCGATATTTTCCGCGCCAATGTGGTCGACAGCACCAATGACTCCTTCATCTTCGAAATCGTCGGAAAGACGGAGAAGCTG
Source organism: Rhodospirillum sp. (assembly GCA_021741145.1). Taxonomy (GTDB): domain Bacteria; phylum Pseudomonadota; class Alphaproteobacteria; order Rhodospirillales; family Rhodospirillaceae; genus Rhodospirillum. Next base: position 90,472 of record JAIOYK010000004.1, on the reverse strand, counting down.
AACGCCTTCATTGCTCTGATGGAGCCCCTCGGGCTGGTGGACGTGGCGCGCACCGGCGTGGTCGCCATCGCGCGGGGCGGCGACGCGTTGTAGGTTTGGCGCGTCGGAGAAAGGTTCAATCCGGAGCCGGAAGGCTCCATTTTCCAAACATCCGAAGGCCGGTCCCTCGAGGGTCCGGGCCGGACTTCGGTGGGATCAAGACGGCAAGAGGGGTTGGGTCGCAACGGTTTTTCCCGTTCCTGGTTCCCTTCCGTGACGGCAAACAAAAGGAAACGACAATGCGTGTTTATTATGATCGTGACGCCGATGTGAATCTGATCAAGGGGAAGAAGGTCGCCATCGTCGGCTACGGCTCCCAGGGCCATGCCCATGTGCTGAACCTGCGGGATTCCGGCGTAAAGGAGGTCTGCGTGGCCCTGCGTGCCGGATCCCCTTCGGCAAGGAAGGCCGAAGACCAGGGCTTGACGGTCAAGACCCCCGCCGAGGCCGCCGCCTGGGCCGACGTGGTCATGATGCTGACGCCGGACGAGTTGCAGGCGGATATCTATCGCGACCATCTGGCCGCGAACATGAAGGAAGGCTCCGCGCTGGCCTTCGCCCACGGTCTGAACGTGCACTTCAACCTGATCGAGCCCCGGGCCGACCTGGACGTCTTCATGATCGCCCCCAAGGGTCCCGGCCATACCGTGCGGAGCGAATACCAGCGTGGCGGCGGCGTGCCTTGTCTGGTGGCCGTGGCTCAGGACTCCAGTGGGAACGCCAAGGAAATCGCCCTGTCCTATGCCTGCGCCGTGGGCGGTGGCCGGTCCGGCATCATCGAGACCAGCTTCAAGGAAGAGTGCGAGACCGACCTGTTCGGTGAGCAGGCCGTGCTCTGCGGCGGTCTGACCGCCCTGATCAAGGCCGGTTACGAGACCTTGACCGAGGCCGGGTACGCCCCGGAGATGGCCTACTTCGAGTGTCTGCACGAAGTGAAGCTGATCGTCGACCTGATGTACGAGGGCGGCATGGCCAACATGCGCTACTCCATCTCCAACACCGCGGAGTACGGCGACTACGTCACCGGTCCGCGCATGGTGACCCCGGAGACCAAGGCCGAGATGAAGCGCGTGCTGGAGGATATCCAGTCCGGTCGCTTCGTGCGCGACTGGATGCTGGAGTGCAAGGCTGGTCAACCCTCCTTCAAGGCCACCCGCCGCCGCGAGTCCGAGCATTCCATCGAGGAAGTGGGCGGCCGTTTGCGTGCCATGATGCCCTGGATTGCCGCCAACCGTTTGGTGGACAAGGAAAAGAACTGATCCCTTTCCGAAAGGTAAAGGGAGCGCGGACCCGGGAGTGGAAGCACCCCCGGGTTCTTGTTTCGGCGAGGACGCCGGGGACGGGATGGGGAGCGGAAACGTCCGTCCCCGGGAAAAACCGAGAAAGTCGATGCTCGGGACTCTTGGTCGTTGACAAGCGGGGGCGTTCAAAGCTTCATTGTCGAACTTCGCGCCCGCCGCTTGGCGCCATGCTAGGCGAAATACAGTGGACGTGTGGCGTCGATGCTTCCCAGGATCTGGGGGCAAGCGGTCGGAGGCAATCCAAGCATCGGCGGTTTGTCGGTCCGGTTGGGTCCCCGTGAGGATCTAACCGAGGATCTGTTCGACACCTCCCGTTGCGTGGAGTGTTGGGGCCAGTTCGCCTCGAACCCAGGGGGCACCAGGGTTCGCAAGGGCGGCGGCGAAGGCGGTTACAGGGTTTCGGGCTCCGATCGGATTGGGGATGGTCTGGTTGGCGGCTTATTATCCCGGAAGGATGGGTCTTCTCGGGCGCTATGGCATCAAGGGCGAGCAAGCGACAATGTTTTCTAGAATGACCGGCCTGCTTTCGGCGGACATGGCAATCGACCTCGGCACGGCAAACACGCTGGTCTACGTCAAAGGCCGTGGGATTGTCCTCAACGAGCCCTCCGTCGTGGCCATCGCCGACGTTAAGGGTAAGAAGCAGGTTCTGGCCGTGGGTGATGAAGCCAAGCAGATGCTGGGCCGCACTCCGGGTAACATCCAGGCCATCCGCCCCCTTCGCGATGGCGTCATCGCCGATTTCGAGGTGGCGGAGGAAATGATCAAGCATTTCATCCGTAAAGTTCATAATCGTCGCAGTTTCGCCAGCCCCATGGTGATCATCTGCGTGCCCTCCGGTTCGACGGCCGTCGAGCGCCGCGCCATTCAGGAGTCCGCCGAGGCCGCGGGCGCCCGTCGCGTCTTCCTGATCGAGGAGCCGATGGCCGCGCCCATCGGCGCGGGCTTGCCCGTGACCGAACCCACCGGATCCATGGTCGTTGATATCGGCGGCGGCACCACCGAGGTGGCCGTGCTCTCCCTGGGCGGCATCGTTTATGCCCGCTCTGTCCGCGTGGGCGGCGACAAGATGGACGAGGCCATCATCGCCTATATCCGTCGCAACCATAATCTTCTGGTCGGCGAAGGATCGGCGGAACGGATCAAGAAGGAAATCGGCTGCGCTTGCCCGCCCGAGGATGGCACCAATCGGACCATGGAAATCAAGGGTCGTGACTTAATGAACGGCGTCCCCAAGGAATTGATCATCAGCGAGGCCCAGATCGCCGAGAGCTTGGCCGAGCCTGTCGGCGCCATTATCGAGGCTGTTAAGGTCGCCTTGGAGCACACCGCTCCGGAATTGGCCGCGGACATCGTCGATAAAGGCATCGTGCTGACCGGTGGCGGCGCCTTGCTGCAAAACCTGGATTACACCCTGCGGGTGGCGACCGGTCTGCCGGTGTCCATCGCCGACGATCCCCTGTCTTGCGTGGCCATGGGAACCGGCCGGGCGCTGGAAGAAATGAAGCGCTTGCGCAACGTGCTCGCCACCGCCTATTGATCGTCGCGGGTACGGCGATGGGGGCCAATTTGTTTCGGGTGTGACTCCAGGCTTTCCTTACGAGACTCGGCGTGATTCAATGACTGGAGCGACGTTTTCCATTGTCGTGCCCCTATCGGTGAACAATGGGGCGGGTCGGTGGATGGGCCGGGATAATCGGCTGCGTCCAAGGGAACCGGCGTTGAGGGAGAGTTTTTCGTGAAGCAACCGACGGGGCCATCCTCGCGCCTGGGCGCGCTGGGGGCCTTTCTCCAAAAATCAGCTTTCCTGATGTTGGCCTTCGTGGCCTTTGCCTTCATGTTGCTTGGCAAGGCGGATACCGTGTTGGTCGAGCGGGTCCGCTCGACCGTTCTCGACGCCGCGGCTCCGGTCCTCGATTTCATGTCAACGCCCGCGGAAAACGTCGCCGCGGTTTTTTCGACGTTCAGGGAACTCGCGGCGATTCGGGCGGAAAATGATCGCCTGGAGAAGGAAAACGCCCGCCTCATGCGCTGGCAGACCGCGGCACGCCATTTGGAGGCGGAGAACGATGCTTTGCGTGAACAATTGGGGTATATTCCCGAGCCCGAGGCCAGTTACATCACCGGGCGAGTGGTCGCGGACACCGGTGGTACCTTTGCCCGCTCCTTGGTGGTCCTGGCGGGTACCAGGGATGGGGTTCGCAAGGGACAGGCCGTCGTCTCCGGCGAGGGGCTGGTGGGCACGGTGGCGGAGGCCGGGATGCGGGCCTCGCGGGTGCTGTTACTGAGCGACATCAACAGTCGGATCCCCGTATTACTGGAAGAAAGCCGCGTTCGTGCCATCATGACCGGAGACAATCAGGATCGGCCCCAGTTGCGTTTCCTGAAACAGCGGACGACCGTTTCTCCGGGAGATCGTGTCGTGACCAGTGGTGACGCCCGCGTGTTTCCACCGGGGATTCCCATCGGTGTCGTGGCCAGCGTGGACGACAAAAGTGGAATCCGTGTCGATCTGTTTGTTGAGCAGGAACGTCTGGAGGTTGTGCGCGTGGCCGATTTCGGCCTTAGTGGCATCTTGCCCGAGGATGCGGGCAAATAAGCTTTTGATTTGAGCGGCGGCGGGACCGGAAGACTGGCTCCGACGGTTCCACGCACCCCTCCCCCGTCCAGGCCTCGGCGGGTGGGAGGCAAATAGGGTAGACCCATGGCGCGACGCGGCGGCTTGAACGGTGGATACGATCCCCTGCGCCCCACTTTATGGCAGCGGGCGGATGTGCTTCTGCGCCGTACGGTGCCTGGTGGGTTGACCCTGATCCTTCTTCTGATGAGCGTGGCGCCCTCGCGTCTTCCTGGATTTGTCCATATCGCCCCAATGATCGCCTTGATTAGCGTCTATTATTGGGCGGTGTCCCGACCGGATGTGATGGGGTACGGTACCGCTTTCCTATTGGGCATGGTGGAGGACAGTCTGACTGGCGCGCCGCTTGGTGTAGGCGCTCTGGTCCTGCTGCTAACCCAAGTGGTTGTCTCCAGCCAGTACAAGTTTTTCCTGGGAAAGCCCTTCTTGGTGAGTTGGTGGGCCTTTTCCTTGATTGCCGGGGGGGCCGCGCTGATTAAATGGCTCGCGGTATCGGCGATTTATGGAACCATGGTGGATATGACGGCTCTGTTTTTCAGCTATTTGTTCACCCTGGCTGTTTATCCTCCTTTTGCTTGGCTGTTTGGGCGCGTGCAGACCATGTTCTTCAGGGAGGGCTAGGTGAAACAGCGCGACGGTGATCGGGCAAAGATGTTCACCCGCCGGGCGGCCTTGCTCGGCGGGTTCCAGATAACTTTGGTGGGAGCCCTCGTGGGGCGCATGTACTACCTGCAGGTCGTCGAATCAGACCGCTACAAGACAATGGCGGAGGAAAACCGCTTCAATTTGAGGCTTCTTCCCCCACCACGGGGGGAAATCGTCGACCGGTTCGGGATGCCCTTGGCGGTGAATCGGCAGAACTACCGGGTCAGCATCATTGGCGAGGATATCCTGCGCCATGTCCGATCGGCGGAAGAACGGGAAGCCGCGGTGTCCCATACCTTGGACGCGCTCAGCCGTATCGCCCCCCTTTCCGAATACGATCGCGCCCGGGTTCAGCGGGAATTGAAGCGGCGACGGGGCTTCGTGCCCGTGACCATTCGAGAGAACCTGACCTGGGAGGAAATGGCCTCCATCCAGGTGAACAAGCCAGACCTGCCGGGCATTACCATCGACGAGGGCCTGACCCGGTTCTATCCCTTTGGCGAAAAGGCCGCCCACTTGTTGGGCTATGTTTCCAGCGTGTCCGAGGAGGAATTGGGAGACGATCCCCTTCTGGAATTGCCGGGTTTCCGCATCGGTAAGCAGGGGATTGAGAAGGTCTACGACCTGGCCCTGCGTGGTCATGGCGGCACCAGTCGCGTGGAGGTGAACGCGCTCGGTCGGGTGATCGATGAGCAAACAACCGAAGAGGCCCGCCCCGGCGCCGAAGTGCCCTTGACCATCGATATGCGCCTCCAGGACTTTGCGTCCAAACGGTTAGCGGGGGAGAGCGCCTCGGCGGTGGTGATCGACATCCATACCGGTGCAATCCTGGCCATGGCCTCCATGCCTGCCTTCGACCCCAATGTCTTCACCCGGGGCCTGTCCAACAATGAGTGGAAGGATCTGGTGCGGAACCCTCGGTCACCCCTGTCCAACAAGGCGATCGCCGGTCAGTATTCCCCCGGATCGACCTTCAAGATGGTGGTGGCGCTGGCGGCCCTGGAGGGGGGTGTCATCCAGGAAAACCAAACGGTCTTCTGCCCCGGGCATACGGAACTGGGCGGTCACCGCTTCCACTGCTGGAAGCGGGGGGGGCATGGCACGATGAACCTGGAAAACGCCCTGGCCCAATCCTGCGACGTCTATTTCTACGAGGTCGCCAAGCGTTGCGGTATCGATCGCATTTCGGATATGGCAAAGCGGTTTGGCGTCGGTGAGATGTTGAACGTGGGGCTGCCGGGGGAGCGTCCCGGATTGATGCCAAGCCGGGCCTGGAAGACGGCGACCCTGGGGGAAAGCTGGCACCAGGGCGAAACCCTGGTGGCTGGGATCGGCCAGGGATATGTGCTGTCGACACCCCTCCAACTGGCGGTCATGGTCGCCCGCATCGCCAATGGGGGACTGAAGGTCGAGCCGACCCTATCCCGCATGACGCCCACGCCGGGGGAGCAGGGGTTCCTGGATGCCAACGCCGCGAGCCCGCTGTTAGCGAAACCACCCCCCAGCATCGGGGTGACCAAGGCTCATCTGGATGCCGTGCGCGGAGGCATGTTCGCCGTGTCGAACGGTCCCCGAGGGACCGCGCGCCGCTATGGGATTCCCATCGAGGGCTGGCGCCTGTCTGGCAAGACCGGTACGACCCAGGTGCGACGTATCAGCATGCGCGAGCGGGAAACGGGCATCCGCCGCGAGGAGGATTTGCCGTGGGAACTGCGGAACCACGCGCTCTTCGTCTGTTACGCGCCTGAGGACGCCCCCCGCTATGCCTTGGCCATCTGCGTGGAACATGGGGGGGGTGGTTCCAGCGCCGCCGCGCCCGTGGCCCGAGACATCATGCTCGAGACCCTGCGCCTTGATCCCGCACGCAAGCGTCCGGGGGAGGAACCCCGCGTGGAGGACCTGCCGCCGGAGTTGCGGGCTCTGATGGAGGAGGCCCATGCCAAGGCCGAGATGACGTCGGCCGTCTATGGCCCGCCCGCCCCTCCGGGACTGCTGGAGGAGGAGGAGGACGACGAGGACGAGACGACCATCCCTCCGAACCTGGAGGGGACTCCCCTATGATGTTGGGCAATGAATTCACAAGCGCGCGCCTGCGCCGGGGAGAAATGACCCTGGGGGAGAAGCTGTGGCAGGTGAGTTGGTCCCTGGTCCTGGTGATCATGGTGGTCGCGGCCATTGGCCTTGGGATGCTGTATTCCGCCGCCAATGGCTCCTGGGATCCCTGGGCTAGCCGCCAGGCGACGCGTTTCGCCGTTGGTATCGCGCTGATGCTGACGGTGGCCCTGACGGATATCCGCTTCTGGATGCGCTATGCCTACGTCTTTTACGGGATCATGCTGGTCCTGCTGGTGGCGGTGGAGATCAAGGGGACCATCGGGATGGGAGCCCAGCGGTGGATTGACCTGGGGATCTTCCAGCTTCAACCGTCGGAGCTGATGAAGTTGGCTTTGGTTCTGGCGCTCGCCCGTTATTTTCACGGCGCGGACCTGGAGGACGTGCGACGCTTATCTTTCCTGGTCCCTCCCATATTCTTGGTTCTGGTGCCCTTTGGATTGGTGCTGCGCCAGCCAGACCTGGGCACGGCCCTGATGCTGGCGGCCGGATCGGGAGCCATCGCTTGGCTGGTCGGGGTGCGCCTTTGGATTTTCGCGCTGCTTCTGGGGGGAGGGCTGGCGGCCATACCGGTGGCCTGGCAATTCCTGCACGGGTACCAGAAAAACCGGGTGCTGACCTTTCTGAACCCAGAGCGCGATCCCCTGGGGGCGGGCTATCACATCCTCCAGTCCAAGATTGCCTTGGGGTCGGGGGGGATGTTTGGCAAGGGCTTCATGGCTGGAACTCAGGCCCATTTGAATTTCCTGCCTGAAAAGCAGACCGATTTCATTTTCACCATGATGGCCGAGGAGTTCGGTATGGTGGGGGGGTTGGTCCTGCTGTCCCTTTATGTGATTCTGGTGATCTACGGTTTCGCCATCACCTTCCGTTGCCGCCATCAATTCGGTCGTCTGGTGGCCATGGGGGTGACGATGACCTTCTTTCTATATGTGTTCATTAACATCGCCATGGTGATGGGCCTGATCCCCGTGGTTGGGGTGCCCTTGCCGCTGATCAGTTATGGTGGCACGGCCATGCTGACCCTTCTTCTCGGGTTTGGATTGCTGCTCTGCGTCTTTGTCCACCGAGACATTCAGATGGGCCGTCGGGGCAGCTACGACGACTGACGGACAGATTTCCGTAAGGAACCCTCGTTTCGAGGCGCGGCTCGTCTCAACTCCTTTCACAAAAAGAAAAATTTGAGTTGTCATGGTGGCATGGGCGCGGAGAGTGTCCGCGCCCATGCGCCCGTTCAGGTGCATTTGGTCGGTATTCGAAACGAAAAGTTTCATTGAAATATAATCAAAAAGACGTATTCTTTATTCCTGATCGATACCGCTCTTCCGTGCTTTTGCCAAGTGGGGCCCAGGGAGCGGGTAAAAAATTAGGGAGAGGGCGATGTCTGTTCTCGGAGGCTCCAAGGCAAAAGTTCTGAACCGGTCCTTGCCATGGCAGCCCGCTTCGGCGCGCGGGCTGGCGCGGGTGGCGCGGACCGACGGTATTTTATCGGGTGTGGCCAAGTCCTTTTTTCAGTTCGAAGGGAAAGCGGCATCCCTGGTGCTGGCCTTCGTATCCCCACATCTTGATTTTTCCGAGGTTTGTGTCTGCCTAAGGGAACGGGCTGGGGACTCCGTGCGGATTGTTGCTGTATCCACCGCTGGCGAACTGTGTTCGATGGGCGACGAGGAGGATGACGGGCAGCCTTTGTACCTGGAAACTGGGAATTATTGGGGAACCGTTGTTTTACAGGTTTTTTCCAGTCAATTGGTCAAGGATGCTCGAGTCTATTCGGTCCCCCTTCATAACGAGGATATCCGTCGCGGTGCCCCCGCCATGGACCGGGATGAGCGACTGCGCCGGATTCAGGCATCGTTGTCGATGGTCATTCCGCCTTTTAGCATCGATCATCGGGATACCCTGGCCTTAACATTCGTGGATGGCCTGTCCGCCAGTGAAAACTACCTGATGGAAGCCATTTACCAGACGGGGCATTTTCCCTGTCTGTTCATTGGTGGTTCAGCAGGGGGGACCTTCGATTTCCAGCGGACCTCCTTGTTCGATGGGGCGCATGTCTTGGAAGACCATGCGGTCATCACGCTTCTGAAGATCGCGCCCGGGAAACGGTTTGGAGCCTTTAAGAGCTGCAATTTTCGAGCGACGGAGAAGTCAATGGTGGTGCTGAAGGCGGATCCGGACCAGCGGACCGTCTCCTCGGTCATCGACCCTGATACTCTTGAAGTCCAGGAGGTTATCCCTGCTCTGGCCCGCCTCCTTAAATGCCAGGAGGAAGATATTGAAAGTACATTTTCAAAATACACTTTCGGTATCAAGATTGACGGAGAGCTTTTTATCCGGTCCATGGCCGGGATTGATAGAAAGCGGGGATTTATTTCATTTTATTGCGATATAAATACAGGAGATCAGTTGTATCTCGCGGAAAAGACGGACTTTTCCCGACAAACACAACAGGATTATACCGAGTTTCTGTGCGGAAAATCGTCCCCAATTGTGGGCCTCCTTAATGATTGTATTCTTCGGCGTGTACACAATTCCGCGGATTTATCCGGTCTCGATGGGATGTGGACTTGTCCGGTCGCCGGTTTTTCCACCTTTGGAGAGTTGTTCGGCTTCAACGTCAATCAAACCGTGACAGGCATTTTCTTTTTCGAGGCGGAGAAGGGCGACGTCCACCAGGATCCCTTCCTGGACGAGTTCCCCATTCGGTATGGCCGGTTTATGAATTATTTCACCTCCTGCCGTCTGGCTCGACTGGAATTGATCAATAGGCTCCGCTCGAGGACGGAGACGAATCTGAACGAGCATCTCGCCGATATCACGGACTCCTCGGATAAGGATGTGGCCGCCGTGGCCTTGCATGCCCGCGTTGAACGGTCTCTCCGCAAGGAGAGGAGCCGATTGGAAGCCGTCATGGACAGCTTGTTCGACGGTGTGTTGGTGGTCGATGGCGTTGGGCGGGTGGAAAAGTGCAATGGCGCGGCCCGGCGATTGCTTGATGTGGCGAACCCCGTGGGAGAAAATTTGGACTCGCTGCTCCATTGGATCGTGGATCGGGAAGCGCGGAGTTTTCATGGGGCCGTGATACGAGAGGTGATCCAGTCCGGTGTGGCCGTCGCGAATGACGATGCCACCTTCACCCTGTCCGATGGGCGGAGCATGGCTGTCGCCTTCGCCGTCGTGTCTCTTGGGGAGGATTGCGAGAAAGGGGGAGCCGTCATTTCCTTCCGTAGCATCGATGCCTTGAAGCGGGCCCAAGGGGAGGCCCTACAGGCCTCCCGTTTGGCCAGTGTCGGCCAACTGGCCACGGGTGTCGCCCATGAGATCAATACGCCGGTCCAATATATTGGAGACAATTTGCGGTTCCTGCGGGAGTCCGCGGCGGACCTGTCCGCGGCCCTTGGGGAAATCGCCGAGAGAGCGTCCCGCGGCGATGTGCCCCGGGACGTCGCCGCGGACCTGCGCGCCATCTATGAGGGGCACGAGGTGGAGTACCTGGTGGGGGAGGTTCCCGAGGCGATCACGCAGTCCTTGGACGGCGTCGACCGCGTGTCCCATATTGTGCGCTCGATGAAGGATTTCTCCCACCCGGGAACGACGGCGCCGACGTCGACGGATATCAACGCTGCTCTCGAGAGCACTTTGACCGTGACCCGGAACGAGTGGAAGCATATCGCGGAGGTGGAAACCGATTTCGATCCGGCCCTTCCCCCGATTCTGTGCTTCGCGGCGGATTTGAACCAAGTTTTCCTGAACCTGATCATCAACGCCACCCATGCCATCGCCGACGCCGTGGAAGAGGGCGGGGTGGGACGCATCACCTTGTCGACGCGGACCCAAGGGGATTGGGTGGAAATTCGGATCGCCGATTCCGGGAAGGGGGTGCCGCCGGACCTGCGGGAGAGGATTTTCGACCCCTTCTTCACCACCAAGGCCGTGGGCAAGGGAACAGGGCAAGGCCTGTCGATCAGCATGGACGTGATCGCCAACAAGCATGGGGGAACCCTGATCCTCGACCCCGACGCCACCGGGGGTGCTTGTTTCGTAATCCGGCTGCCGGTGGGAGGGGTGGGCGATGGCCAATAACTTGGAACAGGACCGCCATTCCGTCCTTTTTGTCGATGATGAGCCCAATATCCTGAATGCTCTGCGACGCGCCTTGAGGCGGTACCGGGATCGTTGGGAGATGACCTTCGTGGAAGGGGGGAAGGTGGCGCTGGACGTGCTGCGCACGCGATCTTTCGATATCGTCGTGTCGGACATGCGCATGCCGGATCTGGACGGGGCGGCCTTGCTTTCGGAAGTGGAGCGGCTCCATCCCGGCAGTGTCCGGGTCATTCTTTCCGGATTTTCCGATGAAAAGGGCATCATGCGGGCCGCGGCGGGCACCCACGCCTTTCTTGCCAAGCCCTGTGATCCAGACCGGATCATAGCGTTAATGGACCGGTCGATGGCTCTGCGCCGTTACCTGGGATCCGGGGCGATCCGAGATTTGGTCACGGGTATAGACCGCCTTCCCTCGCCGCCGGCGCGCTACCAACGGCTCATGGCGGAATTCCGCAGGGATAGCGCCACCATTGACGATATCGCCCGGATCATCGGGGAGGACATGGCCATGAGCGCGGCCGTGCTCAAGATGGCCAATTCGGCTTACTTTTCCCTACCGAATCGGGTCGGAGATATTTTTTTGGCCGTCCGTTTTCTGGGGTTTGAAAAGGTTCGGACCCTGACCATCACGGCCAGTCTCTTTTCCTGCTTCCGCGGAAGGGCGGAGCTTGCCTCACTCGTTTCGCGGGTCAATATGGTGGCCATGGCGCGCGCGGTCCTGACGGAGAAATTGATCCGCGAGGATGGTGGGAGCGCGGAACTGCGCAGCCGGGGATTTAGCGCGGGCATGATGTCTCCCATTGGGAAGCTGATTTTCCTGACTCTCTATCCGGAGATTTATCCAAATCTATTGGAGTCCGCCGTGGGGGGGGGCTTGCCCAAGTTGGAACGGGACGCCCTGGGGGCGACCAACGAGGAACTGGCGGCCTATCTTTTGGGCCTTTGGGGGCTGGAAGACGAGGTCGTGGAGGCGGTTCTCTATCAGCGAACGCCCGCCGACTGCTCCTATCAGGGTCCTGGATTGTTGCCCTATGTCCATCTCGCCCAAGTGCTGGGTCCTCAGGTGGCTTCCCTGGAGCAGGACCTGGATCTGGATTATCTGGAGGGATTGGGCATGGGGGTGAAGGCACGGATGTGGCGGGACCGGAGTTCCTTGAGCAAGAAGGTGTCGAGTGATGTCTGAAACCATTTTGATCGTGGATGATGATGTAAACCTACTGGCTGGCATGCGGCGTCTGTTGCGCCGCAAGTTCACGGTCGAGACCGTGGATGGGGGCGAAGAGGCCTTGCTCCATCTCGCGGAGAAGGGGCCTCCCGCGGTGGTGCTCTGTGACATGCGGATGAAGGGTCTGAACGGCGTGGAGACTCTGAGGGCCATCCGCGAGCGCGCCCCGGATACGGTTCGTATGATGCTGACGGGAAACGCGGATTTAAGGACGGCCATCGATGCCATCAACGAGGGTGCGATCTTCAGGTTTTTGAACAAGCCTTGTCCCCCCGTGGTGCTGGAGGCGGGACTTTCCGCGGCATTGGAACAGCATCGTCTGATTACCGCGGAGCGCGAGCTTCTGGAAAAGACCCTATCGGGCAGCATCAAGGTTGTGTCCGATCTGCTCGGCATGGCCGCCCCCCGGGCCTTCGCCCGGTCCATGCGGAATAGCGATTGGGTTCGGCGGCTGAGTCGCCAAATGAACATTCCCCGACACTGGCGCCTGGAATTGGCCACGTTGCTCGCGCCCTTGGGTCTCCTGTCTCTTCCGCCGGATACCTTGGTGAAATTGGAGAATGGGGGTGACTTGACGGAAGAGGAGCAGGCCTTGCTTGAGCAGGCTCCCGAGGTTGCCTGTAACGTGATTCGCAATATTCCCCGGCTGGCCGATGTCGCCCGCATCGTGTTTTTGCAGAATCGGGGATTCGATGGAAGCGGCTTTCCCAAGGATGGCCCCAGGGGATCCGACCTCCCCGTGGAGGCCCGTATTCTGAAACTTTTGAATGATTTGGGGGATGTTTGTGTTGGTTCATTTCCAACACCGGAGGATTTCGACGGCCTCCCCGACCATGACATCCGGTACGATCCGGCGGTCTTCAAGAGGGTGCGCGCCTGCCTTGAACGGGCCGCGGATCCGCCGGACCTGCCCCGCCGGACCCGTGAAGTCTCTTTCCATGATTTGTGTCCGGGCATGATCCTCGCGGAGGACGCGCGCCTGACCGTGGATAGGGACGCGCCGAAGGGAACGGAGGGACGGTTGATCTTGGCGCATGGCCTGCGGATTTCGGAGGCACATGTGGAGGTGCTGCGAAATTTGGCGCGGGTTGGACGTCTCCATCGATCGCTTGTCGTGTACGTGGAAGAGCGGGAGGATGAAGAAGAAGCCTTCGGAGGGGCAGAGCAAATATCGTCGATGATGTGAAAAAAGACTTCACAAGCCGAATAGCCGGTGTTAGAAACCGGCCTCCCGACGACGAGAGGACTTGGCGGTCCAGTTGGCGGGACCCGGGACGGATTCTTCCGAACCACCCTGGGGGCGTATAGCTCAGTTGGTAGAGCAGCTGACTCTTAATCAGCGGGTCGTAGGTTCGAATCCTACTGCGCCCACCAATTCGATCAAGGGGTTGCGAGAGAATTCGCAACCCTTTTTTCGTTCCGGATCCCTTGCTGTGTAACGCCCGGGGAACGGAGTTCGCGCGGAAAATGCTCTAGATATCTGATTTTAGAGCATTCTTCCGGTCGGATAGAATCGCCAAGCGATTCAGTCCGATCGGAAAATGCTCTAGTGCGACCCAATGCGCGCATTTAAGGTTCTTGGCCTTGCGCGCTCCCGATTTCCGATAAGACGCCGTTAAGAGCCGAGGGCTTGTTTTTCGGGAATATCTCTCTGATCCTCTGTTGTCAAAGTAACGCGCGCCATGGACCTCTTGTCCGCCACCGATCCTTTCGCCCGTGCCCTCGCCGAGCGAGGCTACACCGACCTCACCGCCGTGCAATCGGCGGTTATCGACCCCGAAACCCTGGGACGCGACCTGTTGGTCTCGGCGCAAACAGGTTCGGGCAAGACTGTCGCTTATGGTCTGGCCATCACCGACACCCTGCTGGCCGGGGCCGAAGGCTTCGATGAGGCTGACGCGCCGCTGGCCCTGATCATCGCCCCCACCCGCGAACTGGCGCTCCAAGTCCATGACGAATTGGCTTGGCTCTACGGCCCTGCCGGAGCCACGGTGGTGGCCTGCGTCGGCGGTATGGATCCGCGCGCCGAGGCCCGCGCCCTGGCACGCGGCGCTCATATCGTCGTCGGGACCCCCGGCCGTCTGCGCGATCACCTGGAGCGTGGCGCCCTGCGCCCCGAGGCCATGCGGGTCGTGGTGCTCGATGAGGCCGACGAGATGCTCGACCTCGGTTTTTCCGAGGATATCGGCTTCCTCCTCGACACCACCCCCGCCGGGCGTCGCACTCTTTTGTTTTCCGCGACGATTCCGTCGGAGATCCTCAAACTTGCCGCTCGCTATCAGAGCGACGCCCTGCGCATTGCCCTGACCGGTGGGGCGTCGGGTCACGCCGATATCGAACACCGGGTGGTCCGGGTCGCTCCCACCGATATCGAACATACGGTGGTCAACTTGCTGCGGTATGTCGACGCCCCGACCTCCATGGTCTTCTGCGCCACCCGCGAGTCCGTGCGCCACCTGCAAGCCAGCCTGATGGAACGCGGCTTCGGCGTGGTGGCCCTGTCGGGTGAACTGAGCCAGGGTGAGCGCAACCATGCCCTCCAGGCCCTGCGCGACGGTCGGGCGCGGGTCTGCGTGGCCACCGACGTGGCGGCCCGGGGCATCGATCTGCCGAGCCTCGATCTGGTCATTCATGCCGAATTGCCGCGGACCGCCCAGACCCTTCAGCACCGCTCCGGCCGAACGGGCCGCGCCGGGCGCAAGGGGGTCAGCGTGATGCTGGCTCCGGTGTCCCGCCGCCGCCGGGTCGAGGGGCTGCTCGCCGAGGCGGGTATCTCCGTCGAATGGAGCGCCGCCCCGACCATCGAGGAAGTCCGAGACATGGACCGGCGGCGCCTGTTGACCCACCCGGCGCTGACGGAGGCGCCTTCGGACGAAGAACGCGCCATCGCCCAGGCCCTTCTGGCCGAACGTCCGGCCGAGGATTTGGCTCTGGCCCTGGTTCGTCTGTACAGTTCCCAGCTTCCCGCCGCGGAGGAAGTCTTCGATCCCGGCGAGCCGCCGCCGCGCGGGGAGCGTCCAGAGCGCGGGGAGCGCCCGGAACGCCCGGAACGCGCCCTGCGCGCCAATCCGCGGGATCTGGGTCCGACCGTGTGGTTCCGCCTGAACATCGGGCGGGAAAAGAACGCCGATCCACGCTGGCTGATCCCCTTGATCTGCCGTCAGGGGCGCATCGCCAAGTCCGAGATCGGAGAGATCCGTATCCTGCCACGCGAAACCGTCTTCGAGGTCGCGGGCAGTGTATCCGGGCACTTCCAAGAAGCCTTGAGGCAGACCCCGCGCCCCGAAGGGCGTATCGACCTCCTGGGCGACACCCCACCCGCCAAGCCCTCGCCCTCCAAGGACAATGCCGCCCCGGCGGCAAGGCGACCGCGCGCCGAAGGCACGTCGCCGCGTCGCGAGAACGTAGACGGCCCCTCTCCGGCATGGAAGAAGGCCCGCGCCGCCGCCATCGACGCCGACGCCGAGAGCGCCCCGTCGCCTCGGCCCGACCAGATCCGCCAAAACCGTCCGGAGCGCAAGCCACGTCTGGCCGAGGGCCGCGTACATAAGACGGATGGGCGCAAGCCCGAAGCACGCAACCCCGAAGCGGATAAGCCCGAACCACGCAAGAAGGATACGGGCGAGAAAGGCAAGGGTTGGGCCAAGGCGAAGCCAACCTCGACGAAGCCCTGGGGCAAGAGCAAAAGCCCGATGGCTGGGAAACCGAGCAAGAAGCGCAAAGGGTAAACGTCCGGCCCCTCCGAGGGCGTATAGCAACTTCGGTGGTGGAAGAGTTGGCGCCTAATCAGCGGATCCAAGGGTCAAGTCCTTGTGCGCCCACCAATGAGATCAAGGGGTTGCGGGTGCTGTCGCACCCCCTTTTTCCTGGTGCGTCCCGCATGGGCGCTTTCCTTTTGGTGCAAGGCGTTTGGCCTCGAAGATACTCTAAATTCTATAGAATTAGAGTGAAACTGGGCCAGCTTGGCCCAAGCTGATCCAGTTTCACTCTTGGAAGTGGAGTGCCCCCCGAGAACGGACGTCGCACGCCTTGCCGCGCACAAGACGGGCACTCCGGGGCAATCGAAGGGAAACCCACAATTTGGCAGACCGCTAGATCTGGTTCCGGGAAATAATCGACGAAATGGCGCGCGCCGTGTCGGTGATGACGGGGACCAATTCCTCTCGGACGCGGGCCTCGTCCCATTCCGGCATGTAAACGGGCATGCTGATCGCCGCGATGGCCCGCCGGTTGAAGTCGATCACGGGAGCGGCGACCGCGATTTCCTGAAGCATGATCTGCTGGCTGGAAATGGCGAAGCCGTCCCGCCGAGCGCGCGCCACGCGGGCGCGGATTTCCTCCATGTCTCGGCAGGTGAACGGTGTCATCGGCTCCGGCAGGCCGCCAGACAGCATGGTCTCGACAACATGGTCCTCGGAGAAGGCCGCGATCACCTGTCCGATGGCGGTGATGGCCGCGGGCCATCGCGCGCCGATCAGCGTTCCATCGAACGCCATGGCTGCATGGGGTAGACGCAGCTTGTAGATCACCTCGCAGCCATCAAGGACCGCGAGATTCACGGTGATCCCAAGCGAGCTACCGAGTGACACCAAGTGGGGCACGGCGCGCGCCAGAAGGCGATCGTGGATGAGGTGGGCATAGGCGAAGTCGAGGAGCCGCAGTCCGGGCCGGTAGCGTCGAGTCGCCTCGTCCCGTTCCAAATACCCCAGGGCGTGAAGGGTGTAGGCGAGGCGTTGCACGGCGCTTTTCTCGAATCCCGAACGCTGGGTCATCTCCGCGAGACTCAAGCCATCCTGAGTTTCCCGGAACAGCTGCAGCAATCGAAGACCGCGGTCGAGAGTGGAAACGAGTACGCGGGGTTTATCGTATGTCGCCATGGTTTCCGTCACTGAGGTTCGTGTGTCGCGATGCCCCGGAGCCACGGAGGGGGTTGACAGGCGGCATCGCGGGTTGATTAAATAATGATCGAAGCAATCACATAGTGAGTAACATAATCGAATGCTGGTTTCAAGCGTCCATTAGCAAGGGGTATCGATATGCGGATTCACAAATTGAAGATGGTGTGTCTATTGGCGGCCAGTGTTGTTCTGGCGGTTCCCACGGCCCACGCGGGGCCGGGCGACAACAGTCTAACATGGGCCTCCCAAAAGGAAGTCGTGTCGGCCGAGACCTATTTTGATACCTCGCGCGAGACGGTGGTCATCGCCCAGCATGTCTACGACGGACTTGTCTATTGGGACCAGGAGAGCGAGGACTTCAAACCCCTCCTGGCGAAGAGCTGGAAGCAGATCGACCCCACCACCTGGGAGTTCGAACTGCGGGACGACGTCGTGTTCCACGACGGGTCGTCCTTTGGCCCGGAGGATGTGGTCTACACGTTCAATTTCATCACCGATGAAGCCAATGGCATCCTCAACTACGGCGATATCCGCTGGCTGAAGGGCGCCGAACAAACGGGCGAGCACACGGTCCGGCTCACCCTGCGGGAATCCTTCCCCGCCATCTTGTCCAATCTGGCGCTTGTTCTGCCAATCCTGCCCGAGGGCCACTACGACACCGCGGTCGAGGGCACGGATGGCGCGAAGCGGTACATGGCGGTCAAACCGGTGGGAACGGGTCCCTATAAGGTGACGAATTTCGAGCCGGGCGAGGCGATCGTCATGGAGATCAACGGGGATTACTTCGCCGACAGCCCGAAGGGCAAGCCGACGATCCAGACCCTCACCTATCGCACCATCGCCGATGAATCCACCCAATTGGCCGAAATGATGACCGGTGGCGTGGATTGGCTGTGGGGCCTGAACAATGACCAGGCCAAGGCCCTAAGCGCCGCCCCGGACGTGACCGTCATCAACGCGCCGACCATGCGCATCAGCTACCTGACTCTGGATTTGAAAGGGACCAGCGGCACCGATGTGTTCACCAATCGGGCCGTGCGCCGGGCCGTCGCCCATGCCATCGACCGGGACCGCATCGCCAAGTTCCTGATGGGCGAGAACTCCCAGGTGGTCAACGCGGCCTGCCATCCCGTTCAATTCGGGTGCGCCAGTGACGTCACCGTGTACGACTATGATCCCGAGACGGCACGGGGTCTGCTCGCCTCCGCGGGATATCCCGAGGGCTTCACAATTGAAGCCTACGGCTATCGGGATCGCGCCGTGGCCGAGGCGATCATGGGTGACCTCGCCAAGGTCGGAATTAAGACAAATCTGAACTGGCTGAAGTACGGCGCGCTGCGCGACCAGATCGTCGAGGGGAAGGTGCCCCTGGCCAACATGACCTGGGGGTCTTCGTCCATTCCGGACGTGTCGGCCATCACCAGCTACTTCTTCGGTGGTGGCCCCGATGATCCGGCCAAGGACGCGGATGTCCAGGCCGCCATCCGCGAGGGTGATCTGGCCACCGATCCGGAGGCGCGCCGAGCCGCCTACGCCAAGGCCCTGGGGCGTATCGCCGAGGAGGTCTACTGGATCCCCCTGTTCAGCTACACCAAGAACTACAGTTTTAACGCGGCCCTGGACTTCATGCCCACGGCGGACGAGTTGCCCAAATTCTACGCGGCGAGCTGGAAATAAACCATAGGGGCGGCGCCGGCGACGACTCATCGTTGTCCGGTGCCGCCTGCTCCATGGAAGTCCGAACCATGTCAGTGAACCCCAGGACAGTTAGGCCGAAACCATGCCGCGTTTCATCCTGAGGCGGCTCGTCATCGCCCTTCTGGTGGCTTTGACCGTGTCGCTTCTTAGCTTTGGCCTGACCTTTATCTCAGGCGATCCCGCGGTGACCCTGGCCGGAGAAGGCGCCCGGGAGGCGGATATCGAGGTTATTCGCAAGCGCTTCGGCTTCGACCAGCCGGTCCCGGTCCAATACCTGAATTGGGTGGGCCGGGTCCTGACCGGCGATTTCGGAGACAGCTACTATTTCGGCGCGCCCGTATCCGAGTTGCTGGCCAAACGCTATCCCCAGACCGCCAAATTGGGAGGGCTGGCTATCGTTTTGGCGCTCTCTCTGTCCCTTCCGCTTGGAATTCTGGCCGCGGTTTACCGCAATCGCTGGCCGGACAGTGTGGCGCAGGCCCTCGGGATTATCGGCCAGGCGACGCCCAGTTTCTGGCTGGCGTTGATGATGATTTGGGTCTTCGCCGTCGTCTTGCGCTGGCTGCCCGTTTCGGGTTCGGAGAGCTGGGCGCACTTTATTCTCCCCTCCATCGTCCTGGGTTACTACGCCGTACCCTCGATGATGCGGTTGACCCGGGCGGGGATGATCGAGGCCTTGGGTTCGGATTACGTGCGCACGGCCCGCGCCAAGGGATTGCTGCCTTCCCAGGTGTTGCTGGGCCACGCCGTCCGCAATTCCATCCTGCCGGTTGTCAGCGTCGCGGCGGTGGAGTTCGGTTTTATCCTGGGCGGTTCGGTGGTGGTGGAGAGCGTGTTCAGCATCCGCGGCATAGGTTTGCTCGCCTGGGAGAGCATCTCCCGCAATGATTTCCCCACCGTCCAGGCCATCGTCCTCGTCTACGCCATGCTCTACGTTTGGCTGACTTTCGTGGCCGATGTGATCAACGCCTGGCTCGACCCCCGCATCCGGATGAGCCAATCATGAGCCAGATCCTTGAGATTGAAGGGCCCACGCCCCGCCAGCTTCTCGCGCGGAGGGCGGCCGGACATCCGGGCTTCCTGATCGGGACAACGATCCTCTCCATCCTTGTTCTGGTCGCGCTCGCCGCGCCGCTGCTCGCCCCCCACGATCCCTATGCCCAGGATCTGACCCAAAGGCTCCTGCCACCGGTTTGGGCCGAGACGGGAACCTGGAATCATCTCTTCGGCACCGATGCCCTGGGCCGTGATTACCTGTCGCGCATTCTCCATGGGACGCGGGTTTCCCTCTTGATCGGCCTATGCGCCGCCGTCGGGTCGGGGATCATCGGCGCGATGTTGGGGATGCTCGCGGGGTACTACGGTGGGCGCGTCGATAATGTCGTCACCTTCTTCATTTCGGTGCGGCTGGCGTTGCCCGTGGTTCTGGTATCGTTGGCCGTCGTTTCCATCTTCGGCGGTCGGCTTTGGATCGTGGTGGCCATCCTGAGCCTTCTGTTATGGGATCGATACGCGGTCGTTGTCCGCGCCGCGACCCAGCAACTCCGCTCTCGGGAGTTTGTCACGGCCGCCCTGGCCATGGGCGCGAGCACGCCGCGCATCCTCCTGGGCGAACTTCTGCCCAACTTGGCGGGTCCGCTTCTTGTCGTCGGCTCCCTGGAGGTCGGGCATGCCATCCTGCTGGAATCCGCGCTCTCCTTCCTCGGCCTCGGTGTCCAACCGCCGACCCCCTCCTGGGGCCTGATGGTGGCCGAAAGCAAGGGTATGATTTTCTACGACGCGCGGTTGATCGCCCTGCCAGGCGCGGCGATCGCGCTGACGGTGATGGCCATCAACCTGATGGGGGATGGTTTGCGTGACATCCTGTCACCGGGGGGACGGGCATGAAAATGGCGTCTCCACCCGACAAAACTACCCCTGGGCGCCCGGTTCTCGAGGCCCGCAACCTCTCCGTTACCATCGCCACGCCCAGGGGAGAGGTGAAGGCCGTGCGCGGCGTGAATCTGTCCGTTGCCCATGGGGAAACGTTGGGTATCGTCGGAGAATCCGGTTCGGGAAAGTCGGTGACATCCCTGGCTCTCATGCGCCTCATGCCGTCCAACGCGGACGTTACCGCCGACCGCCTTGTCCTCGGAGAAACCGATCTCCTTTCGGTGAGCGAAAGGCGGATGGCCGATCTTCGTGGACAACGCATGGCCATGATTTTTCAGGAGCCCATGACGGCGCTCAATCCGGTGCTCACCATTGGCAGGCAACTGGTGGAAACCCATCGTCGCCACCGGAGGGCGTCGGTGGCCGAGGCCCGTGCCCACGCCACGGACCTGTTGGACCGCGTCGGTGTCCCCAGGCCCTCCGAGCGACTGGGGTCCTATCCGCACCAGCTTTCGGGTGGACTGCGCCAGCGGGTCATGATCGCCATGGCCCTGATGTGCGATCCGGATCTCATTATCGCCGACGAGCCCACGACCGCGCTTGATGTCACCATCCAGGCGCAGATCCTCGACCTGCTCGCCGAAATTCAGGCGGAGCGCGGGTTGGCCATGATCTTCATCAGCCACGACATCGGCGTCGTCGCCCGGATCGCCCACCAGGTGCAGGTCATGTATGGCGGCCAAACCGTGGAAAGGGGGTCGGTCACGGATGTCCTGTCCCGACCGGAACACCCGTATACCAGGGCGCTGTTGTCGGCCGTGCCCCGCCGGGGCATGCGGTGGGGTCGCGACAAACTGGGCGCGGCGACGTGGAATGGCCTTGGCGAGGGAGGTGGGGAATGACCGATGCGCTCATGAGTGTCCGCGATGTCTCGCGTGTGTTCTCCCTCGGCCACGGTCCCTTCACCCGGCAAGGGCACTTGCGGGCGCTGGACAGGGTGTCCTTCGATCTCTTCCCGGGAGAGGTCCTGGCCGTGGTCGGGGAATCGGGCAGTGGCAAGAGCACACTGTCGCGTATCATGCTCGGCCTCGACCGTCCCTCCGGTGGCGAGGTCCTGCTGGAGGGTAAGCCGGTGGAGACTTACCGGCGCCGGGCGTTCGCGCGGATTGTCCAACCCGTTTTCCAGGACCCCTATTCGTCCCTCAACCCCCATAAGACGGTGCGCCAGCTCATCGAGATGCCCCTGGTGATCGCCGGAGAGGAAGGCAAGGCGGAGCGGCTGCGTAAGGTGCGTGAGTTGCTCGACATCCTGCGCATGCCCACGCGGATGCTGGACGCCTATCCCAGCCAGATGTCCGGGGGGCAACGCCAGCGTGTCGCCATCGCCCGGGCGCTGATCTCCAGGCCCAGGATCGTCATCTGCGACGAACCCACCTCGGCCCTGGACGTATCGGTCCAGGCCCAGGTGCTCAACCTGCTGATGGAGCTGCGCGCGACCTTCCAACTCACTTACATCTTCATCTCCCATGACCTGTCGGTCGTCGAGTACATCGCTGACCGTGTCGCCGTGCTCCAGGAGGGCAAACTGGTTGAACTGGCCGATGTCGGGACGTTGTTCGCCTCGCCCCGGTGCGATTACACGCGTCAATTGCTCGAGTCCGCGCTCACCATTCCCCGGGTCGAGGAGAGTATGCGTCCGCCGGACGGGCCAAATCTCTAGAGCAAGAAATCCTTGATTTCGCGTCAACGGTCCAAACTTCGGATGAAGTCAACGTTTGAGTCGATGCGCTCCAGTAAAACGGATCGGATTGGCTCAGTCTGATCAAGTTTTACTCTGAATATATCGATTTTAGAGTGTTCCTCACCGTATCCCCCGAACATGAGAAAGATCATGATTGCTGTCCAACCCTGCCCCTCAGCGAAGCCTTTGCGTATTGACGGCGCGTCCGTGCGATTGGCGCGCCTGCCCCTCGTGACACCGTTCACCGTCTCGAACGGTACCGCCTACGAGAAAGTCTTTCCCCTCCTGGTCCTGCGGAGCGGTGACATCGAGGGCTATTCGGAAGGCGTCGTCGATCCGGCGCCGGAGTTCCTCGAGGAAACGATCGCCGGCTCGCTGGCCCTGTTGCGCGATACACTGATGCCCAGCATCATCGGCCAGGAATTCGCCAACCCCGAGGCCTTGGAGCAGGTGCTGCTTCCCTGGCGCGGCAACCAGATGACCAAGGCGATGGTCGAGATGGCGTTTTGGGATCTCTGGGCGAAATCCCTGGGGCTTCCGCTCAAGACTGTTCTGGGCGGACTGGGGGAGGCCGTCGCGGTCGGCGTTTCCCTCGGAATCGAGGATATCGCGGCCACGGTGGAAAAGGGGCGCCAACACCATGCCCTGGGGTACCGGCGCATCAAGATGAAGATCAAGCCGGGACACGACGTGGCGCTTGTCGGGGCCATGCGCGCCGCCCTGCCGGATGTTTCACTCAGCGTCGACGCGAACACGGCCTATACCCTGGCCGATCTTCCGGTCTTCCGGCGCTTGGATGCCTTCGGCCTGGAGTATATCGAGCAACCCCTGGCCCATGACGATGTATTGGACCATGCCGCCCTGCAAGCCCGCATTCAGACGGCCATCTGTCTGGATGAGAGCATCCGGTCCGCTCGCGATGCCCGCCAGGCCATGCAGATCGACGCGACCCGCGTGGTCAATATCAAGGTTGGGCGGGTCGGTGGCCACTTGGAGGCGCGGCGTATTCACGACATCTGCGCCGCGTTCGGGGTGCCGGTGTGGTGTGGTGGTATGCTCGAATCCGGTGTTGGGCGTGCCCATAACATCCACATGTCGACCATGGCGAATTTCCGCAAGCCGGGGGATACCGCCAGCAGCAGCCGGTATTTCACGCGCGACATTATCCATCAGAAGCTGGAAACGGAAAACGGCTTGATGCCCGTGCCGTGCGGTCCGGGAATCGGTGTCACCATCGACTGGGACTTCCTGGAGACGGTGACACTGGATCGCCTGGATTTCGACGCGTAAGGCCCGGATTTCGGAAGGATAGACGCCATGGACCCGCGAACCACGAAACTTCTGGCCTGGCTCGACGCCCGGCGGGACGACATGCTTGATTTGCTGCGCGAGGTTGTGAACATCGATTCCGGTTCCTATGACAAGGCGGGGGTCGACCGGGTTGGAGAGCGGCTGCTCGCCTTTCTCGCGGACCATGGCGTTCCCTGCCACCGGACGCCCTTGGAGGCGGTCGGCGATATCCTGCGCTTCGGACCCGAGGCATCCCAAGGGTCAGGGCGCTCCACCGTGTTGCTCATGGGACACCGCGACACGGTGTTCGGGGAGGGGGAGGCCCTCCGGCGGCCTTTCCATGTCGAGGGCGCGCGCGCACATGGACCCGGGGTGGCCGACATGAAGGGGGGCTTGGTGATGAACGCCTTTGTCATGGCTGCTTTCGCGGCGGTCGTGCCCGACGTCCCGCTGGTCTTCTTGACCACCGGCGACGAGGAGATCGGCTCCGAGGCGTCTCGCCCTCATATCGAAGCCGAGGCCGTCCGCGCCATGGCCGTCTTCAACGCCGAGCCGGGCCGGGCCAGTGGCAATGTGGTGAACGGGCGCAAGGGGGGGCTGACCTACCATTTCGATATCACGGGTAAGGCCGCCCACGCGGGTGTGAACTTTTCCGACGGCGCGAGCGCCATCGGCGAACTGGCGTGGAAGGTGGTCTCCCTGGACGCTCTCACCCGGGTGGACGAGGGAATGACCCTCACCGTGGGGCTCGTGAATGGCGGGACCTCCGTCAACACCGTCGCCGCCCGCGCCCATGGGGAACTGGACGCACGGTTCGTCAACCGCCACCAACGGGAGCACCTGATCGCGGAGATCGAACGGGTGCTCTCCGTCTCCATCATCCCTGGCACGCGCACGAGCTACCGGCGGCGGAGCGAATCCTTGCCGCTGGCGCCCTCGCCCGAGAATGATGCCCTGACATCCCGCTACATCGCCACGGCGCGGGACCTGGGCCTGGATATCTCCGCCGAGTTCACGGGAGGGTGCGCGGATTCTGGCATCACCTCCTGGGCGGGGGCGCCGACGGTTTGCGCGATCGGTCCGGTGGGCGGGAGGGTCCACACCGAACGCGAATACATCGAGACACCGACACTCCTCCAGCGTGCCCAGGTTCTCGCCGCGACGATCGCGTCCCTGGGGTAAGGAGGGCGCACCCTCAGGAAAAAACGATTCCACCGTCGACGTTCAGGGTTTGGCCCGTGACGAAAGCGGCGTCGTCGGAGGCGAGGAAGGCCACCGGACCCGCCACGTCCTCGGGGGCACCGATGCGGGCCAACGCCGTCTTCGCCCGCCAAGCCTCGCTCACCGCCGGATCCTCCAGATTGACCCGTCCCATCTCCGTTAGGATGATGCCTGGGCAAACGCAATTCACGGTGATGCCCAAAGGTCCCACTTCCTGGGCCAAGACGCGGGAATAGCCCATGACCGCGGCCTTCGAGGCCGAGTAGTGGGCCTGCTCGGGGGCGCCATGCTTGCCGCCGATGGACGCGATGTTGACAATGCGGCCATACTTCCGTGCTTTCATGTCGGGCAGAAAAGCCTGGGTGACCAGGAAGGATCCCTTGGCGTTGACGTCGAGAACCCTGTCCCAGGTTTCCTCGGGCAGGCCATCGACCGCGCCGGCGATGAGAATACCGGCGTTGTTGACCAGGGCATCCAGGTGGCCAAAGGCGGTCAGAACGGTTGTGGCCATGGCCTCCACTTGGCGCTTATCGGAGACGTCGGCGAGAGCGATGGGCGCCTTACCGCCCATGGCCTCGATCTCCCCGGCGACACCACGGAGCAAATCTTCCATGGGTGCGATGTCGTTCAGGGCAACGTCATAGCCCCGTTTTCCCAACCCGAGCGCGATGGCCGCGCCAATGCCCCGGCTTGCCCCGGTGACCAGGGCGGTGCGGCGAGTGTTTGTCATCTTGGTATCCTTCCCATTCATGCGGCGGTATAGCCGCCATTAACCATGAGCACCGTTCCCGTGATGGAACTCGCCGCGTCGGAGGCGAGGACGTGAACGGCATCGGCGACTTCCCTGGGCTCGTCCAGGCGTCCCATGGGGGTGCGCTCCATCCAGACATCGACCCCGTCCGGTCTGGACCGACCCGGCAGGGTCGGTTCGATGGCCGTGGACCCCGGCGCCCCGACCGCGGGCGCCAGCTTCGGCCAGGGTGTGGCGACCGTTCAGGGAGAAACGATGGGGCAGGGTGGTCATGCCAGGATCTCCTTCAGGGCGGGATAGAGGGCCTGATAGCGGGGATAAATCTCCTCGTAGCGGGCGACGTTGGCGGGGATGGGGTCGATGGTATGCCCGGGCCGCACCATGGCGGCGATGCCGTCGTCGATGGAGGCGAAATGCCCCGCGCCCACCCCGGCCAGAACCGCCGATCCCGTCGACGGCGCGTCGGGAGATTTGGGAACCCGGACGGGGAGCCCAGAGGTGTCGGCGTGGATCTGTAGCCATAACTCCGAGGCCGCGGCGCCGCCACCGACGGTCATTTCCTTGCCCACGTACCCCGCCTTGTCGAAGGCATCGAGAATAGCGCGGGTTCCGAACCCAATGCCTTCCATGATGGCGCGGAAAATGTGGTGGGGACCATGGGCGAGGGTCAGGCCGACGATGGCCCCCCGCGACAAGGGATCCGTATGGGGCGTGCGGTTGCCCTGGAAATGGTCCTGAACGATCAGGCCCTCGCATCCCGGTTCCAGCGCCGAGGCGTCGGCGGTCAAGGTCGGGAAGTCCAGGGGGCCGCCGGTCAGTCGCGACAGCCAGTTGATGATGGAGCCGGTGGAGGTCTGCCCACCCTCGACGATCCAGCGGTCGGGGTAGACGATATCGGCGTAGGCGCCCCAGACCCCGGGCGCGGAGAGGGGGGCGGTGGTGACGCCAAACTGCAAGTGCGAGGAGCCGGTGATCATCGCCAACTGCCCGGGCTTGTGAACGCCGAGGCCGATCATGCCGATCAAGGCGTCGGCACCCCCCTGGACCACCTTGACGGATCGACGCAATCCGAGGGTCTCCGCCGCGGCCGCCGTGAGGGTGCCAATCACCGTACCGGGGGCGACGACCCGGGGGGGCCATTTGGCTTCCAAGTCCTCCAGGCCGAGCTTTTCCAGGAGGCCCAAGGCCCAGCCGCCATCGCGGGACCGGTAGTGCCACCGCAGGCCCGCGTTATCCAGGCTGGCGGCCCAGTCGCCGGTCAATTTGTAAGTCAAGTAGTCCTGGTATTCGCAGATCCGATGGGCGCGCGCGAAGATCTCCGGCTTATTGCGCTTGAGCCACAGGGCCTTGGGGATCATCCATTCGGCGGAGACGGGTCCCTGGCCGTTTCCGTTCAAGGCCAAGGCGGGATCACCCGTGGCGAGAACGGCGGCGGCTTCGGCATGGGCGCGCACGTCCATCCACAGCAAGGCCGGGCGGAGGGCCTCGCCGTTTTCGTCCAAGGCGACGACGGTACAGCTGGTGGTGGCGTAGGCGATGGCCTCGATGCCCGCCGGATCGATGCTGGCGGCGGCGATGGCGCCGCGGCTGGCCGCGACGAAATTAGCCCACCAGTCGGCTGGGTTTTGTTCGGCCCGCCCCGGGGCGAAATGGGTGTCGTAGGGAATGGCCTGACTGCCCAGGCATTCTCCCCGCTGGTCATAGATCCGCGCTCGAAGGCTTTCGGTTCCACCATCGGCGGTCAGGTAATAGGACATTGTCTTCCTCCCGCGCCCCGGGTTTTTGGTCGGGGTCGTCTGTTCATTCCCGTCCCAAGAGATCTCCGCGAGGGCATGGCGCGGAGGTCTGGACCTCCTAAGCGGAATGAGGAAAAGGGTATGCGGCTTTCCGTCTCATTCCGCTCCAACGATATGATCTAGAGGGCTCGAAAGGCCTCCAGGGCCTTGCCCGCGTACATCACGGCGGGACCGCCGCCCATTTCCACCGCCACTTCCAGGGCTTCCACCAGGGCGCTTTCCTCGGCGCCGCCCCGCTTGGCCGCTTCGACGTGGTAGAGGATACAATCCTCGCAGCGCTGGGCCACGGCAATGGACACGGCCATCAATTCCCGGTCGGTGGTGGAGAAATGCCCGGCCGCGGTGGCCACCTTGGACACACTGGAAAAGCCCCGCATCAGCTCCGGCGCGGCTTTCGCGAAGGCGCCGATCCGGCCCTTGGCGGCTTTCAGGCTTTCCTTGGGGTCGATCATGGGAGCACTCCTTTCAAGATAATGTCCGCGACGATTTCCGGCGCGTCCCAATGGGGCATATGGCCCGCGTTCGGGAAGTGATGCACGGCGATCCGTGGCGACACGGCGAGGGCGTCCCGCCAGTCGACGATGGTATCCCGGTGTCCGACCAACAGGCGGACCGGCAGGCTTTCCGCGAGGAGGGCGAGATCGGAAACGACATTCACCGTTTGCCGTCCGTCGGCCACGAGAGCGCCCGCCAGCGTTTTCAGACGCCCCCGGGACAGATCGGCGTGAATGGCGGACAAGACCGTGTCGGAGAACCCCGCGGCCCGATCCGAAAGACGCCGGACCAGATGTCCCACCATGCCCAGGCTCGCCGGGTCGGCCATGGCGCCGATGAACTCGGCGTCGATGGAGAGGCCAAGGCCCGCCGGTGCGATGAGGGTGAGGGAAGCCACGCCACCGGCCTGCCCTCCCGCCCGGGCCGCGACCTTGACCGCGACGGCGGCGCCCACGGAATGGGCCACCAGGTGGACCGGTTGGCGGGGATCGAGCAGAGGGGTCACCGCCACCACCAGATCCTCCAGGGTCGCGGCCTCGGCGGTGGTTCGCCCATGGGCGGGCAAGTCCACGGCGGTTGCCCGCAAACCTCTCCGGGCCAGCCCTTTGGCCAGTTGCTCAAAGGTGCTCCGGTCACCGGCGAAACCGTGCAGGAGCAGCACGGGCGGCCCCCCCGCGGGACCATAGTCCGTGTATGCGAGGGATCCCCTCGGGGATCCTCCGGTTCGGGCCGTTTCCACGTCGACGAGCTCCACCCTGCCGCGGCGTCCGGTTCCGACCAGGGTTTCGATATCCAGGCCCGCGCGTTCCGCGGCGCGGCGCGCCAGCGGTGTCGCGCGGACCCGGCCACCCGGGGAGAGAGACCGGGTTGCCTTGGGGGGAGGGGCGGCGGCGGGGCTGTCCGTGGGATCGGTTGTGTCCTCCTCCCCATCGGTGGCGCCCGTCCAGTCGGGGGCGCCTTCTAGGTCGATGCGCGCGATGGGGGCGCCCACCTGAACCAGGTCTCCGGGATCGACCAGGGTTTCCATGAGGCGCCCCGGTCCCAAGGCGGGGTATTCCACCGCTGTCTTGTCGGTTTCAAAGACGACCAGCGGGTCTCCCCGCTTGAACGCCTCCCCCACGGGGACGAGCCAGGAGGAGACGGTGCCTTCCTCCATGGTCTCGCCCAGGCGGGGCATGGTCAGAAGCGCCGTCATGCCATCACCCTTTCAGCGATCTCGCGGACGAACGCCGGTGTTGGAACGGAATTTGTTTCCAACTCCACCGAGACGGAAATGGGGATGTCCTCACCGGCCACGCGGATCACCGGTTCCCGCAGGTAGTCGAAGCATTCCTCGGAAATACGCGCGGCGAGCTCGGCGGCCACTCCGGCGGTCATGACGCCTTCGGAGACGACCATCGCCTTGCCGACCCGTTCGACCTCGGTCCGGATGGTGTCGAAATCGAGTGGGTTGAGGGTCCGCAAGTCAATCACGGTGACTTCGAAGCCTTCGCGGGACAGCTCTTCCGCCGCCTTCATGACATGGTGGAGCTGGCGGGAATAGGTGACGATGACAAGGTCATCGCCCTGGCGTCGGATGGCGGCCTTGCCCCAATCGGGAACCGGAGCCGACAGGTCGACCTCTTCCTTCAGGGTGTAAAGCGCCTTGTGTTCGATGAAAACCACGGGATCCGGCTGGCGCAGGGCGCCCCGCAGCAGGTGATAGGCATCGGCGACCGTGGCGGGCATGGCCAAGCGCAGACCCGGTGTATGCATGACATAGGCTTCAAGGGACTGGCTGTGCTGGGCTCCGGCGGAGCGGCCCGTGCCGCCTTGCGTGCGCAGCACCATGGGAACGCCGATCTGGCCGCCGAACATGTAGCGGATCTTGGCGGCCTGGTTGCCCAGTTGGTCCATGGTCATGCCGATGAAGTCCACGTACATCAGCTCGGCCACGGGGATCAGGCCAGCCATGGCCGCCCCCACCGCCGCGCCGACGATGGCCGGTTCGGAGATCGGTGTGTCGAGCAGGCGGTCGGCGCCGAATTCCTCGTAGAGCCCCTTGGTCACCCCATAGGCGCCGCCGTAGCGACCGACTTCCTCGCCCATGACGAAGACACGGTCATCCTCGGTCATGGCGTCACGCAGGGCCTGACGGAGGGCGTCTCGGTATGTCATCTCGGTCATGGCCTAGTCCTTCGCCAGAATACGGTCAATACGGGTCCGAACCGGCTCCGGCTCGGCTTCGCCCACGGCATAGACGTCGCGGAACATGGAGGACAGGGGCGGCTGCTTGGCGGCAATGGCGAAATCGATGGCGCCGTCCATTTCCGCCTCGATCTCCTTATCGAGACTGTCCAGGGTGTCCTCTGGCGCGGTTCCGTCCCCGATCAGGGCGTCGCGCGCGAAGCGCACGGGATCCTTAGCCCGCCCTTCGGTCTCGTCCTGTTCGGCGCGGTAGGGGCTTTTGTCCATGCGGGCGTGACCAAAGAACCGGTAGCATTCCACGGCCAGGAAGCCGGGATGCCCCAGGCGGGCATCGTCGAGCAGGGCTTGCGCCGTGGCCCGCACGTCCCGCACATCCAGGCCGTCGACGGTTTCGCCGTTCAGGCCGAGTGCTTGGGCACGGAGGTGCAGGGCGCGGCCCTTGGTGGCCTGCTCGATGCGGGTGCCCATGCCGTACTGGTTATTGATGCAAACAAACAGCACCGGCAGGTCCCACAGTGCGGCCATGTTCATGCTCTCGTAAAGGATGCCCTGTTGCATGGCGCCATCGCCGAAGAAGGCAATGGACACATCGCCCTCGCCCGCCCGTTTGGAAGCCAATCCGGCGCCGACCACGGCGGGGATGCCTCCACCGACGATGGCGTTGGCGCCCAAATGACCCAATCCCATGTCGGCGATATGCATGGATCCGCCCTTGCCAGAGCAGTAGCCCGTTTCCTTGCCCGCGATTTCGGCCATCATGCGGTTGGGATCGGCGCCCCGGGCCAGGAAGATCCCATGGCCGCGGTGGTGGGTGGTGAAGGTATCGCCCTTGCGCATCAGGCTGCCCAGGCCCACCGCGGCGCTCTCCTCGCCGATGGAGAGGTGCAGCATGGATCCGGCGGACTGGCCGCGGACGAAGAGTTCACCCACCCGTTCCTCGAAGGTTCGAACCCGGCGCATGTCTCGATAGAGTCCGAAGAGATCCGAGTTCGAGCGCGGCGGTTCGGCGACGGCCGCATCGGTCGCGTGTCGTGTCATGGCTGGTCTCACAGTAGATGGAGTTTGGTGGATCGCGAGACAATCGCGACGGCCACGATGATGATGAG
This sequence comes from Rhodospirillum sp., assembly GCA_021741145.1. GTDB lineage: Bacteria > Pseudomonadota > Alphaproteobacteria > Rhodospirillales > Rhodospirillaceae > Rhodospirillum. Next base: position 59,353 of record JAIOYK010000004.1, on the reverse strand, counting down.
GCCCTTGATGATGTTCTGGACGTAGGTGTCCATGCCCACCAGATTCAGGCCATTGTTGATCACGCCAATGAACAGCGCGCCGCAGAAGGTGCCCGCGATGGTCGCGGTGCCGGGGCGGAACATGGTCATGCCGATGAAGACGGTCGCGAGCCCGTCCAGGAGATAGCGCTCCCCAACGTTGGGTTGACCCGAGCCCAGGCGGGCGGCGAGCAGAACCCCGGCGATGGCGGCGAAGAGGGAGACGATGGTCAGAGACGCCACCCGGTAGAAGGAAATGCGCACGCCGGACAGTTCGGCGGCTTTCTGGTTGCCCCCCACGGCGTAGAGATAACGCCCGAAGACCGTGCGTTCCATCACGAACCAGGCGATCAAGGCAAAGCCCAGCATGAAAAAGGCGAGGTTCGGAATCTCGAGGATCCGGCCCTGACCCAGGTCGAGGAAGGACTGCGGCAGACCGCCGTAGATGGCCCGTCCGCCGGTGACCAGGAAATTCACGCCGAACAGCACCGAGCCCATGGCCAGGGTGGCGATCAGCGACGGGATTCCCACCTTTGTGACGAGAAGGCCATTGATCAATCCGACGGCCAGTCCCGCCACCAGGCCGACGAGAATGGCACCCGCCAGGGGCCACCCCTGGATCAGCAGGAAGGGGACAAGGATCCCCGCCAGACCGACCGTATACCCGACGGAAAGGTCGATTTCCTTGGCGGCGAAGCCGAAGGTCAGGCCCGCGCCGACAATGGTCAGAATGGCGATTTGTTGAAAGATGTTCGCCAAATTGAAGGGTGTCAGGAACCGGTCGACGAAGATCGAGAAGCCGATGAACATCAGGATCAGAACGCCCAATGTGGAGTAGCGCAGAATCCAGTCCCGATGCCCCGATTGTTTGGGGGCGCCCGTGGCCGCCGCGGGCACGGAAATACGTTGAGTGCTCATGCCGCATCTCCTGAAATACTTGAAATAAAGAGACTTTCCGAGAAGTCCCGGGCCTCGATGGCGGCGCGCGCGCGGCCATGAACGAAGGGCAGGGCGCGGTGACAGACTTCGGAGATTTCCCCCAAATCGGACGAGGCGATGAGAATGGCCGCGCCCCGGGACGCCAAGCGACGCATATGGGCGTGGATTTCAGCCTTGGCGCCGATGTCGACCCCTTCCGTTGGCTCGACAAAAATGAGAATCGTGTATCGGTCGTCCGCCCCATAGAGCCATTTGCCGATGGACACTTTCTGCTTGTTGCCACCGGACAGGGTTTTTATGGGTTGGGACAGGGACGACGCCTTGATGTTCATGAACGCGATGACTCGGTGCGCTTCCGTCCGTTCCGTGAATCCGCGAAGAATCCCCAGACGGGCGGCGAATCCGGGATGGACCATGGTCAGGTTCTCCACCAAGGACCCATCCGCGGCCAAGGCGTTGACCATGCGTTGGTCGGGCACAAAAGCCATTCCCGCGCGCTGCATGGCCCGGACACCCGTACCGGACGCGGGGATGCCATGAAGGCGGAGTTCGCCCGTGATCACGTGGTCCCGGGTGTACAGGGACCGCGCGAAGTCGAAGTGTCCGGCGCCGGTCAGGCCGATCAAGCCGACGATTTCCCCAGCCCGCAATTCGAAGGAGGGAACCTCGGTATTCGGCGTTCTCCAGTCCCGCGCGCTCAGGATTGGGGCACCGAGTTCGATGGGGACGGTTTCGATGGGGGGGGACCCGGTGTCGGTCGCGTCCTCGCGGCGGAGCATCAGGTTCGCCAAAAGGGAGCTCGAAACTTCCTTCGCGTTCAGGGTCGCCACCCTGCGACCGTCGCGCAGGACCGTGATCCGGTCACTGAGTTCTTGGATCTCGGAGAGGAAGTGGCTGATCAAGACAACGCCGACCCCCTGTTGGGGTAGGGACCGGACGATGTCCCAAAGGCGCTTTTTCTCCGGTGCTTCCAAGGTCGCCGTGGGTTCGTCCAGAATGACCAGTCTGGCCTTCCCGCGCAGGGCACGGACAATTTCAATCACCTTGCGGTCGGCCATGGGGAGGTCGACAACCGGGCGGTCAAGGACCAGGTCCAGCCCCGGGAACCAGCGGTCCACCAACGCTCGGGCGGTCTCCGCCAGGGCGCGGCGGCGCAGGATACCGCCGAAGCGGCGCGGCTCTTCGCCCAAAAGAATGTTTTCGGCCCCGGTCAGGGCGGGGACGAGGCTGCCTTCCTGACTGACATGGGCAATGCCCAGGCGCAGGGCGTGGCGCGGGCTTTCAAGGACGACGGTGGCGCCCTCCAGGGCCAATCGGCCCCGGGTTGGCTTGAGGGAGCCGCCGAGGATATTCACCAGCGTGCTTTTCCCCGCCCCGTTTTCCCCAATGAGGCCATGGACTTCGTCCAGGCGGAAGGTGGCATCGACGCCGTCGAGGGCGCGGGTGCCAGGAAAGTCCATGATGATATCCGAGAGGGTGACGGCCATGTGTCTCCTCCTATGGCGTGGGACGACGACGCGCGAAGGAATAGATGTCCTTTGGACCCAGTCTCCGGCCCGGTCGCCAGCCCTGTCCCGGGGGCCGGGCCGCCGCGTGATCCCGTGGGACGGGCGGTGGTCCGGCGGTCCGGGTAATCTCCTCCGCGAGACGCGAGGAGGGAGGGTTACAGGAAATCCGCGCAGTTCTGCTTGGTCACCAGGGGCGCGTCCATGTAGACGGTGTTGGCGGGGATCACCTCCGCGCGTGGCTTGCCCTCCACGACGACGGATTTGATCCACTCGCCGACCTGGGCACCCATGCCCTCGAAGGGTTGGCTGACGGTGGCGATCATCATGCTATCGGGCTTGCAGACTTCCGCGATGGCTTGGGGATGGCCGTCGATTCCAATGACCTTGACGGTCTTCAGACCCGCCGATTGAAGGACGTTGATCGCCGCTTGGGCGGGTTCGTCCCAGGGCGCCCACACGGCGTTAATCTGGTCGCCGAACCGGGCCACATAGTCCTGCATCGTCGAGGTCGTGTCTTCGAAGAAGGCCGTGTAGTCGATGTTATGTTCGGCCAGGACCTTCACGCCGCCATATTCCCGCAGGACGTCGGCCATCACATCGCCGCGTTTGCGGGTGCCGTGGTGTTCGGCCATGCGCAGGAAGATCAGATTGCCCTCGCCGCCCATTTGGTCGAGCAGGTAGGGGGATACGTCCGCGGACATGGCCCAGTTGTTGGTGGTCACATCGACCATGACGCCATCGATATAGCCACTATCCACGGAAAAAATGGGGATCCCGGCGGTGACGGCGCTTTCGATGGCGGCGCGGCTGGCCCGCAGATCCGACATGGTGATGACGATGGCGTCGACGCCCCGCGCGGCCGCGTCTTGCAGGTTGCGAGCCGTCGCTTCACCCGATCCCCCAGAATCCAGGAAGCTGACGTTCCAGTCCAGAGTCTGCTTTCCCAGCCAATCCTCGAAACCCGCCTTGACCCGCTGCTCGGATTGGGCCGCGGCGTTGGAATGGACCCAGGCAATTTCAGTGGTGTCCTTGGCCAGGGCGACGCCAGACAGACAGGACACCATGGTGGCCACGGCCACCGTGTTTCTCAAATTCATTCATTCCTCCCGATATTAGCGGGAAGCGTCATTGAATGCGCTTCCCATGGGAGAAGCATGGCAGCTTCTAATTACAAATGTCAAATAGAATTACATTTGTAATGCGGTGCGGCATACCTGTCCGGCATGACCGCGGGATTCTTGTGGTTCCTCTCCCGGGCCTCTGCTAAGAATTGACGCCATGGAGACGACCGAAGCACAATTAATGAGCCGCGCGGCCTGGCTGTATTACCTTGGGGGTCTGAACCAGGAGGAGACCTCCGTGCGGCTGGGTCTGACACGGGCCCGCGTCAACAAATTGCTGCAACAGGCCCGTGAAACGGGGCTGGTCTCTATTTCCATTGATCGCCGGGATATTGGGTTGATGGAGGTGGAGGAGGTCATCGCCAAGACCTTCGGGCTGGACCAGTGTCTCTGCACACCCGCCTTGGGGTTTGACGCCGTGGCCTCGCTTCCGCCTGTTTTGGCGGAATTCCCTCGCCGCGCCGTTGGTTCCGTGGCCGTGTCGCTGTTGCGCGATACCCTGGTCGCGAAGCCTGATTGCGTGGTTGGCACGGGGTGGGGGCGGACCCTTGATCAACTTACCCGGCAGATCGCGGGACTGAAGGCACCTCGGGCGCGGTTTGTCAGTCTGATGGGATCGTTGACCGCCAATAGCGCCTTCAATCCCTTCGAGGTGGTCCAATCCTTGGCGAGAATGACCGGAGGGGAGGGTTTCTTTCTGCCGGTTCCCTTTATCGCCGACAGTCCGGCGGACAGGGAAATTCTGATGTCCCAACGGACAGTGTCCAAGGTTCTGCACATGGCGAGACACCCCGATTTGGCGATCATTTCCGTGGGTGAGTTGACCGAGGATTCGTTGTTGCGCCAATCGGGTATGATCAGCGCGGCGGAGTTGACGGCGCTCCACGAGGCGGGAGCGGTGGGGGACACGAATGGCATTTTCTTCGATGCCAATGGCCTTCCCGTGGACCATCCCCTAAATCAACGGACCTTGGCGGTGGGGTTCGAGAGTCTGCGGGCTTCTCACGTCATGTTGCTGTCCGCGGGTCTGGAGAAGGTCGAAGCAACGTTGGGTCTTCTGCGCAATGGTCTGGTGAAAAGCTTGGTCGTGGATGGGGACGCGGCCCTCAAGATCGCCGCCGCCCTTTAAACCCGTGCGTGAGTCCTGGATGGGAAGAGGGGGCCGCTGGAGGCCAAGGAAAAGGCCTCCAGCGTGGTTCCTGACCGTGGTCAGGAGGCGGTTGCGGACGCCCGGCGGGGCGTCACCGGATGGAAGAGGTCGAACGCGGCATTGGGGTGCCGGGCCTTTTCTCCCATATAGCGCACCAGATCCTCGATCGTGACAAGCGGCAGGCCATGCCGGTGGGCGAACCGTTCCAGATCGGGAAGTCTGGACATGGTTCCGTCATCCCTGGCGATCTCGCAGATCACGCCCGAGGGAGGGAAGCCCGCCAGGCGGCTTAAATCCACCGCGGCTTCGGTATGGCCGGGTCGCGCGAGGACGCCCCGAGGGTTTGCCCGGAGCGGAAAGATATGTCCTGGACGGGCGAAATCGGCGGGCTTGGCCTGATCGTCGATCAAGGCCCGGACGGTCGCCGCGCGATCCGCGGCCGAGATCCCGGTTGATGTGCCATGGATATAATCGACCGACACCGTGAACGCCGTTTTCATGCGGTCGGTGTTATTGGGGACCATCAAGGGGATGTCCAACGCGTCGAGGCGCTCCCCCTCCATGGCGACGCAGATCAAACCGCGGGCGTTATTCATCATGAAGGCGATCGATTGTGGCGTAACGGCCCGGGACGCGACGACAAGGTCGCCCTCGTTCTCTCGACTTTCGTCGTCGACGACAATCACCATTTCACCGCGGGAGAACGCGGCGACGGCATCTTCGATTTTGGATATCATTGCAGTTAGGCCTTTCAAGGGTCACGCCGGAGACCCCGGCGCTTGGAACGCCACCCGCTTGTTTCGCGGGCAGCCCTTTTCCCTTGGGCGAACAAGGAATACGCGCCCTCGTGAACGAAGGCGCGATCCACATTGCTCTCTTCCATCCGGACTATGACCGTCGGCTCCGGCCTTGCACCGGATCTGCTGACCTTCTGGAAAAAGCCAGAAGCGCTCGCGGGCTCCGGGATCACTCCCGATACCGCCGGTGGGGAATTTCACCCCGCCCTGAGAACAAGAGGGATATAAGGTCCCGCCGCATCACATTGCAAGGCGCGCGGTTCATGGCGGATCGGCGGCGCGCCGGTGATCAAAGCGGCAGCCCTTGGGGCGGTCAGCAAAAAGCGCTCCGGGAGGGGGAGTCCCGGAGCGCCGATATGGGGGGGAGGTGACTGATCGAGGAGAGCGGTTAACCGCCCGTGCCAACGGATTCGACTAGGGCTTTGTACGTCTCGTGTTCGGTATTCATGGTTTCCGTGGCCTGCTTCGGGTCCTGGAAGGTCATGTCCATATAGCGTTTTTCGCCGACGGTCTGGGCCAGGTCGGAGTTGACGGCGGCTTCCAGGGCTTTGGCCAGGGTGGCGACCACGTCGTCGGGAGTTCCCGCTGGCGCGGACAGCGAAATGTGGCTGGTGGCCCCAAAGGGGAAGCCAAGATCCTTCATGGAGGTCAAATCTGGCGCGGTCTTCAGGTGATTGTAGGACGCCGCGAACAGCGCCGTGGCATCGCCCGCCCGGACGATGGGCGCCCAGGAGCCACCGGAGAAGGCGATATCCACGTCGCCGGAAAGCACCGCCTGCACGGCGCCGTTGGCTCCGTTCACGGGAACCAGCACGACATCGGCGCCCTTTTCCTTCACCACGTACTGCATGACGAGGCGGTCGAGCGCCATATAGCTCGCCGCTTTGACGGCTCGGCCTTCGGTTTTGGCGGTTTCGATCAGGCTGTCGAGGGTTTTGTACGGTTTGTCCTTATTGGAAAAGACCGCGTTCTGGAATTCGCCGATCATCCCCACATGCCTGAAATCCTTCATGTCGTACATGGAGGGTTGGACCATGGGCGCGAGCGTGATCGAAGTGGAATTGGTCGCCAGCAGGGTATACCCGTCCGGATCGGCACGGGAAACCTGACCCGCCGCCACGCCACCACCGGCGCCAGTTACGTTCTGGACCAAAACCGGCTGACCCAGCTTCTCGCTCAAGGTTTCGGTCAGGGCGCGGACGGCGATATCAGTGCCGCCGCCCGCGGCATAGGCCACGATAATGGTCACGGGCTTTTCGGGGAAGCCGTCGGCCTGGGCCGAACCGGCGGCCGCGGTGGCCGCGAGGGCGCCGAGGGCGAGGCCGGAGGCCAGCTTGCGCGCCAACCGGGTAAGGGGGGACTTGGACATCATTCTCATTCTCCCTGTCGTCTGTTTTCTTATGGATTAGGTGGATTGGTCCGCGGGGGATCCTATTTTCATGGAGGCGGCGCCAGACCGTGCGAACCGCCAGACCGCCAGCACCGCGAGAAGCAGGAACAGGATGGCGATAGGATGTTGGGCGAGGGCGAGGGGGTTGCCTTCCATCAGGATGATCGATTGACGGATAGTCAGTTCGGACATGGGGCCGAGCACGTAGCCCACCACGAAGGTCACGAAGGAATAATCAAACTTCTTCATGAAGTAGCCGACGAAGCCGAAGACCAGCATCATGTAGACGCCGAACATGCCGCCGCTTTCCATGTAGGCCCCGACCACGCAAAGGAAAATGATCACGGGCAGGATCACCGTTTCCCTTACGCGGATGGCGAGGCTGAAGATCCGCTGGCCAAACAGGCCGACGCCCAATAGGGCCACCGAGGCGACGATCATGCCGAGGTAGATGGAAAAGACCACATCCCCGCTTTCCTTGAACAGGAAGGGTCCTGGCGTCAGGCCGTGCATCATGAAGGCGCCCATCAGCAATGCCGTGGACAGGCTGCCCGGAACGCCGATGGCGAACACGGGGATCAACGAGGCGGGCACGGTGGCGTTGTCGGCGGATTCCGAGGCGGCCACTCCCTCCGGCGCGCCCTTGCCGAACCGCTCGGGTTGGCCCGACGCACGGCGCACCCAGGTGTAGGAAAGGAAGGAGGCCAGGGTCGCGCCCAGTCCAGGAAGGATCCCGATCACGGTTCCGATCAGGCTTCCGCGCAGAATGGATGGCGTGATTTGGGCGATTTCCTTCAGGGGCAGGGCGCGGTCGGCTTTGCTGCCCCTGTCGGCGGTGGGGCGGGGGTAGTGGTGTTCTCCGCGCCAGCCCTGGTCGATCTGGACCAGGATCTCCGAAAGCGCCAGGGTGCCGATGGCGACGGCCAACAGGGGGACGCCATCGTAAAGTTGGACGAGGCCGAAGGTCATGCGCGGAAGGCCGGTTTCCATGTCGATCCCAGGCGCCGAGAGCAGCAGCCCGGCGAACCCCGCGATCAGGGCCTTGAAGAAGGACTCTCCGGCGACCGCGGCGATGAAGGTGATGGAAAAGATCAGGATGGCGGCCAATTCGATGGGACCCAGGCCAATGGCGAAACGGGCGAGGGGGGCGGCCAGCAGGATCAGCACCAGTGTGGCGAGCACGTCGCCGACCACCGACGCGAGAAGGGCGATCTTCAAAGCCTTTTGGGCCTGACCCTTCTTGGTCATCGGATAGCCGTCGAAGGTGGTGACGACGGAGGAGGGTTCGCCGGGCACGTTCAGCAGGATCGCCGAGACCGCCGCTCCAGCGGCTCCGCCCTTGTTGATTCCGATCAGGAAGGAAAGGGCCACGGCCGGACCCATGGAAAAGGTGAAGGGGATCGCCAGGGCGATGGCCGTCGTGCGGTTCATGCCGGGCAGGGCGCCAACGATGTAGCCAAGCAGGACGCCAAAGACAATGTAGGCCAGAACCAGCGGGGTGAAGATTTCGCCAGCGGCGCCGATAATGAGGTCGATCATGGAAATGGCCTAGGGCAGGGGGGTGTGAAAAACGTAAAGCGCCAGAACCCACAGGGCGACCACGGGCACAATGGCCGTGGTCGCGATGCGAATGGGGTGACGCTCGCCGAGAAAGACCATTAACCCCGCGATCATCAGTGGCCCGCCAACCAAAATGCCAGCGACGTCAATGATGACCACGCCGCCGAGGATCAGCGCCGCGGCGATCAGGAACATCAGAAGGTTCCATTGGTTGACGGGGATTTCGGCGCCGTGATGTCCAACCCGGAGACGCTTTACGGACTGGATCACCAGTCCGAGCGCGCAGAGTGTCAGGCCCGATGCCATGATCGTCGGGAACACCGTGGGCGCGAGGCCGAAATAAGCCCCTGATACCGTCCCCATTGGGATAATCAGAAATATGAGCGCGAGGCCAAAGGCCAGAAGCCCCAATCCACCCCACAAGTCCGCCTTGGACATGACTTCCTCCCAGTTCGCCACCATCTGTTTCGGACCCTCCGCCCTGTCTCGGCCGGTCCCGTTGGCGTCGCGGGGGAGGGCGGGGGACGCCTGTTCACGACGCTTGCCCCCGATTTCGATATAGCCTAATACGATAATACAATCTGTCAATCAGTTTGGATTGACTCTCATGTCACTTTTCCGAAAGCCCACCGAGAAGGGGGGCGCGCCGAGGAAATTTCCCAACCGTGAAAGGACTTTCGCCATGACCGATACCAAACGGGTCGCCGTTGTCACCGGGGCGAGCCGAGGCCTGGGCAGGGCCATCGCTCTGGAATTCGCCAAGGAAGGCTTCACCCTGGCGCTGGTCGCCCGTGATGCCGAGGCCTTGGCCCAGGTCGCGGCCAATTGCGAGAAAAACGGCGCGCCCGCCGTGCTCCCCCTGTCGGAAAATCTCAAGGATCCGGAGGCCGCGACCCGGATCGTTGACGTCGTTCTCAAAGGATTGGGCCGAATCGACTGTCTGGTCAATAACGCGGGGGATACCAAGCGCGGCGATTTCCTGGACTTGAGCGACGAGGACCACCTGTCCGGATTCGCCTTGAAGTACCATGCCGCCGTGCGTCTGTGCCGGGCGGCCTGGGCGAGCATGGAAGCGACCAAGGGCTCCATCGTGAACATCTCGGGGGTTGGTGCCCATACGCCGGAGCCGGATTTCACCGTCGGTGGCCCGGTGAACTCGGCGCTGATCAACTTTAGCAAGGCCTTGTCCAAGCGAGCTGGGGCTTCGGGGGTGCGGGTCAACGTGGTGTGCCCCGGGCATATCGTTACCGACCGTTTGAGTCGGCGGATTGAAACCCATGCCGAAGCCAAGGGAATGACCTTCGACGAAGCCCAGGAAGACATGCGGGTCAAAGCCGGTATTCAGCGCTACGGGACACCGGAGGACGTGGCGGCCATGGTCGTCTTCTTGTGTTCGGACAAGGCGGCCTATGTGCAGGGGACGGTCATCAACGTGGATGGGGGCGCGACCCGGGGCATATGAGGGCACGAAAAACGGGCTGGGACAGGGTCCCGGCCCGTTTTGGGCGTTCTCGCGCGGATCGGGCGAACGGGGCGGGGATCAGGCGGTTTCCGCCAGTTCGTTCTTGTACGCCTCGATGGTCTCGACGGCGGTTCGCATGCCGTCGAGGGCGGCGGGGGCGCCGCAGTAAATGGCGGTTTGCAGGACGATCTCGACGATTTCCTGCTCGGTCACGCCGTTGCGCAGGGCACCACGCACGTGGACCCGCAGTTCGTGCAGCCTGTTCATGGCGATCAGCATGCCGATGTTGATCATGCTGCGCTGCTGGCGGCTTAGGCCTGGCCGTTGCCAGAGGTCGCCCCAGCAGTATTCGGTCACCATTTTCTGAAGGGGCGCGGTCAGGTCGTTCACGCTGTTCAAGGAACGCTCCACATGGGCGTCTCCCAAAACTTCGCGGCGCACGGCGACGCCCTTTTCGAACAGGTCAGTCTGGAACTCGGGTCGAAGTGTCATGGATTCCTCCCAGTTGGCGGCCACCGCGCCGGACGGACCGGGTCGGTAGCACCAGTGCATTGTCCTTCATCGTTTATCGTCAATCCGGTTGACAGTCAACATATTGTATGATGGTAGTATTGTCTGAATGTGAGGCGGCTTTCAGGCCGCGTGAACCAAGGGGAGGGCGCCAATGGGGCGCGCTTTCGCATCAGGGATGGAACGGATGAGCAGTCGCGTGATTGGATTTGTCGGTCTTGGGAACATGGGGAACCCGATGGCGAACCGTTTGTTGGCGGCGGGCCACGACATTGTCGTTTTCGATCCCCGGGAGGCGGTGGTCGCGACCCTGGTCGACAAGGGCGCCAAGGCAGCGTCCTCCGTCGCCGATCTGGCTGGTCAGGTGGACGTGGCCTTCCTGTCCCTGCCCATGCCCGATGTGGTCCGCGCCGTGGCCATCGGTCCGGATGGATTGGCCGATGGGACCCGGGTGAAGGTGGTCGTCGACCTGTCCACGACCGGCCCCCGTGTCGAGGAAGAGGTTGCCGGGGTCTTGGCCTCGAAGGGCAAGACCCTGCTGGATTGCCCGATCAGCGGCGGCGCCGCTGGAGCGGGCAAGGGCTCGTTGGCCCTCATGGTCGCCGGAGATCCGACGGTGGTGGCCGAACTGACGCCGGTGTTGGAGGCCTTCGGCAAGGTCTTTGTCGTTGGCGAGCGTCCGGGTCAGGGCCAGACCATGAAGTTGATCAACAATCTGATGTCCACCGCGGCCCTGACCATTTCCTCCGAAACCATGGTGCTCGGCGTGAAGGCGGGCCTGGATCCGGACAAGATGATCGAGGTTCTGAACGCGGGCAGTGGCGCCAACAGCGCCACGGGCAACAAGATTCCCCAGTTCGTTTTGCCCCGCACCTTTGACTTCGGTTTCGCCATTGGCCTGTCCTCGAAGGATGCTCGGCTTTGCCTGGAAGAGGGGGATCGCCTGGGGGTGCCCATGATCGTCGGCAACGCCGTGCGCACTCTGCTCAACATCACCCGTGATTCCCTGGGGCCAGACGTGGACATGACCTGCGTCATCAAGGTTATCGAGGACTGGGCCGGTGTCGAGGTGAAGGGAAGGGCGGCCAAATAGGCCGCCTTTTAATCCCGGTTCTCATTTCTCCCGTTCAGGATACCCGGTTCATGTCCGAATCTCCCGATACGCCGGGCGTCGTTGAGCGACGCCTGGGCGGCTTCGTCGAAACCACGGCTTGGGAGGACATCCCCGAGGCCGTTCGCCACCAGGCCAAACGGTCGATCCTCAATATCCTCGCCACCGCCTTCGCGGGCAGTGGCGAAGCGGCCATCGATAAGGCATTGGCGGTCATGGCGCCCTTCTCGGGGGCGCCGACCTGTCCCCTGGTGGGGCGGAGTGAGCGGGTGGATCCGGCCCTGGCCGCCTTCCTGAATGCCGCGGCGGCGAATATCCACGATTTCGATGATACCCACCCGCCGACCATCATCCACCCCACCGCGCCGGTCGCGCCCGCCCTGTTCGCCTTCGCGGAAGGGCGGGGGATCGCCGGGCGCGCCCTGCTGCGGGCCTTCATAGTGGGGGCGGAGGTGGAATGTCGCCTGGGCAACGCCCTGTCTCCCTATCACTACGCCAGGGGCTGGCATATCACCTCGACATGCGGGGCCTTTGGCGCCGCGCTGGGGGTGGGGGCGCTGCTGGGCCTTGATCAACGCCGTCTGACCTGGGCCATGGGCAATGCCGCCGCCCAGGCCGCGGGACTGGTGGAAACCCTGGGCACCATGGCCAAGAGCGTCAGCGTGGGCAATGCCGCGCGCGGAGGTCTGTTGGCCGCCCTGCTGGCCCGGGTGGACTATGACGGTCCGCCCGCGCCGATCAGCGGCCTTCGCGGCTTTGCCCGGGTCCACGCGGATGCGCCCGACCTGTCCCGTCTGACCAATGGCCTGGGCGCGGATTGGGAAATCCGTCGCAACACCTATAAGCCCTATCCCGTGGGCGTGGTGCTCAATCCGGTCATCGACGCCTGTTTATCCCTCCGGGCCGAGGGAAAGGTCGGTTGGGACGCCATTGAACGGGTCACTCTGCGCGGCCATCCCTTGCTGCGCCAACGCACGGACCGGCCCGACGTGGATACAGGCCGTCTGTCGCAGGTCAGCGCCCAACACGCCATCGCCATTGTCTTGAAAACCGGTGAAGCGGGGGTGACCGCCTTCTCCGATCCGGCGGTCGCCGAAACCTTGGGCAAGCGTCCCACGGTCGCCTTCGTCGACGAGCCGGAGCGCGACATCGCCTCGGTTTCCATGGAGGTCGTCGCACGGGATGGGTCCCGTCACACCGTGGAGATCGCCGCGGCCAAGGGCACGCCGGACAATCCCCTGACCGATGTCGAGATCGAGGATAAACTGCGGACCCAGGCCCGGGCCGCGGACTTTCCCGGCGATATCGAGGCTCTGATCGGCGCCGTCTGGGGCCTGGAGACCTCGTCCGACGCCGCCTCCGTTCTCCGGTTGGCCGCCCGGCCCGCCTCTTAACCGTTGACGATCGCGACCGTCACAAAAAGGAAAAATTGGGAGGATGCCCATGGTTCCACCGTCCACCACCGAGCCCTTTGAACTGTTCGCCATTCGCTACGCCCGTCACACGGGTCGAACCATCGCCGACAACGTCATCGGTGGGGATTTGCACGAGGCCGGATCCGATCTGGAGTACTTCATCTGGGTCGCCAAACGGTCCGACCGGACCTTCGTCATCGATACGGGGTTCGGCCGGGATCAGGCGGCCCAGCGGGGCCGCGACCTGCTGCGGAAACCCATCGAGGGGCTTGCCGCGCTGGGTATCGATGCCGCGCGGGTGGAAGATGTGGTGATCACCCATTTGCACTATGACCACGCGGGCACCTTGGACGACTTTTCCGGTGCCCGGTTCCATGTGCAGGACGCCGAGGCCGCCTATGCCACGGGTCGGTGCATGTGTCACGATTTCCTGAAAGTGCCCTTCCATGTGGAAGACATCGTCTCCTTCGTGCGTCATCTCTACGCCGGGCGGGTCTGTTTCCACGATGGGGTGAGTGACCTGGCCCAGGGTCTGTCCCTGCACCGGGTCGGTGGCCATACCGCGGGTCTTCAGGTGGTTCGGGTCTGGACCAGGCGGGGGTGGGTGGTGATCGCGTCCGACGCCTCGCACCTTTACATGAACATGCGGAGTCAAAGGGCCTTCCCCGCCGTTTATAATATCGGCGACCTGTTGGAGGGGTACCGGGCCTGTCACGCCCTGGCCGAGGGACCCGACCATGTGATTCCCGGTCATGATCCGCTGGTGATGGCGCTCTATCCCCCTGTTTCCCCGGACCTGGAAGGCATCGCCGTGCGTCTCGACGTGCCGCCGCGCCAACTTCCCCAGGCATGACGGAAGGGTTTTCCATGCGTGAAACAAGCCACCGGCCCCTCGCCGGACGGACCGCCCTCATCACCGGATCCCTGGCGGGATTGGGATATGCCATCGGCGCGGCCCTGGCCGCCCAGGGCGCCACCGTGGTGCTGAATGGGCTCTGCGCCCCAGGGGAAGGGGAAGCCGCCGCCGCGCGTCTCGCCCTGGACCAGGGGGGGACCGTCGTGTTCGATGCGGCGGATCTGCGCAAGGTCTCGGACATCGAGGCCATGGCCCGGGGCGCCATCACCCGATTCGGTGGCGTGGATATCCTGGTGAACAATGCCGTGGTCCGCCATTTCGCCGCGGTCGAGGACTTCGCGACCCAGGATTGGGACGACGAGATCGCCGTCAACCTCTCCGCCGCCTTCCACTTGGCCCGTCTTTGCCTACCGGGCATGAAGGCCCAGGGTTGGGGACGGGTGATCAACCTCGCCTCTGTCTTTGGAGCGAGGGGCGCGGCGAACCGTATTGGCTATGTGACGACCAAGACGGCCCTGACCGGCATGACCCGCGCCATCGCCATCGAAACGGCGCGCACGGGCGTGACCTGCAACGCAATCAGTCCCGGCACCGTGCCCTCTCCGGCCATTCTCGACCGGATCGCGGCCACGGCGGAGAAGGAGGGTCGGTCCAAAGAGGAGGTGGCCGAGGACTACGTCTCCGTCCGCCACCCCACGGGCCGCTTTGTCGCCCTGGAGAGCGTGGGCGCCCTGGCCGCCTTCCTCTGTTCTCCGGCTGGAGCGGATATCACGGGGGCAACCCTGCCGGTGGACGCCGGGTGGCTCGCGGGATGAGGATGACCGGGAAAACAGCGCTGATCACCGGGGCGGCCCGGGGAATCGGGCATGCCATCGCCAAGGCGCTGTCCGCCGAGGGCGCGCGGGTGATCGTCACCGACCGGGAGGGGGACGCCGTCACCCAATCCGCGAAGGCCCTTCCTGGCCCCGTTCTGGCCCGCGCCCTGGATATCACCGACACCGGCGCCATTCTCGAGCTCTCCCTTTCCCTGGAAAAGGAGGGATGGGCGCCGGATGTCCTGGTCAACAATGCCGCGGCGATCACCGTGGGCGACCTTTTGCACACGGATCCCGCCGCATTGCGGATGGTTTTTGCCGTCAACGTCGAAGGGACCTTCGCCGTCACCAAGGCTTTCCTGCCGGGCATGATCGCCCGGGGCGAGGGTACGGTGTTGAACATGGCCTCGCTGGCGGGCATCCATGCCATGCGCGACCGTTTCGCCTATGGGGCGACCAAGGCGGCCATCGTCCAAATGACCAAATCCATCGCCGTGGATTTCGTCGCGCGGGGCATCCGGGCCAACTGCATTTGTCCCGCCCGGGTGCGCACGGAGTTCATCGAGGATTACGTCAACGCCCATTACGCCGATCGCGCGGAGAGCTACTTGGAGGCTTTGGAGCGGTATCAACCCATCGGTCGCATGGTCGAGCCCGCGGAGGTGGCGGCCATGGCGCTCTACCTCTGCGCCCCGGAATCCGCGGCCGTCACGGGGGGCGTTTTCGTGATCGATGGGGGTGTTACGGCGGGTGACGGTCCCGGCGCGCCCTGATCCAGGTTTCCCCTGGGGGTGGACCCTCTCCCCGCCCCCATGCTTGACCCACCCGGTGGTTTTCCGGGTGGGTCTTTTTTTGCACGCGTCACAAAGGAGAAAGGGGGGCTGGCCTCGCCCCCCCCCCGCCTCTTTTCACAAGCCCCCCTTTGGGGGTCATTCCATCTGGGCGGGCAGCCAGGTGGCGATCTCCGGAACGGCATAGAGCAGGACGATGAAGGCCAGCATCACCCCGATAAAAGGCAAGACGCCCATCACGATGGCTTTCAAGGGCACTCCGTCCGATAGGCCGCGCAGGATAAACAACACGATGCCCACCGGCGGTGTGATCAATCCGATCTCGATCAACAGCACCAGCACGACACCGAACCAGATGGGATCGAACCCCAGGGCGACGACGATGGGGAAGGTGACGGAAAGGGTCATCAACATCATCGAAATGCTCTCGATGATCGTGCCAAGGGCCAGATAGACAAGGCCGATGAGCAACATGACCATCCAGGGGGCCAGTTGGGCTTCTGTCACGGCTTCCACGGCGGCGCGGGGCAGGCGCAGGAAGTCGAAGACCCAACTGAAGATGGAGGCCCCGACAACCAACAGCATCAGAAAGGCCGTGACCTTCACGGTCTCCACGGCGACCTCGTAGAGCCCCTTGAGGGTCAGGGCGCGGCGTTGCAGGCAGAGCAACAAGGCGGCCGCGGCACCCACGGCGCCGGCCTCGGTCGGTGTGGCGATGCCAAGGTAGAGGGATCCCAGAACCGCGGTAATAAGGAACAGGAAAGGAAAAATGCCCAGGAGGGCGTGCATTTTCTCTCCCAGGCCATAGGCGCGTTCCTTGGGTGTCGAGCCCGGTACGACCAGGGCCCAGAAAAAGGCGGTGGCCATGAACAGGGCCGCCAGCACCAATCCCGGCACCACGCCCGCCATGAACAGCACGGTGATCGGCGCGCCGACCACGTTGCCGTAAATGATCATGGCGATGGAGGGGGGAATGAGAATACCCAGGGTCGCGCCGGCGGCGACCACGCCGTAACTGAGCCGGCGGCTATAGCCCCGGCGCACCATTTCCGGAGCCGTGACCGATCCCAAGGTGGCGGCCGTGGCCAGGCTGGATCCGGAAACGGCGGCGAAAACGGCCGAGGCGCCCACGGTGGCATGGGCCAATCCGCCCGGCGTCCGGCCAAACCATCGGATCAAGGCGTCGAAGAGTTCCGTGGTCACGCCACTGCGGACCAACAGCGATCCCATCAGAACGAACGTGGGAATGGCCGTCAGGGTAAAGGTGTTCACACTGGTCCAGGAACGATCGGCCAGAATCGGCAGTTGCGGCTGGGGCATCAGGATGTAAAGCGCGACCATGCCGACGACCCCCATGGCCAGGGCCACCCGCACGCCAAGGACGAGAAGCATGAGCAAGGCCCCAACCAGGGTCGCGCCCATCCAGAAGGCCGAAGCCCCATGCGCCATTTCAAAGGCCACGCCAAGGGCGAGGTAGATCACCAGGACGGGCAGGGCGACCGAGGGGCCGTTCCAGGCCAGGGCGGCGAGAAAGACGCCTATGCACAGGATGACCGTCCCCGCGTCCAAGGCGCCGCGCACCAGCCAAACATCCTTATCGCCCATCAGGACCAGGGCAAGAAGCGCCACACCGGCGATCACGGGCGTTGCCCAGGCGCGCCAGGGTTTTTCGGGCGGTCGCGCGAGGAATAGATCACGCAGGACGGCGGCGATGAAGAGCAGATAACCAAGCGTTACCGGAAGCTCCGGGATCCATTGGGGCGTGGCGAGGAGTCCCCAGTCCCGGGTGTCGTAAACCCATTCGGAGAAATTGAACCGGGCCATCCGCCAGCCCGCGACGGCGATGAACAGAAGACCGACCCACTGGCCCACGGCCTCAAGCCGCTCGCGGCGGGGTTCGGCGAGGGTTGAAATCAGGATCTCCACCTGAATATGCCCACCGGCGCGCTGGGCGACGGCGAGGCCCAAAAAGACCAGGGCGACAAAAAGATAGGTGCTTATTTCCGTCACCCAAATCGTGGGGGCGTTGAAGACAAACCGGGAGATGACCTCGTAACAGACGATGGCGGTCATGATCAGCAGGACGGCGACGCCCGCGATTTCGGAGAACTGGGTACCGGTGTCGATACCCCGAACAATCGGGTGGGAAGCGGGGGAGGGGGCATGGTCCCGAGAAGTGGCGCGGGCCTTGGGCATGGGAGGTCTTCCTTCCTGAAAAGCGTCCTTAGGCTTCGGTTCCCGACCGGTATCGGGGGTCAGGTACTCTTGACATATGATAATATTGTATGATCGTATCATGCAAGGTTCGGAGGTGCATAGTGTCGACCTCCGGAAGAGACGGAATTAAAATAATGGGAGGATTTTCCAAATGACCATGTCGTTGCGCGTTTTCACTCCGGGTCGGCGTCTGGCCTCGGCTGTCCTGGCCTGCGCGGTGGGTTTTTCCGCCCTTCAGGCCCAGGCCGGGGACACGGTGGATCTCACCATGGGCGTGATCGTGGCCCCTGGCGACCTGTACTCCGTACTGACCGCCAGCGTGCCCGAGCGGATCTCCAAGGCAACCGATGGCCAAGTCTCCGTGACCGTATCCGATTCCCTGGTCGCGCCCGCTCAGGTCGCGTCCGCGGTGCGCGATGGGCGTCTGCCCATGTCCGCGGCCCTGCACACCTATCTGGCCGCCGAGGAGCCCCGCATGGGGATCTTCAATCTTCCGGGGTTGATCAACAACATCGAGGATTACACAACCGTTCGCGATGCCTTTTGGGCCGAGGACGTGGGCGCCATCTGGAGTGAGCAGTGGAACGCCAAGGTGCTGGCGGAGGGGGCTTGGTGCACGACCCGCCTGTTCTCCAAGGAGCCTATCCACAGCCTGGAAGACTTCAAGAACAAACGTCTGCGTGTCCACAATCCGCAGTCCGCCGCTCTGATGGAAGCGTTGGGCGCCAAGCCAACACCGCTGCCCGTCAGCGAGTTGATGCCCGCGCTTGAACGTGGCGTCATCGATGGCGTGTTCACGTCGGCCTGCGTCGGGAACGCCATGGAGCTTTGGCGCGTGGCGAAGAATGTTCAAGACTGGGGCCTTAGCCCGATCACCGGCTGGGCCATTCTCATGAACAAGGACGAATGGGATCGCCTCTCTCCCGATCTTCAGGAGAAGATCACCAAGGCCATGGACGAACTGGAAGCCGAAGCCTTCGGTCATCACACCGCCTTTGTCGACAAGGCGCTGAAGGAGATGGAGGCCAAGGGTGTGAGCCTCTGGTCCGCCAGCCCGGAAGAACGCGCCGCCCTTGCCGATCCCGCCCTGACGCAACCGGCTTATGACTCTTGGTATGCGCGCGCCGAAGAAGTCGGTTTCGATGGCAAGGCTTATATCGCGAAGGTCAAGCAGGCCCTGGGCCGGTGATCTCTTTCTAACCCTTGGTCACGCCACCCTCTCCTTCTTTCGAGAAAGAGAGGGCGGCGCTTCGGGTGAGGTGACAAAGGGGGAGGGGAACACCTAAGATGGCACTTCCTGACGCGGATCATTCGGCGCCAGTGCGCAACGAACGAACGGAACCCAGATGACAAACCCCGATGCCATCTTTCGCGTGGACAAGGTCGCCGCGCCTCTGCGCCATAGCGTGACGGAAAGCATCCGCAACGCCATCGCCATAGGTCGTTTCACCGCCGGGGAACGATTGCCGGAACGCGAGTTGTGTGAACTCACCGGGGTCAGCCGTACCTTGGTGCGGGAGGCCCTGCGACAGTTGGAATCGGAAGGTTTGATTCAGGTCCAACCCCATCGGGGTCCCATTGTCTCCCGCCTCACACGCACCCAGGCGGAGGGGATTTATCAGGTCCGCGTGGAGTTGGAAGGGTTGGCCTGCCGCCTTTTCGCGGAAAACGCCACGGATCGGCAGCGGGGGGATTTGCAACTGGCCTTCGCCGCCCTTAAACAGGCTTTGGAGTTCGGTGATTCCATGGAGCGCCTGAAGGCGAAAAATGCCTTCTATGATCGGCTTATCGACGGGTCGAGTAACGAGGCGCTTGGCATTAGCCTCCGGATGCTCAATTCACGGGTCATGTTGCTCCGCGCGACATCCCTCCAGGCGCCCGGCCGCTCCAAGGAATCAATCCGGGAACTGTCCGACCTTCTTGACGCTCTGATGGAAAGGGATGGAGAGAAAGCGAAGCGGTTGGGACAGCATCATGTGGGCAAGGCCGCGGAAGCCGCCTTGCATTTTCTGGAAGACGATGAACCGGCGGGGTAAGGCGCGCACCGATAACGGCCCAAGATCGTGCTCGGTAAACCTTCTCTCCGTATCGCCTGGCGCGGATTTCCATGCTCTGGGAAAGCGGGAAGGCGTTGGTGAGAGCGCCCGCGATTAGGTCGGCGAGGTCGCGGTCCAGGCCGCCGCGTCGCCCACCGCGACAGGGGCGCCGTCTTCCCCCGGGGATACGACCAATTCAGAAGGTCCAACCGTGATCGATTGGGCCTTCTTCGCTTTCGGTGGCGGAGCCTTGGCCCGAGCCTTCCTAAGCCGGGGCCTGTTCCTTCGCGACCGCGGCCGTGTCCCCTTCATGGGCCGGTGGCCAAGTCGCTTTGCCGTCTTCCAAGTAGTGGGCGATGGCCTTGGCCGCTCGGCGCCCGGCCCCCATGGCCAGGATCACCGTCGCGCCGCCGGTCACGATATCCCCGCCCGCGAAGACCCCGGGCAGGGTGGTGGCCTGGGTCTCCCCATCGGCGATGATATAGCCCCATTTGGTCAGTTCCAGCCCCGGGGTGGACTTGGGCACGATGGGGTTGGCGTTGGTGCCCAGCGCGTAGATGACCGTGTCGCAGTCCATCTCCACGAATTCATCCAGCGGGATGGGCTTGCGGCGGCCCTGTTCGTCGGGTTCGCCCAGGGTCATCTTTTGGACGCGGATGCCGCGCACGTCCCCCTCGTCGTTGGTATGAATTTCCACGGGGGTGTGGAGGAAGTGGAATTCGATCCCCTCCTCCTTGGCATGGCGGATTTCCTCCAGTCGGGCGGGGGCCTCGGCCTCGGAGCGGCGGTAGACGCAGGCCACCTTGGGCACGCCCAGGCGCTTGGCCACCCGCAGGCAGTCCATGGCCGTGTTGCCCGCGCCGATGACGACCACGGCCTTGCCCGTGGAGACGGGCGTGTCATTCACGGGAAACTCATTGCCGCCCATCAGGTTGACCCGGGTCAGGAACTCATTGGCCGAATAGACCCGCCCCGCGTATTCGCCCGGGATCCCCAGGAAACTGGGCGCGCCCGCGCCCGCGGCGATGAAGACGGCGTCAAAGCCCTTTTCCTCCATCAGCTGGGCGACGGTGAAGGTCTTGCCGATGACCTTGTCGGTCAGGAACTCGACGCCCATGTCGCGCAGGCGTTGGATTTCCCGGTCGATGATGTCCCGGGGGAGGCGGAAGGAGGGGATGCCGTATTGCAGGACTCCGCCCAGCACATGCAGGGCCTCGAAGACCGTCACCCGGCAGCCCCGTTTGACCAGATCCGCGGCCGCGGCGAGGCCGCCGGGGCCGGAACCGACGATGGCCACCCGACCCAGGAGTGCCTCGGAGGGCGCGATGGCACCGGTTTGGCCCACCGTATGGGCATGGTCGCCCACGTAGCGTTCCAGTCGCCCAATGGCGACGGGGTCCACCTTGCGACCGAGAAGGCACTGCTTCTCGCACTGGTGTTCCTGGGGGCAGACCCGTCCGCAGATGGATGGGAAGAGGCTGCTTTCGTTGATGACATCCAAGGCGCCATCGATGTCCCGCACCAGCAGCCGCCGGATGAAACCCGCGATGTCCACGCCAACGGGGCAACCGGCCACGCAATCAGGGCGGTGGCATTGCAGACAGCGTTCCGCCTCGCGGAAGGCGTCCTCGGCGGTGTAGCCCAGGTTGACCTCGAGGAAATTGGCCGCCCGCTCCATGGCGTCCCGCTCGGGCATGGGGACCTGGTGGGGCTCGACCTGGGAGATCTTCTTATAGGTGCGCTTGCCCTCCTGGACCAGGACCTGATCGAGCTTGCAGACGTGTTCGAAGTCCTCGTTTGCCTTGATCTCCTCGGGCGCGAAACGCTTTTGGCGGAGCATCAGCTCGGCGAAGTCCACGGCATGGCCGTCGAAATCCGGACCGTCGACACAGGCGAATTTCACCTCGCCCCCAACGGTCACGCGGCAGGAGCCGCACATGCCCGTCCCGTCCACCATGATGGTGTTCAGCGACACCATGGTCTTGACCCCATGGGGACGGGTGACCTCGGCGCAGGCGCGCATCATCGGCAGGGGGCCGATGGCCACCACCAGATCGGGTCGATCTTTTTCGATGACCTCGGCCAGCGCGTCGGTGACGAAGCCCGCCCGGCCCGCGCTGCCGTCATCGGTGCAAATCACCAGGGTGTCGGAGGCCTCCCGGAAGCGGTCCTCCCAGAAGATCAAGTCCTTGGAGCGGAAGCCCATGATGGCGGTGACCCGGTTGCCCGCGTCCCGAAACCCACGGAGTTGGGGAAAAATCGGCGCCACCCCCAGTCCGCCGCCCACCAGGACCACATGGCCAACCTTGTCGATATGCTGGGGCAGGCCGAGGGGACCGACGAAATCGGCGAAGGAGTCCCCGGCCTTATAGTGATCTCGCATGTCGCGGGTGGTCTTGCCCAGGGCCTGGACGACGACGGTGATCGTCCCCGCCTTGGGGTCCATGTCGGCGACGGTCAGGGGGATTCGCTCGGCCCCGTCCCGCAGGCGGAGCATGACGAAATGGCCCGGCCTGGCGGCCTGGGCGACGTCGGGGGCCTCGATATCCCACAGGAAGGTGGTGTCCGAAAACTGGTCCCTGCGGGTAATCCGGTACATGGCGCGTTCCTCCGAAATTTCTTCGGGCCTCGCCGCCGTGTCATCCCAGGAAATGGGACCCCAGGGGCGGGTCCACTCGGCGCGCAGTCTAGCGCTTTCCGGGGACCGTTCCGATGGAAATCCACCCATTGCGGGACGTTCTTAACAGGGACAGGGCGATCCGGAGACGGGGCAAGGGGACCGCGGTCAATGACGAGCGGTCCTGCGGACCTCCGCGACGAGCGGTCCAGCGGACCACCGCGACCGATCCGCCGCCGTGGATGGATGCTGGACCGGAAATCCAAGGGAAAAGGGGGTCGGAACTCGGACCAAGGACTGGGGTCCCTGGGGACGTCTGGTCAGGCTATACTGGTTCCCAAGGCTTGCGTTCGACGGGCCAAGCGGCAGTGATTTGACCAATCGAAAAATCACTGCGCCCATTAAGAGGAGTTGAACAGAGGTGGCTGATGGAAGAATGGGAGGAAGGGTCCGCCGGGCGGGCCACCGCGCGCGCGGCAGATGTGGCCTATGCCCGCATTCGGGATGGCATTCTGCAAAGCCACTGGGTCGCCAGCGCCCACCTGCGGGAGCAAGAATTGGCCGATATGACCGGTGTCAGTCGCACGCCGGTACGCGAGGCCTTGCGCCGCTTGGCCGCCGACGGATTGGTGACCCTGGTTCCGAACCTGGGGGCGCGGGTCAATGAATGGAGCGACCGGGACCTGGACGAGATTTTTAACCTGAGGGCCATGCTCGAGGGAAGCGCCGTCGAACTGGCCGCCAGCCGGGTGAGTGGGGAACAACTCGCCGCGTTGGAGGATCTCTGCGATCGCATGGATGCCCTCGTCGCGTCCTTTCCCGACTTTGACGACAAGGCGCTGTCCTTATGCAATGACCGGTTCCACGGCCTGCTCCTGGAAGCCTCGGGCAATGGGCGCCTGAAGGTTCTGATCCGTCAGATGGTGGAAATGCCCCGTGTCCTGCGCACCTTTGCTCGCTATAGCGAGCGAGACCTGCGTCGCGGCATGGCCCACCACCGGGAAATCGTCGAAGCCCTGACTCTGGGAGATGGTGCCTGGGCCGCCTCGGTCATGCATTCCCACGTTCGCGCGGCTCGGGCCGTCTTCGCCAACGGCGGCGCCACGGATATCTGACTCCCCCCGCCTTCGTCGGGGTCGATGCACATGCTGCTTCGGCCCGCCGGTCGCGGTCCGCCGCATGGTGTGAACACCCGACCAACGGGTAAACACCCGACCAGCGGAAGACCATGGGCATTTGGACTTGGGTCTTGGCCCCCAGCTTGACCGGACTGTCCGAGGGGCAATGGTCCGTGTTCCGCGCGGTTGTGCCCTGGACGCTGTCCTTCGCCGCATCGCTGGAACCCGCCTCCTTCGCCCGGTCGAGAGACGCTTATCCGTGGACCTCTTCATAAAGCCGATGGCCCCATTGATTTCTTTCCATGCTATGGAAGCGGCTCCTTACCATCTGTTCCCTGCGCCACCCTGGGGGAGACCGTCCGCGTGCTTCAGATCCTGACCATCACCGCGCCGATTTTCGTCCTGATCGGCCTGGGCTTCGCCGTGGCCCGGGCGGGGTTCCTGCCCAAGGAGGCCATTCCACCTCTGGGACGCTTCATTCTCTATCTGGCGGTTCCCGCGGTGCTCTTCCGGGCGCTGTCCACCAATGACCTGTTCTCCACGGTGGACCCCCTGTTCCTTGTTGCCTATGGCGGAGCGGCGATCTGCTCTTTCCTGTTGGCTGTCGGTTATTCGCTTTTCGTGGCCCGGGACAGCTTGGGATTGAGCGCCCTGATGGGCCTGGGGGCTTCCCTGCCGAATACGGTTTTCGTCGGCTATCCTCTCCTGTCCCAGGTCTTTGGCGACGCCGTTTCCCCCGCCTTGATCATGGCCCTGTTGGTGGAGAACCTTCTGCTGATGCCGCTCGCCCTGTTCCTGCTGGAAGTCTCCCAGGGGCTGGGGGGAGGGCGCAGCTTTGGCGGAGCGCTCAAGGGCATCGGCGGGCGGATGGTCACCAACCCGATGATGGTCGCCATCACCGTGGGTGGAGTCGTCTCGGTCCTGGCCATTCCCGTCCCCGCTGTCCTGGCCAAATGCGTCGACCTCCTGGCCATGGCCGGACCGGCGACGGCGCTGATCTATATCGGCGCCACGCTGGCCGGGACTCGGATCGAGAAGATGCCGCGCGAGGAGCTGCGGGTCACCCTGTCCAAGCTGGTCATCCATCCGGCCCTGGCCATCGGCGCGGTTTGGCTGCTGCCCCCCTTCGATCCCTTGCTTCAGACCGCGGTGATTGTTCTGTCCAGCGCCCCCATGTTGGGAATTTTTCCAATCATGGGAGCACGTTACGGTCATGGACCCCTCTGTGCTCGGGCGCAGACCCTCTGCACGGGTCTCGCGTTTTTGACCATATCCCTCCTGCTCTGGGGGCTGGATACCCGGCCTTTGTTGGGGTGACGCGGGGGTATCACGAAATCGCCCCTTTTCCCCGACCCCGCCTTCCCCCTATGGTTTGGAGGACGGCTCCCGCTGTTTGGGGTGCTATTGTTCACTTGGGTGGGGAACCTGGATCAATGCCGCGACTGAAGCAGGGGCGCCTGGGCGCCGTTCTCGCCCTGATGGGTGCCTTGGGACTGGGGGCCTGCGCCCAACAGCCGCGGCCGGAGGTCAAGCCCGCGCCGAAGCCCGAGCCGGTGGTCGAGGCGCCCAAGGAGGCTCCCGTGCCCAAGGGGCCGATGACCGTTGCGCTGTTGCTGCCCCTGACCGGCGAGGCCGGAGGCGTGGGCGCCCAACTGCTCCATGCCGCCCAAGCAATGCTGATGGAGGAGACGGATCTCGGGAGCACGGTCGCGAGCGCCGCGGCCTCCTCGGGTGTCTCTGCCGCGGCCTCCTCGGCCGACATCCGCCTCGTTCCCTTCGATACGCGAGGCAGGCCGGAAGGCGCGGTCGCCGCGGCCGAGGCCGCGGTCAAGGCCGGGGCCAGCCTGGTCGTGGGACCCCTGTTCGGCGCCAATGCCCAAGCGGTCCGTCCGGTCCTGGCCGAGGCGGGGATCCCCGCGCTGTCTCTGACCAATACCTATGCGGCCGCGGGCGACAGCCTGTTCGTGCTGGGCCATGCCCCCGAGCCCCAGGTGGAGCGGATCCTGACCCTGGCCATGGAGAACCACCAGGGGCGGGTGCTCGTGGTGGGACCGGATACGGCCTATGGCCGCCTGGCCCTGTCCGCCGCCCGGGGGATGGCGGCCAAGGGCGTGACCGTGGTTGACGCCGATCTCTATCCCGCGAGCCTGAACTACAATTCCCTGGTGGGACGGGTGAGGGGCTTGGCTCGCAAGCCCGCGGACGTGGTGCTGATCCCCGCGTCCGGTATTGATCTGGTTGGCCTGTCGTCCCTGTTCCAGTATTTCACCCAGGTGGGGGAGAAACAGCTACTGGGGACCATCCTTTGGGAGAATACCCGGGCCGTGGAGCGGGAGATCTCCCTGCGCGGTGGACGGTATGTCTCGACACGGTTGCTGCGCCCAAAGGTGGACGCGGCCTCCTTATCCCTGGGGGGGCTGCTGGATGGCGCCATGGACCCCTCTGGAGATCCCGCCGGGGAGTCCACCGGGAAGGTGGGCGAGGTCGGAAGTGGGGAGGCGGAAGCGAAGAAAGTCCTGGCCGAGGCCCTGATGGCGCCCGACCCTATTCCCGCCCCGCCCGAGTTTGAAGCCGCCGAGCCCAAACCCGAGGACTTGACCCTCCCGCCCCGGGAACCGGACAATATGGAGGCCTTGGTCATGGATGCCGTGGCCCTGGCTCAGGTCTGGTCCAAGGACAGGGCCATGCCCTTGCGGGATTATTTGACGGGCGGCCAGGGATTCGAAGGAGCCAGTGGCCGATTCCGCCTGCTGCCCGACGGGACCTCGGAGCGGAGCTATTCGGTTCTTGAACTGACCCGCCAGGGTGCCGTCCTGGTCAGCGCCCCCGTGGACCACTTCCCCGGGACGTCGGCGGCTCCCGTGAGCCTACCTCGCCACTTGATCCCCCAAATGGGGCAACAGAACGCCCCAGGGGAGGAGGCGAGCCCGGCCTCGAAGGAAGCCCCGTCCAGCATGACGACGAAGGAAAATGATCATCCCGCATGAGGGGAGGCGGCGCGGACCTTCGGGATCGGCACAACCGGGGGCGCGCGCGGGTTTCCATCCGGATTTCCCCCCGGATTTCCCCCCGGATTTCCCTCGAATAGGCGGCTCGGAGTCCGCGCCGCGGGGGCCACGTCGAGGATTGAGGCTTTGAATCCCGGCGGATCCGTCGGCACACTACCCGGCAGGAAACCGAGGGCGGGAAACCGAGCCCCCTTCTGAACCGGGAGAACCCGTGGTGCGGCGGATGGTGGAACAGACGAAACCGAAAGGGCCGGATCCACGGCCCGGCGTTGTGACCCGTGCCGCGGCGACGGGCGAGGGACCCTCCGCCGTGGCCCAGGCCCTATGGGAGACCCTGGGGGAGGGGGCCGAGGCCCTGTTCTTCTTCGCCTCCGCCGACCATGACCTGGGGGCCGTGGGCCGGGCCCTGGAGGGCCACTACCCAGACAGCCATGTTTTCGGCTGTACGACCTCGGGGGAAGTGGGGCCGGATGGCTACGGCAAGGGCTCTGTCACGGCTTTTGCCCTGCCCAGGGGTCATTTCTCCGTCGCCCACGAAGTCATCCGCCCCCTTTCGGGTCTTGATATCCAGGAGGGCCGGGCCATCATCCAGCGCCTCCACGACCAGATTGAACGGCGGGCCGTCGCCGCCCACCCAGCCCGGACCTTTGCCTTTCTGATGGTCGACGGCATGAGTCGCCGGGAGGAGCTTCTGCTCAGCGCCGTCCAGGGCCAATTGGGTGGCATTCCCCTGTTTGGCGGGTCGGCGGGGGACGACCTGCATTTCCAGAACACGGCGATCTTCCATGACAGCCTGGCCCACGAGGATTGTGCCCTCTTCGCTTTCATCAATACCGATTGCCCCTTCCACGTCTTCAGCGCCCAGCATTACGACCCGACGGACCGGAAGATGGTGATCACCAAGGCCGATACCGATGCCCGCACGGTGACCGAGATCAACGGCGCCCCGGCGGCCAGCGAATTCGCCCGGCTGATCGGCCTCGCCCGGGAAGACCTGACCATCAATACCTTCGCCGTCAATCCGGTGATGGTGAAGGTGGGCGGAGACTATTACGTCCGGGCCATCCAATTGGCGGACAAGGATGAATCCCTGCGCTTCTTCTGCGCCATCGACGAGGGCGTGGTGCTGACCCTGGCCCGGCCCCGGGATATCGTCGAGGACCTGAGCCTGACCATGGAGGTCCTGCGCCAGCGGGTGGGAGATCCCCAGGTGATCATCGGCTGCGATTGCGTCTTCCGGAAGGTCGAGATTGACCAGAATCCGGAAACGGAACCCCGTATCGCCGCCTTGCTGAAGGCCAACCGGGTGGTCGGCTTCGGCACCTATGGGGAGCAGGTCTCCGGCATGCATATGAACCAGACGTTTACGGGCGTCGCCATCGGTTGGCCGCCGGATGCCGCCGCGCCCCGGAGCAAGCCCGAGACGGGAGAAGATCCGTGATCGACTCCCTTGACCTGCCCCAGGGCGGCCCCGACGAGGTGGTCCGCCTGCGCAAAATCGCCGGCGCCCTGATGAAACAGGTGGAACGGGCCGTCGACGCCCAGGGCGGCGCCTATTCCCTGTTCCAGGCGGCGATCTTGCTGGACGCCAAGGTGCGCGAACGGACCGGCGAGCTGGAGGAGACCCTCGACCAGTTGGAGCGGGCCAATCGGGACCTGGAGCGGGCCAAGGGCGAGGCCCTGCGCGCCCAGGGCCGCCTGTCCGACGCGGTGGAGAGTATCTCCGAGGGTTTCGCCCTGTTCGACGCCGACGACCGGTTGATCCTGTTTAACGAGCGCTTCTGGGATTTCTGGGGCGACCACCGCCACGAGATTCCCTATGGCACCACCTTCGCCGATGTCGCCCGCCGCCTGCATGTGGAATACGAGGCCCCCAACGGTCTGGGCGAGGCCGCGGTGGAGCTTTGGCTCACGGAGCGCCTGGAACGGCACCGCGGCCCCAAGGGCTCCTTCGTCGTCCAATTGCGCGATGGCCGCTGGATGAAGATCAATGAGCGCGTCACCGCCGAGGGTGGGCGGGTCGCCATCTACACCGACATCACCGACATCAAACTGTTCGAAACCCAGCGGCGGGAGCGGGAACTGGCGGAGAAATCCGTGGTCCTCCAGTCCTCCCTGGACAGCCTGAGCCAGGGGGTGGCGGTCTTCGACGGGGCCTTGCGTCTGGTGGCCTGGAATGAGCGTTTCCTGGAGCTGATGGCGCTGCCCAACAGCCTGGTGGTGCTGGGCATGGGCTACGAGGACTACCTCCGCTACAACGCCCGGCGCGGGGAGTACGGCCCGGATGGGGAGCGGGCCGTGGCCCTGCGCCTGGACCGGGCGAAAAGCCGCGAGAGCCTGTTCTTCGAATACACTCGCCCCAATGGCCGGGTGATCGAGATCCAGCGTAACCCCATGCCCGGCGGCGGTTTCGTCACCACCTATACGGACGCCACGGCGCGCCAGGAGTCCGAGGCCCAATTGCGCGAGGCCAAGGAAAGCCTGGAACAGCGCGTCCGCGCCCGCACCGACGAACTGAAGGTGGCCAAGGACGCGGCCGAGGAGGCCAACCGCTCCAAGACCCGCTTCCTCGCCGCCGCCAGTCACGACCTGCTCCAGCCCCTCAACACGGCGCGTCTGTACATCTCCATGCTGATGGACCACCGGCTGGAGCCGGAGATCCACGCGGCGGTGGAGCGCACGGACTTCGCCCTGGGCGGGGTGGAGGCCCTGTTGGGAACCCTGCTGGAGATCTCCAAATTGGACGCGGGGGCGGTGCCGGTGGTTCCGGGGGATTTCGCCCTCTCGGACCTGCTGGGACGGCTGGAGCGGGAATACGCCCCCCAGGCCGAGGAGCGGGGTCTGGCGCTGCGGGTGATGCCCTGCGCCGGGGTGGTCCGCTCGGACATCAAGCTGCTCTCGCGGGTGCTGCGCAACCTGCTGTCCAATGCCCTGCGCTATACGGAGCGGGGCCGGGTGCTGGTGGGCTGCCGGAATCGGGGCGACCACCTGGAGGTGGGGGTCTGGGACACCGGTCCGGGCATCTCCGAGGACGACCGGGAGCGTATTTTCGAGGAGTTCCGCCGCCTGGACAACGCTCGGATCAAGAGCGACCGGGGGGTGGGTCTGGGCTTGGCCATCGTCCGGCGCGTCGCGCGCATGCTGGATCACCGGGTGGCGGTCCGCTCGATTCCCGGGCGGGGGGCGGCCTTCACGGTGCTGGTGCCCCGGGGCAGGAAACGGGTGGCCCCCGAGCCCCCCAAACCGGCCCTGCCCCAGGAACTGGAGGCGATCACCGTGGCGGTGGTGGAGAACGAGCCGGAGATCCGGACGGCCATGGGCGCGCTTTTGAAGACCTGGGGCTGCCGCATGGTTGGCGGCGCCACGGCGGCGGAGGTCCTGGTCCGGTTGCGGGCGGAGGGCGGAAGCCCGCCCCGGGCGATCGTGGCGGACTACCATTTGGACGACGGGGTGACGGGGTTATCGGCCATCGCCGAGTTGACCGCGGCCCTGGGTCCCCTCCCGGCCCTGGTGGTGACCGCGGATGGCGGCGACGATGTCCGCCGGGCGGTGCGGCTGGCGGGACACGATTACCTGTCCAAGCCGGTGCGGGTGGCGCGGCTGCGCGCCTGGCTGGTCCAGGCGGGGATAGGGTGAGGGGACATTCACCCCCGCCCTCGCCGGTCGAGGGTCAGGAGCGGTTTCCTTGAAAAAGGGGACAGAGTCATGACGGGCATGATACGTCTCTATCGGGCTGGCGGGAGACCGTTTGCCGCTGGAAGCGATAACGCTAAAAGCAGACGCCCAAATCATCGCGATGGCATCCTTAAAAAAGGCGTCACGTCGATCTGGCTTGTCACGGTTCCAATGAACACGGCGAACGATTGACAAAAACAAACGTGTCTTCAGCTTCAAGATGAGCCGTGAGAGCGGCTTGGTCTGCCCATCGTTCCGCGACGAGCAGTCGGCTGTTGTCCCAGACCGGATCGCGATCGGGGAACACATGGTCGACTGGCGACTCATTCACTTGGCGATGAGGACGATCTTGCCCTGGATGCCTCCCTTGGATGCCCGCTCATGCGCGGCGGAGGCCTCTGAAAGCGGAAACTCACTGTCGATCACGACCTGGACCGTCCCGCCGTCCAACAGGCGTCCGGCTTCCGCCAATTGTGCGCCGTTGGAGCGCACCTGTGTCGTTGAAACGGTGATCCCGCGTCTCGCCGCTTCCTCATGGCCGGAAAAGCCCAGGGGATTGACCAGATAGAGCACGCCATTCTTTTTGATCACGGTCAGGAAGCGCTCCATGTCTGAGCCGCCGACAGCGTCGATGACCAAATCAACGTCCCGTGCGACTGTCTCGGCGGCTTGTCTGGTGTAGTCGATGAAGGCATCGGCGCCGAGATCGCGCAGCACTGTTTCGTGTTTTCCGGAGGCAACGGCGATGACGTGGGCACCCTTCCATTTTGCCACCTGAACCGCCAGGTGACCGACGCCACCGCTAGCGCCATTGACCAGCACGGTCTTTCCGTCAAGCGCGATCGGCGCATGGTCGAAGTCCTGGAACGGATTTGGTGCGTTGTGACCGAGTTCGACAAGGAACTGCCACGCCGTGAGCAGCGACATTGGAGCGGCGGCGGCCTGGATGTGGTCGATGCCCGCTGGCTTCATCGCGAGGTCGGAGCCCGGGACTTTGACGTAGTCGGCATAGGCATTGCCGCCGGTCATGAGATCATGCGGGAAACGCACCATCGAAAAGACCTCGTCGCCAATGCTGAAACCCGAAACATTCTCCCCGACGGCCGCGACGACACCGGAGATATCCGTGCCGAGGATCAACGGAAAGTCCGGGCTGGGTCGCCACTCGGGTGGAAGCGCTCGGTAGCCATCCCTCAGGTAAAGATCTGGGGGATTGAGGCTTGCCGCGTGCACGCGGACAAGCACCTCGCCTACTCCGGCCACCGGCCGCGGAGCCTCCTCGTAACGGAGGACATCGGGGCCACCAAATGCGTGCAGACGTACGGCTTTCATCATCTCGGTCATGGGGACCTCTTTCCTTTGCGGGTTTCGTTGACCGGATATATGGATGGGCCTCAAGATTGATAATGGCTCTCCATTTCGCTTTAATAGTGCCATGAAGGAACAAATCGGAATTGAAAGACTGACCGGTCTTATCGCCTTTGCCCGCGCTGGCTCGCTGGGCAGCTATACGGCTGCCGCGCGCTCGCTCTCCGTTTCGCCTTCGGCGATCAGCAAGAGCGTCCAGCGTCTGGAACGTCAACTTGGCGTCTCACTCTTCTCCCGTACGACGCGCTCGCTCACTCTCACCAATGAGGGCCGCGATCTGCACGAGCGAGCGCTGAAACTGCTGCGTGATGCCGAGGAGATCGAACAGGCCGCCAAGTCTGCCCGGTCCGAGCCCATCGGCACCTTGCGCATTGCGGCCTCACTTCCGATCGGACTGCATGTCATCGCCCCCTTGCTGCCGGGCTTTCGCGCACTCCATCGGAAGGTCTCGATCGACCTTAGACTGAGCGACCACAGGGTGGATCTGATCGAGGAGGGAATCGACATTGCCGTGCGCATCGGTGACCTTCCCGACTCGCGCCTCTTGTCACGGAAACTCTCGCCGCACCGGCTCTGCTGTTATGCTTCGCCAGACTATCTGGCCGCGACAGGTATACCCGCCCATCCCGATGACCTACAGGTTCACGAGACGGTGAACCTACGCTATCAGAGCAGCGGCCAATTGTTCCGTTGGCCATTCCGGGTCGGAGACCGCGATATCGAGATCGTGCCGCCATCCGCGATTATCGTCGATGCGAGCGAGGCCGTGATCTCGACCGTCGCGGCGGGAGCTGGCATCGGAATGGCCACCAGTTTCATGGCGGCACCATGGGTCAAGCGTGGAGAATTGGTTCTCGTTCTTGCCGATTTCGCGGTCGAACGACACAACATTACGGCCGTCTGGCCGCAAAGCCGTCGGACCAACCCGGCAGTGCGCGCCTTCCTGACAATGCTAGCAGAGGCGTTGTGAGGCCAAGGTCTCTCCCCACGACGAGTTTCCCCGCCCCTCTCTCGGCCAACCTCACCCGTGGAGACCGGGGGCCTCCTGGCCGGTGCTCTCCACGTAGTCCGTGTATCCTCCGCCATATTGGTGGACGCCGTCCGGGGTCAGTTCCAGCACCCGGTTGGACAACGCGGCCAGGAACCGGCGGTCGTGGGACACGAACAACATGGTGCCCTCGTAATTCGCCAGCGCCGTGATCAGCATTTCCTTGGTGTCGAGGTCCAGGTGGTTGGTCGGTTCGTCCAGCACCAGGAAGTTGGGCGGGTCAAACAGCATGATCGCCATCACCAGACGGGCCTTTTCGCCGCCGGACAGGACGGCGCAGGGCTTCTCCACGTCATCGCCGGAAAATCCGAAACAGCCCGCCAGCGACCGCAACGACCCCTGGTTCGCTTGCGGGAAGTGGTCCTCCAGGGACTCGTAGACCGTGCGGGCGCCGTCCAGTATTTCCATGGCGTGCTGGGAGAAATAGCCCAGCTTGACGCTCGGCCCCACCGTCACACCGCCGCTGTCGGGCCGCGCGGTCTGGGCGACCAGCTTCAGAAGGGTCGATTTCCCCGCCCCATTGACCCCCATCACACACCAGCGTTCCTTGCGCCGGATGGTGAGGTCGAGCCCGTTCAGAACGACCTTCTCGCCATAGGCCTTGCGCAGGTCCTTGAGCACGGCCACGTCGTCGCCCGAGCGGGGCGCTGGCCGAATGTCGAAGGCCACGGTCTGGCGGCTGCGGGGGGGCTCGAAGCGTTCGATCTTGTCGAGCTTCTTCACCCGGCTCTGTACCTGCGAGGCATGGGAGGCCCGCGCCTTGAAGCGCTCGATGAACTTGATCTCCTTGGCCAGCATGGCCTGCTGGCGGTCGAACTGGGCCTGCTGGTGCTTTTCGTTTTGCGCCCGCTGCTGCTCGTAAAAGGCATAGTCGCCGGAATAGCTGTTGAGCGATCCCCCGTCGATCTCGATGATCTTGGTGACGATCCGGTTCATGAACTCGCGGTCGTGGGACGTGAGCATGAGGGCGCCGTCATAGCCCTTGAGGAAGTCCTCCAGCCAGATCAGGCTTTCCAGGTCCAAGTGGTTGCTGGGTTCGTCCAGCAACATGGCGTCGGGCCGCATGAGCAGAATACGGGCCAGGGCCACGCGCATTTTCCAGCCGCCCGAAAGGGCGCCGACGTCGCCGTCCATCATCGCCTGGCTGAACCCGAGGCCCGCGAGAACCTCCCGCGCCCGCCCCTCCAAGGCGTAGCCGCCCAGGTCCTCGAAGCGGGCCTGGGCCTCGCCATAGCGCTCGATGACCGCGTCCATGTCGGCGCGGTCGGGGTCGCACATGGCGGCTTCCAACGCGGCCAAGTCCGCTGAAATGGCGCTGACCGGCCCGGCCCCGTCCATCACCGCGGCGACCGCGCTCTGGCCCGCCATGTCGCCCACATCCTGGTTGAAATAGCCGATGGAGATCTGTTTTTCGACGGACATCTGGCCCGCGTCCGGCGTGTCCTCGCCCGTGATCAGGCGAAACAAGGTGGTCTTGCCCGCGCCATTGGGGCCGACGAGGCCCACCTTTTCCCCCCGGTTCAATACCGCGGAGGAATCAAGGAAGAGGATACGGTGGCTGTTCTGCTTGCTGATGTTTTCGAAACGGATCATGGGAGGCTTTATTCCAGGAGAAGGAGGCCCCCCTTATGCCACGGGACACGGAGAGGGGGAGAGTCTCAATCCATCCCCTACAACCGGTTCCGTGCCGCCAAGACCGCCTGGGTCCGCGAATGCACGCCCATTTTGCGGAGGATGGCTGAAATATGGGCCTTCACCGTGCTTTCCTTGATATCCAGCTCATAGGCGATGATCTTGTTCGGCTTGCCTTGGATCAGCAGGTGAAACACCCCCATTTCCGCGGGCGTCAGGGTCTTGCGGCGGCTGTCCGTCAGGTCGTCTGGGCTCCGGGCGGTCTCCCGCTCCAGGGCGGCCGCGAGGTCCGGGGGAAGGGAGACACCGCCGTCGAGAATCCGGCGAATGGCCTCGACGATTCGGTCCTTGCCCGCCGACTTCACGATGAACCCCGAGCCGCCACAGGTCAGCGCCCGGCGGATAATCTCCCGGTCCTCCTCCGCCGAGACCATCGCCACGGGGATGGTCGGCGCCTTTGACCGAAGGGTCATCAGGCCGTCCAGGCCGTCGGAACCGGGCATGTGCAGGTCGAGCAGGATCAAATCCAGGTCCGGATCCGCCTCCACCGCGGCCAGGGTGGCCCCGAAGGTCGCGGCCTCGGTGATCTCCGCGTCGGGCCATTGCCCCCGGATCACGCCCGTCAGGGCCTCCCGATACAGGGGATGGTCGTCGGCCACCAAGAGTTTTAAGGCACTCACAGTTTTGGTCCTTCCCCAATCGGCGAGGGGTTATGTTTTGGGGGCCGGGGGGAGCGGGCAGGGGGCCGGTTCGGCCAAATGGCTTTTCGGACAAGTCTCCACGTCCCGGGGCGGGGCCTCGGCCAGGCCGATCCAGGCGTCGACCTGGGCCATGTCGAAGCCCGCGCGCCTTTCTCCATCCACCTCCATCAGAGGGCGGCGGATCAGCAGGGGGTTGGCCACCATCAGGGCCAGGGCTTGCGCCTCGGTCAGGGTCGCGGGGTCGATCTCGCCGCTTTTGACCTGGGGATTGGCCCGGTTGAACCAAGTGGGCAGGGGGGTGTCGCCAAAATAGGGGCGCAAGGAATCCGCCGTCCAGGGTTCGGTTAGCAGGTTCCGGGGCACCAGGGTGTGTCCGGCGGAGGTCAACAGGACCTTCTGCCGGGTGTTGTTCTTGCACCCGGGCTTTTCATGGAATGTCACGGTGGCCATGGGGGGGATCCTTTTCACGCCATGCCGGAATCAAGGCCGCGGAAGGCCAGCAGGTCGTCGACCTGACGGCGGATCTCCCGCTCGACCTTGGTGTCCAGCTTGGCCAGCCAGCCATAGGGGATGGCGTGGACGCCATAGGTGGCTCCCGCCAGCATGCCCACCAGGGCGCCGGTGGTGTCCGCGTCGCCACCCTGGTTGACGGTCTGGATCACGCAGCTTTTGAAGCTGTCGGTCACGAAATAGTAGTGCAGGACCGTCTGCACCGTATCGACGATATAGGCCGAGGACTGGCCCTTGTAGGGTTCGAAGCGGAAGGTTCGGTGGTGCGCCACCAGGCGGTTGGCCTCCTCCCGGCAGGCTTTCATGCCCTCTCCGGCGATCAGCATATGGACCATTCGGCCAAACATCAGGGTCGCGGCGTCGGACAGCGGGTGGTTGTGGGTGATATGGGCCTGCTCAAGGGTCCATGTCTCCAACTCCTCCGGTCGACCCAGGGTGGCCAGAGCCACGGGAAGGTTGCGCATGGCCGCCCCATTGCCCGCGTCCCCCTCGTGGTAGGGGGTGACGGTGGTTCCCTCGTTCATGTATCGGCGGATGCCCCGGCGGCAAGTGTTGCCCACGTCGACGGGCTTGGCCTTCAGCCACAGGGCGAATTCCTCGCAGATATCGGCGGCGTTGAAGGTTCCCTTGTTGGCCAGGGAGCGACCCAGGGACAGGCACATTTCCGTATCATCGGTCACCTGGCCGGGCTTCAACCGCAGCCAACCGCCACCGATCATCTTGCGGTGAAGTCCATATTGGGTGGCGATCTCGCCGGGGGTCATGAATTCGACCGTGGCGCCCAGGGCGTCGCCAACCGCGAGGCCCAGGTAAGCGCCCAGGGCGCGGTCATGGGGTGTGGGTCCACTCATCAGAAGTAGCTCGCCTTCACAAGATAGTCGCCGCCGATCACCAGATATTCCCCCTCGCCCTTGAGGGGGTGGATCGGAAGCAAGGTGTTGAAGAAGATCACCTTGGACAGGGGGACTTGGGCCTCCAGGATGGTATCTCCGAAACAGTCCGCGACGGCGCGATCATCGGTGAACGACACCAGATTGTTCATGCGGACCACGCGGGTGGTTTTGTCGATCTTCTCGATCACCGGATGCTCCGAGAAGTCGTTGACCCCTCGGTAGAGGGTCAACCGTGGGATCCCGGGCGATACGAATCGTCGCAGGGACCACTGGCAGAACTCATACATAATGTCGAGTTGCATATATATGGAGTTGTTGTGAAACCGCGAGGACATTTTTTCCTCCACATATTCAATCCAGGCGGTCGAGGAAAACTTGTCGATGCGATCCTTGTGGTAGGTGGGGATCAGCCCGAAGCGGCTTTCCACCCAGCCCTTGAGTACGGCGCCTTCCTTGGCGTTGCTGTCATAGCCCCAGCCCTTCAGCAGGCGCAGATAACTGGATCGGAAGCGCCGGACCGTGGGGTCCTCGTTCTTCTTGGGCTTTTCCCGCTGCTCGGGGTCCAGACCGAAGACCGCGGCCATGTATTTGTGGATGGCCTCCGCGGCGCTATCGAGGTCCGGAGCCTCGGCCAACATCTTGAACAGGCCCCGGTTCATTTCCCGCACGCCTGAAATGTGCAGTTCCGGGGCCGCCTCGTTGAACCGGGAACAGGCCAGCACCCCCGTGGGGATCCCCACGAGGTTGGTGCTATGGCCGATGGACCGGCTGTCGGTGTCGATATCCTTCACCCCTTGGTTCCCCCCCCGTTGGTGAAAAATTCGGCTGCTCCTCCGCCTGCGCTTTCCCATAGCACTAATACGGACTCTGGTGGAAGCACCGCGCGGGCGGGGCTGTCACATACGGTGGTGAAGGGGAACCCCACATCCTGTCGGAAGTCCGCGATTGGCCGGCGGACTCCCGACAGGATGTCGTGTTTGTCGCGTTTCCGACAGCCGTCATAAAAACCTTACAAACTATATGGATAGAAATTAAGTATTTGAAAATAAATAATAAAAAAGTTCAGAATGCGGGTTTTGAAAGTTGGCACGGGTCGTGCAAAGAGGGGTCCGAGCGTGGCGGAGGCGTGGCCCCGCCGAACAAATCGACCAATCAGTGTAAAGGACCGATTTCATGACCGCACTGCGTCAGATCGCTTTCTACGGTAAGGGTGGTATTGGCAAGTCCACCACCTCCCAGAACACCCTGGCCGCCCTGGTCGATATGGATCAGAAGATCCTGATCGTTGGTTGCGACCCGAAGGCCGACTCCACCCGTCTGATCCTCAACACCAAGCTGCAGGACACCGTGCTGCATCTCGCCGCCGAAGCCGGTTCCGTCGAGGACCTGGAACTCGAGGATGTGCTGAAGATCGGCTACAAGGACATCCGCTGCGTTGAGTCCGGTGGTCCCGAGCCCGGCGTCGGCTGCGCCGGTCGTGGCGTGATCACCGCCATCAACTTCCTGGAAGAAAACGGGGCCTACGACGGCGTCGATTACGTCTCCTACGACGTGCTGGGTGACGTGGTCTGCGGCGGGTTCGCCATGCCCATCCGCGAGAACAAGGCCCAGGAAATCTACATCGTCATGTCCGGCGAGATGATGGCGCTCTACGCCGCCAACAACATTTCCAAGGGCATTCTGAAGTACGCCCACACCGGTGGCGTTCGCCTCGGCGGCCTGATCTGCAACGAGCGTCAGACCGACAAGGAACTCGA
Organism: Rhodospirillum sp.; assembly: GCA_021741145.1. GTDB lineage: Bacteria > Pseudomonadota > Alphaproteobacteria > Rhodospirillales > Rhodospirillaceae > Rhodospirillum. The sequence continues at coordinate 21,330 of JAIOYK010000004.1, read as the reverse complement.
ACTGGCCGAGGCCCTGGCCGCCCGTCTGGGTTCCAAGCTGATCCACTTCGTGCCCCGTGACAACATCGTCCAGCACGCCGAACTGCGCCGCCAGACCGTCATCCAGTACGACGGCACCTGCAAGCAGGCCGGTGAGTACCGGGCGCTGGCCGAGAAGATCCACAACAACTCCGGCCAGGGTGTCATCCCCACCCCGATCACCATGGAAGAGCTGGAAGACATGCTCATGGAGTTCGGCATCCTGAAGTCCGACGAGGAAGCCCTCGCCGAGCTGGAAGCCAAGGAAGCGGCGAAGGCCGCCGCCAACTAAGGCTCGCCACGCGCGGCCGTCCCCGGCACCGAACGATCGGGGGCGGACGCAGCGGGCCCAAGGGCCCTCACGAAAAGGCTGGACACCCGTAATTTAGGAGAGAGGACCATGAGCCTCGATTACACCAACGACGCGGACCTTGGTAAAAAGGCCATTGAAGAGGTCCTTGAGGTCTATCCCGAAAAGGCCGGGAAGAAGCGCGCCAAGCACCTTGGCACCATCGAGACCGACGGCGAGGGCACCAGCTCTTGCAGCGTGAAGTCCAACGTGAAGTCCGTCCCCGGCGCCATGACCGTCCGCGGATGCGCCTATGCCGGGTCCAAGGGCGTGGTCTGGGGTCCGATCAAGGACATGATCCACATCTCCCACGGCCCCGTTGGCTGCGGTCAGTATTCCTGGTCCCAGCGTCGGAACTACTACATTGGCAACACGGGCGTCGACACCTTCGTGACCATGCAGTTCACCTCCGACTTCCAAGAGCGGGACATCGTCTTCGGCGGTGACAAGAAGCTCGAAAAGGTCATGGACGAAATCAAGGAGCTGTTTCCGCTGGCTCGGGGTGTGTCGATCCAGTCCGAATGCCCGATTGGTCTGATCGGTGACGACATCGAAGCCGTCGCCCGCAAGAAGTCCAAGGACATCGGTCTGCCGATCGTTCCCGTCCGCTGCGAAGGCTTCCGTGGTGTGTCCCAGTCCCTGGGTCACCACCTGGCGAACGACGCCATCCGCGATTGGGTCTTCTCCCGTGATGACGTGACCGAGGATGGCTTCACCCAGGGCGCCTATGACGTGAACATCATCGGGGACTACAACATCGGTGGCGACGCCTGGGCCTCGCGCATTCTGCTGGAAGAGATGGGCCTGCGGGTCGTCGCCCAGTGGTCCGGCGACGCCACTTTGTCCGAGATCGAGCGCGCCCCCAAGGCGAAGCTGAACCTCATCCATTGCTACCGGTCGATGAACTACATCTGCCGTCACATGGAAGAGAAGTACCACATTCCTTGGATCGAATATAACTTCTTCGGCCCCTCTCAGATCGAGAAGTCGATCCGGACCATCGCCAAGCAGTTCGACGAGACCATCCAGGCGAAGGCCGAGGAGGTGATCGCCAAGTACCGTCCGCTCGTGGACGCGGTGATCGCCAAATACGAGCCCCGGCTGAAGGGCAAGTCGGTCATGCTGTACGTGGGCGGTCTGCGTCCCCGTCACGTGATCACCGCCTACGAGGATCTCGGCATGGAGATCTGCGGCGCGGGCTACGAATTCGCCCATAATGACGACTACCAGCGCACCACCGAATACGCCAAGGAAGGCACGTTGATTTTCGACGACGTCACCGGTTTCGAGCTGGAGAAGTTCGTCGAGAAGCTGCGCCCCGATCTGGTCGGTTCGGGCATTAAGGAAAAGTACGCTGTCCAGAAGATGGGCGTGCCTTTCCGTCAGATGCACTCCTGGGACTACTCGGGTCCCTACCACGGTTACGACGGGTTCGCGATCTTCGCGCGCGACATGGACATGGCCATCAATAACCCGGTCTGGGCCATGCACAAGACTCCCTGGGCGACCAAGGAAGCCGCCGAATAATCGTAACCCGTCGTCATTGACCCCACATGGGAGACAGTCAGATGCCCCAGAGCGCTGATAAGATTAAGGACCACATTCCCCTTTTCCGCGAGCCCGAGTATCAGGACATGCTCGCCAAGAAGCGGGCCACTTTCGAAGGCGCCCACTCCGACGAGAAGATCGCCGAAGTCGCCGCATGGACCAAGTCCTGGGAATACCGGGAAAAGAACCTGGAACGGACGGCCCTGACCGTCAACCCGAACAAGGCCTGTCAGCCCCTCGGGTCCCTGTATGCTTCCGCCGGTTTCGACGGCACCCTGGGCTATGTCCATGGGTCCCAGGGCTGCGCGGCCTACTTCCGGTCGCACCTGTCCCGTCACTTCAAGGACGCCTCCTCCCTGGTGTCCGACTCCATGACGGAAGACGCCGCGGTGTTCGGTGGTCTGAACAACATGATCGACGGTTTGGCCAACGCTTATGCGCTGTACAAGCCCAAGATGATCGCCGTCTGCACCTCCTGCATGGCCGAAGTCATCGGTGATGACCTGTCCGCCTTCATCGGTACCGCGAAGGAAAAGGGGTCCATCCCCGCCGACTTCAAGGTACCCTTCGCCCACACGCCGTCCTTCGTCGGAAGCCACATCACCGGCTACGACAACATGATGAAGGGCATTCTGACCGCGTTCTGGGCCAAGGAAACCCGGGGCGAGGTCACCGGCAAGATCAATGTGATCCCCGGATTCGACGGTTATGGCGTGGCGAACATCCGCGAACTGAAGCGCGTCCTGAACATGATGGACGTCGCGTACACCGTCCTCTCCGACACCTCGGATGTCTATGACACCCCGACCGACGGCGAGTTCCGCATGTACGACGGCGGAACCACCCAGGAAGAGACCCTTGAGGCCCTGAATGCCACGGCCACCCTGTCCCTGACCGAGGCCTGTACTCCGCAGACCCTCAGCTACATCAAGGGCTTGGGCCAGGACACCGCGGCGTTCCACTACCCGATGGGGGTGCAGGCCACCGACGAGTTCCTGATGAAAGTCGCCGAACTGACCGGCAAGGCGATCCCCGAGGAATTGGCCAAGGAGCGCGGTCGTTTGGTCGACGCCATGGCGGACTCCATGTCCTGGCTGCACGGTAAGAAGATGGCCGTTTACGGCGATCCGGACTTCTGCATCGGGATGACCCGCTTCCTGCTGGAACTGGGCATCGAGCCGGTCCACGTGCTGTGCACCAACGCCAAGAAGCCCTGGGAAAAGAAGATGAAGGCGATGCTGGACGCCAGCCCCTTCGGAAAGGACACCCAGGTGTGGGCTGGCAAGGACTTGTGGCACATGCGCTCCCTACTCGCCACCGAGCCCGCCGATTTCCTGATTGGCAACTCCTATGGTAAGTACCTGGAGCGGGATCTGGGGATCCCCCTGATCCGCCTGACCTTCCCGATCTTCGATCGGCACCACCACCACCGGTTCCCGACCATGTTCTACCAGGGCAGCCTGCGCGTGCTGACCACCCTGCTGGACAAGATCTTCGACACCATGGATTTGGATACCAACGAAACCGCGGTCACCGACTACAGCTACGACCTGACTCGTTAGAATTCACGATCATAAGGGGCGGAGATCGGGGGCCCATCCCCCCCTCTCCAAACCAAAACAGCCGCCCGGGAGCCCATCCTCCCGGGCGGTTTTTTGTGTTCGCGATCCCGGCGCTTCGAATGGGGTCGAACGTCGGTCGATTCGCCGTGATTTTTCGGACGTCGCAAGGATGGGATATGGATTTTTGGGTGGGGTATCGTCTTTATGCGTTTCTAGACTGGATCGTCAAATGACTGAAGGTTTCACTTAACTGTAGGGAATTCTTCGCATTTTCCATCGGTTTCCATCGGTGCCCCGAGAAGGTGAAAGCCTGGAGAGCCCTATACCTTTACCTCTCTTGAAAAAGAGATGTGATATTTTTAAATAAAAGCATCGGTTAATTAGTGCGTATTTCTAGTTTTTGTCTAGAGATTTTTCGAATAATAGCCTTGAAACGAATGGGGGATTAAATTTCGTTTCCAAACCAGATGTTGGTTTGGCGTGAGTGCCCAACTTTGTTGGATTTTTGTTTTGTGCCGAAGGTGAGGGGCATCCCCTTTGAATAGGATCCGGGAAACGGATCGGAGTGGGATGTCGCGAGGGTTCGAGCCCGAGTGTGCGGGAATTAATGAGCCAAGCGGTAGGCTTGGTCATGGACAGAACGGTTGAAGCCCGCCAAGGGACGGGCTATCTGGAGCGGAACGATGAGCTTGAACGAAACGGATGGTGCCTTTTCCACGGAAACCGAGCCCAAGGTGTTCATGGGGGGAGGAGGGGGGACCCCGACCGACGCCGCCTATCTGATACAGTCCGTCGCGGATCTGACCGATTTTCCAGGTGGCGCCCGTCTCCTGGTGATGGGGGAATATACCCGTGACGGCAACGACCTGATCCTTCGCGGCGCGGACGGTCCTCCGGTTCTCATCAAGGACTACTTTGGTTCGGAAACCCCACCGGACTTGGTGGGACCCGGCGGAGTAACGATCCGTGCGGCCCTGGTCGACCGCCTGACGGGGGGCGAGGCGCCGGGGCAGGTGGCCCAGGCGGCCACGGTCAATGAGGGATTGGGCACCATTGGTTCCGTGACCCGAGCCGAGGGAACCGTGACGGTCATCCGGACCGATGGGACCTCGGTCGAGGTTCATTCCGGCGATCCCATCTACCAAGGAGATGTCGTCTCCACCTCCGGGGACGGGGCGGTGGGCATCACCTTCCTCGACGGATCGGCCTTCTCCCTGGGGGGGAGCGGCCGGATGGTCCTGGATGAAATGGTCTATGATCCGGGTACGGGGGAGGGCTCTTCCTCGGTCAGTCTGGTGTCGGGCGTTTTTTCCTTCGTGTCCGGCGAGATCGCCAAGAGCGGCCCCGACGCCATGACCGTTTCCACCCCGGTCGCCACCATCGGCATTCGGGGAACCAAGGGCATCATCAAGCTGCTGGTTCCCGAGGGGACAAACCTGGACGACCTGACCGGGCTGGCCAACCGGGCCAATGCCTTGGGCCTGGACTTTCAGGTGGTCCTGCTGCCCGAGGCCAACGGCACGACGGGCGAAATTGTCTTTACGGGTTTGAATGGCCAATCCCAGACCTTGAACGTTCCCTACGATGGCATCAAGGTGACCCTGTCGGACGTGCTCAATCAGGTGGAGTTGAACGTTTCCCGGTTCTCGGCCAACGAACTGGACATGCGTCAGGACGAAAACCTGAACCGTTCCCTCGATTTCCTTCCCTCCGATGGTCAGCAGGATCTGAACAACGGGGACCAAGGGAATAATTTGGACACCGACGGGGATGGTCGATCGGACGTTGCCGAAATCGTCGACCAGGATCCCAGCTATTCCGACCCCTTCAATGTGATTGGCAAGGGTATGGAGCAGGGCGGTGGCGGCAATAAGGGGAATGTCGCGGACCTGATCAACAAAATCTCCAACTCCATTTTGACGGCCTATAAAACCGCCTCTAGCGGTATCATCGTCCGGGGTGATACCGAGAGTGATATCGGCAGTGGCACGGACCCCGTCCCGGATCCAACTCCCGCTCCAGAAGGCAGTACTACTCCCGCGAACGGGGATATCCTGGGTGTCAGCAATGGACGCTATGTGGTCGCATTCTCCGGTGGCGTTTACAGTAACGAGAATTCGTCCCTCCCCCTGGAAATCACCGGCGGCAGTGGGGGAGACGAGATCACCACCGGCAGCGGGGATGACCTGGTTTTCGGTGGCGCGGGCAGTGACATCCTGAAGACCAACGCCGGCAACGACATTGTTTTTGGCGGGGCAGGCGACGACATCATCATCGGCGGCTCTGGTCAAGGCAACGACACCTATTATGGCGGATCCAGCGAGACCGTTGACGATAGCGCGGATGACTGGGTGAAATACCCCTCCGCGACCCAGGCGATCACCGTCAACCTGACCACGGGCCGGGCCAGCGGCGTCAATATCGATACGGATGTTCTCTATGGCCTTGAACATGTCCTGGGAGGCGACGGCTCCGACAGCATTACCGGCAACGCGGCGAACAATATCCTTCAGGGCGGCGCCGGAGGGGATGACACCCTGGACGGCGCCGGGGGTACCGATACCCTGGAGGGCGGCTCGGGCAATGACTCCCTGGTCTATTCCACGGGCAACGACCGCTACCGGGGCGGTGATGGCACCGACACCATCCTGGTGCGGGGGGGCACGACCCTGAATCTGGCCTCCACCTGGTATACCGAGATCTCCAGCATGGAGCGTCTCGAACTGGGGGAGGGCGCCAATACCCTGGTGGTTGGGTCCTCGACCGCATGGTCGGCGATCTTCGGCGATACGCTTTATGTGAAGGCGGGCGGGGACGATACGGTGTCCGCCAACGGATGGTCGTTCACGGGAACCACCAGCCAATCGGGGATCACTTACAATACGTTTGCCCTGAACGGAAAAACACTGGCCATTCAGGATGGGGCCCAGTTGAATGGGATTACCACGGCCCAGGCGACCATCGCCGTGGCCGATGGGACCGGATCCGAGGACACGGCCCTCGCCCTCAATCCCGCGCTGTCCGACAATGGCTCGGGAGCTAGTCTGACCAAGGTCCTGGTGACGGGCCTTCCTTCGGGCGCGACACTGTCCCTGGGAGCCTACGACGCGGGAGCCGGTGGATGGGTGATTTCCTCCAGTGGTGACCTGAGCAATCTCTCGTCTCTGACGGTGACCCCCGCGTCGAACAGCGACGCGGACTTCACGCTGTCCTTCACGGCGACCTACAGCGCGTCGGGCACGACCTACACGGTGACCGACACCGCGACCGTGACGATCACCGCGGTGGCGGACAGTCCCAGCTTGACCCTCGGCGGCGAAGGGGGCCTGATTTCCAGTGGGTCCATCGTTGTCTTCGACAACGGCGCTTACGTGGATTCCGGTGGCTCTTCCTCGTCGGAGGCCGACAATCTCTATAACTCCTTCACGGACAATGGGCATACGGTTTCCCAGCAGATCCTGTTCGACGAGGAATCCTTGACCGCGGCCCTGGCCAACGCCGATGTTTTCGCCATTCCAGAATTGGGGGAAGAGTCCGGGGATTGGGTTAAAGACCTGACCGAGGGCGCGAAGACCGCCATCCGAAACTTCGTGAATGGTGGTGGAACCCTGATTGTCATGGGCGCGCACAATTCCGATGACGCGGCGCTTTTGAACGATCTCTTCGGGTTCTCCTTGGTGCACCAGTCCACGGGCTCGGGCACCACATCCACCAAGACGGAGGACGCCTCGGGCACGGTTTTCGCGTCGACGGCGGAAAGCTTGCCGTGGATCAACGCGACCCGGGGCGTGACGACCTCCTCTCTGCCTTCCGGGGCGACGTCGATCTATGTGACCGGCACGGTGACCACGGTCGCGCTTCTGACCTACGGCGCGGGGCAAATCAGCTATGTGGGCGCGGACTGGTACGACACAGGGACCGGCAGTGGATATCAGGACAGTGGTTGGCTGGATGTCCTCAAGGCCGCGACCTCCAAGGCGGGGTCCGCTCTGACCGTTGACCGGGGGGAGGAGGTAACCCTCTCCCTGACCGCCTCCCTCGCCGACACCGATGGCAGCGAGACCATGGGTTTGGTGCTGTCGGGCATTCCCAGCGATGTTTCGGTGACCGTGGACGGCGTAACGATCGGCAAGAACGAAAACGGGACCGTATCCCTGAGCGCGGCGCAGGCGGCCGGAGCGGTGAAGCTGGTGCCCGGTAGCGGCTATACGGGGTCCTTTACCCTGACGGTCACGGCGACCGCGACGGAAACCTCCAATGGCGACACGGCCTCCACGGTTCAGACGGCGACGGTGACGGTCAACGATGTGACCACGACCTGGCAGGGCGATGCCCTGACGGAACAGATTGACTTCAACGCCGCGGGCAACTGGTCTGGCGCCGCCGTTCCCAGTGAGTCGGTGACCTGGATTATTGATACGACCGATCCAGCGTACTTCATGGAAGACACGGTTACCACGCGGGAAGGATCCATTTCCAGTGGCGGACGTCTTGTCGTCGCGGGCGGGGAGCTGATTCTGAACAGTGGCACCACAACGGTGGAAAGCGGCTCCTTCCTGACGGTGTCCGGGGGCACCTTGACCGTGAACGACACCTTGTCCTCGGCGGGGAGCCTGACCCTGTCCTCGGGCTTGATCGATGGGACCGGCGTGCTCTCCTCCTCCGGCGATTTCGCCTTTAGTGGCGGGACCCTGGACCTGGATCAGACGGTCACCCTGAGCGGGACAGGCAGCTTCACCGGCGGGGACCTGACGCTGATGGGCAACCTGACCAATACGGGAACCTTGATCGACAGCGCCAGCCGGGTTTTGCTCCAGGACAGCGCCATCCTGACCAATGACGGGACGTTTACCGTTGGCGGGACGATCACCCTGGAAAGCACCGACGACGCCAACAATGGCGCTTTCGTCAACAATGGTCTGCTCAATGGCTCGGGTACCCTGACCGTGAACGACGGCTTCACCCTGTATGGAACCATCGATCCGGGGACGTCGGAGAGCATTGGAAGCCTGACCATCAACCAGCCCGGAACCCTGTCCCTGGATGCAAACCTGCATCTAACGTTCGATGTCCAGGGGACCATCGCGGGGACCAGCCATGACGCCTTGTCTTTCGTCGGCGGGACCTTGTCCGTGGAAGGGACGGAGGTCACGCTGGTCCCCGGGACTGGTTTCGAGACGTATCGTATTCAGAACGGGGATTCCCTTGACCTGATCAGCTGGTCCAATGCCGATCGGATGGACTTCACCTTCAACGATGAGTCCCTGATCACGCGGGTCGAAGGTGTGGCCAATACCGTGGCCAAACCCGTTTATGACGACATGGGACTCCACCTGGTGGGACTGTCCATTACGGGCGGTTCCGCCACAAGTGGCCAGGACGTCTATGTGGGTACCTCTGGCGGCGAGAGCTATGACGGGCAGGGGGGGGACGACGTGGTTCTGCTGCTGGACGGCGCGGACAGCTTTACCCTGCGGGGGAATGTCTTGGAGTTTGACGGTTTCCTGGATGGGGGCACGGGGTTGGATACCCTGGTCCTGGGCGACGACATGACCGGATTCACGCTCCAATCCTTCGCTGAGGGCAAGGGGGAGCAATTCGAGGTGCTCACCCTGTCCGATACCCTCGCGGGGCGCACCCTGACGCTGACCCAGCAGGGGATCCGGGCCTTGAATGGGGATACGGACGCACTGTCGGCCATCCTGCCCAGCGGATCGGGCATCACGGCCTCCTCCCTGGATGGCTTCGCCATCATCACCGGCGAAACCAACGATAGGGTTGACCTGTCGGACGGGGGGTGGACGGACAGCGGCACCGTGTCCATGGACGCCGTCGCCGACGAAGGCAACACACCGGAGTCCTATACGGTCTACACCAAAGGGGACACGGTGCTGTTCGTCGACACCGACGTCTCGGTCAGCACCTCCGTTCCTGCCTGACGGGGGGGAGGGCGCGTCCGGACCCGCGCGCCCAATCAGCGTTCCCGAAAGGCCTCGTGGCGGAGCTTCAGGACCGGCTTGACGAGGAATTCCATCACGGTGCGTTCCCCCGTGTGGATGTCCACGATGGCCTCCATGCCCGGCTTGATCTCATATTCCCCGGCCTTGTCGCCCAGGTGGGTTTCCCGCGTGCGCACCTGGACCCGGTAAAAGGCCTGGCCCTTGTCATCAATGGTGGTGTCCGGTGCCACCAGGGTCACGGTTCCCTCCAGACCGCCATAGCGGGCGTAGTCGAAGGTGGAGACCTTCACCGTGGCCTTCTGTCCCTCGGTCACATAGCCCCGGTCCATGGGGCTGAGGCGGGCGTTGACGATCAGGGTATCCTCCACGGGGACGATTTCCATGATCGCTTCCCCGGGGTTGATCACGCCGCCGATGGTGCTGTGCTTGACATTCTTCACCACGCCCTTGGTCGGAGCGGTGATCAGGGTCCGGCCCTGTTGGTCGTTGGCACGGGTCATCATTTCCGTCAGGCGGCTGATTTCCTGTTCGGCCTGACCGGTCATTTCCAGAGCCTCCCGGCGGAAGGAGAACAGGGTTTCCCGTTCCCGCTCCTCGGTCTCGCCGATGGCCGCCTTGGCCCGCTCGATGGCCGGTTCCAGGGCCTGGATCTGGCCTTTCAGGTCGGTGAGCGCTCCGGCGATTTCCAGGTGGTTCATGCGGTTGGTCAGCCCGTCCTTCATCAGATTGGCCGAAATGCCATAGCGTTCCTGGGTGATCTCCAGGTTCGCGCGGGCCGCGGTCAATTGGGCTTCCAGTTCCTTGGCTTCGTTTTGCCGCTGGGTCTTCTGGGTTACCAGCACTTTCAGGGAACTGCCCAGTTCCTTCAACCGGGCTTCGTGGGCTTCCCGTTCGGTCTTGACCAGTTCGGGACGCCGTTCGGCGATCTCCGGGGGGAAGGACAGGGTTGTCCCCTCCGCCTCCGCGGCCAACCGGGCCTGGCTCAGGCGCAGGGCATCCAGGCGGGCGACGATCTCTTCCCTGTTCATGGAGGTGGTGGGCAGGGTCAGGCGCACAAGGGGGGCCCCCGCGGTGACGGAATCCCCTTCCTGGACGAAGATCTCGGTGATGATCCCCCCTTCCAGGTGTTGGATGATCTTTGTCTTGCCTTCCGGCGCGACCTCGCCCGGGGCGGTGGCCACCTCGTCCAATTGGGCCTGGGAGGCCCAGATTAGGAAAGCCCCGAACAGGGCCATGACGGTCCAGGCGAAGCGCCGCCACGTCGGCAGGGGATGGGATTGGCGCAGGGTCTCCAGGGGCGAGACCTTTGGTCCAGTGGACGGCCCATTGGACGGAGCAGGGGAGGTGGGCAGGGGCGCGGTCTTCGCGTCGGTGCTCATGGGAAGCTCCCCTGGATGGTGGCGGAGGTCGACCTGGGGGCCAAGCTGGAGGCGGGGCTGGACCTGGCGGGGATCCCACCGGAGGGGGCCGCTTGGACTTGACCGGGGAAGAGCTTGGGCAGAACCTCCACCGCCGGCCCGGCCAAGGCGAGACGCCCCTTGGCCAGGACCAGGACCCTTTGACAACGGGCCAGCAGCAGGGGGCTATGGGTGACCACCACCACGGTGCGAGTCCGGGCCATTTCGGAAAGGTTGTCGCGCAGGACCTCTTCGGCGGCCCGGTCCAGGCTGGCCGAGGGTTCGTCGAGCAGGATCACCGGAGGCGTGCCAGCCAGGGCCCGGGCGAGGGCCACCCTTTGGCGCATGCCGCCGGACAAGGTGCGCCCCCCTTCGCCCACGGGGGTGGCGTAGCCGTCGGGCAGGTCGATGATCATGTCATGGGCTCCCGCGGCCTTGGCCGCGGCGGTGATGGCCGCGTCGTCCAGTTCGGGAAGGCCCATGGCGATGTTGTCCCGGATCGAGCCCTCGAACAGGGTGGTTTCCTGGGGCAGATAGCCCATCCGCTTGGCGATATCCGCCCGGGAGAACTGGGCGATATCCGCCCCATCGAGCAGCACTCGCCCCTTTTCCGGGGGGTAAAGGCCCATCAGCACCTTCAACAGGGTGCTCTTGCCGCCGCCGTTGGGGCCGATGATCGCGGTCAACCCGCCGGGTAGGATCTCCGCGGTGATGTCCTCCACCTGGGGGGCGCGGTCCGAGGTATAGCGGAAGGTGGCGCCTTCCAGGGTCAAATGGCCCTTGGTTTCACCCAGGTCGACCGTGGCGCTCTGGCGGTCCTCGGGCAGGGCCAGGACCTCGCCCAGGCGGCGGACCGATTGGCGGAACCCGGCGAAGGTCCGCCAGGTGCCCGTCAGTTGGTTCAGGGGCGCGAGCAGCCGTCCCCCCAGCATGTTCGCCGCGATCAATCCGCCGATGGTCATCGCCTGTTCCATGATGGCCAGCGCTCCCACGGTGGTCATGGCGATGGTCGTCGTGATCGAGAGCACGGCCCCCAGGTTCATGAACCCGTCGACCCGTCCACCTCGGTTGATGGCGTTGCCCACCTGGCTGGCGAGGCGGGATTCGTACTCGTCGCGCAGGGTTCGGTCCAGGGCCAGGGCTTTGACCGTCGTGCGCCCGTTGAGCAATTCCGCCAACAGGGAATCCCGGTTGCCCAGGGAGTCCTTCTCCCGCTCGGCCGCGGAGCGCACCGATCGGCCCGAGACAAGAGCCAGGGTCATGAAGACCACCGCGGCGCAAACCAGTACCCATCCCACCGGCTGGGCGATGACGAAGACCAGTCCCAGGAACAGAAGGGTGAACGGGAGGTCGCAGAGCAACAGGGCCGAGGCCCCCGACAGGGTGTTTCGGATCACGTCCACGTCCCGGAAGACCCGCAGCCAGTATTCCGCGGGTCGGTGCTCCAGGACCCTCAGGGGCAGGGCGGTCAGCTTGTCGAACAGGCGTTGGCCCACTTGGCTTTCCAGACGGAGGGCGACGGTCTGCATGATCCGTGCCCGGGACTGCCGGAGGATAAAGTCGAAGGACAGCAGGACCAGCATGCCCAGGACCAATCCCTGCAGCGTGGAGAGGCCCGCATGGAAGACAACCCGGTCATAGACCTGCAGAACGAAAACCGGCGTCGCCAGGGCCGCGGCATTGACGAAAAAGGACATGAGCGCCACTTCCCGAAAGGTGGGCGCGAGGGGGCGTAGGACCTCCTTCAGCCACCCATTATCCTCCCCCTTGGTCGGGGGGGCGAAGCCGTCTCTCATCCGCGCCTTCCTTCATCCGGTTTTTATCGCGCGACGGCAATGAGACCGTCGATTGGACCGTAGGGTATCACGAACCCGGTTTGCAAACAGGGGCGCGTGTTCACGCGATTGTTATATGAGGAAGTCTTGAAATGCCGCGCCGCGGCGAGCATTGTTTGGGCGGAAGCGCGTGAGGTAGTCCGATCACGAGCCCTGTTTACCATGCGCAAATTCAACTTGGGGAAGAAGACGATATGAACAAAGTGATGATTGTCCTGGCCACCGCCACTGTTTTCGCCGCGGGTGTCGCCCAGGCCGCGGATCCCGAGGCTTATGTGGAGTATCGCAAGGCCGCGATGGGCGCCGTTGGGGGGCATATGGTGGCCATCGCCACCAGGATGAAGACGGGCGTTGAAGTGCCCGACGATACCGCCCTGCACGCCACGGCTATCGCCGGGATCCTGGAAAGCTTCCCCGCGGCCTTCCCCGAGGGCACGGCGGGCGTGGGGAAGACCGAGGCCAAGGATGCCATCTGGTCGAACATGGATGACTTCAAGGCCAAGGCCATGAAGGGGGCCGAGGCCGCCACCGCTCTGGCCGCCGCGGCCGAATCCGGCGCGGATATGTCCGAGATCGGCGCCAAGGTGGGCGACCTGGGCAAGGCCTGCAAGGGTTGCCATGAGGACTACAAGGAAAAATAAGCCAGGCTTCGCCACGGCGAACAAAAAAAGGGAGGGTCCAGTCCGGACCCTCCCTTTCTTCCTTGGCATGGCGCCTGCTTTGGGGCATGGCGTGTGCACGGGATTTACCGTGCGTTCGCCTCGCTGGGATTCATGGAAAAGCCATCGCCACGCAGACGCTTGACCAAGCCGCGGCAGAGGCTCCGCATGAAGATCCCATGATCGAGCCGGGCTTGGCGAAGCAGTGCGTCGTGGTCAACCTGCTCGGTGGGCGGATCGCCCAGGGGTCGTCTATCCATGGTCTGTCAGTCCTTTCCTCGCCGGTATTCAGTGGGCGGCGGCGTTGCTGGAAGCCGCGGGGCCGGAAGAGGCGGGAGCCTTGGCGGTCAACAGCCGCTCCAGCAAGCCGTGGAACCAGGCCCGGATGGCCCGGGACTGCGCCAGGCGCGCCTGGCGGACGATGAGGTCGATGTCGGCGCGGCCATCGATGGCCCGGTAGAACGTCTTGTGATCCATATTGGTACCCATGATGTTGAAACTCCTCTGAGTGCGAGACCGTCCAGAGGCGCTTCCTCCATTGTTTCGTTGACTTGAAAATAGGTTGGGAAGCGTGGAATGAGAACGCACGATATGGGACAATCTCCTGTGCGTTTTTTGCAAAGCAGCATAAATGGACCTAAGGCTATGGTTCGGCGGTGCTTTTTCCACTTTTGAAGTGATCGGACGGGGTTTCGAATGGATATTCTGACCGGAATGCGCCTTTTCACTCGGGTCGTGGACGCGGGGAGCTTTTCAGAGGCGGGCCGCGTTCTCGGCATGGCGCCATCCTCCGTTTCCCGCCAAATCAGCGCCTTGGAGGATAGTCTGGGGACGCAATTGTTCAACCGGACGACCCGCAAGCTGAGCCTGACCGAGGCCGGTGGCCTGTTCCATGAACGGGTCCAGCGGATCCTGTTGGACGTCGAGGATGCCACCCAGGCGGTGACCTCCTTGGAATCCGCGCCCCGAGGCACCCTGCGGCTGAACGCCCCGGTTGGTTTCGGCAATTACCACGTCGCCGCGGCCCTGCCCCTGTTCCTGGCCCGCTACCCCGATGTGACGGTGGAGCTTTCCCTGTCCGACCAGTTCATCGACCTGATCGACGAAGGCGTTGACGTGGCCGTGCGCATTGGCGCCCTGCGGGATTCCACGCTGGTGGCCCGGCGGTTGGCGGACAATCGTCGGTTGGTCTATGGCGCGCCGGAGTATCTCCGTCGCCAGGGCACGCCACGGACGCCTCAGGATTTGATGCACCACCATTGCGTGGTCTACCGGTACCGGCCGGGACATCAAAGCTGGGTCTTCGAAAAGGATGGAGAGCGCCTGGAAATGACCGTGACCGGCCCGGTATCGTCCAACAACAGTGAATGTCTGCACAAGATGATCCTGGGGGGGGCTGGTCTGGCCATGTTGCCCACCTGGATGGTTTATGAGGATGTGGCCGCCGGACGACTTGTTCCGCTGCTCAAGGACTGGCTGATGTCACCGACCAGCCTGGAAAGCGGCATCCATGTGGTCTTTCCGGAAAACCGCCATTTGTCGCCCAAGGTCCGGGCCTTCATCGACTTCCTGGCCGACCACATCGGCAAGCCTCCCTATTGGGATCGGGCTGGCTAACAAAAAAAGCCCTCCGCGACGAGCCGCGGAGGGGGGAGTCGGGGAGGGGACAGCTAAACTCTGTCTTCAGTGCAGACTTCAGTGCAGGCCGCCTTGGTCTTGGCGGGCGCGGGTGGCGTCGTCCCGCTCCTCGGGGGAGGGGGGGGATACGGACCGTTGGACCCGCTCCAACTCGTCATGGATCTTCTGTTCCGCCTGTTTTCGGGTCGCCTTGATCCTGGAGCCTATGATTCGGCGTTCCGCCCGGGACGGGGGCAGGGCCAATCCAAGGGCGGTTCCAGCCACCACGCCCAGGCCAACATACAGTAGCGGGCGTTCCTTCAGGTCACGGCTCAGTCCGTCTTGCATCCGTGCGCCGGTCTGCTTGGCCCGGGCGACGATCTCCTCGCCCTGGTGCACACCTTCGTCCTTGGCTCGGCGCGCCACGCGGCTGGCCTTGTCCATCTGGTCCTTGACCCGACCTTCGAACCGCTCAACGTAAGAGGTTTGACCAGGGGGCCGTTGGGCGTCTTCCCGCCCTTCATCCTTGGCGTCGATGGTTTCCGAGTCCCGTTTCGGATCGCCGATGGCTTCGGCTTCCTCCAGGATACCAAGGGTGTCACCCGCCAGGGTCGCGTCCTCCGCGTGGGTGTGTCGGGCCTGGGTTCGGCCGTCGAGGATGGCGCGGGTGGTGATCCAGGCCAATCCAGCGCCGATCAGACCAAGAGGTAACCAGTTGCGGCGTGCCACGGTGCCCGCGTCGATCGCGGTTCGCGTGGCTGCCCGGGTGATGGTGTCCATGCTTGGGATCTTGGTTCCGTTGTGATGGGTCGTCATTCTCGTCTCCAGTCTCTAACGTTCGGAACCGCGGGTCTTGTGGAGCCGACCCTTGGTTCCGCTTTTGGTTGGTGTCGAGGAACGTCCGACGCGCCTATGCCGCCGAATCGGATTCCCGGTCCACTTCGGGCCGGGCCGGATAGGGCGGGTCCTCGGTTGGATCCGGCCCGAGCAATTGGCGGGCCCGTCCCGATGCGAGGAGCGCGGCCAGGGCGAGAGCCAATCCAATGGTCCCCACCGCGGCCCAAGGGGGGAGGTGGTCCATCAGGGCCAGGGCCAGGGACGCGGCCAGGAAACCCAAGGCGAGGGTCGCCAAGCAGAGGGTCGCCAGAGCCCAGACCAAGCCCCGACCGGTGTCGGCGAGGGCCGCGCGGGCCTCCGCTTCCAGTCGGGAGAGGACCTCGCGAGCAAGTGGGGCGATCCGATCAGTGAGCGCGGCTCCCAGGCTCGCCAGTCCACGAAGGCGTTCCGTCATGTATCGTCGTCCTTGCCGGAAGCGTCCCGATGGGGGACGGGCGGGGAAAATGGGGTTAGGTATCCGGCCCCGTTCCGGCACGCAACAATCGTCCGGCGGCGACGCCGACGAGGGCCGCCGCGCCCAGGGCCAGGATGGGGTTGTCCCTGATCCAGCCTCCAGCGTCATCCATCAGATCCGGCAAGGGTCGGGCTTCCAGATGGGCCGCGCGCCGGGCCACTTCCTCGGCGATCTCCAGAAGGCCATCGGCGAGGGCGGGGTCCGTGTCCCGGAAGGGGGCGGAGGCCGCCTTCAGGGCCTGGGCCCGCCGGGCGATGGCTTGGGATAGCGCGTCCTTCTCCCGCTCGGCCATGTTCAGGGCAAGATCTCTGGTTTCTCCCAGCAAGGTGTCGAGAGCAGAGGAAGGTGATTCGTGTGTATTTAAGACGGCTTCATCCACGTGCGTCGATGAATCCATGGCGTCTTCCCTTTCCTATCAAACCTTTATTTTGGGCGTTCCATCATTCAAACGCGGGGATGGGGCGGTAGGTTGCCCAATAATTTTCTTCTTTTTTCGAACTTGTGACTCAGATCCAGCGTTTGAACTGACAGGACCGCCCGTGATTTACGGGGATGTCCCAACCGCGGAACGGAAACGGAGTGCTCCCATGAACATGAATCTGAACGTGACGTCCGGTATCGCTATCGGTATCGCTGTCGTTGCCCTGGGCTTGGCGACCTGGGCGGTAACCGATACCCTCCGGGATAGGCGCGACGATGTATCCCTTTTTGGCATCGTAACCGTCGATCCCGGTGACAACTCGGTTACCTTAACGCCGCCGGATGTGGATAAGTAGGGAGGGGATGAAGGGGTTACAGGAACCCCAGGTCCCTGAGATCCCGGGCCATTTCCTCGGGCATGGCAGGATCGATGGACCCAACGGGACCGCGGTCCGGCGGGGCCTTGGCCACGGGAAGGTAACGCCATCCCTGGAAGGCCCGGT
Source organism: Rhodospirillum sp. (assembly GCA_021741145.1). Lineage (GTDB taxonomy): Bacteria > Pseudomonadota > Alphaproteobacteria > Rhodospirillales > Rhodospirillaceae > Rhodospirillum. The sequence continues at coordinate 4,111 of JAIOYK010000004.1, read as the reverse complement.
GGGGCCAGTTCTCCACCTCGATCAAGGCGGGGTCCAGGACGATGGCGCAAAAAGCTCGGCCGTCGGCGTCCTCCTCCGCCCGCAGGTCGAGGATCCGCTGGCGGACCCGGATGGCCTTGAGGAAGACCCAGTAAATCGAACCTCCACCGAGGATTTCCGCGGCCCGCTTGGGCATCATACGGGTGGGATGGATCAGCTCTCCGGCCGTCTCCAGGCGGAGGGCCTGCCATTGGGCGAGGCCGACTACGGTCTCGCTGCCCACGGACATTTTGATCAAATGAGACCGACCCGACACCTTTTCGCTCCCATGTTACGGATTTTTGATACGGAGGGCGGATCCACCATTTATATTGGGGCTCCGAAATCATGGAGAACGCGCCCCAATGTTCGTCGTGACCGTTACCTACCGCATCCACTCCGACAGCGTCGAGGAGTTCCGGCAGGCCATCGAGGCCCATGCCATGGGATGCCGCGCCGAGGAGGACGCTTGCGTCCTGTTCGACGTCTGTACCGACACCGCCCACCCCACCTGCTTCTTCCTCTACGAGGTTTACCGCGACGAGGACGGGTTCCGTGCCCATAGGGAAACGGAGCGGTACAAGGACTTCATTAAGAGGGTCGGAGCCTGGATCGACGACAAGGTCGTCGATCAATGGCGCCGCCTGACCCACGAAGGTCCGGACTACGGGTGATGAAGGGGGGGGAGGAGCCAATCCGACCGGTTCCTCCCGAACCCTCGGGATCCCCGCAGCCTCAGGGTCCCACCAAATTGGCGAGGATCGCCAGCGGATGGGGGAGGGTCTTTCCTTCCAGGCGCTTGGCTTGGGACCGGCACGAATAGCCCGTGGCCGCGACAGGCCCGGTCGCCCCGTTCACCGGAACCGTCCAACTCATCTCCCATAGGGCCGCGCTGGTCTCTCTGTTGCGGGCCTCGTGACCGTAAATGCCCGACATGCCGCAGCATCCGGCCTCGGGCACCTCGGCCTTCAAGCCCACGGCCGCCAGAATGGTGGTCCACAGCTTACCCGAGGCGGGCAGGGCCGTGCGCTCCGTGCAATGGAGCATGATCCGTACCGGAGGCGCTCCGGCGGGGGCTTGGGGCCAGGGAACGCCCGCCTCGGCCTCCTGGGCGAGGAACTCCTGGACCAGAAGCACCGGCTCCGCGGGGGCCAATTCGGCCTTTGCGTATTCCTGACGGAACAGCAGGACGGCGCTGGGGTCCACGCCGAGTCTGGGCGTTCCTTTGGGTAAGGCGTCCAACTTCGCCTTGGCGGCCCTGGCGACCTTCAGGAATCGAGACCGGTAGCCTTTGACGTGCAGGGCCTTGCCCGTGGGGAACAGGGCGACCACCCGGGGCGTGTAGCCTAGGGCCGAGAGGCCCGCCACCACGGCTTCCACCGCCCCGGCGTCGAAGGGGGAGGTGAACGAGTCCTGGATGAACAGGACGGGGCGCATGCCCTCGACGATGACGGCCTCCGGCGCCTGGGGCGCGAGGCCGCGTTTGGCCAGGCGCTTGGTCAGGGGGGGGGTGGAGAAGCGCGGCATGTCCACCAGACCGGCGGCCCGGGCGACGAGGGGGGCACCCAGGCGGGACAGGGCGTTGGCGGTCAGAGGGGAGTCCGTGGCCAGGGCGCTCAGGCCTTCCAGGGCGGCGGCCAACCGGTCGCCCAAGCCCCGTGCCCGCGTTTGATAATAGTGATCCAGGAACAGGGACTTCAATTCGGGCACGTCCACATGGATGGGACAGCTCGACAGGCAGGCCTTGCAGCCCAGGCAGCCGTCCAGGGCGGAGAACACATCCTCGGCCACGGTTTTGGCTTCCGGATCCTTGGCCTCCACCATTCCATGCCAGGCGCGCAGCAGGTCGGCCCGGCCCTTGGGGGAGTGGCGCTTGTCGCCGGTGACCTTATAGCTGGGGCACATGGGGATGGCCGCGGCATAGGCTTGGCATTGGGCGTTGCCATTGCAGCGGAAGGCATCGGCGTAGGGGTCGGCGTCATCCGCGGGGTTGGGCAGGCGGAAGGGGGTTTGGTCGATCTTGTAGAGTCGCTCCGGATCGGCGTCGGGGGTCACCAGCTTGCCTGGGTTCAGCCGATTGCCCGGGTCGAAGGCCTTCTTGATCCGACCAAAGGCGGCGTAAACCTCCGGTCCCACCATTTCGGGCAGATATTGGCCGCGCACGCCCTTGCCATGTTCGCCCCAGAAGATGCCCCCATGCTTGCGCACCACGGCGACGACGGCGTCGGACAGGGTTTTCATGCGCGCCTGATCCTCCGCCGTGCTCATGTCGAGCGCGGGGCGGACATGGATGCAGCCCACGTCCACATGGCCGAACATGCCGTAGCGGAGGCCTTCCCCGTCCAGCAGGGCGCGGAAGTCGGCGACGAAGGCGCGCAGGTTTTCCGGCGGGACCACGCAATCCTCGACAAAGGCCACGGGCCGCCGCCGTCCCTCCGACCCGCCCAGCAGGCCGACGGAGGATTTGCGGATGGACCAGATCTTGGCGATATCCGTCGGCGACTGGGCCACATGCCAGCCAACGACCGAGGGTTCCTTCTCCAAGGCGGCGATGAGAACGGCGACCCGGGCGTCCAGGGCCATGGGGTCCTCGCCACCGAATTCCACGTAGTTGGATACGGGGACCCGGCCATTGGCATCCGGTCTGCGCAGGGTTTCCGGCAACAGGTCCAGGTATCCCGCCTTGTGGGCCAGGGTATGGACGGTATCGTCCAGGCTTTCGATGGCGTCCGGGTCGTGGGCCAGCAAGGCCCGGGCCGAGGCCAGGGCGGCGTCGAAATCCCCATAGGCCACCACCACCAGACGCTTGTGGGCCCGGATGGGAGTCAGCTTGAGGCGGGCCGCGGTGACCAGGGCCAGGGTTCCCTCCGCCCCCACCACCAGACGCACGGGGTCGAAGACATCCGGTTCGGGCCGGGCGTTGATCAGATCATAGCCGACGAAATGGCGGGTGATCTTGGGAATCCGTTCGGTCAGCGCCGGGCCGCCTTCGTCGCACGCCTCGAGCGCGACGCGCAGGGCCTGGGAGGCGCTGTCGTTGGCACCGCGCAGGGCGTCGAGTTCGGCGCCCTTCAGGGGGCGCAGGTGGGCTTCGTCGCCATTGACCAGCAGGACGTCCAGCTCCAGCACGTTGTCCCCGGTTTTTCCATAGACCCGGGAGCCCTGGCCGCAGGCATCGGTGGAGACCATGCCGCCAATGGTGCACCGGCTGGCCGTCGAGGTGTCCGGGGCAAAGAAGACATCGCGCCCCATGGCTTTCAGCTCGGCGTTGACTTGATCCAGGACCACACCGGGCTCGACGTCGACCCAGTGGCCTTCGGGGTCCACGGCGAGGACCCGGTTCATGTATCGGCGGAAATCGACGACGACTCCGCCGTTCAATCCCTGGCCATTGGTGCCGGTGGAGCCGCCCCGTCCGGTCAGGGCGATATGCTGAAAGACAGAGCCGTTCAGGACCGCCAGGAAGCACTTCAGGTCTTCCTTGTCGCGGGGGCAGGCCACGGCATCGGGTACGATCTGATAGATGCTGTTGTCCGTGGAGGCCGTCACCCGCGATCCCCAATCGACCAGCAGGTCGCCCCGGAAGCCCGCGCCCGTCAGGGCGGCGCCCAATTGTGCCCCAACCTCTTGCCAGGACGGTGTTTTTCGGGTGGATGGGGGCGGCGCGGGCATGGCCTGAGTCATGGATATGATCCAATTCGCTTTGGCGACGTATAGAGAACGTCCGCAGTTTCGACCCCAGGTCCGCGAAGTCAAGTCCGAAGCCACAAGCACTTGCTCCGCGATCCGATCGGACTCGTGCTTTAGGCGAGAAGCCGGGGGAGTCAAAACCGCATAGGGAAATGCGTTTGAGGTCGATGTGGGGATTGCCTTGTTGTGTCAATTAGTCTATATATGTTCGGTTATGTTTTGAGAATTCGCACTTATGCGGTCAACACTACGCGGAGAAATAAAATAGGCTCTATTCATAAATCGCATTGATGCGGACGATCATGCCCCCATCGCGGCGCGCAGGCAGTAGCGGGGGGTTGGATTGGAGTGCAGGGCGATGAGATGGAACCACTTGAGATACGATCCCAGATAGCGGGTAGCG
>JAIOYK010000050.1 GCA_021741145.1 Rhodospirillum sp. | reverse complement strand
CCAACACCTTCGCCTTCTGCGCTTCCGTGAGGTGATCGATCTCGCATAGCCAGCGGTGAAAGCTCTTGTGGTCCATGGTGCCTAAACTCCTGCATTTCTCTCACTTTATAGCAATTCAATGCGATCTGCGAATAGAGCCGAAAATATTGTCCCGGTGGTTGATCCATGACACGTATCCTCATGGTTGAGGACTCTCCATCCAATGCGGAGCTTTATGCCGCTTATCTGCGGGTTTCGGGGCTTGATGTCGAAATCGCGGATACGGGAAGCAAGGCGTTGGACTGCCTGAAACGGGCCGCCCAATCCGAGGCGTTCGATCTCATGGTCCTGGACCTGGGCCTGCCGGATATGGATGGTTTGGATATCCTGCGCCGCTTGGGTGGCCCTGGGGGGGATGCCCCGCCGACCATTGTCCTTACCGGATCGGGATCCGTGCGTAGCGCCGTTTCGGCCATGCGGGAAGGGGCCATTGATTTCCTGGTCAAGCCCTGCGCGGCGGACAAGCTCCGCCAATCCGTGGAAGAGGCCCTTGAGCGCCAAGGGACCCGGGGCGCGGTGTCGCATGACCCCAAGAACCCGACCACGCCGGGGGCGGAGAAGGGCCGGAAGCGGGGTCCATCCGGCTTCCTGGGGAATTCCACGGCCATGTCCAACGTCTTTAGTCTGATCGAGGCAGCCGCCGGAAGCAGCCGGGCCAGCGTCTTTATCACCGGGGAGACAGGGACAGGCAAGGAGCTTTGCGCCAATGCCATCCACAATCTGAGCGAGCGGCGGAATGGACCCTTCATCGCAATCAATTGTGGCGCCATCCCTCGGGATCTGATGGAAAGCGAGGTCTTTGGTCACCGCAGGGGCGCCTTCACCGGAGCCGTGTCGGACCAGGAAGGCGCGGCCAGCCGGGCTGATGGGGGGACTCTGTTCCTCGACGAAATCTGTGAAATGGATTTGGACCTTCAGGTCAAGTTGTTGCGTTTCATCCAGACGGGCACCTACCGCAAGGTGGGAGACGGCGTGGACCGTCCGTCGGACATTCGTTTTGTCTGCGCCACCAACCGCGATCCCCTGAAGGAAGTGCGGGAAGGTCGGTTCCGCGAGGACCTTTATTACCGGCTGTACGTGGTGCCCATCCACTTGCCCCCCCTGCGCGCCCGGGGGGACGATACCTCCCTTCTCGCCCACCGCTTTCTGGTGGATTTCTCAAAGCTGGAAGCCAAGTCCTTCCAGGATTTCACGCCGGACGCCCTGGGGCGCATCCTGGCCTATGCTTGGCCTGGCAATGTGCGCCAGTTGGAGAATGTCATCCGCAATATCGTCGTCCTGAACACGGGCACCATGGTCGATGTGTCCATGTTGCCGTCGCCGCTGGACAGTCTGGAAGCGGCGGTCAATGTTGGTACCGACGGCGAGGAGGGCGAAGGGGCGGCGTTGAGCCTGGACCAGATTCTCGCCCGCCCCCTCGCGGAATTGGAAACCATGGCCATCGATGCGGCCTTGCGCCTGTCGGACAACAACGTGACCCGGGCCGCTCGCATCCTGGATGTGTCCCCGTCGACCATCTATCGAAAGCATCCGGCTTTTAAGTCGGGCGCCCGTTGACCGCCAAGTTTCGCCCGGACCGGTAAAACGCTGTCTGTCGGAACAAACCATCGTATGGGGCTTGAAACAGGTCGCTGGACGGGGTCTTATCCCAGTCAGGGCACATCCGTCCGTTCCCGTTCGTTCGTCTGGCCGTTTCGCGCGGTTTAAACCGCCCATGGCTTCCGTCTGTCCTTCCTGTCTCCGGGATTGTCCGCCCGATGCAGATCTATCTGCCCATCGCCGAGATGTCCGTGAATGTCCTATTGGTCCTGGGCATGGGGGGGGTGGTTGGATTCCTTTCTGGGTTGTTCGGGGTTGGGGGTGGGTTCCTGCTCACTCCATTGTTGATCCTGTACGGTGTCCCCCCCGCGGTCGCGGTCGGAACCCAGGCCAATCAGATTGTCGCGTCTTCCATCGCCGGAGTCCTGGCCCACATGCGCCGGGGCAATGTGGACTTCAAGATGGGATTCGTGCTGCTGGTTGGTGGTCTTGTGGGGTCCGGGGTTGGGGTCTGGTTGTTTGCCCTGTTGCGGCGCCTCGGTCAGATTGATTTGGCCATTTCCCTTAGTTACGTTATTTTTCTGGGCTCCGTTGGTGGTTTGATGTTCGTTGAGAGTGCGTCCGCCCTCTTGAAGCGGCGCCGCTCCCCTGGTGGGTCCACGGCCCGGGGGCCTGGGCGCCACACCTGGATGCACGGCCTTCCCCTGAAAATGCGGTTTCGCCGCTCCAAACTCTATATCAGCGCCATCCTGCCTCTGCTCATTGGGTTCATGGTGGGAATCCTGGCGGCCATCATGGGTGTGGGGGGAGGCTTCGTCATGGTTCCGGCCATGATCTATCTGTTGGGCATGCCCACCCAGGTGGTTATCGGCACCAGTCTGTTCCAGATCATTTTTGTCGCGGCCTCGACGGCGATGCTTCAGGCCGCTGTCAATCAGACCGTTGATGTGGTGTTGGCTTTGCTGCTGTTGGCGGGCGCGGTGGTGGGGGCCCAAATCGGTGCCAAGGTCGGCGCCCGTCTAAGGGGTGAACAGCTCCGCGTGCTGCTGGCCGCGATGGTGCTGTTGGTCTGTATTAAGCTGGCCTTCGACTTGATGTCCACGCCGAGCGAGATATTCTCCTTCGGGGCCCTGCCAATGGATTAGAAGCGCCCACGAAACAAGGGGCCTATCCGGTTGGAGGGCGTTGCGAACCTGGGCCGGTCTCGCCATCTATATCCTCATGATCCGCCACTGTTGTTCCCCATTGACGCGCGTGGCGCCCGGTCCAACCGGGTTCCGACGGCGCCCACCAGCCCGCGCGATGGCGGGGGGGCTTTTGTTCGTCCTGGCCTTGGGTCTTGGGGTTCCGGCGAGCGGGCGCGCCGCGGGCGAGGATAACCCGTCGGCAAGGTCGGAGAGGGAGGCCTCGGGCGGTGTTCCCTATCGGACGACGATCACCTTGGACGGGGATCAATCGGAGGTCCTGACGGAGCTTTTGGATGGGGTTTCCCAACTGCGATCCCTGGAAGCCACGCCGCCGTTCACGCGTCTGGGGCTCACCCGCCGGGTCCAGTCCGATGCGGCCCGCTTCCAGGAGGCCCTCCGCTCCCGGGGGTATTATGACGCGCGGGTCAATCAAAGCGTGGGCGAGCAGGTGAGTGATGCTTCGGGCTCGGGCGGCGAGATTCCCGTGACACTGAACGTGACTCCCGGGATCCAGTACACTATCGGGGTGGTCACGATTGACTATCTGAATACGGTCGGGGCCAGCGGACTTCCCCAGGGCGCCACGGCGACGGGTCTTGTTCCCGGAGTGCCCGCCCTGTCCTCGGATATTCTGGCCGCCGAGGACCGTCTGGTTCTGACCCTGAAGAAGGACGCGCGCCCCCTGGCCAAGGTGGTCGACCGCCAAGCCGTGGTGGATCACCGCACCCATAAGATGGATGTGACCTATGTGGTCGACGCCGGGCCGCCCGCGTCCTTCGGGGATCTGGACGTGATCGGACTGGAGACCGTGAAGGCCTCGCTGATCCAGCGCATGGTCCCCTGGAAGCGGGGGGAACCCTACGACGAGGACGCTCTTCGGACCTTCCGCTCCCGCCTGTCCAAAAGTCGCCTGTTCGCCACCATCCACCTGGGGCCGGGAGAGGCGGTGCGCGCGGACGGACAGGTGCCGATTTCCCTGGAGGTGACCGAAGCGGCCCACCGCACCGTCGCCGCCGGAGCCAGCTATGCCACCGACAAGGGGCCGGGGGTGACCCTGCGGTGGGAGCATCGGAACCTGTTGGGAGCGGGCGAGAAATTCCGGGCCGATCTGGTTGGTGCCCTCTACGAGCAATCCCTGGAACTGTCCTTCCGCCGTCCCTATTTCCCGGACTCCCGGCAAAGTCTGATCGCGGGCCTGCGCGCCGCCCGGGAAGACGTGAGCGCTTATCGGGGTCTGCTGGGGGAGACATCCCTGGGGATCGAGCGGGAAATGGGCGAACACTGGCGGGTCTCCGCGGCCCTGGCCGGGGAATACGCCGATTTGATTTGGCTTGGTGACGGGGAGGACCAATCCCAGGCCCATACGCTTCTTGGGCTGCCTCTGACCGCGGAGCGGGACGATACCGATACCCTTCTGGATCCCACCAAGGGGTCGCGCATCGCCTTTTCGATCCTGCCCTACGCGGGTTTGGTGGATGGGGGAGGCACGGCCTTCGCCACCCTGGAGGCCAAGGCCTCCACCTATTACGAAGTGGTGGAAAACCGGTTGACCCTGGCCGGTCGGGCGCGGCTGGCCACCCTGACCGGCGCGGATCTTAACGTCATCCCCCCCAATCACCGTCTCTATGCGGGTGGAGGGGGGTCGGTGCGCGGGTATGGATATCAAATGATCGGCCCGCTTGATTCCGACGGTGACCCCACGGGTGGACGGTCCGCGGCGGAAATCGGGGCGGAGGCCCGGATCAAGGTAACCGATACCATTGGTCTCGTGCCCTTCATCGAGGGAGGGCTGGTCAACGCCGATCCCTGGCCCAGTTTCGACGAGGCCGTGCGCTGGGGCGCGGGGTTGGGCCTGCGCTACCACACGGATTTCGGCCCCTTGCGCGCCGACTTCGCCGTCCCGCTGAATCCCCGGTCCGAGGACGATTGGTTCCAGGTCTATTTCAGCCTCGGTCAGGCTTTCTGACATGGACAGCGCGACCACCGATATGCATCCCGACCCCAGGCACAAGCCCGATCCGCCCCGGCGGAAGAACCGGATCGTCTGGCGTCTGCTCCGGTGGACCGGAGGGGTATTGGCCGCGCTCGTCGTGGCCCTGTTCTGTTTGGGCGCCTACCTGGGGCGCACGGACGGGGGCCGGGCTTGGCTGCGCGGTACCCTGGAGGTTCTTGTGACCGATCCGAAGGGGCTTTCCCTGACCTTGGGCGGCCTGGAGGGGTCCCTGCCCGGGAACGTGATTCTGCGCGACCTCTCCCTGTCCGATCCCCAAGGGGTCTGGTTGACCCTGGACGAGGTACGCCTGTCCTGGGATCCCCTGGCTCTGTTGGGCGGGCGGGTTCGGGTGGAGAGCCTGACCACCCAGGGGCTCGACGTGGTTCGCGTGCCGGTCTTGCCGCCCGGAGCGGAGGAGAGCGCGCCGTCCCCGCCGTTCGATCCCCGGTTGCTGGGTTTGCTCACCCTGAAGGAATTGGCGCTCCGGGAGATCACGCTTGGTCCCGCTTTGGTTGGCGGAACGGGGGCCCGGCTGTCCGTCACCGGATCCCTGGAACCCGATGGCGAAAGCACCGCCCGGGCGGTCCTGGCCGTGGTCCGGGAAGACGCGCCCGGTCACCTGGATTTGGACGCGACCCTGGCCGGGGAGCCCCTGGCCCTTTCCTTGGCCTTGACCGCGGGAGAGCCCCAAGGGGGGATCCTGGCGCGCCTGCTTGACCTGCCCGGCGCCCCCGCCGCGTCCCTGTCCCTGTCCGGGGTGGGACCCCTGTCCGCGTGGAGCGGGTCCCTGGAGAGCGGGTTCGAGGGCGTGGCGGGGCTCTCCGGCCCCCTGCGCCTCGCCGTGGACGGGGAGGGCGGCATGGCCCTGGGCTTGGACTGGACCCTGCGTGTCCGGGGGGACGCCCCGGCGACCCTGACCGCTGTCGCGGGGCCGGAGACCGCTCTGGGTCTGGATGTCTTCTTGGACCGGGCGGGAGATACGACTCTCTCCCGTCTTACCCTGGCCGGTCCGGGCTGGTCCAGCGCGGTTTCGGGAACCCTGGGAGCCGAGGGCGCCCTGGATTTGACAGCCAAGGTGGATTTGGACGGTCCCGGTCCCTTGACCAGCCTGGCCCCGGAGGTGGGACTGGGCGACCTCTCGCTGACCGCCCGGGCGACCGGCTCCCTGGATCGACCCGAGGCCCATGTGGAGATAACCGGGCAAGATATCTCCTACGCCGAGGATGTCCGCCTCGGCGAATTGAAGCTGACCGCCAGCGTGGTTCCGGCGGGGGGTGAGTTCGCGCTCTCCTTGGAAGGTCGGCCCGAGGGATTGGACCTTCCCGCGGGGGGACCCGCCCTTTTGGCTCTGTTGGGCGGCGCGCCCATGGTGACGGCCGTCGCGACCCTGGACCGCGCCGCCACACGCTTGGCGCTCCAGACCCTGACGCTGGAGGGAACGGGGGCGCGGGTGACGGGAGCGGGAACCTTGTCCCTGGCGGAGAACCGGGTGGACGGCGCGCGCATCGACCTCTCCCTGCCGGACCTGTCCGTCCTGGACAGCGCCCTCGGTCGGTCCCTCGCCGGAGGGGTGGCGGTGACGGCGGGCGCGACGGCGCTCTCCCTGGCGCCCCTGTCCGGCGGCGTGACCCTGAGCGCCGAGGGGCAATCCCTGGCCCTTGGGGAGGAGGCCCTGGATCGCCTGCTCGGCCCCGAACCCAAGCTCGAGGCCAGCGCGACCCTGGAGCCGGACGGGGGTCTGGGCCAGGGGCGGGTGACCTTGACCGCCGCCGGGGCCTCCCTGGAGGGACAGGGGACCCTCTCGGCCGCGGGCATGGTGGACGCCACCCTGCGGGCCGCGTTCGCGGATCTGGGGGCCCTCTCCCCGGGACTGAGTGGCGCGCCGGTGCTGGAGGTGGTGGCCTCCGGACCCGCCGCCGACCCGGGGGTGGTGGCCACCCTCTCCGCCGATGGTCTGGGCGGGGTCGGGCCAGAGGTTCGGGACCCGCGCCTGCATGTCACCGCCGGAACCCTGGTGAGTGGCCCCGCGGGTCTGGTGGAGGGGGAGGCCCAAGTGGGCGGTCTGCCCCTGACCCTGACGGCGCCCTTCACCCTGGATGGCGCCTTCTCGACCCTGGACCTGTGGGACGGGCGGCTGGCCCTGGGGTCCACGACCCTGGACCTGGGCGCCCATGTGGACCTCGCCACCTTGTTGACCGAGGGGGGGCTGACCCTCAAGGCGCCCAGGCTGGCCGAATGGGCGACCCTGGGCACGCCCCCTCTCTCCGGATCCCTGGCGGGGACCCTGACCCTGACTCCTCGGGATGGGACACAGGGCGCGGTCCTCGCCCTGACCGCGCCGGGTCTGGCCCTGGACGGCCTGGACTTGGGGCGCCTCGCCCTGTCCGGATCGGTCACCGATGCCCTGGGCGCGCCGGGTCTGGATGCGACGGTGATTTCCACGGGAGGCGACGCCGGAGCGGTCCAATGGGCGCGCCTCGCCCTGGGCGCCAAGGGCGGGCTGGCGGATCTGGGGGTGTCCCTGGACCTGGACGGAACCTGGGAACCCGGCCCCCTGACCGCCAGCGCCCGGGCCCGGGTCGACGCGGGCGCCGGGCCGACGGTCCGGCTGGACGGTCTGTCGGCGGAGACCGGGGGCAAACAGCTTTCCCTGGTTCGGCCCGCGACCCTCTCCCTGGCCCGGGGCGCCCAGGTGGACAGTCTCGCCCTCGACCTGGATGGGGGCCGGGTGGAGGTCCGGGGCGGTCTGGTGGACGGCGCCTTGACGGCGGAGGGGGCCATTTCGGCCTTGCCTCTCTCCCTGATCTCCCTGTTCGCGCCCGATAGTGACCTGTCCGGAACCCTGGACGCGACGGTGGCGCTGGCGGGCGATCCGAGTCACCCCAAGGGCACCCTCGAGGTGGCCCTGAAGGATGTCCAGTCCAGCCGGGACGTTGGCGATGGCGTGCTTTCGGCCCAGATGACCGCGGCCCTGACCCCCCAACGGTTGGACGCGACCGCCACCCTGGGCGGCTTTGGCGCGACCCCGGCGCGGATCACCGCCCGCCTGCCCATGGGGCCGGGGCCGTCCATCCGGTCCGGGGCGCCCCTGGAGGCCGCCCTGGACTGGTCCGGCGAGGTGGCCGAGCTTTGGGAGTTCTCCCCCCTGGTTGGGCACCGGCTGGCGGGTAAGGGCGTGGTCGATGTCAAGGTTTCCGGCAGCATGGACGACCCCAAGGTGGCCGGGGGGCTGACCCTGTCGGATGGGACCTACGAGAACCTTGTGAGTGGGACGGTGTTGAAGGCCATGGCCCTGCGGGTGCAGGGGGATGCGGGACGGCGGGTGAGCGTCGACCTGACTGCCACCGATGGCGCCGCGGGTCGGATCGCCCTGGACGGCACCGTGACGCTGGCGGACCTGAATCGGCCCGTGGGGACCGTTTCCCTGGTCCTCGAGAACGCGACCCTGGTGCGCCGGGACGACGCCCTGGCCAGCCTCTCGGCGGACCTCGCCCTGGATCTGACCGGCGAGGGCGCGCGGCTCAAGGGCGCGGTGACCACGCGGGTCGTGGACATCCGGCTGGTGGGAGGGATGGGACCCTCGGTCCCGGATCTGGGGGTGATCGAGGTGGGCGGTGCCGGGCGGCCCGCGACGGTCCGGGAGGCCCTGGTCGCCCGGGACAAGTCCCTGGCCGAGGCCGCGCCCCCCTTGCCCATCGCCCTGGACCTCCATGTCACCCTGCCGAACCGGGTCTATGTGAAGGGCGCCGGGGTGGAGTCGGAATGGAAAGGGGATTTGACTATCACCGGATCGGCGGATCGGCCCAAGGTGGTCGGCTTGATCGCGGGGATTTACGCCAATGCGACGTTCCTTGGCCGGAGCTTCACATTGCGCAAGGGGGACATCCGGTTCGATGGCGGCCAGCGGATCGATCCGCAACTCAATGTCACCGTGGAAAACGATGCCGGGGATGTGACCGCGTTGGTGACCGTAACCGGTCCGGCCTCGGACCCGGAGCTGGCGTTCTCCTCCGAACCGGCCCTGCCCGAGGATGAGGTGATCGCCCAAATCCTGTTTGGCAGGTCTTCCGGCGAGTTGACCGCCTTCGAGGCCGTGCAATTGGCCCAGGTGGCCGGGGAGTTGGCGGGCTTTGGCGGTGGTCGGGGCTTCACCGACAGTCTGAAGGATTTCACCGGTCTGGATGTGCTGCGACTGGGCGAGGGCGCGTCCGGTGGCACGACCCTGCGGGCGGGTGCCTATGTGCGGGAAAATGTCTACGTGGGGGTGGAGCAGGGCCTGGGGTTGGAGGACAGCGCCGTGGAGGTCCAGGTGGAGGTAACCCCGGAAATCACCGTGGAGACCAAGGCGGGCGCCACCGGGACTGGCGAGGCGGGAATCTTCTGGAAACGGGATTACTAAGTGTTTCCGGGGAGTTGCGCGAAGGGTTCGTTCCGGCCCTTGCAATCCCCGGGCGGTTGACTCATAACCATATGAGATTCAACGCCATTCAATCCCGCCTGGGCGGTACCGGGAGACGGCTTTCCACGCCGGATCCCACCTGATTTCCGGGCCGGGTGGAAGGGGCGAACCTGGGTGAGGCGATGAGCGCGACCAATCTGGCCTTGATGCTGCGGCATCCCGAATTGAAAAGTCTGTATGCCAAGTGGTGCGATCTGCGGGGCGAGGGTGAGGTTCCCATGGCCGTGGACCTCGACCCCTCGGACCTGCGCCCCTGGCTGTCCCATCTGGTGGTGATCAAGGTGGAGGGCGAGGGCCGCTTTGTCTATGGCTACTACAGCGCCGAATACGCCGAGACGTTCGATGGGGACCGGGTTGGCCAATCGATCGATTCCCTTCCCTCTCTCCAACGGGATATCCTGAAGCGGGAATACGAACAGGTGCGGTCCGAGCAGATCCCTGTTTCCCGTGTTTATACCGGTCTGTTCGATGGGGAGGAGCAGACCTGGGAACGGCTGGTCCTTCCCTTCCTCGCCCGGGATGGCGAAGTTGAAAAGCTCATGGTCGCCGCTTTCCGCCTTAGTTGAACGAGGTTCTTTGATGATTGGTCAGCCCCTGAAGTCGGACAGGTCGCCCGTTTCCGGAACCGCGGAGGAGTCCCCCATGGAAAGCGAGGCCAAATCTCAAGCCGGGGCTCAAGCCGGCCCCATTACCTCGGCCCCGGGCACGAAGGCGGAAGAGTTCAATCTCTGGTGCGCGATGAACGACCGTCCCTTTGCCCTGCGCCTCTCCGATTGGGAAGATGGCGTCCGGGAATGGTGCATCGAAGCCGACCGAGGCCGCCCCGAGGCGGCGGTGATCTGGGGCTCGGGCACCGACGACGAGGCCACGGGCACGGCCATCGCCTATGCCTTCGTCGCCGGGATCGAGTGGGTGGAGGCGGAAATCGCCTTGCGCGAGGCCGAAGCCGACGACGAGCCGGGAATCAAGGACGACAAGGCCTCCCGCTCGGCCATAATCCCCACCTTCTCCGGGGCAAACCGGGACGTGGAGTGGCTGGACGAGGACGAATACGAGGAACGCCAGCGCGTTGTTCGCGCCCCCCTGTCAGCCAAGATCGGCGGTGGGGAAGTCACCGGTCAGACCGCCGTGGCGCTCCCCGGACGCCTGGACGACACGGTCTCCTTGGAGGTTGCCCCCGAGGAAGATGCCCCCGTGGAGACGGTGTCCGAACAGGAGCCCCATACCGTGGCGCCGATCCTCGATGGGACCCAGGTGCGGGACCCCACTGTCGAGGCCGAGCCCGTCGCGCCGCCTCCGCTGGTCCTGTCCGCGCAAGCTCCGGTCGAGGGGCCGGAGAAGTCCGTGAACGTGCGTTCCTATGCTCTGCCCGCGGTGAAACTGCTGGGCGGCCCCGCCTCCTTGAAGGAGGAGGAAGAGGAGGGCAACGAGAACGAATTGGCCGATCAGGCCGCCAAGCTGGAAACAGTACTGCGCAACTTTCGGGTTCGCGGCGAGATCATGGAGGTCAAACCCGGCCCCTGCGTGACCCTGTTCGAGCTGGAGCCGGTTCCGGGCACAAAATCATCGACGATCATCAATCTGGCCGACGACATCGCCCGCTCCATGAGCGCGGTGACCGCCCGTATCGCCCTGGTGCCGGGCCGCAGTGTCATCGGCATCGAACTGCCCAACGAGGTCCGCGAGACGGTCTACCTCAAGGAAATCCTCGACAGCGAGGCCTGGAAAACATCGCAGGCCAAGCTGCCCATGGCGCTTGGCAAGGACATCGGCGGCGAGCCCGTCGTGGTCGATCTGGCCAAGATGCCCCATTTGCTCATTGCCGGAACCACGGGCTCGGGCAAGTCGGTGGGGATCAACGCCATGATCCTGTCCCTCCTCTATCACCTGCGGCCGGAGCAGTGCCGCCTGATCATGATCGACCCCAAGATGCTGGAGCTGTCCGTCTACGACGACATCCCGCATCTGTTGACCCCGGTGGTAACCGATCCCCATAAGGCCGTCGCCGCGCTGAAGTGGGTCGTCCGTGAGATGGAGACCCGCTACAAGGCCATGGCCCTGCTGGGCGTGCGCAATCTGGGAGGCTACAACGTCCGGGTCATCGAGTTGAAGGAAAAGGGTGAGCAAGTCACCAGCCGGGTCCAGGTGGGCTTCGACAAGGAGAAGCGGGAACCCCTCTTCGAGGACCGCATCGTCACCCTGGAACCCCTGCCGTTCATTGTCGTCGTGGTCGACGAAATGGCCGACCTGATGCTGGTGGCGGGCAAGGAGATCGAGACTCTCATCCAGCGCTTGGCCCAGATGGCCCGGGCCGCGGGGATCCATCTGATCATGGCCACCCAGCGTCCTTCGGTCGATGTCATCACCGGCACCATCAAGGCCAACTTCCCCACCCGGATCAGCTTCCAGGTGACCAGCAAGATCGACAGCCGCACCATCCTGGGCGAGTCCGGGGCCGAGCAATTGCTTGGCCAGGGGGACATGCTGTTCATGCAGGCCGGGGGCCGCATCAACCGTGTCCACGGTCCCTTCGTCGCCGACGAGGAGGTGGAGGAGGTGGTGGCCCACCTGCGCGCCCAGGGCCAGCCCGACTACGTCTACTCGGTGACCGAGGAGGACGATGACGAGGACGGGGAGTATGGTGGGCCGGCGGGCGCCATGGACGATATCCCCGAGGACGGGGAGGAAGGCGACATCTACAGCCAGGCGCTGGCGGTGATCCTGCGGGAAGGGAAATGCTCGGTCAGCTTCATCCAACGCCATTTGCAAATTGGCTATAACCGCGCGGCCCGCCTTGTCGAGCGCATGGAGGGGGAGGGAGTCGTCAGCCCGCCGAACCATGTGGGGAAACGGGAAATCCTGGTCACCGCCCGGCAGTATTTCGCGACACGGGACGAGGGGTAGGAGACGGACCGGTCTCGAGTACCTCATTCTTTCTTATCATTTGCGATAGCAAGGGGCTCCTGGCACTCTTGGAGACCCGAAAAAAGCGTGGGAAAGGTCTCCCCCAACGGTTCGGGGACGAGGCAAAAAAATAAAGTAAAATATGGGAGCGAACATGGTGAGAAAATTTTTTGGGGTGGCGTCCGCCTTGGTTGTGATGACGGGTCTGTCCCAGGCGGGGGATTATCCCGAACGGGAATTGCTCGGCGTCGTCATGTGGGGGGCCGGTGGCGCCACCGATACGGTGGCCCGCTCCGTGAACCCCGCCGCCGAGGAAGCCCTCGGTAAATCGATTGTCGTTCTGAACAAGTCCGGCGGTGCGGGGGCCATTTCCATGGCCTATGTCAATGCGGCTCCGGCCGATGGTTACACGATCCTGTACGGTGCGGAGAACCCACAGCTTCACCCGGTGATGGGGGTCTCGAAGCTGGATTACGCGGGCTTCTATCCGATCAATATCCTGGGGCGGGGTGTGGCGGTGATCACCGTTCCCGCGGATTCCAAATATATGTCCATGGCCGACTTGATGGCCGACATCAAGGCCAATCCGGGGACCATCAAGATGGGGTCCACGGGTCCCGGTGGCCTGCCCAGCACCGTTGGCGCCTTGGTCAAGAATTCCGCCGACTTTGATATCATTCCCATTCCGTTCGATGGGGAAGGCCCGGGTTTGACGGCCATGTTGGGACATGAAGTCGACTTCATGCCCGCTGGAATCTCCGCCGCGGCGGAGCAGGTGAAAGCCGGTGCCCTGCGTGCCCTGGCCGTGGTCAACCCCGAACCGGTGGTCGCCATGCCCGAGGTTCCGGCCATCACCGATACCATTCCCGGGATGGGGAAATATCTTCCCTGGGGGCCGTTCTATGGGGTCTTCGTCAAGAACGAAACGCCCGATGACGTCAAGGCGACGCTGGTCGCGGCCTTCGATAAGGCGGCGAAGAGCGAGGCGTTCACCACCTTGATGGAGAACAAGGGCAATATTTTGATGGGGATTTCGGGAGAAGAGGCCGAAACCTTCCTGACCAAGTGGCAACAAGTAACGGTCTGGGCCTTGCAGGACACGGGCGCGGCCAAGGTGAGCCCCGAGACGCTGGGTATTCCGAGGCCTTAGGGTGTGGTCCGGCGACGGAACCAGACCAGGATGACACCTGCCAGGATGACAAGAGAGGGGCGGCGGATTTAGGAAGAGCGCGTACATTTCGTTGGTCTCGAGGGCTCTTCTTGGTCATCGCTGGTTTGCCTTTTTGTTATTCCCGCTCTTCCTTTTCACCATCCCCGCCCCCGTCCTCCGTCATTCCCGCGAAAGCGGGAATCCAGGGAGCACCGGTAACGACCAGAACTATTCGGTTCTGGGACCGGACCCGGCCCCCCAATAAAGCCACCTTTTCCACGCGCCACTGTCGGCGCCTGGATCCCCGCTTTCGCGGGGATGACGAATAGGAGGGGGGCGGGGATGGTGAAAAGGGGGGGATGGAAGAGACAAGCGGTTTTTCGCGGCCTGCCGGTAAGGTCGGTCGATTTCAGGAATGGGGACGGGAGATTGTCCATGGAACGGGGTCGCGCGCGTCGTCCCGGGGAGCGCGCTTTTGCCGTCGTGGCCGTTATTTTCGCGATTGTCGCGTCATGGCAGGCCTATGGGATTTCCGGTTTCAGTGGACTGTCCACTCCAGGCTTCTTTCCCATGCTCGCCGCCGGGGTCATGACGGTCTCCGCCCTGTCGGTTCTTTGGTCCACCCTGCGGTTGCCCGATGTGGAGGAAGGGAAAGGTCGGACACTTGGCGGCTTCCTTCGCGAGGTTCTGCCCATCCGGCTGCGGGTGATGGTCCTGATGGTCATCGTTTACATGCTGGCCTTGCCGTGGATGGGCTTCGTCCTGTCTTCCAGCCTGTTTCTGTTCGCGGGGATTCAGGTTCTCTGGCGAAAACGGATTCTGATCACCTGCGGGTTGACGGTTGCCACCATGGCCATCGTGTACGGGGTTTTCCAGGTGGTGTTTCAGGTGGTTCTGCCCCAGGGCATACTCCTACGGGGGCTGTTCTGAGATGGCGGAGAGCTTTGTTTCTCTGACCGCGAGTTGGTTCGATCCCTGGCTGCTGTTCCTGACGGCGGCCGGAACCTTCGCGGGGATCTATGTCGGCGCCATTCCAGGCCTTTCGGTCACCATGGCGACCTCGATCTTGATTTCCTTCACCTTCAAATGGGATGTGACCCCGGCGCTGGCCTTGATTGGCGGCGTGTTCATGGGCGGCGTCTATGGGGGATCGCGCACGGCCATCCTGCTGAATATTCCCGGCGCGCCCAGCGCCATCGCCACGGCCCTGGAAGGCTATCCCATGGCCAAGCGGGGCGAGGCGGGGGAAGCCATCGGCCTGACAACGGTGATGTCCGTTTTTGGCGGCTATGTGGGGATCCTAGCCCTCGCTCTCTTCGCCCCGGCGATTTCCAGTTTCGCCATCATGTTCAACTCCCGAGACTATCTGCTGTTGGGGCTCATTGGTATTTTGCTGGTTGGAAGCCTGTCCGGGGAGAGTTTCGCCAAGGGTGTCTTCGCCGGAGCCTTGGGGGTTCTGATCGGCATGGTCGGCCTGGATCCCATGACCGCGGAGGGGCGGTTCACGTTCGGGTCGATTTCCCTGATGGGGGGGATTCCCTATGTGGCGGCCATGATCGGGTTTTTCGGTGTGGCCGAGGCCTTCATACAGCTTCACAGCTTGGATATGCCCGTCGTCAAGCAGCGGATCGACCGGATCATTCCCCGCCTTTCGGATCTCCGCCGGTATTTCTGGTTGGCGGTCCGGTCCTCCGGCATTGGCACGATCATCGGCGCTTTGCCCGGGGCGGGCGGGGATATCGCCGCCCTGCTGGCCTATGACTATGCCAAGCGGACGACCAAAAACCCCGAACGGCCCTTTGGCGAAGGGGCCAAGGAAGGTCTGATCGCGCCCGAAGCCGCGAACAACGCCGCGGTCGGAGGGGCCTATATCCCCATGCTGACTCTTGGGATTCCGGGGGATGCTGTCACCGCGGTGATCATCGGGGCGCTGTTCATCCATGGTCTGAAACCCGGCCCCTTGATGCTGGTCGAAACGCCCCACCTGTTCTGGTTCACCGTGGGCAACCTTGCGTTGGCCAACCTGTTTTTGCTGATCTTCGGCCTGACCGGGATCCGGATTTTCACCAAGATCATCGAATGTCCCAAGGCCATCCTGATCCCGCTGATCATTATTCTGTCGGTTGTCGGAACCTATGCGATCCAAAACAATCCGGTGGATATCTATTGGATGCTGCTGTTCGGCGTCGTTGGCTATTTTATGAAGGTCTACGGCTTCGAGGTCGGCCCGATCATTCTTGGGGTCATTCTCGGCCCCATGATGGATTCCAACTACCGTCGGGCGATGATGGGCGCGCGCAATGATATCGGGATCTTCGCCTGGGATTTCGTGTCCCACCCGATCTCCCTGGTCCTGACGGTGTTTCTTCTGACACTTCTCCTGTCGCGCACGCCGCTGTGGGGTGTTTTCATGCGCTGGGTCGGGGCGTCGAGGGGACGGGGGGCCAAGGGATAAGGCGCCGGACCCCGTTTACCGTTTGAGCCACTCCGAGGGACTTTTGCCCATTTCCTGGCGGAACATATAGGTAAACGCCGAGGGCGAGGCGTAGCCCAGGTCCAGGGCGATCTCGGTCACGCCGCGGCCATTGCCGAGCCATTCCATGGCCTTGAACAGGCGCAGGCGCCGCCTCCAGGCCCGGATGGTCAACCCCGTTTCCCTCTGGAAGCGACGGGTCAGGGTGCGCGGAGTCAGGGCCAGGGTCTCGGCCCAGGAATCCAGGCTCCTGACGTCGTCCGGGGCGGCGGACAGGGCGTCGCACAGGCGTTGCAGGGCCGCGCTCCGGGGCCAGGGCAGGTGGAAGTCCTGGGGCGTCAGGCGGCGCAATTGCTCCAGGATCAGGCCCTGGATTTGCGCCCCATAGGCGGGGGGCTCCCCTCGATTTTCCATCCCGGCCAGTTCCTGGATCAATTCCCGCAGCAGGGGCGTCATGGCGGAGACAGCGCAGCGCTGGGTCAGACCCAGCGCCGGGTCCTCGACCACATAGAGGTTCCGGAAGGCCGCGCCCTCCGGCGCGCGTGTATCGTGGAGCACACCCGTGGGGACCCAGATGGCTTGCTCAGGCGTGATCACATGGCGGGCACCCTCCACGGACACCTGGAGCGTGCCCGATGTGGCATGGATGAATTGGTTCCAGCGGTGGACATGGTTGGGGAAGGCGGAGTGAGGCGGCATCTCCTCGAATCGGGGGACGACGAGGCCGGGCAGACGGTCCATCTCCGGCACCCGAAGCGCCGTCCATCCTGGGTCCATGGTCATGGGGAAGATCCTCCCGTCCGGTTTTGTCGTTTCGTCGATAATTTTCGTCAAGCTATCGAAGGCGAAGGGCGGGAGCAAGGGCTACCCTCGGACGCCTGAAGTATCCCTTTGAAAGGACCGAGCCCATGGCCGGGATGTCATACAGCCCCACTTTGAGCGGCGATTGGGAGCGGTTGCGGGTGATCTCCGCGGGGATCTGCGCGTTGATCCTGACAGTGGGGATCGCCCGCTTCGCCTATACGCCACTGTTGCCGATCATGCGCGACGAGGCGGGGATGAGCGCGCTCGCCGGGGGATGGCTGGCGACGGTGAACTATGGTGGCTATATCCTGGGCGCCATCATCGCCTCCTCCATCCCGGCGCTTTGGGTCAAGTACAGGCTCTATCGGGTCGGGCTTGTGCTGGCCCTGGTGACCACCGCGGCCATGGGTTGGACCAGGGACCCCATCCTTTGGGGCGTGTTGCGCTTCCTGTCGGGCCTGTCGAGCACGACGGGGCTTCTTCTCGCGTCGGGGATTGTCCTGAATTGGTTGGCCCGGAATGGGCGTAAGCCGGAACTGGGGCTCCATTTCGCGGGTGTCGGGCTGGGCGTCATGCTTTCGGGGCTGGCGGTGGAGGCCATGGCCGGTCGTTGGGCCTGGGATGGCCAGTGGGAAGCCTTGGGAGTCCTCGGCCTGCTGTTCTTTCTGCCCGCCTGGATCTGGATGCCCGCTCCCCCCCGGGATGGGGGAAAGGGATCCGGTGGAGGGGATGGAGGTCCTCCGGATCGGACCTGGGTCGGTTTGTTTTTCGCGACCTACTTTTGCGCGGGGTTCGGCTATGTGATCAGCGCGACATTCATCGTCGCCATCCTCGCCCGCTTGCCAGAATTGACCGGGTTGGGCAATTGGATTTGGGTGGTTCTGGGACTCGCCGCCGTGCCATCGAGCTTCCTCTGGGACCGGGTGGCCGCGGCCCTGGGACCCCTTTGGGCCTTGGTGCTGGCCTATGGGATTCAGATCGTCTCCATCCTGCTGTCCGCCCTGTTCCAAGGCGTGCTGCCCAATCTGGTGGGCGCGGTGCTGTTCGGCGGGACCTTCGTGGGAATCGTTGGTCTCGCCCTGACGGTGGTCGGACGGCGCTTTCCGGCCAACCCGGCCAAGGCCATGGCCCGGTTGACCATCGGCTACGGCGTGGCCCAGATCGCGGCGCCCGCCCTGGCCGGTTCCATCGCCGCGGTAACCGGGAGCTATCGCGGCGCCCTGTTCCTGGCCGCGGGCATGATGGTGCTGGGGACGGTGATCCTGCTGGCGATGATCGGGCGGGAGCGACGGGGGCCTACCACCGCCGGAAAATGAGCGATGTATTGATCCCGCCAAAGGCGAAGTTGTTGGTCATCAGGTGCTCGGTGTCGATGGTCCGCGGCTGGCCTATGATGTAGTCCAACTCTCCACAGGCCGGGTCCACGGTTTCCAGGTTGGCCGTGGCCACGAAGCGGTTTTCCCGCTGCATCTCCAGGCCCAACCAAGCCTCGATGGCGCCGCAGGCGCCCAGGCCATGGCCGAAGTGGCCCTTCAGGGTGTGGATCGGCACGGCGCGGCCAAAGACGCTTCGGGTCGCCTGGGTCTCGGCGATGTCGCCATGCTCCGTGGCCGTGCCGTGGCCGCTGACCACGCCAATGGCATTGGGGGAAAGCCCCGCGGTGTCCAGGGCCGACTGGAGGGCGATGGCCATGGTTCCGGCATTGGGCTGGGTCACATGCTTGCCGTCCGAATTGGTGCCGAAACCCACGATCTCGGCGTAAATGGTCGCGCCCCGGGCCTTGGCATGGGCGTGGTCCTCGAGGATCAGGGTCGCCGCGCCCTCGCTGATCACCAGGCCGTCCCGGTCCTTGTCATAGGGACGGGGCGTGGTGCCGGAGGCATCGTTGCGGGTGCTGGTGGCGAAGAGGGTATCGAAGACGGCGACCATGCTGACACAAAGTTCCTCCGCTCCGCCCGCGATCATCACGTCTTGCAAGCCGAATTTGATGGCCTCGTAGGCATAGCCGATGCCCATGCTGCCCGAGGTGCAGGCCGTCGACGTGGGGATGATCCGTCCGGTGATGCCGTACAGGACCCCCATGTTCACCGCGGCGGTGTGACTCATCATCTGGATGTAGGTGGTGGCGGTGATGGTGTTGGAATCTCCTTTTTCCATGAGTTGGGCGAAGGCCTTCATGGGCTTTGTGCTGCCAAAGGAGGAACCATAGGCGATGCCCAGTCGCCCCCCCTGGAGCAGGGCGGTATCCTCCTTCAGACCGGCACCAGCCAGCGCTCGGTCCGTGGCGAGCAGGGCCATTTGGGCGACCCGGCCCATGCCCCGAATCTGCTTGCGGCTGAACTGATCGGACAGGGAGAAATCCGGAACCGGCGCGGCCAGTCGGGTGCGCAGGTCGTAGACTCCATCCCATTCGTCCATGCGGCGGATCCCCGTCTCGCCCGCGTCCATGCGCGCGCGGATGGCTGGCCAATTGTCCCCCAGGGGGGTGAGACCGGCCATGCCGGTGACAACGACGCGGCGGGTCATAACATGCCGCCGTTCACGCTGATCACTTGTCGGGTGATGTACCCGGCGTCGGGGCCGCAAAGGAAGGAGATCGCGCCCGCCACCTCCTCCGGCGCGCCCATGCGGCGCATGGGGATCAGGCCCAGGATCTCCTCCTTGGGCAGGGTGCTGGTCATCTGGGTCTCGATGATGCCCGGGGCCACGGCGTTAACCGTGATCTTGCGTTTGGCCAGTTCGATGGCGAGCGACTTCACCGCGCCGATAATTCCGGCCTTCGAGGCGGCGTAGTTCACCTGTCCCCGGTTGCCGGAGATCCCGGCGATGGACGTCAACGCGACGATCCGTCCGCCCTTGCGCCGCCCGACCATGGGCATCACCAGGGGTTTGAGCACATTGAAGAAGCCGTCCAGGTTGGCGCCCATGACATCGTCCCAGTCGGAGTCTTCCAGGGCGGGGAAAGCGGCGTCGCGGGTCAGCCCGGCGGAGAGAACGACCCCGTAGGGCGCGCCATGGGCTTCGATCTCGGCTTCCAGGGCGACCCGGGTGCCCACCCGGTCGGCGGTGTTGAAGCGGATCAGGCGGCCCTCCCGCCCCACGGCCTGGATGTCGTCGAGCACGGCGAGGGCTCCGGCCTCGTCCGAATGGTAGTGGACGACAATGTCGAAGCCGTCCCGGGCGAGACGCCGGGCGGTTGCCGCGCCAATGCCCTTGCTGGCACCGGTGACAAGGATGGTCTCGGTCATGGCGGTTCCTTTTCGGGGGTATCCTGTGCGGGAAACCCAACCGCGTCCGGATCAGGCAGGTAGACATTGATGTTGGTGGTCAGCGGCGGGACGCCAGGGCGCGTCAGGGTGCCCTCATAGACGCCCATCTGACCGTCCTGGAAAATCTCCCGCACGGTGATGGTTAGGACCGCGCCCTCGGGGAACCAGGGTTCGGGCAAGGTGACCTGCCGGGATCCCAACAGGAAACCCACCCGGGGCGGCGCGTCGGGACTCTCCCGACGCTCCCGCCAGCAATTGAAGGCCGAGACGCTTTGGGCGATGTACTCTACTCCGGCATAGGCGGGAATGCCCTGGCCAGGGACGAAGAACAGGCTATCGGCGGTGATGGTCACCTCGGTGCTCATCTCCTCCATGGAGGCCGAAAGGATCCGGTCGATCAACAGCATGGGGGAGCCATGGGGCACGAAATCGGCGATGGGAAGGGGGAAGGGGCTTTGGGAAACCGTCATCTCGCGTCCTCGCCGTCATGCCATCCCCGCCCCAGGATCACCGCGACATTGCTGCCCCCGAAGGCGAAGGAATTGCTCATCATGGCCATCCTGTCGGTGGGAGGCAGACGTTGGTCTGTCTTCTCGACCAGGGTCAACGCGGGCAGACCCGGATCTCGGACGCCGTCCCAGGGGTGGGGGGGCAAGGGGGCGCCTTTGACCATCTCGGCCAGGGAGAGCCAGAGGATGGCCGCCTCCAGTGCGCCCGCGGCGCCAAGCGTATGGCCGGTCAGGGGTTTGGTTGAGCTGACGGGAATGGCGGTGCCCAGGACGGTGGCGACGGCCTTGGCTTCCATGGCGTCGTTGAGCCGGGTGGCCGTGCCGTGGAGATTGACATAGGCAATGTCCGAGGGGGTGAGCCCAGCCCGGTCCAGGGCCTGTTCCATGGCGGCGATGGCGCCCCGCCCCTCCGGGTCGGGGGCACTGGGGTGATGGGCATCCGATGTCTCTCCCACGCCCAACAAGGCCACCGGATTGGGGCCGTCCGGCTCCCGGGTCATCAGGAAGAGGGCGGCCCCCTCGCCGATGGTGATGCCCGCGCGGTTGGCGCTCATGGGTTGGCAGAGCGAGGGGGCCACCAGTTCCAGGCCGCTGAACCCAGCCACGGTTAGTTGGCAGAGGCTGTCCACCCCACCCACCAGGATTGTGTCGCAGAGATCCGCGGCCAGCACCCGCGCCGCGGAGGACAGGGCCTTGGCGCTGGAGGAACAGGCCGTGGAGATGACCAGCATGGGGCCATTCAGTCCCAGGGCGGCGCGCAGGAAAACCCCGGGATCGCCGATTTCCTGGCGGTGGTAGGCATACCCCGTTGTCAGGGCGCCGGTTTCCAGGAACTCCCCATAGGCCTTCATGCCCTCGTCGATGCCCGAGGTGCTGGTCCCCAGAACGATCCCGATCCGGTCGGCGCCATGGCGGGCGAGCGCCGCGTCGACCTCTGGCCGGATCTGTTCGAGCGCGGCCCAGAGCATCCGGTTCGTGCGGGTGTCGTGGTCCTCCATGCCCTTTGGAACGGGGGACAATGGGCCAGGGACGGTGCCCAGGGTCACGGGCTCGCCGGGTAGGACGTCATCCCGGACAAGAATATGAGCGGGCGCGTTCTCGAACAGGGTGGCCCGGGTCTCCACCTTGCCCTGGCCCATGGCGGACAAAACCCCCAGAGCAGTCAGATAGACGGGGGGGCGAGTCATGTGGCGCCCTTAAACGTGGCGCCCTTAAGCCCGGGGGCGGATAAGAGGCCCGACAGGGGAGAAAGGGCGGTGGACTGGATGGTCAGTTGGTAGCCCGCGGCGCGGTTCACCAGACTCGCCGGGCCGTTCCAGACGTTGCCCTCGGGGTGGTGGATGAGCAGGTAGGGCACATTGGTGTCGCGGACGATAATCCGCCTGTCGCCTCGGACCTCCTCCACCTCCAGGGACGAGGGGAGGCCAGACCGGACCAGGGTTTGAGGCCAGTAAACCATCACAAGATCGGCGAGCATGCGCCGCCCGTCCACCCAACCCGGCAGCCAGGAGGCTTGGGAGACGCGCGCGCCCAGGTCGGTCCAGGTGGCCGTCACCGCCCGCCGGCCCAGGTCGTCGAGAAGGACGATCGCGGCGCCATGGTGACCCAGGGAGAGGCGGGCCTGGAAAGCCACATGACCACCATCGGGCAGGGTCGCCTCGATGCGCTGCAGGACCTCGACGGGGTCGGCGTGGTGGGGCCAGGGAGGCGTCGGCAGGGCGAAGTTGCCCCAGTGCTCCAGCCGCACGGCGAAGGGGTCGTACAGATCGAAGGGGTCCGGCCCCTCGGGCCCGTGGGAACAGGCGCCGGTCAGAAGGGCGGCGAGGATGAGAAGGGCTTTCAAGCGCATAGGTCGTGAAGCATCGCGAGGTAGCGGTCGGTTTGGGCGACCAGGGGATTATTCCTGTTCCAGGCATACCCGGCCAGGATCGAAATGACCATTTTGGTCAGCGGATTGTTCTCTCCATCGGGGCGGTTGAAGAGGATCGTCTGGAAACGCCCGTCATACCAAGCGTTCACGTAGGATTCAAAGGTTCGCACCCCCTGCATCAGGGGCTCGGCGTAGTCCGCTTCCCAATCCACGCTCTCGCCCCGGTGGCGGCGGATGAGCTGTTTGGCGGCCATCTCGGCCGAGACCATGGCGATGGTCACGCCCGAGGAAAAGACCGGGTCGAGGAAGGCGCCCGCGTTGCCGACCAGGGCATAGCCGTCCCCATGCAATCTGGTGGAGTGGGCGGAATAGTCCGACAGACGCTCCATGGGACGGATGGGTTCGGCCCGCGCGAGGATCGCGCCAAGACGGGTATTCCTGATCAACGTCCGGAAGACATGTTGGTCCTCCCGCTCCCTATAGATAACGTCGTCTTCGGGGAAGACCACGCCGACCGAGGCGGTGCCATCGGAGAAGGGGATGAGCCAGTACCAGATGTCAATACGATTTGGATGGACGGTGATGAGGATTTTGTTCCGGTCATGGTCCTCCGGGGCCATGTGATCGCGCATATGGGTGAACAGGGCGCGCCTTGGGCGCAGTTTCGAAGGGCGGACCAAATCGAGCAGACGCGGCAGGACCCGCCCGTAGCCACTGGCGTCCAGGACGAAGCCACAGGAGAGCAGGCCCGTTTCTCCGGCATCGTTCCGGACCGTGAGCTGACAGTCTCCGTCGGCCAGTCGGGCCGCCGTCACCCCGTGCCCTTGGCGGATTTCCACCCCCGCCTTGGAGACTTCCTCGGCCAGGATGGTATCGAAGCGGTCGCGTTGGACCTGGAAGGTGGTTCCCCAGCCCTCGGTCTCGAAATTGCTCCGGAAGTCGACAGGGGAGTGGAAGGGACCCCGCTCGAAGATCGCGCCGTCCTTGAACTGGAAGCCAGCCGCTTCCACCGCGGGAAGGATCCCGCACCGCTCCAGGACGTTCATGCAGTTGGGCAGCAGGCTTTCACCGATGACGAAGCGGGGCAGGTGGTACTTCTCCAGGATGATTATTTTTAGCCCGGCGTCGTGGAGGAATTTGGCCGCCACGGTGCCGGAGGGACCGGCGCCGATGATGGCCACGTCGCAATCCTTGCCAGAATGGGCCTTGCCAGAATGGGCCTTGCCAGAGTGGGCTTCGGCGGAGGGGGAGGCTGACGGCATGGAGAGGACCTTTCTCTATGGGAGCCGACGCGGGGACGCGAGGAGGGGAGCAAGGATCCAGGCCGCGACAAGGCCCAGGGCGATGGTGGTGCCAATGGAGCCCACCAGGGGCACGGCGCTGGTGGTCAGAAGCCCGAAGGCCAGCAGGCTGCTGATCAGGGAGAGCAGGACCGCCAGAGTGGTGTCCCCGCTGTCCGCGGGGTCCCGGACTTCGGCCAGGAACAGGGCATAATCGGCGCCGATGGCGAAGACCAGGAACAGGGACATGGTGGTGAAGAAGGTCAGCGGGATCCCAAGAACCTGGTCTCCCGCCAGGGCGCAGAGCACCGCGCCCGTTGGCGCGGCCATGCAGAGCGCACCGTCAAGGGGACCATGGCGCCAGGCGGCGAGCAGGGAGGCGGCGACCATGGTCAAGGCCAGCGCCAAGCTGGCCCACTGGCGATAGCGGGAGAATTGGGCGGAGATGGTCCCCCTCGGATTGATCAGGGTCGCGCCCTCCAGACCGTCCAGGGCGGCGGCCAGGGTGGGAACGGATGCGGTCTCCGCGCCCCGAAGACGAAGTACGCCCCTCCGCGTCTCCAGGAGAGAGTCCAGTTCGGGCAGGACGGCCCGGGCTTCGGTGTCGGGCTCCAGTAGGGGAGGGGCCGTGGCCGGAGATTGAGCGTGCCCCAACAGGGGCATCAGAGATGCTCCATGGGGGGCGATCAGGGCTTTGGCGATCAGGGCGCGGTCGGCGGTTTGCCGGGCCTCCGAGGGGATCAGGTCCGAGGGTCCGATTGCCCCGGCCAAGGTTCCGTCCTTGATCAGGGGAGAGAGGGCGGTCCGTGCGGCTTCGGACCGGCGGAGAACCTCCTGCCGGTCGGCACCGGTGATCTCGATGAACAGGGGCGCGCCGCCCAGGCCCAGAGTCTCGGTGATGGCCTTGGCCTGGGCGAGCAGCGCGGGGTGGGAGGACCCCAAGGCGCGGATGTCGTCCTCTCCCCGAACCAAAAGGCCCAGTAGCGCGAAGCCCGCCAGGATCACGCCCGCCAGGATCACGCGTCCCCGCCGCCCCGGGGAGAGGCGGTTCTGGAGGGTCGAGAGACCGACCATCCAGCGGGCCAGGGGTAGGGGACCCGGACCCTTCGGATCGGGCAGGAGGGGGAGGAGCAGGAAGACGGTGGCGAAGGCCGCGGACAGCCCGGCGATGGAATAGGCCGCGATCTGGCCGAGTAGGGCCAGCGGGCTCGCCGCCAGAGCGAGGAACCCCAGGATGGAGGTGGCCAGCCCCAAGGCCAATCCGACGCGGATCCGGGCCAGACGCTCGCTTGGCGCGCCCCTGGTTGGATCCTGGGCCAGGTAGTGGAAGGCGTAGTCGACGGAAATGCCGATCAGGCTCGCGCCGAAGACAAGAGCGATGGCGTGGAGCGCGGGGAACAGGGCGGTCACCGCCGCCAGCCCCGTCACCAGTCCAGAACCGACGGTCAGCAGGGTCGCCGCGATGGGTGTCCAGGAGGCGAAGACCAACACCACCAGGGCCAACAGGCCCAGGCCAGTGAATAGGCCGATGCGCTGGACATCGCTCCGGGCAAGGCTACCCTCCGCCAGGGCAAAGAAGATCTGACCCGTGCGCTGAATGGTCACGCCATCCTTGGCCAGCCCGCCCTTGGTTAACCCGCCCTTGGTCAGGGCCGCCGTGGCGGCTTCGGCGCCCGCCACCCAAGCGCCATCCCCGCCGCTGGCCCTCGGGTCTTGTGCCAGGGTCACGTGGACCGCCGTGTGGACCCGCCCGTCGCGGCGCGCCGGGTCCGGGTTCCCGCCCAGGCGGACGATCCTATCGAGCAGGGCGCGTTGGTGCAGGGAGAAGGGATCCCGGCGCAGGCTCTCCCCATCCAGGGGCGTGGTCGGGGCGTAGAGCGCGGCGAGGCCCCGCTGGGCCACCCTGTCACCGCGGCCTGCTTCCAGGTCCGCCCGGTCCGCGTCGGCCAACAGGGCTCCCGCCTGGGGAGCATAGAACGCGCGCAGGGCTTCCCCCCGCCGCTGGCGATCCCCGGGGCCGCTGGCCGAGAGGGTGCCCGGCAAGGCGGCGAGGGCGGCGGCGAGGGCATCGGCGGTGTCCAGGGCGAGGGTCCGGTTTGGGGCGGAGACCATGAAGACCGCCCGGCGCCCATCCTGAACCAGCAGGTGGCGCACGGCGTCGATGG
This sequence comes from Rhodospirillum sp., assembly GCA_021741145.1. GTDB lineage: Bacteria > Pseudomonadota > Alphaproteobacteria > Rhodospirillales > Rhodospirillaceae > Rhodospirillum. The sequence goes on along the minus strand of JAIOYK010000050.1, from coordinate 17,423 downwards.
GCGCGCGCGCGCCATCCTCGCTCCGCTCTCGACCGATCAGGGAAAGAAAATCCCCGTCAATGGCCACCCGCCCGCTGGCGAGGTTCCACCCGCCCCAGAGGCCGAGCGCCAACAGAACCAGTCCCCAAAGGGCCCCCCGTATCGTCCCCCGTCCTCTCATCGCCCCTGGGATGCCTCCGAGAACAGGGCCGCGATGGCGGGGGGAAAGGGCGGCGGGGCGACGGTCTGATCGGCCAGAGTAATGGCATCCCAATCGCCCCCGGTTCGGCGCAGGGTCACGGTCTCGACGAGGTCCCGGCCCCGGACCTCGATGGCCTCGATCTGGGACGAGAGGGGGCCGTCGGGCCGGGGAGTCAGGGTGGTCCGCCACGCGCCCGTTCCTCCCGCCGGTCCCACCCCCATGCCATCGGACTTGGACGCCACGGAAAAGCCGTCCCCCAGGGTGTTCCAATCCCCGGAGAGGACCGCGGCGATCAGGGTGACGAAGGGGGCGGCCCGTTCACTGCCCTCAAGGTGGGTCAATGGGCCGGTCGTGGATCCCTGGGACATGCCGTCCTCGGTCACCACGGTGAGGGAGGGGAAGGGCGCTTCCACGGCCCAGACGAGCCCCTTCGCGGGGGAGAGGTGGAAGGACCCGGTGGAGGTCAGGGGCTGGTCAAAACCCGCCAGATGGCGCGCCATGGTAAAGTGGCCCGATAACAAGTCCTTGGCGGCCAGGGGAGCGGGGGCGGCCAGGGGCGCGGGGCCGTCCGCGGCCTGGGTGGCGGGGGTGAAAACCAGGGTGGAGAACACAAAAAAAAGGGCGCGGATCATGGGCTGATCCCCTTGGCCATCAGCTTTTCGAACAGGATCTCCGGGCTGCGGAAATGCATCTCGCCGCTGTCCTTGTCGACGGCCACTTGGATGGTCTGGGCCTTGGTCAGCTTCTGCCCCGTTTCCGGATTGGTGATCAGGTAGTCGAGTTTCAGGCGGTTCTCGAACTCCACCAGGGTCGCGGTGATGGCGACGGTTTGACGGAAGCGCAGGGGCCGCAGGTATTTCACCCGTATGTCGACGATGGGCCAGTAAAAGCCGGATTCGTACATCTCCGTGTAATTGTAGTCGATGGCGTCAAGCAGGGCGGAACGCGCCTTTTCCAGGTACTGGACGTAGTTGCCATGCCAGACCACGTTCATGGGGTCCAGGTGGTGGAACTCAATGGTTTCGGTCACCGTCGCCGACAGCATGGGCCTATCTTTCCTTGGAGGGGGCCGCCTTGGAGGGGACGAGGGGCCAATGGCGCGCTATGTTCCGGGCGAGAAAATGGCGCGGGACCCCGTCCAGGGGCACGGCCCCGAAAGGTCACCAAGGGTTGGTGATGGGATCGGCTATCGGGAAGACGGGCTGTCATCGGGTTTGGACCAATAGGGATAGAAATTGAACCATTGGCGGGGATGGGCGATGACCCGTTGTTCCAGCCAAGCGACATAGGTTTGGGCATGGGCGGCGAGGACACCGTCCCTGTCCCCACGGGGCAGGGTGATTTGGTCGGCCAGCTTTTCGCAGGCCAGCTCGAAGCGGTCACCGACCCGCCAAGCGGCGGCCATGTAGACGGGGCATTGCATGAGGTGGGCGAGGATGTAGGGGCCCTGTGGGAAGGAAGCCGGTTCGCCCAGGAAGGGGATTCGGACACATTTATTCCGGGCGCCATGGGCGATCCGATCCCCGGTGATGACTACCCATTCGCCTCGGGAGACCTTTTCCGACAGCAGCATGGCCGTATCCGGGCCGATGTCGGTGACCTCGATCACATCCATCTGGGAGTCCGGCGCCAGATCCTTGAGAAGACGGGCGAAATTTGCCGCGTGGGCTTGGTGCATCAACACAGTGACGCGGACGTTTCCCTTGCGGGAGGCAAGCGCCCGGATGACCTCGATATTGCCGTAGTGGGAAACGAAGAGGATCAGGGCCTCGTCCTTGGGGATGAAGTCGTAGAGATCGCTTGCCCCATGGGGCAGGTCCACATGGTCTGTCTTCAACTCCCCGCACCAGGCCGCGATCTTGTCGAGGGCAGCCTCCCCGAAGGACAGGAAATGGCGATAGGAGTCCCACCAACCGGGCGCGCGGTCGCCGCGGATCCGGGCCACCTTGCCCAGGAATTCCAGGGAGGCACCCCGCGCCTTGCGGCCCGTGAGGAAGAAATAAAGGATAATTGGGGCCATTACGGCCAGACAGACCCGCCGCCCGGCCAACCGATAGGTCAGGCCCAGAAAGCGAATGCCCCAATACCTGCCCCGTTCGCCCATATCGGCCCAATGGCTGCTCTCTCCCGCCACCTTTCTCCCCCAGCGGCAACCCCGGGAGAGGAACCGAGGCAGACGGAGGAGCATACCCAGGACGAGGCGGGTGTGCATCCAGGAAATCAGCACATTGTCCGCCCAGAGCCGGAAATTGGAGGTATTGCCCTCGGGATAGACCACTTTGATTGGGACATGGACGCAAGGAGCGCCTCGCCAGACCAGGCGGACCATGATTTCCGTGTCGAAATCCATCTTCCGGCCCGCCCCTTCCTCCCGCCAGACCGCCAGGGTCGCGGCGATGGGATAGGAGCGGAAGCCGCACATGCTGTCCCGAATGGCCAGCGAAAGCGTTTCGATCCAGACCCAGACATGGGTGACCCATCGGCCCATCTTGCGTCCCTTGGGAATACTGTCGTCATAGAGGGGACAGCCGGAGACGATGGCGTTCGGTTGGCGTCGGGAGGCCGCTATCAAGGCGTTGATCTGGTCCAGGTCATGCTGACCGTCGGCGTCCACCTGCAGGGCATGGGTGAAGCCCTGGTTGGCCGCGAGGTCCAGGCCGACCATCACCGCGCCACCCTTGCCCCGGTTGACGGGCAGGTGGACGCCGGTAACGCCGTTCTCCGGGGCGTGCAACCCGGCCACCACGGCGTTTGTCTCCGGGCCGGAGCCATCGTCCACGACGAAGACCGGCACGTTCCGCGCCCGCAGGGCGGCGACGACCCGGGGCAGGTCCCGGTGGTGGTCGTGGGTGGGGACGACGGCGCAAAAGCGCATCAGGCCGCCTCCGCCCATTTCAGGACCCCACTGGCGTGGTCCCCCGCGTCGGAGGCGTAGTGGAAGGTCACCGAGCCCTTGGCCGGATCATGGGTGAGGCTGAGGGTGATCTGTGCTCCGGGGAGGATGGGCTGGTGGAACTTCAGCCGGGACATGGCCGTCGGCGTGGGGGACAGGCCGAAACTGGCGCTCGCCCGCTCCGCCACCCAATGGATCTGAATGATCCCGGGCAACAGGGGGTATCCGTCGAAATGCCCCTGGTAGTACAGCAGGTCCTCGGGGATGGTCAGGGAGAGGGTGACGGTGGTGCCCTTCCGTTGCTCAGCGTGGATGATCGGTTGGTGGGACGGGGGAATAGCGGTTCTGTCCTCGAACAGCGCGCGAAACAGGGCGAGGGGTCGCTTGCCCTGGGCGTCGGTGGGCAGGGTCTCGACAAAGCGCCAACGGTGGGGCAGGGCGGCGTCCTCCTCGAAAGCGCGCAGGTGGTGGCGTAGGCGGCGACCCAGGCGGAAGGCGCCCTCGGCCCCATGGGCTTCCCACCCGGCGGCTGTCGGGACGACCACGGCGGACAGGCGGGTATCATCATCGCTGGCGAGCAGGGCCACGACGTCGTCCACCAGATCGGAGGCGGCCAGATGGCGCTCCACGGCGGTCAAGGAGAGGCGCTTGCCTTCCACCTTCACCACCCGGTCGGCCCGCCCCCCCAGGCGGAAACCGGTTTGGTTTCCCTCTGGATTGGTCCCCTCGAGATTGGCTCTATCCTCGGTCTGGTACCAGGCTTCTCCGGCGATATGGGCCGCGCGGACCCGCAGGCATCCAGCCTCGTTCAGGGCCACGGCCACGCCGGGCAGGGGAGTCCAAGGCGTCGCGGCGCCCAGCTCCCGCTGGCGGCGCCAGGCGATGCCGCCCGTCTCCGTGCTGCCATAGATTTCCGTCGGGATCGCGTCCAGGACCGCCGCGCTGGCCTGGGAAGCCTCCAGGGGCAGGGGGCCGCCCGAGGAGAACACCAGGGAGGGCCGGGCCATGGACACCAGATCCGCGTGGGGGCGCCCCAGGTGGGCGGGACTGGCGACGATGATGTCCCCGGGGCGGGCGTCGCTGATCAGGTCCTCCCAGAAGCGGGCCTGACGGGCCTGGAACACCCGTCCGCCCATGACCGGCCAGAGGATCCGGAACAGCAGGCCATAGATATGCTGGTGGGACACGAGGCCGAGGACCCGTGCCTCCAGGGGCGCCTGATCCCGCCAAAGGGGATCCTGGGTGGTGATCTCGGCTTCCAACTGGGCCAGGGTTTTGCGGATCTCCTTGGGCAAACCCGTTGAGCCCGAGGTGAACATTACCGCCAGACAGGTTTCGGGGGTGGGGCGGGGACCCGACCAGGGCGGACCCTCGGCCGTCTCCAGGCGTTCCTCGATGGCTTGGTCGTCGAGGTAGAGGTCGTGGGTATGGGCGATTTCCGCCAGATAACCCTCCCGGTCGGTGGCGGGTAGGATCACTTGGGCGCCCCGCCACCAGGCCGCGGCCAAACCCACCAGGAACAGCCGGGCCGATGCGCAGTGAATGGCGATTCGGGGGATGGCGATTCGGGGGAGGACGCCGTTCGCGTTCTCCAATCCCGCGGCGAGGCGGGCCACGGCGCGCGCGGTCTCGTCCCGGGTGACGGGGCGGTCCCCCTCCAGGCAGAGGATCCGGTCGCGGTCTTCCAAGGATGTCAGGGCTTCGAACAGGGGGGTCATGGGGTATCTCCTCGGGCCGCGGCCCGGCGGCGGATGATCCTCCGGATGGGCCATTCCCCAAAGAACAAAAGGCCGATGAGCAGGTAGGACAGGATGCCGTTGTAGAGCGTCCATTGCTCCAGGCTGCCGAAGGCGACGGTCCATCCGGCGATGCTCGCGTTGACCAGGAAGAAGCCGATCCAGACCTTGGTCAGGGTCCGCGTATACCTCTGGCCGAAGGCGTCCAGGGTCGGGTCCCGCTGGCGGGCGAAGCGCTCGATCATGGGCGGCGGCCGGACCAGGGTGAGGGTGAAAATCAGGGCCATGGTGAGACTGACCGCCACGGGATAGAGGCGAATCGCCAGCGGCTCGGCCACCCAGCCAACCGCGGTGAGAACGACGGCGATGGCCAGCGTGATCAGGGTGGGCGTGGCCTTGCGGGCGAGCAGGAACAGAAGCGCCCGAACGAGGACCAGGATCACCAAGGCCGTCAACAGCACCCGGGGGGAAAAGGCGCTCAGTCCGAAATAGACGAGGACGGGATAACAGACTCCCACCAGCGCCAGAAGGACGACGACGCTCCGCTTAATCACCGACCACGGCATGGATTTTCTCCACCACGTCGCCCACGGTCCGCACGGACTTAAACGCGGTGGCGGGGATTTTCTGGCCGGTCAGTTCCTGGAACTTCACGATCAAGTCGACGGCGTCGATGCTGTCCAGGTCCAGGTCCTCCGCCAGACGGGCGTCGGGAACGATGTCTCCCTCCGGCACCTCGAACAGGTCGATCAGGAAGGACCGCAGTTGCGCGTAAACCTCGTCCTTGCCGCGCATCTCAGTTGTTCCCCAGGGATCGCTGGACAAAGGCGGCAAGGTTGCGGACCGAGGCGAAATGCGTCCGCACGTTCTCGGTTTTGGTGTCCACCTTGACCCCATATTTCTTTTGCAGGGCCACGCCCAGTTCCAGGGCATCGATTGAATCCAGACCCAGACCGTCGACGAAGAGGGCTTCGTCGCTGTCGATGTCATCAATGGTGACATCCTCCAGGTTCAGGGATTCAATGATGAGAGCCTTAAGCTCCATTTCCAGCGATGTCATGGACGAGGGTTTCCTGAATGTAGCCTTCGAATGCTTGTGTCAGAGCCCGCGTTTGCCTTGCGCGTGGCACCGCCGGATCCAGGAAGTCGGCGACCCGCCAAGGGGGGTGGACCTGGAACCGATAGCGAATTTTGGACGCGGGAATCCGATACCACGGAACCCCTTTCTTTAGGGTGTCGTGGTTACAATACACCAAGACGGGAATCAAGTCGGCGGGGGCGTTCAAGGCGATGGTGGCCATGCCCCGTTGAAACCGACCGAGGGCTTCGCCACTGGGTGTTCGTGTGCCCTCCGGGAAAATTACGATGTTCGCTCCGGCCCGCAGATGGGTCGCGCAATCGGCGATCAGCCGTTCCGGATCCCCATCGTTTCGGATATAGCCCGCGGCCCGGACCACCCCGGCGAGAAAGGGGTTGGAGAACAGGGCGGCCTTGATCACGCATTGGCAACTGTCCACCCAGGACAGGATATGCACCACATCCAACAGGGTGGGGTGGTTGGGTGTGATCAGCATCCCCCGGGCGGCGCGCAATTGAGCCACGTTTTCCACGCGAGCCGCCGCCACGCCCAGGGCGTCCAGGGTCCAGAGGAACAGCCGAAAACTCCGGCTGATGGTTCCTTGAGCCGCCCGCCACCGCTGGTCCTGGTTCCGGATCAGGACCAGCATCAAGGGGAAAACGGTCACCGACAGGATTACGCCTCCCAGTCCAAAGAGGGCGTAAGCGAAGCCGGTGGCCCCTAGGCGCCAGTACCAGTTCAGGGATTTCGGCCAATTCAGGACCCTAGACATGGCGCGTGATCCTCCAGGCCGAGGTCCGGCCCACCAACTCGACCTCGCTTTGGTCGCCATTGGCCAGGAAGGCATTCAGGGCGGCGACCTGATCCCAGGGCGAGGCGTCCGTCCACCGGGTCTTGGTGGGTGTGAAGGTCATGACCTCCCCTCCGTCCGTCGCGGCGCTTTCCATCCAAAGCGCGATGGCATGTTCCACCAGGGGAGCGTCCTCGAACGCCCCATATACCGCGGGCAGGGGCAAATCCACATGGATGAGGAGGCTGGGGGTCGTCGGGTCATCCAGGCCCTGGCACAGGGTCTCCGTCAACCCGGCGAGGAATGTGTCGGATCCCGCGGCGAGGGCCGTATGGGATTGTGTGATGCCCCAGTTGATCGAGGCGATGCCGGGCAGGGTGTTGTGGACGGACAGGCTGAAATCAGTCGGGGATGGTGGTTCGCCACGCAGCATCTGTCCCATCAGGCGCAGGGTCCGATCCATGTTGCCATGGCGGGAGGTGAAGATGATCCGGGGCTGCCCCCCTTGCGGTAACACCCGGTCGAACACCTCGGCCGCCGCCCGGCCATGGAGGTCCAATCGGCGACGCCAGCCGGGTTTCAGGCTTTTGGCTAAATTCTGGGTTTCCCTGGTATCGGGGGTGGGGGCGCCCTTGCCCGTCCAGACCGCCCAGGAAACAATCCGCCGAAGGAACATACTCGGGTCGCCGATGATCAAAGGAGTGAGGAACTCGGGACCGCGGCGATCCGGAGCGGGGGGTCAGGAGCGGTTGGCGGCCTCGTGTAAGGTCGCTCGTAGGATATCCTTGCGTGGTTTGGCGACCCATCGATTGTCGTTGGGATCGATCTTGCCCGAGTCCTGGTCCAGGTTCGTGCTATCCAGGGACCCGATGGAAAAGCCATCCCGGGTGTAGTCGAGGGAGACCTTGGCCACATGGGTCCGGGCGCCGTGGGTGGCGATAAGGCGGCTGGGGCTATCTTCACGGACGATCCATTCTGGCCCACTGGCGGCCTCCACGGTGACATGTTGGATCTGGGCCATGGACAGCGTTTCCGACCCGGAGGGGAATCGGGGGAACGCCACGTCCTCGATGGGAACGGCGCGGCAGGAGGCCATGAAAAGGGCGACGAGGCCAAGCAGGGCGAATTTCGGCGGACGCATGGCGGACGCATGGCGGATTCCTGGAGCGCGGATTCGGACATCCAATGGGATCGACCCAAGGGATAGGAAAACCGATGCGTACCATAAACAAGGAGCCTGAGCAGCCGGAAAACCACTTGTCGGTCAGTGATATTGGGTTTCGCCCCTCGGTCTATTGTCCTTCGGCATTCTCGGAGAAGAGTAATAGACTATTGTAATGGAATAAAAAAATGCCTTTCGGAGGAGGGGCGCGGACCGGATCCGGGCGAGTTGCGACTCCCGCCATTACCGTCAAGCCAATTGGCACGGCGTCAAGGCCATGGTGACGGGCTAGAAGGACGGACCCGAGGTCAAGGCCAAACCGGCCGAGGGAACCGGGTTCCCATTGACTGTACCAAGAGGGGCCGTGCTGCCGATCGGGCCGCCGTCCCTCGCCGTTCAGGGGGAGGGGCGGCGGCGTTCCAACCGCTGCTCCGTCAAGGCGCGCCCCCAAGTGGTGGCCCGCTTACTTTCCACAAGGGCGAACCCCCGCGCTTCGTAAAGATGGCGGGCGGCTTCCAACCCTTCGAATGTCCAAAGGTACTGACGGGCGTAATTTCGCTGGTCGGCGAAGGCCAGGGCTTGGTCAAGCAGATGTCCACCCAGACCAAGTCCCCGGGCCTCCGGCATGACGATGAACCAGCGGAGATGGGCACCCTTGCCATCGGCGTCGATCCCGTCCAGGGTGACGGATCCCAGGAACCGGCGTTCCGCTTCCGGTCCGCTCCAGGCGGTGAGGAACAGGTCCCGCTCCGGCGTCCACCGGGAGAGAAAGGCCGCCATGTCTCCGGCCACCTTGCATTCAAAGGGAGCGCCCAGCCCCCAATGATCGGCGTACCAGCGGGCATGGGCCCCCGTCACCGCGGCCAGGGCGCCGGGGCGGTAGGCTTCCAGAGTCCAGGATTGGGGGGAGGCCGGGGATGAGGGACGGGGGTGGAAAAGCATGGCGGGACTGTCCTTGTGATCGCGTCTTGCCTGGATCCTGCGATCCGCGAGCCCTTACCTCAAGACGGAAGATGCCCAGTATGGTATGCGTATTCGCATGGCTCGAGATCTGGACTGGACATTGATTAAGGTTTTTCTCGCCGTGTCACGGCTGGGAGGGCTGAGCGCGGCCGCGGTGGAATTGGGTTTGGATCAAAGCACCGTCAGCCGCCGAATCGCCCAACTGGAGGGCCGCGTGGGTCACCGCCTGTTCGAACGCCATGCCCGGGGTGTGCGCCCGACGGCCGCGGCCCTGGATCTACGGGATCAGGCCGCGGCAATGGAGCGGGCTGCCCGCTCTTTGGATGATTACCTCACTGGTCGGGACAGCGAGATGGCGGGGCCTGTTCGGGTCAGCGCGACCGATGGTTTGGCTTCGGCTTGGCTGGTGCCGCGCCTCGCCCCTTTCCTGGAACGCTATCCGGCCACGCGGGTGGACCTGGCGATCGAACACCGGGTGGCGGACCTGAGCGCGGGCGAGGCGGATATAGCTCTGCGACTGTTCAGGCCAAAGGGAGAGGACTTAGCCTGTGAACCCGTGGGGGTTCTCCGCTTTGGTTTGTTCGCCGCGCCCCGGTACTTGGACATCCATGGGACGCCGGAGACGGAGGCGGCGCTCGCGGACCACCGTCTGGTCGTCCAGGGGGGCATGGAGGCCCTGTCGGGTATGCGGTGGCTGCGTGGCCTGCTGGAGACCCACCCCCGAGTGGTCGTTCGGGCGGAATCCGCCGGACCCTACTTGGCCGCGGCACGGGCGGGATTGGGTATTGGCCTGCTTCCCCTCTTCCATGGGAAGATGTTCGGGGAAAGCATGGTCCGCCTGGACATTCCCGTGCCAGATCAGCAAGAGGTCTGGTTGGTGGCCCATCGACCAACCTTGAAGCGGGCGCGCGCACGGACGCTTTGGAACCATATCCGGGAGTGGGCCGCGCGGGATCGGCTCGACTGGTTCGCCTGAGGGTTTCAGGATTGGAACCCGAGGGTGTCGAGGTTTGGAATAGGAATAGGAATGGGAACTGTGATGGCTTGGACGCGTGGAATTGGCTTGGCCTTGGTTCTTTGTGGTCTGACCCCCTTGGCGGGGGGACCTGTATGGGCCGCGGATATCAACTGGTCCGATCCAGTCCAGGAATCGGCGGCGGCGATGCGGGCGGGGCTCTACCTGGGGGACTTGCGCGCATGCGCTTGGAGCCGTCTGCCCGCCTATAGGCCCTATGGAACCCTGTCATCGGATGACCTGGACGCGGGGTTGGTCCGCCTGTTGCCTCGGGACCGGACGGAGGACCCGGGTGTCGTCCAGACCGCCCGGCGGGGCTTTATCCTCGCCACCCGGACCAAGCAATTGTTGGACGCGGAAACCTGCGCGGCCTTGTCGGCGACCGTTCGCGAGGACCTTGGTGTCGACCCCCGGGTGACACAGGATCCTTGATGAAAAAAAGGGCGGTGCCCGGAAGGACACCGCCCAAGTGCGCTCTTTGAGGGAAAGAGGATACCGATACCGTCGGTCAAACTCCTCGTACCGCGTGGTCCGAATGAGAACCCCTTGGCAAGTGGAAGACTACGCTCGGATCGGGGTGTGGGACTGTGATGGGCATCACCCGGCGGCGAAAATTTTGGAAAACTGAATTTTGGATAAAAAAAGGGCGGTGCCCGGAAGGACACCGCCCAAGTTCGCTCTTTGAGGGAAAGAGGATACCGATACCGTCGGAACTCCGTGGACCAACCGGCCCGATGGTGTCCCCTTGGCAAAGCGGACATTAGCCGCACTCCAATCCCCTGGCCTGTGACGAAGATCACACGCGTTGGAATTTTCCGGTATTTGCCTGACTTTTGATAAAAAAACGGGACCACGGCGCGCCATGGTCCCGAAGGAGTGTCTTGAATCCTTAAGCACATGAAAAAGGACCCACCGGATCACGCGACCCAATGGCACCTTCATGGCGTTTATCATAGAGTATCAAGCTTGGTGCCACAGTGACCAATGTCACAGGGGCGTGTCGAATGGGGTGCGAAAGGGGATATAATGTCGCCAGTGGATCAACCCAAACTCCGGAACCCCATATCCCCGATTGGGAGGCAAAGGTAAGTCACTCAATTGGTGGGCTCAATCGGACTTCTAAAATGGTTCGCGTCCCCCAAGTTTCTTGCTAACCACTAGGTCAGGCGCTCATGTCGGCGACCATGATTTCCAGCCGACCCAAGTCGGTGACCACCAGGGCATCCCGCTCGCGGCGGACGATCCCCTTGCGGGCCAAGTCGTTCAGGACTCGGGCCACGGTTTCCCGGGTCGTGCTGACCCGGCTCGCCACTTCTCCGTGGACGGGGATGGGACTGATGAAGGCGTTGCCGTCCTCGTCTTCCTTGGCGTCCAGGGCACGGCGCAGGATTTCCGCCTGCACCCGGTTGTTGGCCCCCAAGGTGGAGAGATCCAGGATTCGGTCGGTCGCCGCCCGCACGATGGCGGTGAGACGTCCCAATACGAGCATCGCGACCGAAGGGTTTTCCCGGATCACACGCAGGAAGGCTTCGGGCGGCAGGGAGGCGACGAGGCTTTCGGAGATCGACATCACACTGGCCGAGCGGGGCGCCCCATCGAGGGCGGCCAGTTCCCCAAAAAAGCCGCCCGTGGGGACGTCGTCGAGGGTCACTTCCCGGCCCGACTGGGAATAAATCACCACCCGGGCTGACCCAGAGATGACGAAAAAGACGTCCCGGGTTTCGCTTTGCCGGTCAATGATTTGCTCGCTCGAATTGTATTTCTTCCACCGGCATTGCTTGGCGATAGCCTCCCGCCGCGTTGGATCAAGATCCGCCAGCAGGGAGACGCCGTCCAGGGATTCCAATGCTGTGGACACGGTTCGCGACCCTTCCCCGTTCAAAACCGCGCGTGGCCCTAGGGATTGGTGGATCCAGGATTGACTATCCCTCCCATGCCCCGCTATCGAACACGGATATTTTTTGGACCATTCCCCGCGACTGGACAAATGAAATCTTCACCGACACCCCCTAAAACGCGCCAGATGAATGGGGAAAGCGGGACACACCGTCATAGGTCGGCACGAAAGCGGGTCCCCCTTTGACAAAAGGGACGATAGAATGGTGGCGCCAACGGGGAACGGAATTGAAAGAGAAGGGGCTGTCATGGCGGATGAGATCGAGGTTGAGGAAGATCGCCTGTTTCACCTGAAGCCAGGCGATATGCTCTTCGCCGAGGGCGACGAAGGGGATAGCGCCTATTACATCCGGTCCGGAGCCATTGAGGTGACTCGCAAGGTCGGCAGCGCGGAGGTGGTGATCGCCCTGGAGCAGGAGGGGGGAATCGTTGGAGAAATGGCCCTGATCGATAACCAACCTCGGAGCGCCACGGCCAGGGCGGTGGAAGCCACGACCCTGGTGGCCGTGCCGAAAAGCGAATTCGAAACCTACCTGGAAAACACCGATCCGGTGATCCGCCGCCTGCTGGAGCGATTCGTGACCATCATCCGCTCCATCACTGCGGAAAAGGTCCGCCTGATTCTGGGAATCCGGTGAGCCGAGCCGGAATTCTCCGAACCGGCTTGGGCAATGACGGGAACGTCATTCGCGTTTTCCTTGCCGAGCCGTTACCTTGGGTGACCGCCGCCCCGGCGGCCACCCCCGACCATCCGAGTCCCCTCTCGGAGCACCGTTTCCAAATTTCCTCGGGAGTGTTTCCCATGGCCCTTCGTACCTTGTTCCTGACCTTGATCCTGTTCCTCCCGATGGCCCTTCCGATGGCCTTGCCGGGTCTTGCCGCGGAGGACGGGACAGGGACCAAACCGTTGGGTGCCGAGGTTGTGGCCCCTTCGCGGATGGCGGAAATCGTCGTCAACGCCATGCCCCTGGCTCCCTATGACAGCACCCGGCCCATCCTTGCGCGCGTGATGGATGACAGCGCGGCCAATCTGGCCATCCTCGACAGCCTCAAAGCGGCCCTGGTGGCCCGGGGCGTCCCCCTTGCCAAGGGCATGGACGACGAGGCCGTGCTGCTTCTGGACCTTGATACCAGCGCGACCAGCGCGGTGACCCGCCCGGACCCCAGCGGTGCCCCCTTCGCGGTCTCTGGTGTCGCGGGAACCTCGGATGACGAGGATTCGGTGGACGTGACGGTCCGCGTGTATTCGAACGTCCAGGGCAGTGTCCTGGGGGGGGACCGGGACGCGGCCAAGCCGTCCCTTGGGGGACCGGATCTGCGGCTGGACTTGGGGTTGACCGATCCCCAAGGTGGGCGGCGGCTTTGGCAGGGTTGGGGCACTGTTTCAGCCCCGGCCCTGGGTATCGCGGGCCAGGGTCTGCTGCTGACGGACCCCCTGGCCGCGGCTCTGGGCAAGTCGGTGATCAAGCAAGTCATTCCCGTCGAGTTGGATCAGCCGGCACGCCCCTGACCCGGAGCGAGGGGGAGGACGGAAGATGGATGGCCAAGGTCTTGACCCCACGTGGACGGCGGTCCTTCGCCTGGGGGTGTTCCTGGGGTTGATGGGGGTCTTCATGGGAGCGGAAGCCCTCTGGCCCCGTCGGAGCCATCGAACCCATGGGCGGATCCGGCGCTGGCCCTCGAACCTCGGCTTGGTCGTGCTGGACGGCTTGATGGTTCGCGGGGTCGTCGCCCTATTGCCCATTGCCCTGCCAGTGGCTTTGGCGCATGTCGTGGCCGAGCGGGGCTGGGGGCTTTTGAACCTGCTTGCCTTGCCGGTCTGGTTGGACCTCCTGGTCGGCGTTCTGGCCCAGGATTGTGTGATCTGGGTCCAACATATGGTCTTCCATCGGATTCCCCTGCTTTGGCGCCTCCATCGGGTGCACCACGCGGACACGGATTTCGACGTGACCACGGCCCTGCGCTTCCATCCCCTGGAGATCCTCCTGTCCCTGGTCATCAAGGGGGTCGCGGTGGTGGTGATCGGGCCGTCCCCCCTGGCGGTTCTGATCTTCGAGGTCCTGTTGAACGGAACGGCCATGTTCAACCACGCCGACATGGCCTTATCCCAGGGACTAGACCGCGGATTGCGGTTGCTGGTGGTCACGCCGGATATGCACCGTGTTCACCATTCCGTTCATCGGGAGGAGATGGACAGCAATTTCGGATTTTGTTTCCCCTGGTGGGATCGGCTTTTTGGAACTTACCGAAGCCAACCCCGGGATGGCCATGGGAGCATGGCCATCGGTTTGGAAACCCTTCGTGCCCCGATTGAGCTGACCGTTTGGCGTCTGTTGACCCAACCTTTCCGCGGGGTCGGATGAATCAAGGGCGGGACGGGGGACTTTCCCCCAAGACGCGTCCATGGAAAGATGGGCGTCTCCAGTTCTTGAAGAAATCAAAGGAGCTTCCATGCCGTTCCGTCTGTTCCTATCCATTCCGGCTCTATCCATTTCGGCCCTATCCATTCCGGCTCTGTCCATTCCAGCCCTGGCCGCCCTCGTCCTGACCTCGGCCCTGCTGGTGGGTTGCGCGGCTCCGCGGAGCGGGTCATCGGAACCATCGGACGTGTCCGAGCCGGTCGCGCCCCAGGCCCTGGGCCGGGCCGTAACCGGACGGGTGACCTTGGCGCCCGAGTCATTGGGCTGGCCCAAGGGAACCGCCCGCATGGTCCTGCCCGCCGCCAGGGTGGGGGACAGGGACCGGGTGGTCGGTCTGTTGGTTGTCAGTGGTGAAGTGGCCGGGTCAAAGACCTTGGCGCCCTATGACGGCATGGTGGTGGTCGATGGCAAGGGTAAGGTCCTGATCGACCACGCGGCCGCGGTGGAATGGGACAAGGATATGTTCATCGCCCGGGGGAGCAAGCGGGATGTCCAGGAACTGGTGGACCGGGCCGTGTCCGAGGGCGCCTCGGTTTTCCAAGCCCCGCTGCTCCTGGATGGGGGGCGAGACCTCTCAGGCCCCGGCGTGGAGGTCGGTCCGGCCCGGCGTCTGACACTCTATCGGGATGGGACGGGGCGTCTGGGCGTGCTCGACAGTGGACAGCGCCGCCCGACCCTGCGGGGCCATCTGGATGAACTGGCCACTCTGGGTGCGACGGAGGCCGTCGCCCTGGATCCCTCCGGCCTGTCCGGAATTGTCTGGACCTTGAATGGTGCTGGCCCCCTCGGGGAACGGGTCGGGGGCTACCTCACTCTTGAATGGGCTCGGTGATACCAAACAGGGATAGGCTTGCCCCCCCTTCCTCCAACGCCGCTTGCGAGAGGCCAACATAAGAACGCCCCGGAAAACTGTCCCGGGGCGTTCCGCTTTTCGCGAAAGAGGGCCTGTTCTTCCGATCAGGCGGGCACGGCCTCCAGGGCGCCCATGCGGGGCTCCCTGTCGTTGAGGGCGCGCGCCGCCTTTTTGACCGCGGTCTGCAGTTTCTCGAAGGCCCGATTCTCGATCTGCCGGACCCGCTCGCGGCTCACGCCATATTCCCCGCCCAGTTCCTCCAGGGTCACCGGGTCGGAGGACAACCGCCGGGCGGTAATGATGTGCCGCTCCCGTTCGGTCAAGGTCTCCAGGGCGTCCTTAAGGAGCTGGCTGCCCAGACTCTTTTCCTCATGGGCGGCGTAGAGATCTTCCTGGTTGGAGCCATCGTCCACCAGCAGATCGACCCGATCCATGGACTGATCCTCGCCCACGGGCACGTTCAGCGAAGCGTCGGGACCGGCGAGGCGACGGTTCATCATGATCACGTCGTTCTCCGAGACCTTCAACTCGGTGGCGATCTTGGTCACGACTTCCGGACTCAGGTCCCCTTCCTCGTAAACGCCCAGCTTGGCTTTTAGGCGGCGCAGGTTGAAGAACAGTTTCTTCTGCGCGGCCACGGTACCAACCTTCACCAGGGACCAGGAGTTCAGGATGTATTCGTTGATGCTGGCCTTGATCCACCACATGGCGTATGTGGCCAGACGAAAGCCCCGTTCGGGTTCGAATTTTTTCACCGCCTTCATCAAGCCCAGGTTGCCCTCGGCCACCAGATCGGCGACGGGCAGACCGTAATGGCGATAGCCCATGGCGATCTTGGCGACAAGCCGCAGGTGACTGGTGACCATCTTGTGGGCGGCCTCCCGGTCTCCTTCGTCGCGCAGACGCGTCGCCAGGGAATATTCCTCTTCCACCGTCAACATGGGAAAGCGCTTTATTTCCGTCAGGTAGCGCGAGAGCCCCCCTTCATTGGAAACGGCGGGCAGAGTAAAGGTTTTGGTTTTCATGACGGATGCCACTCCTTTCGCATTGGGCCATCCAGGGAACGCACGACATACCCATGCCGTTCCCAGGGCAATTGCACCCACGGGTTCACTCTGTCTCGGAAAGGTGTCGAAAGTGCGACGCGTGGGAACCACGCGGAGCGACCAAGCGCGGGGCGGATCAACCCGGACCCCTCCGGTCACCAATTCTCGCCGCAACTCCGTCTCCAATCCGGTGTCATTGACCCTGGAAACCGACCGTCTCACGGCCCCTCCTGGATCCCTTATGGTCCAGCGCCATGGGTTGGATCCCTGGCGGAGACATAAGGATATTCACCGAATACGGCCCCCATCGGGGGAGGATCCCAGTCGGGCATCCCCAGGGGAAATCCCGCCTTGAAGCGAGTTGCTCTTTCGGTTCACCAAACCTCGGTCGAACCCGGCTTCCAGCCCCGTACATTCGGCGACTGGAATACGGCAATGATGCCAATTCGGACCAATTTCGTCAAGATTTTTTGGCGGTGCGGCCTGGCGCTCGCGTGGTTGTGAACGCCGATGCGATGGGCGGTGTCGGATCCTTGGCCTTTCGCCAAGGGTCCGACCACCTTAATGGACGCTCTATCCCGTTTTGGCTATCATAGTTTGCCCATATTGTCCGCCTAGTCTGACTGGGTCGTGGGACGAGGGGGCTGCCTTCCAAGTCCGAGAGCTTAGGGGGTTTCGCGAGAAAGCCATCTCTTGTACTGTCTGGCGCGCTTTTGGGGGGACGGAAAACTCCAGGGCCATGGGATGTCCGCGTCCACGCCAGGCGACGGTATGTTCCCGTCAAGGGATCCAAAGCCCGTGCGGTACCTGCCGCCCGGGACGGTCCCGAGATGATTGTGAACCACGGGTCGTCCCGATGGGGCGGGGTTTCGATGGTTTGGTTTCGCCGCGCCGTCCGGGGGGATGATCGCGGTCGGTTTTTGACAAGGCGAATTGGAGAGGAGTTCAAGATGAAGAATGGTTTTCTGGCCGCCGGCGTGATCGCCGCCGTTGCCTTCGCCAGCGGTTCGGCTTTCGCCGAAGGTGACGCCGCCGCCGGTGAGAAGGTCAGCAAGAAGTGCATTGCCTGCCATACCTTCGACGAGGGTGGCGCCAACAAAGTGGGTCCGAACCTGTTCGGTGTCTACGAAGGTCCGGCCGCCCATAAGGAGGACTACAAGTACTCGGACAGCTATACCGAGATGAAGGAAAAGGGTCTGACCTGGACCGCCGAGAATCTGGCCGGCTACCTGAAGGATCCGAAGGGATTTTTGGTGGAGAATTCCGGAGACGCGAAGGCCAAGACCAAGATGACCTTCAAGCTGACCAAGGATGACGACGTCGAAAACATTATCGCTTACCTTGCTACCTTGAAGTAGTCAGTGGCGACGCTTCGTCGCTTGGCAAGCCG
>JAIOYK010000105.1 GCA_021741145.1 Rhodospirillum sp. | reverse complement strand
CGCGGAAAATTGGATCCAATTTTCCGCGGAGGGCCGATTTTAAGAGCTTCAGCGCCCCGTCTTGGCCCGCCACGCCTCGTACTTCGCCTGGTTCTCGTCCTTGGTGCAGGGATAAAGGCCAATGATCGGCGCGCCGCTTTCCACTTCCTCCAGGACGAAATCCTCGAAGCTTTCCATCCCCTTACATTCCATCGTGATTTCCTCGGCCAGATGGGCGGGGATCACCATCACCCCGTCCCGGTCTCCAACAACCACGTCGCCGGGGAAGACCGCCACATCCCCGCAGGCGATGGGGACATTGATGTCCAGGGCCTCGTGCAGGGTCAGGTTGGTGGGGGCCGAGGGATTGGCGCAATAGGCTGGCATGTCCAATCGGCCGATGCCATGGGCATCCCGGAGGCCCCCATCCGACACCAGCCCGGCGCAGCCCCGCTTGGCCATGCGGGTGACCAGAATGGACCCCGCGGTGGCCGCCCGGGCGTCCTTGCGACCATCCATGACCAGGACCCAGCCCGGCGGGCAAGTTTCCACGGCCACCCGCTGGGGATGGTCCGGATTGCGGAAGACGGTAATGGGATTGCGGTCTTCCCGGGCCGGAATATAACGCAGGGTGAAGGCCTGACCGACCATGTTGGCCTCCTTGGGGGAGACCGGAGAGACTCCCTGGATGAACTGGTTGCGCAGTCCCCGCTTGAAAAGGGCCGTGGCGATGGAGGCGGTGGAGACGGTCATCAACGCCGCGCGGGTCTCGTCGGACAGAATGAAGTCGGTGCTCATCGGAGGTGCCTCAAAAGATATCGGGTTCGCCCACGGCGGGGCCGAACGCGGTTTCCAGGAAATCGAAGTCGCAGCCCTTGTCGGCCTGGGTCACATGGCCGGTGAACAGATGGCCATAGCCCCGTTGGAAGCGCGGCTCGGGCGGCGTCCAGGCGGCGCGGCGGCGGGCCAGCTCCTCCTCGTCCACCAGCATGTCCAGGCGACGGTTGGGCAGGTCCAGGCGGACTCTGTCCCCGGTTTTCAGCAGCGCGAGCGGGCCGCCGATGTGGCTTTCCGGGGCAACATGCAGGATGCAGGCCCCATAGGAGGTGCCCGACATGCGCGCGTCGGAGATCCGCAGCATGTCCCGGTGCCCCCGTTTGATCAGGGCCTTGGGGATGGGCAGCATGCCCCATTCGGGGAAACCGGGGCCGCCCTGGGGTCCGGCGTTGCGCAGAACCAGGACGTGGTCCGGCGTGATATCCAGTTCCTCGTCCTCCACCGCGGCCTTCATCTCCGGGTAGCTGTCGAAAACCAGGGCCGGACCCTGGTGGACATGGAACCGGGGGTCGCAGGCCGCGGGCTTGATCACCGCCCCATCGGGGCAAAGATTACCCCGCAGGATGGCCAGGGAGCCCTCCTTGTAAACCGGATTGGACAGGGGACGGATGACGTCCTCGTTGTACACCCTGGCGCCCTCCAGGGTCTCGCCCAGGCTCTGTCCGGACACCGTGACCACGCTGGTATCCAGCAGAGCCTCCATTTGTTTCATCAGAGCCCGCAGTCCTCCGGCGTAATAGAAATCCTCCATCAGGTAGCCCGACGCGCCAGAGGGTCGCACATTGGCCACCAAAGGCGTGGTCCGTCCCAGGGCATCCAGATCGTCCAGGCTCAGGTCGATCCCCGCCCGGCGGGCCATGGCGATCAGATGGACCACGGCATTGGTGGAACAGCCCGTGGCCATGGCCACCGTCGCGGCGTTGCGCATGGCCGCCCCGGTGACGATCTTGTCCGGAGTGACGTCCTCCCACACCATCTCGACGATCCGCCGCCCGCAGCGGGCGGACATGCGCTGGTGCTCGCTGTCCACCGCGGGGATGGAGGAGGCACCGGGCAACGTCAACCCCATGGCCTCGGCGATGGCCATCATGGTCGCCGCCGTTCCCATGGTCATGCAGGTCCCAGCGGAGCGGGCGATCCCCCCTTGGATGCCGCTCCACTCGGCGTCGGAAATGGTGCCCGCGCGGCGCTCGTCCCAGTATTTCCAGGCGTCCGAACCCGACCCCAGGGGCTTGCCCGCGTAGTTGCCCCGCAGCATGGGACCCGCGGGCAGGTAGATCATCGGCACGCCCGCGGACAGGGCGCCCATCACCAGACCCGGCGTGGTCTTGTCGCAACCGCCCATCAGCACCACCCCATCCAGCGGGTGGGAGCGGATGATCTCCTCCGTTTCCATGGCCAGCAAGTTGCGATAAAGCATGGAGGTGGGCTTGGTATAGCTCTCGTCCACGGACAGCGCGGGCATCTCCACGGCCAATCCCCCGGCCTGAAGGACCCCCCGCTTGACATCCTTCACCCGCTCGGGGAAGTGGGAATGGCAGGTGTTCAGTTCCGACCAGGTGCTGAGGACGCCGATCAAGGGGCGGCCCATGAAGTCCTCTTCCGCATAGCCCAGTTGCATCATTCGGGAGCGGTGGCCGAAGCCGCGCAGATCATCGGGCGCGAACCAGCGGGCGGACCGCAAATCTTCGTATTGCTTCTGTGTCATCGGTTCTATCCGGTAAAGGCGAAGATCAACCAGGTGACGACGGCGGTAAAAACCAATCCGGCGACCTCCGGCCAACTTCCGAAATCGTGACTATCGCGGATTTCCTCCTCGGCGAATTCAGGGCCGGAGAGATCCTCTTCCTGTCGGGTGAGATCCTTGTCTTCCATATCGGCGACCTCCTCAGTTCACCAGCGACGGCAGCCAAAGGGCCAGTTCGGGGAAGAACAGGACGAGGAACAACCCCACGGCCTGCAACGCGATGAAGGGCAGGACGGCGGCGAAGATGTCCTGAAGCTCAATGCCCCTGGGGGCGACGGATTTCAGGAAGAAGCAAGCCGGTCCGAAGGGCGGGGAGAGGTAATAGATCTGGATGTTCATGGCGAAGAGCACGCCGAACCAGACCGGGTCGTAGCCCAGGTCCACCACCACGGGGGCGAAGATGGGCACGGTGATGAAGATGATCGCGATCCATTCCAGGAAGGTGCCCAGGACCATGACGATCAACATCATGACCGCGATCACCAGGATCGGCGCGATGTCCAAACCGGTGAGGACGCCCCGCAGGAACGCGCCCCCGCCGATCCGGTTGTAGATGCCGATCAGGGAAATGGCGCCCAGGACCAGCCAGATAATGGACCCCATGGTCAGGACGGTCTGGCGCATGGCGTTCCGGGCCATCAACCAGGTCAACTCTCCCCGGATCCCGGCGACCACCAGGGCGCCGACCGCTCCCAGGGCCGCGGCCTCGGTCACCGTCGCCACGCCCGAATAGATCACCCCCAGGACCGACCCAATGAGTAGGCCCGGCAACACCACGCCCTTCATGAACTTCAGGCGTTTGGTGAACGGCAACGCCGTCTCGGGGATATCGTAGATGGGGGCCATGGCCGGGTTCAGACGCACCCGGATCAGGATATAGCCGATGTACAGGCAAGCCAGGACCAGCCCCGGCACGGCGGAGGCGGCGAAGAGCTTGGTGATCGAGACCTGTGCCGCGAGGCCGTAGACGATCAACACCACCGAGGGCGGGATCAGGGTCGCCAGAGCGCCCGCGGCGCAGATAATACCGATGGAAAGCTTCTTGTCGTAACCCAGGCGCAGCATTTGCGGCAGGGCGATAAGACCGAGCATGACGATCTCGCCGCCCATGATGCCGGACATGGCCGCCAGCACCACCGCCACGATACAGGTCTGCACCGCCACCGACCCCCGGAACCGCCCGCCCAGGATGGCCATGGAGTCAAAGAGCGATTTGGCGATTCCCGACCGCTCCAGGACATTGGCCATGAAGATGAAGAAGGGAACGGCGATCAGTTCGTATTTGTGCAGAACCTCGCCCACATTGGCCGCGACGATGAAAAACCCCGCCCGCTCGCCGAAATACAGCAGGGCCGTGGCCAGGGAGACCGTCAGGGTGGTGATCCCCAGGGGCACGCCGACCGCCATCAGCGCCAACAGGGCGATGACGATCAGGAGGGTGATGATCTCAATGCCCATTGGACAGGCTCCCTTCGGTGCCCTGAGCCCAGCGGGTGATGTTCGCGAGCAGTTGCAGAAGGTAGAGGCCACAGCCAACAACCAGCAGCGCCTTCAGATAGGCGGGCTGGATGGAGTTCAGGGCCGTGCCCGAATGCTCCATTTTAGTCAAAGCCTTGATGGCCGGATCCCAGAGCGCGAGCATCAGAACGAAGATGGCCCCGGTGGCGACAAGCATCTGGATCAGGCGGAACAGACGCCAGACCCGGGGGGGAACCAGCATCTCGATCATGGTGATGGAGATATGCCGCTGCCGTTCGGCCACATAGCCGACGGACAGGACCCAGGCCGAGGCGCAGAGAGTCATCGCCAGTTCCGTCGACCAGACCGTGGGCCGGTCGAAGACATAGCGCAGGACCACTTCCAGGGCGGAAATCCCGATACAGGCGAAGAACAGGACGGAGCAGCCGTGGCCGATGAAGACGCTGACGCGGTCCATCCCATCGGCGTAGCGTGCAAAAAGGCGAGTCATTGCGGTTCCCCGTGGGCGCGAATGGAAAGGGGGGCAAGGAGGAGACCCACCCGATCCCTCCTCACAGGGGAAGGACCGGGCGTCATCCGTGGGAACCGCCTATTTAAACAGGCCGATTTTGGTCATGTAGGCGATGTTGGCGTCCAAGGCTTCCTTGGCCAGGGGGGACTTCTTGGCGTAGTCCTCCCATTGGACCCGGGCGACTTCGCGCAGCTTGTCCCGGTCCGCCTGGGCCCAGTCAATGACCTCGATCTTGCCCCCGGCGGCGTCGCGGGCGGCCAACTCCTTGTCCTTGGCGGCCACTTCCGCGGTCATGGCGTACATGGCCTCATACCACCAGTCGCGCAGCGCCGTCTGGTCCTCCGACGAAAGGCCCTCCCAGGTCGCGCGATTGATGGTGAACTGCATGGAGGGCATGGAGTGAATGCCCGGATAAAGGGGATAGCGCGCCACTTCGTTCAGGCCCGTGGCATCGTTGTTCACATAGGCCGAGGCATCCGCGGCATCGACGATCCCCTTTTCCAGGGCCCCGAAAACCTCGGAGAAGGGGATGGAGACCGGCGAGGCGCCCCCGGCCTTGAACACCGCCGCGGCCAGACCTTCCGGCGAGCGGATCTTCTTGCCCGTCAGGTCCTCGAAGGTCCGGATGGGGGTGCGCGCGACCAGGGCCTCACGGGAATAGGGACCACATGCGACGACTTTCACCTCGCCGTCGGTGATCGCGTCCACGGCCTTTTGCATCATCGCCTCGCCCCCACCATCGTGGCAGAAGCCCAACATCTGTTCGGGCGTGTCGTAGCCGGAGATCAGGTCGCCCAGGATCGCGAAGGCCGGCTCCCGCCCGGAGAAATAGTTCACCGAGGTGAAGTCCCCGTCGAGCACCCCGGCGGCCACCGCCTCCGGCGTTTCCTTGGCCGGAACAACCGATCCGTTGGGCGTGAGGGTGAGCTCGATTCGCCCCTCGGTCATTTCGGACAGCTTGGGCAACCAGGTCTCGGTCAGATATTTGGTCGAGAAGTCCCCCGCGTTGAAAGACGTCTGAATCGACAGGGTTTCCGCCTGGGCGGTCGCGGCGAAGGCCGTGACACAGGTCGCGAGTAAGGCGGCTTTGGTGAACGTCATATGATCCTCCCATGGATTTCTTGGCGGAACCTCCCTCGGCCCCGTGATCTAATGCACTAATATATTAGTGCACGGAGCGCAAGCTTTCTGTATGAAGGGGTATTCGCGTCCCGTTCTCCCAACGCGAGGGACCCATCCGCACCCGATGCCTGATGCCCGATGAACAATGAGCGACAGAGGCCCATGGCGACCTTGGACGCATCCACGCGACTGGATGACCTACTCATGCCCGGAATCACTCCAGGTGGTGGACGTCCCCACAAGCGGACCACCGCCAGCCAGATGGTCCAGGACAGCCTGCGCCATCGCATTGTTACCCTCGCCCTGGTTCCCGGTACCGCCCTGTCCCGCGCGGAAATCGCCGAAGCCTACGGGGTAAGCCAGACCCCGGTCCGCGACGCCATGATGAAGCTGGAGGAGGAAGGGCTTCTATTCGTCTATCCCCAGTCCAAGACGGTGGTGTCCAAGATCGACATCAGCCACGCCCGGGAGACGCAATACCTGCGGCTGTCCCTGGAGCTGGAAGTGACCCGCCAACTCACCCGCGATCCGGACGGGGCGAACCTCCGGGTTCCCCAGCGCATCCTGGATGCCCAGAAGGAGGTCCTGGACCGGGACGACACCCTGGTTCGGTTCGCGGCCCTGGACAACCTGTTCCACCAATCCCTTTGCGATCTGGTGGGCGTGTCCAATCTGTGGGTTCTGATCACCGCCCGGTCCGGCCATATCGACCGACTGCGGAAACTCAACTTGCCCGACCCGGGCAAACCCCTGAATATCCTGAGCTATCACGAGGGTATTCTGACCGCGATCCGCTCCGGCGACCTCGCCCTGGTGGATCGCATGGTCCGGGAACACCTGTCCGGCACCCTATCTTCCGTTGACCAGATCCGCGACCGCTACCCGGATTATTTCTGAGACGGCGCCCGGGGGCGGTTTCCCCTTGCCGGGGAGCGGCCCATCCTCCAAGTAACGGGCACACCCTCTCAGAGATCGGCGTGCCCCGTGATCCATATCGAGTCCATCCCCTACCGTGACCCACTCGACCTGCTGCCCCTGGTCGCCGAGGCCGAACACGCTGTCCTCTTCGACAGTGCCGCGACGGATGGGGGGCGGGGGCGCCATGCCTATCTTTGTCTCGATCCCTGGCGGGTGATCACCGCCGACGGCGAGGGCACCCGGGTGGATGGCTTGCGCGCCCATGTGGATCCCTTCACCGCCCTGCGTGTCGGGCTCGAAGCGATGGCCGAACCCGTTCCCAACGACTGCCCCCTGCCCTTCCCCACGGGCGCCGCGGGCCTCCTGGGCTATGAATTGGGCCGACACATCGAACACTTGCCCCGCCCCCACCCCAATCACTTGAACATGCCGGAAATGGCCATGGGACTCTACGACACGGTCCTGGGCCTGGATCTGGAGGCACGCCGGGCCTGGATCCTCGCCGGGCGGCGTCGGCGCCCCGACGCGAGGGAGCGGATCACCGCCCTGGCCGCCCGGATCACCGCCCTCCCCCCGGCGACGGATCCCGATTGGGACCTCGCGGGCGACTGGATCCCGGAGCGACCCCGCGATGAGGTGGAAGCCGCCATCGCCCGGGCCATCGCCTACATCCACGCCGGAGACATCTTCCAGGCCAATATCACCCAACGGGTCCTGGGACGGGTCCCGAATGGGCTCGATGACATCACCCTGTACAAGCGCCTGCGGCGGCTCAGCCCCGCCCCTTTCGCCGCTTTTCTGCGGGTCGGGCGCGGACAAGCCCTGCTTTCGGCCTCGCCGGAACGGTTCCTGCGCCTGGGCTCCGACGGTTGGGTGGAAACCCGCCCCATCAAGGGCACCCGCCCCCGGGGCGCCACGCCCGAGGAGGACACCCACCTCGCCCAAGAGCTGCTCGCCAGCGAGAAGGACCGGGCCGAGAACCTGATGATTGTCGATTTGATGCGCAACGACCTGGGCCGGGTCTGCGCCCTGGGTAGCATCAGCGTGCCCCAATCCCGGGGGCTGGAGACCTTCGCCTCGGTTCATCACCTCGTCTCCGCCGTGGTCGGGCGCCTGCGTCCGGGCGCCGGGCCGGTGGACCTGCTCAAGGCCTGTTTTCCGGGAGGATCGATCACCGGCGCGCCCAAAATCCGCGCCATGGAGATCATTTCAGAACTGGAGGAGGGGCGCCGGGATGCCTATTGCGGGTCCATCGCCTGGATTGGCCTTGACGGTTCCATGGACTCCAGCATCGTCATCCGCACCCTGACCCGCTCGGGAGACACCCTGGTGGCCCAGGCCGGGGGTGGCATCGTCGCCGATTCCGACCCGGCGGGGGAATACGAGGAGAGCCTCGTGAAGATGGCGCCCCTCCTGGCGACCCTGACGGGTCCAGCGTCATGAGAGTTTGGCTGAACGGCGCCATCCTGCCCCTGGAGACGGCCCGTATTGCCCCGGACGACCGGGGTTTTCTGCTGGGGGATGGCCTGTTCGAGACCCTCCGCGCCCAAAACGGCGCCCCTCTCCGCCTAAGGGCCCATCTGGCCCGCCTGACCAGGGGCGCCGAGATCCTCGGCCTCCCCCTCCCCCCCGTGGACTGGGAGGCGGCCCTATGCGCCACCCTGACGGCCAACGGGCTGAAGGCGGGCAGCCTGCGTTTGACGGTCACCCGGGGGGGCGGCCCCCGGGGCTTGGTTCCGCCCACCGCCCCCCGGCCAACGGTGCTGAT
>JAIOYK010000049.1 GCA_021741145.1 Rhodospirillum sp. | reverse complement strand
TTGTTGCCCTGGCCTACAACTGCAAGCGAATGGCGAATCTCAGCATGGCTTGAGGGAGGGAGGGGGCACCGCGCCCCTTGCCCCTCCAGACCATGCCGACAGCAAAGTCGCAGAAACAATGCTCAGACAGACTGCTAGAGTCATTTTGGCGCGCATCGGGCGGGTCGGAAAAACCGGACCCCCCTTGTCCGCCCGATGCTCCACCGGATCCGGGCGCCTTCTTTTCGCTCCAATTCCTTGGAAAACAGGAAGAAGGTCCGCGTTCTCGGGTTGTCGCGCCGGGGCGGCCAATTATACTACTCCGCTCCGCCGGTTGGCGGACCCAGCTTTCGAAGGAGAGAAAACGTGTTTCCCACCATTCGCCGTTTCGTGTTCGCCCTGGCCGTCTTCACCATCGGAGGGGCCGCCTCCGCCGTCGCTCAGGACGCACCGGTCTATTCGGAACGGTCCCTCGGGTCCCCCGACGCGCCGGTAACCATCACCGAATATTCTTCCCTGCTCTGCCCCCATTGCGCGGATTTCCACAAGGAGACCCTGCCCGAGCTGAAGAAGGAATATATCGACACCGGTAAGGTCCGCTTGGTTTTCGTCGATCACACCCTGGGACAACCTTTGGCCCTGGGCGCCGAGATGATCGCCCGTTGCGCGCCCGAGGAGCAGTATTTCCCCTTGATCAACACCTTGTTCGAGAACCAGATGACCTGGGCGCGGGCCAAGGATCCCCTGGCGGCGATTCAGGGCTATACAGCCCTGGTGGGCATGTCCAAGGACGACGTGCAGGCCTGCATGGAAAGCGAGTCCGTCTTCAATGGCATCCGCGCGGGCGAGGCCCAGGCCGATGCCGTCGGCGTGAACTCGACCCCCAGCTTCGTCATTGATGGCAAGCCGGTGATCGTCGGATCTCAGTCCATCGAGGCCTTCCGCAAGGTCATCGATCCCTTGCTCGGCAAGTAAGGGAAGAGCGCCCCTTTGATCCAGTTCACGCGCCTTCGTCTGGTCGGGTTCAAGTCGTTTGTCGAATCGTCCGAACTGCTGATCGAACCGGGGCTGACCGGCGTGGTCGGCCCCAATGGCTGTGGCAAGTCCAACGTCGTCGAGGCCCTGCGCTGGGTCATGGGTGAAACCTCCGCCAAGCAATTGCGCGGCGGAGAAATGGACGACGTCATCTTTGGCGGTACGGCCAACCGGCCCGCCCGCAATGTCGCCGAGGTGACCGTCTCCCTGGATAATCGGTCGCGCACCGCGCCGTCCATGTTCAACAATTCCGAGGAGTTGGAGATCACCCGGCGCATCACCCGGGGGGATGGCTCCCTCTATCGGGTCAATGGCAAGGACGTGCGGGCCCGGGACGTCCAACTCTTGTTCGCCGACGCCGCGACGGGCGCCCGCTCCACGGCCCTGGTCAGCCAGGGGCGGGTGGGCGCGCTGATCAACGCCAAGCCAAGCCAGCGCCGGGCCCTTCTGGAGGAAGCCGCGGGGATCGGTGGCTTGCACAGCCGCCGACACGAGGCGGAGCTCCGCCTGCGCGCCGCGGAAGGCAATCTCTCCCGCCTCGAGGACGTGTTGACCGCCCTGGATGGCCAATTGGGTGGTCTGAAGCGCCAGTCCAAGCAGGCGGCTCGCTACCGCGAATTGTCCAACCGCATCCGCCTGACCGAGGCCCAATTGCTGCGCCAACGCTGGCTGACCGCCATTCGCGCCCTGGAGGAGGCCCGCCGGGCCTTCGAGGAGTCCGAACGGCTGGTGGGCGAGCGGGCCGTCCAGACGGCCAAGGTGACCCGGGAGCGGGCCGAGGCCGCCGACTCCGTGGCCCCCATGCGCGAAACCGAGGCCGCGGCCGCGGCCCGGCTGCAGCGCCTCGCGGTGGCTCGGGAGCAATTGGAGGCGGAGGGCCGCCAACTCGCCCAGACCCGGGAAGAGAACCGCACCCGCCTATCCCAGGCGAAAGCGGATATGGAGCGGGTGCGCGAACAGGCCAAGGATGCCCTGGACGCCATTGGTCGCCTGGATCTCGAGCGGGAGGCCTTGGAACGCG
The DNA here is from genome assembly GCA_021741145.1 of Rhodospirillum sp. Lineage (GTDB taxonomy): Bacteria > Pseudomonadota > Alphaproteobacteria > Rhodospirillales > Rhodospirillaceae > Rhodospirillum. The sequence goes on along the minus strand of JAIOYK010000049.1, from coordinate 41,735 downwards.
CGCGGGACGGGGAAACCAGTGCTCGAGAAGCCTCCCGCGAGGCCCTTCTGTTGGCCAACGAGGCGGTGGACGCCCTGGACATGGACCTGACCGGGGCGACGGAGGCTCTGGCCGCCCTTCAGGCGTCCCGGGCCGCCCAGGAGCGGACCTTGGGCGAGGCCGAGGAGCGGACCCGCCGCCTGGATCAACGGGTGACGGACCTGGAGCGCCAATGGGACGGGGTCAAGGACTCCGCCGTCGCGGCCGAGGACCTGGAGTTGACCCGGGAAGCGGAATTGGAGGCCGAATCGGCCCTCGCCGACACCAGGGCGGATCTGGAGGCGCGGGAGACGGCCCGGGCCGAGAGCCAGGCCGCCCGCGACGCCGCCGAGGAGGCGCGCCGCGCCGCCGAGGGGGAAGCCACGCGCCTGTCCGCCGAAGCCCGTGGCCTGGAGGCCACGCTCATCCGCGCCGCCCCCAAGGGGGGGTGGCCGCCGGTGCTCGACGGCGTCTCGGCCCGGGGTGGGGCGGAGAAGGCCCTCGCCGGAGCCTTGGGGGACGATCTTCTGGCGTCCCTGGATGCCGCGGCGCCAAGCCATTGGGCGGAACTGCCTCCCATGGCGGCGGTCCCGATCCTGCCCGAGGGGGCTCGCCCCCTGTCGGATCTCGTCGAGGCTCCCATCGCCCTCTCCCGGCGCCTGTCCCAGGTGGGGCTGGTGGCGGACTCCACGGTGGCCGAGGCCCTGGTGGAGCGGTTGGCGGTGGGCCAACGGTTGGTGGACGCGGAGGGAACGGTCTGGCGGTGGGATGGTCTGCGGCGGCGCGCTGGCTCCCAAGACTCCGCGGTCGCCGCCGCGGTCCGCCTGGAAACGCGCAATCGGCTCGAGGCCCTGCGGGGGGAGATCGCCGGGGCCGAGGAACGGAGCCGATCCGCCCGGGAAGCCGCCGAAGCCGCCCGATCCGCGGGCGTTCTGGCCGCCGAGGGGGAGCGGATCGCCCGGGAGGCCAGCCGCGCCGCGGAGCGGGTGCTGACCCAAGCCAAGGACCAGCGTGGTCGTTTGGAGCGGGAGGCCGCCGCGGCCGAATCCCGCCTGACCTCCCTGGAGCAATCCCTGGAGCAGGCCCGGATCGACCGGGAGGAGGCCGGGGAGCGTCTGGCCGAATGCCGGCTGGCCCTGGAGAGCCTGGGGGATGGCCTGGACCTGAGGGAGCGGGTCGCCCAGCTCAAGGGGGATCTGGCCGATCGACGGGGCGCCCTGGTGGATACCCGGGCCGCCCATGACCGGATCACCCGGGAGGCGGAGGACCGGGTCCGCCGTCTGACGGCTATCGCCGAGGAGGTGCTCTCCTGGGAGACCCGCCGGGATCGGGCCGCGGACCAGGAAGCCGAATTGGGGGAGCGCGCCGAGGTCGCCTTGGAGGAGTTGGAGGCGATCGAGGGGCGGCCCGAACGCATCGCCGAACAGCGGGCCGCCCTGGTGGACGAGATCGCCAAGGCCGAGGAAGGGCGTCGGAACGCCGCGGACGCCCTGGTTCAGGCGGAACGCCGCCAAAGCGACGCGGATCGGGCCCTAAAAGAGGCCGAGAGGGCCGAGGCCCAGGCCCGCGAATCCCGGGTCCGGGCCGAGGGAGCCGTCGAACAGGGACGGACGACCTGCCGGACCGTGGCGGAGTCCATCGCCGAAAAAGTCGATTGCACGCCGGAAAAGCTCCCCGAGGTGGCCGGATTGGCGGAGGATGCGGCCCTGCCCCCCATGGACGAAGCCGAGGCCCGTCTGGCCCGCCTGAGTCGGGAACGGGACGCCATGGGACCAGTGAACCTGCGGGCTGAGCAGGAAACCCGCGAGTTGGAGGAGCAGATCGCCGGACTGTGCCTGGAGCGGGATGACCTGACCGCGGCCATCGCCCGCCTGCGTCAGGGGATCAACGAATTGAACCGGGAGGGTCGGACCCGACTGTTGGAGTCCTTCAAGAAAGTCGACCAGCATTTCCAGGTGCTCTTCGCCCGCCTGTTCGGCGGCGGTAAGGCCTTTCTGACCCTGGTCGAATCCGATGATCCCCTGGAAGCGGGTCTGGAAATCATGGGTAGCCCGCCGGGCAAGCGGCTGCAAAGCCTGGGTTTGCTCTCCGGTGGGGAGCAGGCTTTGACGGCCACGGCTCTGTTGTTCGCGGTCTTCCTGACCAACCCAGCGCCCATCTGCGTGCTTGATGAGGTGGACGCCCCCCTGGATGACGCCAACGTGGATCGTTTCTGTGGCATGCTGCGGGATCTGACCGATATCAGCGGGACCCGTTTCCTGGTCGTCACCCATCACCGCATGACGATGGCCCGCATGGACCGCCTGTTTGGCGTAACCATGGCCGAACGTGGGGTCTCTTCCCTTGTCTCCGTTGATCTGAGACAGGCCGAGGAATTGCGGGAGGCCCCTGGGTCCACCGCGTAATGGCCGGGCATCGTCGGGCGATACGCCGGACTCACCCATTACCAGCCCACCCTGTACCAGCCCACCCTGTAGCAGCCAAGCCCCCGCCATCCCGCCCTGTAGCAGCCAAGCCCCCGCCATCCCGCCCTGTAACAGGTTGTGGGACCGTCCCTTTTCCGCCGCATTTGGAAGAGGGGGAGTCAAGGCGCGGTTCTAACCATCTGAAATTCGCGATTTTTGCGCGACGCACGCGGTCGTCGGAGCGGGGTTTTCCTCCTTGACACCCTCTCCCCCTCTCCGTATTTTTCCCGCGCTTTTCGGACTGTTCGCTACGGAGGGAGAGAGACCCGTGCCGCGCGAGGGTTCCCAGGGGCGGACCGGGGGGGTCCAACCCATTGGTAAGGGGGAATTATCGTATGGCCGACAGGGGATCCAACGGGGATATACCCCCCTCCTTGGAAGATATTTCCGAGCGCCTTGGGAGACTGAGGCCCGCTTCGGGAAGAGATGAACGGGGTGGTGCCGGATCCACGGGGCCTCAACGGGTTTCGGGATTGGGTATCGGCATGCGGATCAGTGTCGAACTGGTCGTCACGGTGGCGGTTGGGACCGCATTGGGGTATGGAATAGACTCCTGGCTTGGGACCATGCCGATATTCCTGATCGTGTTCCTTTTGTTCGGGGGCGCGGCCGGGGTTATGAACGCTTATCGTGTCGTTAAGGGCCTGGATGAATCCGTTGGCCTGGGTGGCGCGGTGGCGCGCAAGGAAAACGCGGAAGGGAAGAAAGATCGTGGCTGAAGAACTGGTGCCCGCATTGGAAGAAAGCGTATTCGACCTGCATCCGCCGATGCATCAGTTCGAGGTGCGGTCCATTGTTCCCATTGAAATCGGGGGCGTGGACGTCTCCTTCACCAACTCCGCCTTGCTGATGTGCATCGCCGTTGGATTGGCTGGCCTCTTCTTCTGGTTCGCCACCGCCCACCGTTCGGTGGTGCCGGGGCGGCTGCAGAGCGTCGCCGAGCTGATGTATGAGTTCATCGCGAACATGATTCGCGACAATGTGGGGACCGCGGGGATGAAGTATTTCCCCTATATCTTCACGCTGTTTGTCTTCGTGTTCGTGGGCAACATGCTGGGCATGTTGCCGTACTCCTTCACCTTTACCAGCCATATCGCGGTGACGGCGGCGCTGGCGGTCGTGATTTTCATCACGGTCACCATCATCGGCTTCGCGCGCCATGGCACGCACTATTTTGGGATGTTTTTTCCTCACGGCGCGCCTCTTTTGACGGCGCCCCTGCTCATCCCCATTGAATTGATCTCCTACCTGTCCCGGCCCTTCAGCCTGTCCGTCCGTCTGTTCGCGAACATGACCGTTGGACACATCATGTTGAAGGTTCTGGCTGGGTTCGTGATTCTCATGGGCGTCGCCGGCGTCGTGCCGTTCGCTGTTGTCCTGGGGATTACTGTTCTGGAGTTCTTCATCGCCGCCCTGCAGGCCTATGTCTTCACGATCCTGACCTGCATCTATCTGAACGACGCCATCAACATGCACTGATGGTGGGGCGTTCACCTTCAATCCCGTCTAACTAATCGGTTTTTCTGAAAGGGTAATCTTATGGACGCTGAAGCTGCGAAGATGATCGGCGCTGGTCTGGCCGCGATCGGCATGATCGGATCCGGTATCGGTGTGGGTAACATCTGGGCCAACCTGATCGCCACCGTTGGACGCAACCCGGCCGCCAAGTCCAGTGTCGAGCTGTACGGCTGGATCGGCTTCGCCGTGACAGAGGCTATCGCCCTGTTCGCCCTGGTCGTCGCGCTGATCCTGCTGTTCGTCTAAACCGACGCGCTAAACCACGCCGCCCGTGGACGGGACAGGGCCGGATTATCGGGATTTTCGGTGATCCGGCCCCTACGGTCCCTCACGGACAAGGCGCTGTTCGCGTTTCTTCATTTAGCGCGACGTTCCGGAGCTTCCGGCCGCTGATCCGGTGGTCCGGCGCGACGCGCGTTTCGCATGGCCCGACGCGGGAGTCCAATCCATGCCTCAATTTGATCCGTCGTCCTTTCCGTCCCAGTTCTTCTGGCTGGCGATCACCATCGTGGCCCTCTACTTCGTGATGACCCGCATGGCGATTCCCCGTCTGGCCAATGTGCTCGAACAGCGTCAGAAGTTGATCGACGACGACCTGGAGCAAGCCGAGAAGCTCAAGGCCGAGACCGAGGCGGCCATCGCCGCCTACGAAGCCGCCCTCGCCGAGGCCCGGGCCAAGGCGCACGAGGAAATCAAGGCCGTGACCGAAGCCGCCGCCAAGGTGGCCGAGGCCAAGAACGCCGAGGTGATCGAGCGGGTGGCCAAGCAAATCAAGGATGGCGAGAACCGAATCGCCAAATCCCGCGACGAGGCCCTATCCCATGTTCGCGAGGTGGCCGTGTCCGTCGCCACCGACATGGTCACCAAGCTGGTTGGCTTGTCCCTGGATGACGCCAAGGTTGGCGACGCCGTCACCGCCTCCATGAAGGATTAAGGCCCATGATCTCGACCGCTCTCGCCGCCACCGCCGAGCTTGGCGCGGAGGCCGCCGAACAGGCCGTGAATCACGGGCCGTTCTACTCCGACCCCGCGTTTTGGGTCGGCGTCTCCTTTGTGGTGGTTGTCGCCTTTGTCTGGCTGAAGGCCAAGGACAAGATCGTCGGTGGCCTTGATGACCGCGCCGCGGGAATCAAGTCCAAGATCGATGAGGCCCGCAAGCTCCGCGAGGACGCACAGGCCCTGCTGGCGGCCTACCAACGTCGCCAGCGCGATGCCATGAAGGAAGCCGACGACATCGTTCGGCACGCCAAGGATGAGGCCGAGCGTCTGCGCGTCAAGGCCGAGGCGGATCTGAACGCGGCGATCAAACGGCGCGAACAGCAGGCCTTGGACCGTATCGCCCAGGCCGAGACGCAGGCTCTGGCCGAGGTCCGCGCCAAAGCCGTGGACGTGGCCATCGCGACCGCTTCCAAGCTGATGAAGGACAACATGGCCGCCGCCGAGCAGAACAAGCTGATCGACGCGGCTATCGTGGAACTTCCCTCCAAGCTGCACTGAAATGTCCCGGGATCACGTTTGTCCACATCCTGCTGAAAGCACGCCTTTGGCGTGACCCCAGCCAAGTTGGCCGCGAAGACTGTCTAAAGTCTATATCCTTAGAGGGAGTGGGGTTCAGAGTGGAGCAAGCTGAACCCCACTCCCTATTTTGCTTATGGACAATAGGATTGCATCTCTGGCGTGCCCGTTAATTGGGTCGCGGTGGGCTTTGATGGAACCGCACAGTCCAGGCCCATCACGGATCCGCGGGGTTTAAGAATCCGTCCGCGAAGTTTTCCTTAATTTTCCGAGCCTTGCAATTCTACGCGACATCAAGCGGATTAGGGCTAGGCGCGGGAATGCCAGTGCCATCCGGGACAGGGGTTCGAAATCCCTGGCGAGGCGACGATAGCGCCTCAACCAACCGAAGGCGCGCCGCGCCGGACGATCCTGTGCTTGGACAGCACCATACTGCCAAGCCTGCGATGAGCTTGACTCATCGCAGGCTGGACGCGGTCGACCGGCCGCAGCGCCTCCTGGCGCGTAAAGCCCGCGGGGCGGTTGAACGCGTACAAGGTGCATGGGTTTCGACCCAAGCACCTTGGTATAGCCACCTCGGTGGCATCGGAGCGCTTGACGATTTCCTGATGCCACGCCCAGAGTTCACCGATTGCCGCCGCGGTGGTCGTGACCTGATGGCCACCGATAGCGAAAACACGCATGATGAGGGGGAACAGGCGGCGCACGTCCTTTAGTACCGGCAATGCCCCGTGGCGGTCCCGCCTGTCGCGGGCTGGATATGAGCCGCGAGGATCATGCCGAGCGTATTGACGACAAACCGCCGTTTCTTGCCTTTGACCTTCTTGCCCGCGTCATAACCCGGCTGGTTGCTAGCGAGTGCGGGAGCGATGACCGTGAAGGCCGGGTTCAACGGAGATACAGGTCCTTATGCCAAGATCCCTGGGCAAAATCCCATGCATCTTGTAGAGGGTGGCGCTTGCGGTACCACACCGCCCCATGCGCCCATTCGATCACAATGAAATCAGGTCGAATCGACCTGATTTCATAAACGTGATCTAAATCATATATTTAGAGTGGAAAGAGATGGAAAGCCGCGGACACTTTTCCTCATTCCGCTCTAATTCCCTGATTTGACAAAGTCAAATGGGTTCGACGCGTTAGGAGGCGCGGTGACCCGTCACGCCGAAGGCGTGCGTGCCGCCCAGCCGCTTCCAGCTTGCGATGAGTCCAGCGCATCGCAAGCTGGTATTAAGCGCGGTGCAGGACCTTGGTCCACCCGGTCAACACCGCGCTCCCTGCTTTTTCGTCTTCCCCCATCGCTGGGTTCGCGTCACACGGCATGTTCGCATTTTTGATGCTATTAAGTAGAGTATACACGCAATGGTAATAATTATATAAAAACAATCGATATGCTCGACGTTTCCCTGTTTTTTGAGTATCTAAGGGAGTGCAATAATGTTGGGTTGTGTTTTTGGGGGGAGTCTCGCGATTGAATCAGACCCCAGAACTCGGTGAGTCGGTGACAAAGCAATCGGGGGTAGATGTTTGCATGAGCATCCATGAGGTGGACACCCACGTAGGGCGAAAGATCCGGCAGCGGCGCATCGCGCTAAGCATGGATCAAGACACCCTTGCCAGACTGGTTGGTGTATCCTTTCAACAGATACAAAAATACGAGCGTGGTACGAATCGCGTTAGCGCGAGTCGTCTCTATGACATCGCCATGTCCCTGGGAGTGTCCGTGGATTACTTCTTTCGGGAAATGGAGAACAGGGATCCGGATAAGGACCAGTCCCTGGCCGAAGGTCTTCGGGAGGTCACCCAGATCGTAACGGGTGTGGACGATCCCATGAAGCGCGAGCAAAGCATCGATCTGGCGAAGGCATTCTGGGCTCTGCCCGAGGACGACATGCGCACGGCGGTGATTGCCCTGTTCAAGTCCATGCATAGTGGGGACAACTGAACCCTCCCCTCCGAGAACGGTTGAAGCACCTTTCCCGCGCGTGCTAACAGTGACGGGTCAAAAGGTCGTGTGGATCGGTTCGGGGGGGACCTGGACTTCGACTTGGGGAGCGACCATAGGCCTATCTTGATCGCGCATGTTGGGGGAAAGCCATGCCGCTGTATAGCTACCACTGTAAGTCCTGTTCCGACGAATTCGAGCAACTCGTCGGATCCGGTGAGACACCAACCTGTCCCAAGTGCCAATCCACGGATTTGGCGCGGATGCTGGGCAGTATCGCGCCCATGGGGAAGATGAAGGGCTTCATCAACGAGGGACGGGCTCAGGCCGCGAAGGAAGGGCACTTCAGTAACTACTCAAAGTCAGAGCTGAAGGGAAAGCTCTGAGCGGATTGCCCCGCCTTACAACTTGGCCCGCCTTACAACTTGGCCCGCCTTACAACTTGGATTGAAGCCGCTTCGCCGCGGCGATGACCAAGTCCAGGGCCCGGTCTCGAAATGTTTGGTCGAACCGGGTCTTCAAGCCCGATACGGCAAGCGCCCCCCGAAAACGGTTCTCCCGATCGAACAGCGGCGCCGCCACGGCGGCAATATCCCGATTCCGTTCTCCTACGGAAATGTAGCAGCCATTCGCAAGGAGGGCCTGTTGGCTCTCCGCTTCCCCCAGGCCGTAGGCGCGTAGGATCCGCGCCGACGCGCCGTAGGTCATGGACAATCGGCTTCCTTCCTCCAGGTGGTGTCGCAAGGGATTGTGAGAGTTTTCCCGGTACAGGCACAACCGTTCCCCCTGCTCGCAGACATAGAAGGACGCCGTTTCGCCGGTCAGTTCGACAAGGTCGCGAAGAACCGGGCGAATACTCTCCCCTGGGTCGAAATCCTTGTGATACAGGGACCCCAGACGCCAAAGGCTTGGCCCTAGGCGATAGCGCCCATCCTCCATCCGTTTCATGTACCCATACCGGTCCAGGGACGCGATAAGGCGCAGGATCGTGCTTTTGTAAAGCCCCGTTTCCCCAGCCAACTCGGCGAGACTCATGGCCCGCCGATCTTCGGTGAAAGCCTCTAGGATGGACAATGCCCGCTCGACAGCCTCGACCCTTTTTTCCGACATTGTCATTCTCCCTAGCGAAACGCTGTTCCAATTTACTTGTTTGTGCGCCGCGACCATAGGGTAAAACCGACGTCGGTCATTTCTTTCCACAAGGTCCCCTCTCCCCCATGTCCCCTTCCCCCGCCTCGGTCGGTTCTCCCCACTCCCCCCTGTCAGGTATCCGTGTCCTTGATGTGACCAACGTTCTGGCGGGGCCCTTCTGTGGCTCCCAGTTGGCTCATATGGGCGCGGATGTCATCAAGGTGGAGACACCGGGACGGGGAGATCTGGCCCGGCAGCTCGGGGCGGATCCCGCGCTGAACGAGGCTCTGATGGGGGTGTCCTACCTGGCTCAGAACGCTGGGAAACGGTCCCTGACCCTCAATCTGAAGCATCCCCGGGGCAAGGCCCTGTTCAAGGAGATGGTGGCTCGGGCCGACGTGGTGGTGGAGAATTTCCGACCCGGTGTCATGGACCGTCTGGGCTTGGGCTGGAGCGTTCTGCAAGCGGTCAATTCCAAGTTGATTTACTGCGCCATTTCGGGCTTTGGCCAGGAGGGTCCCTGGACCCACCGTCCAGCCTACGACCAGATTGTTCAAGGGGCGGCGGGAGTCATGTCCGTGACCGGCGACGCCGAAAGCGCGCCCCTGCGGGTCGGCTATCCCATCGCCGATACCATCGGGGGGTTGACCGCGGCCTTCGCCATCGCCGCCGCATTGAACGGGCGAGAGCGCGATGGCGGCCGGTTCATCGATGTTTCCATGTTGGAATCCGTCCTGGCGACCATGGGATGGGTGATCTCCAACTGGTTGGTGGCCGGGGTGGAGCCTCGGCCTCTGGGCAATCAGAACGTGACCGCGGCACCGTCCGGGGCCTTCCGGTGCAAGGATGGGGGATTGGTCAACATCGCCGCCAATAAGGACGAGCAATGGGAGGCCTTGGCCCGCCACTTGGGTTTGGCGGCTTTGGTGGACATGCCGGAATACGCGACCCGGGATGAAAGAAAGCGAAATCGGGCCGCTCTGACCGTCGAACTCGAGGCGGTCCTGGTGGCCCGCCCGGCCCGGGAATGGGCCCGGGAGTTGAACCGGATTGGTGTTCCCGCCGGGGCGGTGTTGACCGTGCCGGAGGTTCTGGAGATGCCCCAGGTCGCCGACCGGGGGTTCGTGGGCAGCTTCGCCAACGTGCCCGGAGTCGGGCGGGACGTCCGCGTGGCCCGGACCGGGGTGAAGGTCAACGGATTGCCCCCCAAGGTGGATCGACCTCCCCCCCGTTTGGGGGAACATACCGTGGAAATCCTCGGTGACCTGGGTCTGACGGAGGCGGACTGCGCCTCCCTGAAAGAGGAGGGCGTGGTTTGAGCGACGTGTCCGACTGGTGGTCGACGGCGATTATCGATATGGCTCCGGGCCAGATTCGTCTGCGCGGAACGCCCATCCAGGACCTGATTGGCCATATGGGCTTCGCCGAAATGGTCTGGTTGATGACCCGGGGGGACCGTCCCACGGCGGGGCAGGCCGCCCTGCTGGAATCGGCCTTGGTGGCCGCGGTGGACCATGGCCCCCAGGCACCGTCCGTCGCCGTGGCGCGCATGGCGGTGACCTGTGGCCTCTCGCTGAACGGTGCGATGGCCAGTGCGGTCAATATGCTCGACGACGTCCACGGGGGCGCCGGGGAACAGGCCGTCGAGTTGTACCAAGCCATCGTCGATGCCGGAGGTCCCCCCGCCGCGGAAGGGGTGGTGGAGGAGTGGCTTGCTGTCCGGGGGACCCACATTCCAGGGTTTGGGCACCGCTTCCATAAACCGGAAGACCCCCGGGCTCCCCGGCTTCTGGAGCTGACAGATAGGGCCAGGGAGGACAGGATTTGCCAGGGGGACCATGCCGCCGCGGCCCGGGCCGTGCAGGAGGTCTTGAACAACCGGAAGGGCAAACCGGTTCCGATGAACATCGACGGCGCCACCGCCGTGATCTACGCCGAACTGGGCTTTCCAGCGCCCTTGGCCCGGGGATTGTTCTGTCTCTCCCGATCCGTGGGCTTCCTCGCCCATGGGTGGGAGCAAATGTGTCAGGGGGGGCGGAATAAGGGGCCAACCCCCCCCCAATACCGGTGGACATATACCGGTCCCAACCCCATCAACGCTTCCGAGGCCAAGGAATAGGGCACGGAAAGGTTCTGTCCGTTTTGGACCGACAAAAACAAAGGGAGTAGTTCATGAAAACGATGACCCAAGTCCGCCGCGCCGCGCGGACTCTCGCCTTGGCCTCGGTGGCCAGCTTCGCGGTTTCGGGAGCCCTGGTTGGACTCGCCCAGGCCGCCGACAAGATGATTGATCAGATTCATATCATCGTTCCCGGTGGTGCCGGTGGCGGATGGGATGGGACGGCCCGGGGGACCGGTGAAGCCCTGACCAAGTCCGGTCTGGTTGGGACGGTGTCCTACGAGAACATGTCCGGTGGCGGCGGCGGCAAGGCAAACGCCTATATGATCGAGAACGCCGAGAGCAACGGCGATACTCTGATGGTCAACTCCACGCCCATCGTCATCCGGTCGTTGACGGGCGTCTTCCCGCAGAGTTTCCGGGACCTGACCCTGATTGCCGGAACCATCGGTGATTACGCGGCCCTGGTGGTCGGCAAGGACAGCCCGATCAACACCATGGCCGATCTGTTGGCCGCCTATAAGGCCGACCCGGCCAAAGTCTCCATCGGGGGCGGGTCCGTTCCCGGTGGGATGGACCATCTGGTCGCGGCTCTGGTCATGGAAGGGGCCGGTGTGGATTCCACCCAGGTAAACTACATCCCCTATGACGCCGGTGGAAAGGCCATGGCGGGCCTGTTGTCTGGCGAGATCACGGCCCTGTCCACGGGCCTGTCCGAAGCCATCGCCATGAGCGAGGCCGGGGAAGTGAAGGTCATCGGTATCACATCGGCCGAACGCGTGCCCGCCCTTCCCGATGCCCAGACCATGAAGGAACAGGGGATCGACGCGGAATTCGTTAATTGGCGCGGATTCTTTGGTCCCCCGGGCCTGCCCCAGGAAAAGGTCGACCGGTATATCGCCACCTTCAAGGCCATGTACGACACCCCGGAATGGGAAGAAGTGCGCGCCCGCAATGGTTGGGTGAACATCTTCAAGCCCGGTGACGAATTCCGGACCTTCCTCGAGGCCCAGGAGAAGTCCTTGGGTGATCTGATGAAGAAGCTCGGCTTCCTATAAATCCCTCTCCCGGCTTCCACCGCCCCGTCTTCGATGAAAGAATGGTGGTGGAAGCCTCCCCCCGCCGGGCATCAAGACCCGGGTGTCACAACGGAATGGGACCGAACCGATGATGACTCTTGAACGGTGGATCGCCGTCATTTTCCTGATGCTCTGCGTGCTCTATGGCTACCAGGCCTATGTGGTCATGGACGCGGGGCTGCCCCCCTTCATGCACCGCAATCCCGTTTGGCCGAGTACCTTTCCCAAGATCCTCTGCGTCATAGGCGCGCTCGCGGCCTTGGCGGTGATCCTTTTCGCCCCAAAGGATGGCACGACAGAAGAAAGGGAGATCGACCACAGGCGTTTGCTGACCGATTACAACTGGGGTCAAGCGCTTGCGCTGATCGGTCTGCTGATCGCCTTCTCCCTGGCCATGCGGCCCCTGGGCTTCCTGTTCACAACCTTCGCCTTCCTGGTCGCGGGAGGCTGGATTCTGGGCGAGCGGACCCTGTGGAGGCTCTGCCTCGTTGGGGCCGCCACGTCCCTGGGGATCTGGTATCTGGTGCAGCAGGTCCTGGGCATTTTCCTCAGCCCTTTTCCCTTATTCCTAGCCTGAGAGAGGAGTTCGTCCCATGCTCGAAGGCTTGTTCATGGGCCTGTCCACGGCCTTTTCCTTCACCAACCTGTTGATGGTTGTCGGCGGCTGTCTGATCGGAACCTTCATCGGCATGTTGCCCGGTCTGGGTCCCATGTCGATCATCGCCATCATGATTCCCGTCGCGGTGACCATTGGCGACCCGTCCGGCGCTCTGATCCTGCTGGCTGGTGTGTATTATGGGGCCATTTTCGGTGGCTCCACCTCTTCCATCCTGATCAACGCGCCCGGTGTGGCCTCGACGGTGGCGACGGCTTTTGACGGTTACCCCCTGACCCGCCAGGGCAAGGCGGGCAAGGCGCTGACGGTGGCGGCCATCGCGTCCTTTTCCGGCGGCACCATTGGCGCGATGTTGTTGATGGTCTTCGCCCCCATGCTGGCCACGGTGGCTCTGCTGTTCCACTCGGCGGAATATTTCGCGATGATGGTGGTGGGCCTGTCGGCCATCGCCGCCTTCGCCGGGACCGGACAGGTGCCCAAGGCCCTGATGATGACCGTCGCCGGATTGATGCTGGCCACGGTCGGAGAAACGGCTCTCTTCAACTTGCCCCGTTTCACCGGCGGCATCATGGACCTGCAATCGGGCCTGGCCTTCGTGACGCTCGCCATGGCCATGTTCGCCTTGCCCGAGGCCCTGTTCCTGGTCCTCGACCCCAAGCGCTCGAAGAGCGAGGGGAGCGGTGGAAAAATCACCGATCTGCGGATCACACGGGCCGAAGCGAAACTCATCGCTCCGGTGATCGGTCGCCAGTCCATTCAAGGCTTTCTCATTGGCGTCTTGCCCGGGGCGGGGGCGACCATCGCGTCCTTCCTGGGCTACGCCGTGGAGCGCAATCTCGCCAAGGGCGAGGAACAGGCGGAATTCGGTAAGGGGTCCCTGAAGGGTCTCGCCGCGCCCGAAGCGGCCAACAACGCGGCCTGCACGGGGTCCTTCGTGCCGCTTCTGACCCTGGGTATTCCCGGATCGGGCACCACGGCGATCCTTCTTGGCGCTCTGGTGGCGCTCAATGTCACCCCCGGTCCACGGCTGATGGTGGACGAACCGGCGGTCTTCTGGTCGGTGATCATCTCCATGTACGTGGGGAATTTGGTGCTTCTCGCCCTGAACCTGCCGCTGATCCCCTATATCGCCAAGGTTCTGGCCGTACCCCGGACCTACCTCATTCCCTTCATCCTGTTTTTTACGCTGATTGGCGCCTACATCGGTCAGAACAACGCCACGGAGCTGTTGATGCTGATTGGCTTGGGGGTGATCGCGACCCTGCTGCGCTTCGCCAATTACCCCCTGCCGCCCCTGCTGATCGGCTTCATCCTGGGGCGCATGCTCGAGGACAATTTCGCCCGCTCCATGCAGATCCATGGCGGGCCGGGGTTTATCTTGGAGCGCCCGATGACCATGGCGCTTCTGGCCTTCGCCGTCCTGCTGGTGGTGCTGCCAGGCTTGCGGAGCTACCGGAAGCGTCGGGTTGAGGCGAAGAAAGCGGGCGTGGCCGACGGGGATTGAATAAGGGCGGCGCGCGCGACAGGGAAACACGCGCGCCGCCCTCCGAGAGGGATGCTACGCCGTGGCGTTGGCCCGCTCGTCATCGATAAGCGTCCGGAGCAGGCGGCGGACCTTGACCGGCGCGATATCATTGCTCATCAGGACCGGGTCCAACTCGAAGAACAGGGTCGTTCCCATTTCCTTCTGAACAGCTTCGATGATGGGACCATCCTCCTCGACGAAAGCGGTGTGCATGGCTTGGATTTTGAACGTGTTGAACTCCCCGTCCTCGACGATGTGATTGCGCCGGGTCGAGAAGAAGTAGTGGGTCGTTGTCTCGGTCTCCGGCGTACAGGTGTGCAAATCGTATTGGCCCACGCAGTCGAGCAGGTCCAGTTCTCCTGGCCCCTGGATGGCGCCCACCGAAAGCTGGATGTTCGCCGGTTGGGTCCAGGTGATGTCGAAGAAATGGCGGGCTTCGGCTTCGGGGTCGGGCATGAACGTCGAGAAAATATGCAAGGCTGGGGTCTGCTTCCATTCCCAGCGGGCATTAATTGCCTGACGGTCTTCCTTGACCTGGGGCGTCAACGGCGATAGCTGGCCCCGGGTGGTGATGATCTCCCCATGGACATGGTCGATGTGGCTCAGGTCCATGACGTTGTCGATGATCAATTCGTAGTTGGCCTTGATGTACATGTAGGTATGGCCGATTCCCGTCTCCGGTCCCTTTTCAAGGGGGGAGAAGTCTGGCAACAGGGCCGGATCGGGTTGGTCATCGGCCATCCAGATCCACAGGTAGCCGTAGCGTTCAATCAGGGGATAGGTCTGGATCCTGGCCGCCTGGGGGATATGACCCTTGCCATGGGGGTTGTGGACACAGTGGCCATCGGTATTGAAGCGGAGAGCGTGGTACAGGCAGGCCACCTCGTCCCCCTGGCGTTTGCCCATGTGCATGGGGGCGAAGCGGTGGGGGCAGCGGTCCCGCATGGCGACGGGCGTGCCGTCCTGCTTGCGGTAGATCATCACGGCGATGTTCAGAATCGTTCGGTGAAACAGGGCTTCCGGGCCGACTTCCGTGGAAAGGGCCGCGGCATACCAAGCGCGCTTCAGAAAGGGGCTGGTGTCCGTCCGTTGGGATTGGACCGTGACGGGAGCATTCATGGATGTGTTCCTCCTGGATCGTCTTTTTTGGGTGGGGACGGCGGGATGCCGCCGGACAGGGGATCCCGTTCCGGCTCGCCGAATGGGCGCGACCGGACCCTCGCCGCGCGGGCGAGAGGGGGATCCGAATTTCTATAAATCGAGGACCAGACGGGGTGACCGGGACCGGGAGCAACAGGGCGTGAAGCGGCTGTTGGTCGTCCGCTCCTCGGCTGTCAGGATGCTGTCCCGATGGTCCGCCTCCCCCTCCAGCAGGGGCAGGGCACAGGCCCCGCAAATCCCCAATTCGCAAGACAGGGAAACGGGGACGCCGTGGTCGAGCAGGGCCTGGGCCGCCGTCTTGTTCGCGGGGACGGGGATGACCCGACCGGATTGGGCGAGGACCAACTCGAAGGGACCGTCGTCTCCAAGTCCCAGTGTGGGGGCGGAGAAAGACTCGAAATGGATCCGTCCCTCGGGCCAGCCCAAGATCCGGGCGCCGGAAATCACGGCCTCCATGAATCCCGCTGGACCACAGACATGCAGGTGACAGTCTCCGGGCGCCTGGGCGAGAACCGTCTGGAGGGCGAGGGCGCTGGTGGGTTCGTCATCGAAATGCGGATGGATCCGGTCGGCGTAGGTCGTCGCGGAGAGGCGGTCCAGGAAAGCCGCGCGGCTTCGGGTCCGCGCCGCGTAGTGCAGGGTGAAGGGCCGCCCCTTCGCGTTCAAGCTTTCGGCCATGGCCAGAAGGGGGGTGATGCCGATGCCCCCGGCGAAGAGAAGGGCGGGACCCTCCTTGGCCAAGGGAAACAGGTTGCGGGGAGGATGGATCCGGACAATCTGGCCCTGGCGCAGGTCGTCATGGGCGCTCCGAGAACCGCCCCGGCCATTCGCCTCTCGCAGGATGGCGATCTCGTAACGGTCCCGATCCGCGGGATTGTTGCAGAGGGAATAGGGGCGAACCAAGCCGTTGGGCAGTTCGACCTCAATATGCGCCCCCGGCGTAAAGGAGGGGAGGCTACAGGACCCCTCGGCCCGCAGGACAAAACGGTGGATGCCCTCCGCCACGGGCTCCTTGATGGCGAGGCGTGTGCTCAGCCATCCGCCATTCGGGGCGGATTGGGTGCTTTCCATGATCAACCTCCCTTGTCCGCTCCCCCTTTGGGGTTGAGCGGTCTGCTTTTTCCTTGATACGCGATGCCGCGCTTGGAAGAGGATTAGCGAGAAGCGTGCCAGTTCTAAAAGTTCAATAAATATGAATGGGTTAACCTGCTTCTCGCGGTTCTCGACAGAGGGGATGAGGGAGGGCGCGGTCGAAATTTCGATATTTCATGAAAAAAACGGCTTTGGTTGTTCCTGGTTTCATGAAACACTTTTTGGTCAGGGAGGTCGGGTCCTGGGCGGCGAAAAAACAACGAATCCGCCGACCAAGGCTTTGATTAATAAACGATAATAAATAGAGCGAACGGGATGACCGGACCAGGGAGACGGGAGCCGCGTTCCGATGATGGCGCGGCCGGACGCATGGATCGCATCGTCGCAAAGCATGTGCGCTTTTCACCGGACGCGGGTCATATCACGCTATTTGGGCAGCGGATGCTGCTGACTCACGCGGCATCCTTCACGGTGTTGCGGCGGGAACTCGTGGACCGGCTGGGGATTGTCCAGGCCCGGGAGATTCTGACGCGGATCGGCTACGAACAGGGATTCGACGATGGCCTTCAGGTTCGGAGCGCCCATCCGGACATGTCCATGGAAGACCAGTTGGCCATGGGTCCCCGTCTGCGGGAAATGGAAGGCTTCGTTCGCAACCATCCGGTGGATGTCATGGTTTGCGATATCGAGCGGGGCGCCTTCTGGGGCGACTATTATTGGTCCGCGTCATGGGAGGCCGAAGCCCACCTGGACCACAAGGGACCCAGTGGTGACCCAGCCTGCTGGGTCATGGTGGGCTATGCCAACGGCTATACCACGGCGGTAACGGGGATCCCGGTTCTCTGGCGGGAATTGGAATGCCGGGCCATGGGCCATGCCCATTGCCGGGTCATCGGACGACCGCTGGCCGAATGGGGCGACCTGTGGGACGAGGATACCGGTTTTCTGAGAGCCGAGGCCTTCGTGGGCCTACCCGATGGCGATGCCCAAGGGCTTGAGCCCCGTGGAACCGCGGAGGGGCTGCCGGACATTATCGGTGCCTCGACGGGCTTCAACGCCGTGGCGCGGATGGTCAAGCGGGTTGCCTCGGCGGAGACCACGGTTCTGTTCCTGGGGGAAAGCGGCGTGGGAAAGGAGCGGTTCGCCCGCGCCCTCCATTCCATCAGTACCCGCGCCGACAAGCCCTTCATCGCGATTAATTGCGCGGCCATTCCCGGCGATCTGGTGGAAGCGGAATTGTTCGGGGTGGAGAAAGGGGCCTTCACGGGAGCGGACCGGTCCCGTCCGGGACGGTTCGAGAGGGCCGATGGCGGCATACTCTTTCTAGATGAGGTGGCGAGTCTCCCTCTGGTCGTCCAGGGGAAATTGCTGCGGGTCCTCCAGGAACGGGAAATCGAGCGGGTGGGCGACACGCGGGTACGCCGGGTTGACGTCCGCATCCTCGCCGCGGCGAACCGGGATTTGCGCCAGGAGGTGGAAGACGGGCGCTTTCGGGAGGACCTGTTCTACCGCTTGAACGTTTTTCCCATCACCATTCCGCCATTGCGGGAAAGGCGGGATGATATTCCCCTGCTGGTTTCCCTGTTCCTCCGGCGTTTTGCCCGGCGCGGTGAAAAATCCGTCGCGGGTCTGACCCGACGCGCCCATGAGGCGTTGATGCATTATGACTGGCCGGGAAATGTGCGGGAACTGGAGAACATGGTGGAACGGGGCGTGATCCTCTGCGATGAGGGCGAGGCCATGGACATCCGCCATTTGTTCGCGGGAGGGGAGCGGGTCAATACGAAGGTCTTCGGCATCGGCGCCGGGGGTCGACTGGTGGAGGATGCCCAGGCCTTTCAGGAAGACGAACCCGGCCAAACCGGGAACAAGGCCGATATGATGGAAACCCTCATTGACGGCATTGAGTCCTTGGATGCTCTGGAGGCCGACATTCTACGGCGGGCACTCTTCCGCTCTGGAGGCAATGTCTCCGCGGCGGCCCGTCTTTTGGGGATGGGGCGGGGTCAGTTCGAATATCGAATCAAGAAGCATGGGGGAGTATGACGGGCCTCGCTTCCAAGATCAAAACGACGACGCCTCGCCCGCCTTGGCCTCCGCCGTGCCCCGGCGGGCCAGCTCGTCGGCCCGCTCGTTCTCCGGGTGTCCGGCGTGGCCCTTGACCCATTGCCAGGCGACTTGGTGGGGTTTCAGGGCCTCGTCCAGGCGCTTCCACAGGTCGTCGTTCTTGACCGGCTTTTTGGCCGCGGTCTTCCAGCCATTGCGCTTCCAGTTGTGAATCCACTTGGTGATGCCGTCGGCCACGTAGCGGCTGTCGGTGTGGATGGTCACGGATACGGGGCGCTTGAGGGTTTCCAGGCCGCGAATGACGGCCATCATCTCCATGCGGTTGTTGGTGGTTTCCTTTTCCCCCCCCCACATTTCCTTTTCCGTCTCGCCATAGCGCAGGATCAGGCCCCAGCCGCCCGGTCCTGGGTTGCCCGAGCAGGCGCCGTCGGTGAACAGGTCCACGGAAGCGCTCATCGGGTCAGCCCATAGGCGCCGGGGGTCGTCACGCTTTTGTGGAATGTCAGCTTTCGAAGGTATTCCAGGGGGTCCTTGGGCCGGACCAGGGCACCGGGAGGCGTGTTGAGCCAGTCATAGAGGCGGGTCAGCAGGAAGCGCATGGCCGCGCCCCGGGCCAACAGGGGCAGGGCGGCGAACTCCGCGTCGGTCAGCGGGCGGAACCGTTCGTAGTGGGTCAGCATTTGATGGGCCTTGGTGACGTTGAACTCCCGTTCGCCTTCGAAGCACCAGGCGTTTAAGCAGATGGCCAAGTCGTAAGCCAGGAAGTCATCGCAGGCGAAATAGAAATCGATCAATCCCGAGAGGGTGTTCTCCAGAAAGAAGACGTTATCGGGGAATAAATCGGCGTGGATGATGCCTTTCGGCAAATCCCTGGGCCAATTGGTCTCGAGAAAGTCCAACTCCCCTTGGATTTCGGCGCGCAAGCCGGGGCGGATCTCGTCGGCCCGGTCCGCGGCCGCCTCGAACAGGGGACGCCAATCCATCACGCCAAGGGCGTTCTCGCGGGACAGGTCATAGTCCTCTCCGGCTTGATGCAGGCGGGCCATGACCGCGCCCAATTGGGCGCAATGGGAGACGGTCGGGCGCTTGGGCCAGACACCATCGAGGAAGGTGACGATGGCCGCGGGCCGGCCGCACAGGGTCTGGAGGAAGCCCCCATCCCGGGCCGCCACGGGTTGGGGGCAGGGGATGCCCCGCGCGGTCAAATGTTCCAGCAGATTCAGAAAGAAGGGCAGATCCGTCGGGTTCACCCGCTTTTCATAAAGGGTGAGAATGAAGGAGCCCCGGTCCGTGACCAGCAGATAGTTGGAATTCTCCACCCCCTCGGCGATGCCCTTGCACGCGCGTGGAAAGCCGATGTCATAAAGGAGCAGAAAGGCTTCCAGCTCATCGTTGGGAACGTCGGTGTAAACGGCCATGGAAAGGGATGTCCGGCGAGAAGGTCGGGAATGGGTTTGTGACCCAAGTCTCTAGCAGGTTCGAGGCGGGGATGGGAAGACGTGGCGATGTCGGAAAGGGGCAGGGTGCGTTGCCCCCAGCCCCATGATGGGGTATCACTCGGGGATGGCGCGCGTTTCCCGCGTGGGCCGTGTCCCTCCGTCCCCGATCCTGGCAGGCTTCCATGACTCTCCGCGCTTTTTCCCGCCGCCTTCGTCCGGTGCTTGCCACCGCCGTGGTTTTCACCCTCGCCGGATGCGGGGCCTTTCAGGCGGACGACAAGCGGAAATGTCCCGAAATCCGCATCGACGCCTCCACCGCGGACCTGACCCGATTCAGCCCCGGGCCAGGGCGGGATGTTACCGATATCACCCTGACCGGCGAACTCGCGGGCTTCGAGGGGAACTGCCAGTACGACGACACCGGCGTGACCGTGGACATGTATCTATCTTTCTCCATGGCCTTGGGTCCCGCCGCCGTCGAGCGGGTCGCCGACTTCCAGTATTTCGTGGCGATTCCCCAGTTCTTCCCCGATCCAAGCGCCAAGCAGGTCTATTCCGCCCATGCCGAATTCCCCTCGAACGTCAATCGAGTCCGTTACCGGGACGAGGAAGTGGCCATCCGCCTTCCCTTGAACCTGGATGAAAGCGCCGCGGGAACGGAAATCTACGTGGGCTTCCAACTCAGCCCCGATGAACTGCGCTACAATCAGACCAAGGGCGCCATCGGGGCCATGGGGCAATAGGGGCAAACGACCGCCCTTCCGACAGATGCCGATTCCCGCATAAAAAAATGGCGTTTCCAGCCCGGTTGCCTCCGTCGAGGCAACCGGGTAAGCTGCGCCATCGACGACATCCCGATCACCATCGCGGGAGAGACCAGCGGCCCGGGTCATCCGATAAGGATCCGGGCGCGATGGCGCCGAAGGAGCAACCGCCCCCGGAAACTCTCAGGCACCCGGACCGCGATGGCAATGGGAACTCTGGAAAGCAGGTGTGTTGCAGGTGGCCACTGCGGCCAAGGCGACAGCCTCACCGAAGATGGAAGCCGGACCCGGTCCGGTGACTCTTTCAGGTTTCGAGACAGAGGGGGGCGTTCGTTACCCGGATCCCAGACCGTTTTTTGGGACGAGGGCGTTCGCCAACCTTCCACTCTCGGAGCGTCCCAGTGACCGCGCACAATCCCGCAGCCGATTCCGCAGACAGTCCCCTCGTTACGCCCCTGCACGCCCTCCATGTGGAGTTGGGCGCGCGCATGGTGCCCTTCGCGGGCTATGACATGCCCGTGCAGTACCCCCTGGGCGTCCTCAAGGAACACCTGCATACCCGCGCGAAGGCTGGTCTGTTCGACGTCTCCCACATGGGGCAGGCGCGGCTGGTCGGCCCCGACCGAATCGCCGCGCTTGAAGCCCTCTGCCCCGGCGAACTGGTCAAGCTCAAGGAGGGGCGCCAGCGCTACACGGTGCTGACCAACGACGCGGGTGGAATCCTGGACGACCTGATGATCACCAACCGGGGCGACGACCTGTTCCTGGTGGTCAATGCCGCCTGCAAGGACGCCGATCTGGCCCATATCGAGGCCCATCTGGCGGGCTTCGACGCCCGCCTGGAACGACTCGAGGACCGCGCCCTGGTGGCCCTGCAGGGACCGGCCGCGGTGGGCGTCATGGCCGGGCTCGACGCCCGGGCCGCCGACATGGTCTTCATGTCCGGCATGGGGCTCACCCTGGATGGGGCCGATTGCTTTGTCACCCGCTCCGGCTATACCGGCGAGGACGGCTACGAGATCAGCGTTCCCGCCGACAGGGCCGATGCCCTGGCGCGCCGTCTGCTGGCCGAGGAGGCCGTGGAGGCCATCGGCCTGGGGGCCCGGGATAGCCTGCGCCTGGAAGCGGGCCTGTGCCTTTATGGCAGCGATATCGACACCACCACCACTCCGGTCGAGGCCGGGTTGACCTGGATCATCGGCAAGCGCCGCCGCGAAGACGGTGGCTTCCCCGGCGCCGCCGTCATCCAAAAGCAACTGGCCGAGGGCGCTCCGCGCCTGCGCGTCGGTCTGAAGCCCGAGGGCCGCGCGCCGGTGCGCGCCCATGCCGAAATCCAGGACCTGGACGGCAAGGCGGTGGGCGAGGTGACCTCTGGCGGCTTCGGTCCCAGCCTGGAAGGCCCCATGGCCATGGGGTACGTTCCCGCCGCTCTGGCCAATGAAGGCACCAAGGTCAACGTGATGGTTCGCGGCAAGGCACTGCCCGCCGTCATCGTGTCCATGCCCTTCCAACCCCACAGCTATCATCGCGGTTAGGGGTTCGCGGCCCCGTGCCGCCCGGTTCATTCCTATTCGACTCCAAAATCCCCATTACACAACCCCTGTCGGGAGAGGTTTCATGAGCACGATCTATTTCACCGAGGATCACGAGTGGATCGCCGTCGAGGACGGCGTGGGCACGGTGGGCATCACCAGCTTCGCCCAGAGCCAACTGGGCGACGTGGTGTTCGTCGAGGTGCCCGAGGTGGGCATCACCCTGGATAAGGGCGGTGAAGCCGCCGTGGTCGAATCCGTCAAGGCCGCCAGCGAAGTCTACTCCCCGGTATCTGGCGACGTGGTCGAGTCCAACGAATCCCTTCCCGATGCCCCGGGCACCGTCAACGAAGATCCCCAGGGCGAGGGTTGGTTCTTCAAGGTCAAACTGACCGATCCCAGCGAACTCGACGACCTGATGGATTTGGTGGCCTACGACGCCTTCGTGGCCGAGCACAGCTAAGGCCCAGTCGCCTTTACCGGTCGGGCGGATCCTTGGGTCCCCCGATCGCGTTCACACCAATCGCCCCTTCGACCGCACCTTACGAGCCAGGAACCCCCATGCGTTATCTGCCCCATTCAGAGGCCGACCGCGCCGAGATGCTGAAGATCATCGGCGTCGGCGCGGTCGATGACCTCTATCGCGACGTTCCCCGCGCCGCCTACAACACCGAGGCTTTCGGCGATCTGCCCAACCAAATGGGCGAGATGGAGGTGGACCGGCGCTTGAACGCCATGGCCGCCCGCAACATCACGGCGGGATCCGTGCCGAGCTTCCTGGGCGCCGGGGCCTATCGCCACCATGTGCCCGCGGCCGTGGATTACCTGATCCAGCGGGGGGAGTTTCTCACCTCCTACACTCCCTATCAGCCGGAAATCAGCCAGGGTACCCTGCAATATCTGTTCGAGTTCCAGACCCAGGTGGCGCTGTTGACCGGCATGGATGTGGCCAATGCCTCCATGTACGACGGTGCCACGGCCTGCGCCGAGGCCGCCTGCATGGCCACCCGCGTCACCCGCCGCAAGTCGGTGATCCTGAGCGGGGGGCTGCACCCCCATTATAAGGCGGTGACCGAGACCCTGATGCGGACCCTGGGCCTGGAGTACGAGACCCTCGGCCCCGATCCCCTGGGCATCGAGGACCTGTCCGGTCGCATCGACAAGACCACCGCCTGCGTCATCGTCCAGAACCCCGACTTCTTTGGTCGTCCCCGGGATTTGACCGCCCTCGCCGCGACCTGCCACGAGGCGGGTGCCCTGCTGGTGGTCGCCGTGGCCGAGCCGGTTTCCCTGGGTCTGATGGCCTCTCCGGGCGAGATGGGCGCGGACATCGTCGTCGCCGAGGGTCATGCGCTCGGTTCCGGCACCAGTTTCGGTGGTCCGGGCGTGGGCCTCTTCGCCACCCGGGACAAATATCTGCGGCAAATGCCGGGGCGGCTTTGCGGCGAGACCGTGGACGAGGACGGCAAGCGCGGCTACGTACTGACCCTGTCGACGCGGGAGCAGCATATCCGCCGGGAAAAGGCCACGTCGAACATCTGCACCAACTCCGGACTGATCGCGCTGGCCTTCACCATCCATATGACCATGCTGGGCGAGGAAGGGTTCACCCGTCTGGCCCGGGTCAACCACGCCAACGCGGTGCTGCTGGCCGACAAGCTGGCCGCCGTGCCGGGTGTCACGGTGGTGAACCGGACCTTCTTCAACGAATTCTCCCTGAAGCTGTCCAAGCCCGCCGCCGAGGTGGTGGAGGCCCTGGCCGCCAAGGGGATTCTGGGAGGGGTGCCCGTTTCGCGCTTCCTGCCCACATACGAGGAATTGGCGGACCTGCTGTTGGTCACCGCCACGGAAACCAATACGGAGGCCCAGATGGATGCCTTCGCCGCGGCCCTGAAAGAGGTGCTGTCATGACCGAGACCTTCACCGGAAACAAGGGCCTGCGCCTGGAAGAGCCCCTGATCTTCGAAATGGACACCCCGGGTTCCACCGGTGTGGACGTCGCCGATCCGGCAACCGACGAAATCCGCCTGGGTGACTTGGAGCGGAAATCCGCCATCGGCTTGCCGGGCCTGTCCGAGCCCCAGGTGATCCGCCATTACACGCGGCTGTCCCAGAAGAACTACAGCATCGACGCCGGGTTCTACCCTCTGGGCTCCTGTACCATGAAGTACAACCCACGCCTGAACGAGCGCATGGCCCGCCTGCCCGGCTTCTCCGATATCCACCCGTTCCAGCCGGTCTCCACCGTGCAGGGCGCGTTGGAGTTGATCGACACTCTGGCGGATTGGCTGAAAAAGCTGACGGGCATGCCTGCGGTTGCCATGTCCCCCGCTGCGGGTGCCCATGGTGAGCTTTGCGGTATGCTGTCCATCCGCGCCGCCCTGGAGGCCCGTGGCGACAAGCGTCCGGTGGTCCTGGTGCCCGAAAGTGCCCACGGCACGAATCCGGCGACCGCCGCGGCTTGCGGCTACAAGGTGGAAGCCATCCCCGGCGATGCCCGGGGCCGGGTCGACACCAAGGCCTTCAAGGAGCGCCTGGGGCCGGACGTGGCTGCGGTCATGCTGACCAATCCCAACACCTGCGGACTGTTCGAGACCGATATCATCGACCTGTCCAAGGCCATCCATGACGCCGGTGCCTTCTTCTACATGGACGGGGCGAACTACAACGCCATCGTGGGTCGGGTGCGCATCGCCGACCTGGGCGCCGACGCCATGCATATCAACCTGCACAAGACCTTCTCCACCCCCCATGGCGGTGGTGGTCCCGGTGCTGGTCCCACGGTCCTGTCCGAGGCTCTGGCCCCCTTCGCACCTCTGCCCTATGTGGTCCATGACGATCGGGGCTATCGACTGGTGGAAACGGAGTTGGACGCCAAGGCCGAGGGGACCGAACCCTTTGGCCGGTTGAAGGGCTTCCATGGGCAGTTCGGCGTCTTCGTCCGCGCGCTCTCCTACATCATGAGCATGGGCGCCGACGGCCTGCGCCAGGCCAGCGGCGACGCGGTGCTGAACGCCAACTACCTGCTGGAAACCCTGAAGGATACCCTAACCCCGTCCTTCGAGGGTCCCTGCATGCACGAGGCGCTGTTCGACGACCGGTTCCTCAAGGACACCGGGGTGAGCACCCTTGACTTCGCCAAGGCGATGATCGACGAGGGCTATCACCCCATGACCATGTACTTCCCCCTGGTGGTCCATGGCGCCCTGCTGATGGAACCGACGGAGACGGAGAGCAAGGAAACCCTGGACGCCTATGTGGCGACCCTGAAGGACCTCGCCCGCCGAGCCAGGGAGAACGGGGCCGAGGCCTTCAAGGCGGCGCCCCAATTCACCCCGCGCCGCCGCCTGGACGAAACCCAGGCCGCTCGCAAACCCGTGCTGCGCTGGCGGCCCGAGGAACCGGTCCAGGAGGCCGCCGAGTAGGCGGTCGGACGGATCCTTTGAAACCGCTTCCGTGAGGCGGGGGAGTCCTAAAATGCGCCCGGTGAGCATTGTCTCGCCGGGCGTTTCGTTTTGGATGCCCGGGACCGCCGAATTTCGGAGTGGCTTTGCATTTTGACGCGCAACTTGAGGGGGAATCTCTGAACCACGGGGTGGATCGATCACCGTGGCAGGCGATGGGCGTCCCTTTTCCCCGGTAAAGAGATACTGAATTTAGAATGGAACGAGGACGGTGGCTTCCGGTTTTCCGGCGTCGTTCCGCCCCAATAGATTGGATTCGTTCACAATTATCTTGAGTCGACGCATTGTGATTCCATGAAATCCCTTACCCTGACTTAAGGCCAGGTTGTCTCTCCCATCGTTGTGCAATGCATTGGCGCGCCTTTTGCGTTGTTTGGGATGTCCGGGAGAGTTTCGGGCAAACCGCGCCGGTTCGGAGGTCCGATAGGGGACGCGGTGGATGGGACGTCATGGACCTCGGGGAGTAGGCGCGATGTTGGGCAGGGTGAAGATTTCCACACGGATTTATGGGATCGTTGGGTTTCTTTTGGTGGTTGGTGTGGTGATTGGCGGCGTTGCTTGGTCGAAGATGACCGCCATCGGCGCCGAGGTGGCCGATATCGCCGAACAGGACATCCCCCTGAGCGGTTTGATGACGACGATCACCACCGGTCAGCTTCGGCAGGCCGTGCTTCTGGAAAAGGGATTGGCCCATCTGATGGACCAAGATACCGAAGCGCTGGAAGCCCGGTTCCATGAGATTGGCTTGGAGGTTGATCGCGACATCTCCCAGGCGGAAAAGCTTTTGACCAAAGCCGTCGATCACACCAGAACCGAGAAGACCCAGGACAAGTTCAAGGCCCTTTTAGGCCGGATCAAATTCGTCCAGGGCGAGCACCAGGAGTATGAGGTCAACGGGAAAGAGGCGCTGGCCGCCGTGGCCCGAGGGGACATGGAAGAGGCGCGCCGATTGATGGGCGCGGCCGAGAGCGAACAGAGTGTCCTGGTCAAGGAATTGATCTCCGCCCAGGCCGCGCTGGAGGCCTTCACCCAGGCTGCCGCCGTGCGAGCCGAGAGGGACGAGGCGCGGGGCATCGCCCTGTTGATCGCCGTGACCCTGTCGGGATCCATTCTCGGCGCCATCGCGGCTTGGATCGTTGCCCGCTCCATCATCAAACCCATCACTCACCTGACAGGGGACATGGGGGATTTGGCCAAGGACAAGACCGACAAGGAGATTCCCTTCACCACCCAAGGGGATGAAATCGGCGCCATGGCCCGCGCCCTCGAGGTGTTCCGCCAGAACGCCATCGAGGTGAAGGGCTTGCGGAACGCCCAGGCGGAAGCGGATCGGCGGGCGAAAGCCCAGCGCGATGCCCTGATGCGGCAGGTCGCCGGGGATATCGAGTCGGAAATCGGACAGGTGGCCCATCGTATGAACGGGATCTCTGAAACCGTGAAGACTTCCGCCGAGGGGTTGAACAGCGAAGCCCAAAAGGCGTCGGAACAGGCGATGAGCGTATCCACGGCCTCGGAGCAGACCTCGGCCAATGTCCAAACCGTGGCGACCGCGGTTGAAGAACTTTCCGTCTCCGTCATGGAGATCTCCCGTCAGGTCTCCGTCTCCGCGTCGACGGCCGACCGGGCCATCGAGGAACTCGAGGCCACCAACGCCAAGGCGGAGGGGTTATCGACCGCGGCCAGCAGCGTGGGCGAAGTGGTCGCCTTGATCCAAAGTATCGCCAAACAAACCAATCTGCTCGCCCTCAACGCCACCATCGAGGCGGCGCGCGCTGGCGAGGCCGGGAAAGGGTTCGCCGTGGTCGCCCATGAGGTGAAGACCCTGGCCAATCAAACCGAGAAGGCGACGGAATCCATTTCGGAGCAAATGCAGGGGATACAAGGCGCGACCGGGGATGTGGTCCAGGCCATCCAGTCGATTGGGACCGTGATCCGGGAATTGACCATGTCGAGCAATTCCATCGCCGCGGCCATCGAGGAACAGACCGCCGCGACCGGTGAAATCGCCCGCAATATTCAGGAAGCCGCGGCCAGCACGCAGTCGGTCAATACCGCCATCGCCATGGTGGCGCGGGTGGCCGAGGATACGGGCAGGATGGCGTCACGCCTGTTTTCCGCGTCCACCGACATGGGGCGGGACAGTGACGCCTTGAACGAGCACGTCCATGACCTGGTTGGTCGGGTTCGCACCGCCGCCGCGTAAGCTCAAATCGAGGCTTCCGGAAAGGTCGATCCCTTCCGGAAGATGACTGTCAGATTATTGGACGGCATCTCGACGGTGTCTTCCAACATCAAACCATGACGCGTCGCCTCCGCCGCCACGGCCTCCAGCGCCCGGATGCCCCAGGCGGGGTTCTGGGCGCGCAGGCTTTCGTCGAAAGCCAGGTTGCTGGCCGCGGTGGGGTGGTCGCCCCTCAGGAAGGGGCCGTAGAGGGCGAGAAGACCCCCCTGGGGCAGGATCCTTCCCGCTCCGGCCATCAGCCCCTCGCAGGCAGCCCAAGGGGCGATATGGATCATGTTCACGCAGACGATGGCATCGGCTCGGGCAATGGGCCAACGCTCGGGAGTCGTGGCGTCCAGGGCCAGGGGGGAGGCCAGGACCATCGCGTGTTCGGTGGGAAGGTCGTCGATCCAGGCCCGAACGCTGTCCAGGGCGGCGTCATGGGTGTCCGTTGGCCGCCAACGGCGGCCGGGCAGGCGGGGCGCCAGGAAGACGGCATGTTCGCCACTGCCACAGGCGATTTCCAGGATGTCACCCTTGGGCAGGACCCGGGACAGAACTTCCAGCAGGGCCTCGCGGTTGCGGGTGGTGGCCGGGGCATGGCGTTTGCGACCGTCCGCCGGGGCCTTGTCGGGGCTCCAGGTTGGGGGAGTCAGGGGGGATTTGGACATGGTTCTTTCCTGTTTGGCGCCAACGGGACGGGAGCTATATCTTGATGGTTCCCTTTGGGACCCTTAGGTTTCCCGGGACCAGATCGAGAGGGGACAGAGGGTATGTTCGATAAATTGCGCGCCTTCCTGTGCGCGGGCAAGGACGAAGGCGGCGGCCATCGGAGCGACTCGGTGAGCCGCGCCGCCGCGTTTCTCATGGTGGAAGCCGGGACCATGGATGGAGCTTTCGACTCGGTGGAACGGGATCGCGTTCGCGCCCTGCTGTCCCGGCGCTTTTCCCTGGACTCCGGGGCCGCGGAAGGCTTGATCAAGGAAGGCGAAGCCATGCACGAGGAAGCCGTTGGATGGTACAGGCAGTCCCGGGCCTTGAAGGATGCCTTCGACTATGAGGAGCGGGTCGACATGATCGAAATGCTTTGGGAAGTCGCCTATGCCGACGGCGTGCTTGACGACATGGAAGCCAACATGATGCGTCGGGTTGCTGGTTTGCTTTATGTCGAGGACGTCGATAGCGGCGCCGCTCGCAAACGGGCCATGGCTAATTTGGGCCTGGAATGATATGACCCCCCATCCCCGGTCCTCCCCCATGTGCCCGAAGGGGACCCCCCGGGACCGTGGTCGTCGCCGGAACGCGCCCGGACAGGAACGCGAGACCGACCGTGAATTGAATGAACGTCGCATGAAAGACGGAGCCCTGCCTCATGCCTTACGTCGTCACTGAAAATTGCATCAAATGCAAATACCAGGATTGTGTCGAAGTCTGCCCCGTGGATTGCTTCTACGAAGGCGAGAACTTCCTGGTTATCCACCCCGATGAGTGCATCGATTGCGGCGTTTGCGAGCCCGAATGCCCGGCCGAAGCCATTCTGCCCGATTCGGAGCCCATGGCCGAGAAATGGCTGGAAACCAACCGGAAATTCGCCGATGTCTGGCCCAATATAACCCGCAAGCGGGAGCCTCTGCCCGACGCCGATGACTGGAAAGATAAGCCCAACAAAGCTGAATTGTTGAGCGACAAGCCCGGTCAGGGTGACGAATAAAAGGCCGCTCTGGAGTGGAGCAAGGAAAGGGGGCGCTGGTTTCTCGTCCCCATTTCCAGCCCAATCCCGTGTATCGCGGCAATCTAGTGCACCGACGCTTTCAAAAGATTCATCGGGCAGTGCACTAGGGTTTTGATTATGCATCAACTTTCCAAACTCCGGCTGAAGCCTTTGTTTGGGTCGATGCACTAGGATGCCGTTCGAATTCGATTGGTCGCGAAGAGTTTTGAGCGGAGCGACAAAAGCCACCGTGTTCCGGGACCGGAGCGACAAAAGCCGTCGCGTTCCGGGGACGCGCGCCCTGTTAGAGCAGACGCGGATTTATCAAACGCCGTTCCTCCAAATGCCGGGGTGCGGCGTTTGGTCCTTGGCGGAACTGTCCATCTTGGACTTTAACCTGTCATTTTTCTCCAACATGTGATATTCATCACAAGTCCGTCGCAAAGAAAACCGCTGACGGATTTATTTTGCGCCGCCTTGGGCGCTTTCATGTCCAGAATGAAAATTGAAGGACGAGAAACGGTTTTGGAAGCGCGGCATACCCGTCGGGAATGACAGGGAAGCCTTTCAGGCCGTGGGCCAAGGCTCCGGTCAAATAGGGTCCGACGGTTTTAATTTGGAAGGGGACAGCCAGTCCATCACTGGAACCCGAGCCTGGATCGAATTGCAGGAAACCGAACTCGATTTCGTGCAAGGGCCTTGATCTGGTGTTCATAGGTCGGGCGATTTGTGGAACCGGATAACCGGATCCACTTTTCCGTGGATCGCTCTCGGAACCGACCGGTCTCTACCGGCGTGTTCTCGGGTTTCCACCTCTGACGGTAGGCACTGCCGCGAGTGCGACCGTGCCGTCTTGAAGTCAGGGTGGTCCCAAGAGTTCTAGGGGATCCAAAGAGTGATGAATGGAAAAAGTCCCCCCTAATAAGGGTTGTACCGCGTCTCAGGGCGCGGAGGGAAAGGACGGGACCCACCACGGGTGATCGGCGTAACGACCCTCGGGGATCTGGATCGGGATCCACGAGGGACGTGAATCCGTCTCCCCGGGTCCAGGGATCCGGGTCGATCAAGGATCAGGTCACCGCGAGCAGGCGGATGAACCGGCGGATCGGCTCTAGTTTGGAGAGATAAGGCAACATGTCCAACCAGGTTCAGTACGCTCCCGAAGACTATGTCGTTTATCCAACCCACGGTGTGGGTCAGGTTCTGGCCATCGAAAAGCAGACCATCGGCGGTCACGCCCTGGAGCTTCTGGTCATTGGTTTCGAGCGGGACCGCATGAAGCTGCGGATTCCCATGCCCAAGGTAAAGGGCTCGGGTCTGCGCCGCCTGTCGACCAAGAAGGTCATGGAAAGTGCTCTGGTGACCCTGCGAGGCAAGGCCCGCGTGAAGCGCACCATGTGGAGTCGCCGCGCCCAGGAATACGAAGCGAAGATCAACTCCGGGGATCCGGTGTCCATCGCCGAGGTGGTGCGTGACCTCTACCGCTCCGCCAGCCAGCCCGAACAGTCCTATTCCGAGCGCCAGATCTATGAATTGGCCCTGGAACGTCTGACCTGCGAATTGGCGGCCATCGAGGATATCGATGCCATGACCGCCACGCAAAAGGTGGAAAAGCTGCTAAACGCCGCCTAAGTCACGGCGGTTTCGGACAACAGCACCGGCCCCGGATGTGATGCCCGGAGCCGGTTGGTAACAACCCGTCGGAATGCGGCGTCTTACCGCGGTGTCGGCATTTGGCGGGGTGTCTTCGAGGCGTTCCATGGCGCTTGTCACACCCGCCACCCGGCATCTGGACAAGGTGTCCATTCCCTTCGAGACCGTGGTTTACCCCTACGATCCCAAGGCCGCCAGTGTTGGCCTGCAAGCCGCCGAGGCCATCGGCGAGCATCCTAGACGGGTGCTGAAAACCCTGATCGTCAAGGTGGATGGGAAGCCGGCCTGTATCGTTCTCCCCTCGGATCACGAGGCCAGCATGAAGAGGGTGGCCAGTGTCTTCAAGGGCAAGAGCGCCGAGATGATGCCTGTCCCCGACGCGGAACGGTTGACGGGCTACAAGGTGGGCGGAGTCAGCCCCTTTGGCCAGAAACGACGTCTGCCGACGGTGGTGGAAGAAACGGCGCTGGAGGAGGTCTATGTCTTTGTCAATGGGGGGCAACGGGGATTGCAGCTTCGGCTCAAACCATCGGATCTGTTGCGTGGCGCCGAAGCCAAGGGCGCGGCATTGATTGCCTAGCCCGTCGTGGGGGGCTCACCCCAAAGCGGGGCTTTTCCGCATGCTCAGGCCGCTGATGGCGATTCGATCCCGGCGCATCTCTTGTTCCAGATGGCGCTTCAGAAGCGTTACGTTCCGTCGGTTGGCCTTGTAGGCGAAGTCAAAAAGGTCGCCGCCCAGGGGCAGACATCCCACCAGAGTATCCAACGCGATTGTCGCGCCCATGCGGCGGAGCAGGGACGCGGGCGCGCCCAGGCGCCGGGCCGAGGCCAGGATATGAAGGGAAACCCCCAAGCCGATCAGGTCCCCCAGGACCGGCGCAAGGCCAAGGAGACCGTCCAGGCCGACGTGGAAGGACGTCCCGGGGACTCGGAACCGATCATCCATCCAGTGGGCCAGGGTATCCAGGCGATGCAGTCGGGCGTCGGTGTCCAAATCAACAATGCTCAAGGGGCTTCTCTCCGATTCCATGTCCAAACAAATTAACGGGTGGGATTTCGGAGAGTTCCCAAAAAGTGGTCCCTGTTGTTCATTTATCGCAGCGCAGCACAACGAAGGCTTCGTTCGCTTCCCAGCCCCCGAAGTGCTGGCAGTCCGCTACGGTGTCCTCCCAGGCTTCACCCCGGTCCAGGGAGCCGCCTCTGAACACATAGGCATCCAGAGTGCCATCGGGGACAAGGGGCCAAGCGGCGCCTTGCGGGCCACCGGGTTCCCTGGTCACGGCCTGGGTCGAGACTTGCCCTTCCATGAGGATCCAGTTTTCTTGGACACCAAGCCCCACTGTCCTGGCACCCCGCAAATGGCGCCGGGCGACCCGCAGGGCGGCGGTCTCGCCCGTCCCGGCCAAAGGGATTGAGACGATCCACCACGGCCGTTACCGGCGCGAGGGCGTTGGGCCAGAATTCCGTGCGCAGGGTGATCCGGATGGCGATCACCAGAGCCAGGACCGCGGACAGGGTGGCCAGGGACCGGGCGAAGAGACGTCTCCCCCCTCGGGAGATGCCCCGGAAGTTACCCCGAGGGTCGCCCTGGGAGTCGCCCTGTGGTGCGGGGGTGTCCTGATTCGAATAGGCCAGGGCCGCGCCCAGTCCAACCAGAAGGGCCCCGGTCATGCTCGCGCGATGGGCCACGTCGGCGTCCGGGTAGACACAGGCAAAGGCGAGAATGAACAGCAGGCCTCCCCCCACCAGCCGCCCGGTCCTCCGTCGGTTTTCCCGGCCCGATAAAGCCCAAAGGAGAAACAGGCCGGGCAGGATCAGCGAATAGGTGGCGCCACTATGGCCCCGACCGGGCCAGAGAACGGGCGTCACGCGTCCCAAGTCGAACAGCGAGATGGCAAGGCGCCCCAGGCCAAGGGCCAGGGACCCCAGGGAGGTATGCATATTGCCCGTAAAGGCCATGGGGCCGGTGGGGGTGCCAAAGACGTCGATGTTCCGCGGGACGTGGTAGGCCCAACCGCCGACCAGGACCGGAGGAAGCACGCCAAGACCGAACCACAGGCGGGCGATGATGGCCCGATTCGGGGATCTCCAAGGCAGAACCAAGCCCGCGACCAGGAAGACGGGAAAGGTGGTGGCCTTCAGCGAGAAGGCCGATCCCGCCAATGCTCCAGCAAGGAGAAGGTCGGGGATGCTCAAGCGCGCCTCGGGTCGCGCAAGAATCCAAAGGGTGAATGCGGACAGGGCCATGGCCGCGTAATCGTTCTGGATGAACAGAGATTGGTGGAAGAAGACCGGGGTCACCATCAGGGTGAACCAAAGGGACCAGGCCCGCCCCTCTGGATCGTGGCGCCGGGCCAGGGCGGCGAGGACGCCCACATGCAGGCCGAAGGTCGCGATCTGGAAGAGGCCGAAGGCGACGCCACCCAGACCGAATCCCCTGTCGAGGGTTGTGTAAAGGTCCGCGAGCACCGCTTCCACCAGGCCGGGAAAGACGTTGATCTTTTGGTCGATGGCTGGAACCAAGCGGATGTCGCCCAGGGTCAACGGGTTGAAGACCTTGGCGAGGTGATAGGGGTCTTTCACATGGGGCAAGGCGAAGAGAAGGGCCTTTCCCACGACCAGGACCGAAAGAGCCACCAGGACCGCCCGCGCGGGCCAGGGCAAGCCCGCGAGGCCCAACCGGGCATCCATCAGGCCAGTCCAGAGGGTCCGCCCCCAATCGGCGAGGGCGGTCCGCCGGGTGGGACAGGCCAGGAGAGCCAGGAGAAGGCCACCATTGACCCAGGCCAGGATCCGGAAGGACGGCCCCCCCGCCAGAGTGATTGCCTGAATTTCCGCATAGAGAACGACGGGCGCGAGGGCTAGCGCCGCCAGGGACCACCGTCTCGCCACCCCCAGGGCGGCCAGACACAGGCTGAGAGTCAGGATGCTCACGGACCCCCTCAAACCTTGAGAAGGTTGTACCTGAGGATGCAGTAGATGGCCCGCAGACCATCCTTCCAATGGATCTTCTTGCCCTCGGCGTAGGTCCGGCCCTGGTAGGAGATGCTCACCGCGTAGATGCGCAGACGGGGGTGTATGTGGGCGATGCGGGCGGTGACCTCCGGCTCGAACCCGAAGCGGTCCTCCCGCAGGGGAAGAGGCTTTCGAATGGAGGCATCGAAGACTTTGTAGCAGGTCTCCATGTCCGTCAGGTTCAGGTCGGTGAAGATGTTGGAAAGGGTTGTCAGGAATTTACTGCCCAGACTATGCCAGTAATAGAGCACCCGGGACGGCCCCATACCGCGAAGGCGGGTGCCATAGACCACGTCGGCGATGCCATCGCGGAAGGGACCCAACAGCACGGGATAATCCTTGGGGTCGTATTCCAGGTCCGCGTCCTGGATAAGAATGATATCGCCCCGGGCTTCGGCGAAGCCCGTGCGCAGGGCCGCGCCCTTGCCCTGATTCACCGGATGCCTTGCCAAGCGGATCTTGTCCCCGTGGCGAGCGACGAGCGCTTCGGCCTGGGCGACGGACCCGTCCGATGAGCAATCGTCGACCGGGACGATTTCAAAGGAAAACCCGATGTAGTTCGCCGCCACGACCCGACCAACAATGGCTTCCAGGGACTTTTCCTCATTGTAGACGGGGATGACCACGCTTACGGAACGCGCGGATGGGCGTGCGTGAATCTCGGGCATGGGGCCTGGGACCTCCCGTGGCGACGGGTGCCAAGGGCGGAAAAAGGCGGAATCCCGATCTTCTAGCAGGATTGAGTATCCGATGCCAGACTTCTGGTTTCCCAATGGGAAGAGCCACCTCCGATGCTCGACGGAGTCAATCGAGATCAAAGCCCTTGAGCTGGTCGAGGGCGCGCCGGTCTCGCTTGGTGGGTCGTCCCAGGCCCGCCGGGCGGGACAGGGCTCCCCCCTCCATGACCGGATCGCGCAACCGCTCGGGCGGCTCGGGTTCACTGTAGAGGGTCCGGGCTTCAGGCGCGGGTCCCCTGCGGGTGCCTGGGGCCTGGACGATCACGGTACGGCGGATGGGACCCAGGACCACCGATAACCGGTCACCGGGTTTGACGGGGGTCGCGGGCTTGGTCAGGGAGTGTCCGTCCCGCTTGACATGTCCCCCCTCGCACAGTTTTTGGGCCAAGCTTCGGGTTTTGCAGAACCTTGCGAACCAAAGCCATTTGTCCAGTCGTTGGCTCTCGCCTTCGGTCACTTGTTCATCAGCTCCCGCAGGCGGGCGAAGGGGCTGTCCGGGTTATATTCCGGTTCCTTGGGCGCGCGATGGACAGGCTTGCGATCCGATGGCCCGCCCTGGGGCTTGCCACCCTTGCCCGGACCCTTGCCCCGGGGGGGACCCCGGCCTTCGGACCGCTTGTCGCTCCGACCGCCGCCCTCGCCTCGCCCCCCCTCGTTCCGCCCCCCCTCGGTCCGACTGGTGTCGGTTCCGGGAGCGCGGGGTTCGTCGGTTCTGGGACCGCGAGCGGCGTCGGTTCTGGGACCGCGGGCACCGTCCACTCTGGGGCCACGGGCGGCGTCTGTTCCAGGGCCACGGGTATCGTCGGTCCTGGGACCGCGGGCGTCACCAGGTTTGCGGGGACCA
This sequence comes from Rhodospirillum sp., assembly GCA_021741145.1. GTDB lineage: Bacteria > Pseudomonadota > Alphaproteobacteria > Rhodospirillales > Rhodospirillaceae > Rhodospirillum. The sequence goes on along the minus strand of JAIOYK010000049.1, from coordinate 6,104 downwards.
CCCCGTTTGCCCTGGCTTGGGCGGCCCTGTTTGCGCCGCCGGGGCTTGAGGAAGAGCATGCCCTCATCCAGACGGGTGCCGTACCCCAGGGCCGAAAGAACGGAAGCCCCGTCCTCCACGCCGATACCCAGGGGCGGCAGCATGTCCGGGGGCAGGCGCACTTCTCCGGGCTGGGCTTGGGGAATCACCTTTTCGGGTTTGGCGGCGACTTCGGCCCCATCCTCCGGGGCGGCGTCACCGGTCGCTTTGGCCGGCGCGTCGGTGGCGGTCTCCTCGGGAGCCGCGGCCGGAGTCTCACCTGCCTTCACCACCGGGGTTTCGGTTTGGAAGTCTCCGGTGTCCGGGGACGTGGTTTCGGGAGTGGGCGCCTCGGTCGTTGGCGCCTCCGTGGCGGGGGAGTCCGTGGTTTGGGCCTGCCCTTCGGGGAGGGGCTTGGTCTCGGCCTCTCCGTCGCCTTCGGCCTTGGCCTTCTGGTTCTGGCTTTCCTCCCGGACCATGCGGCGCACATCCGCGGCGAAGCGTTCAATCATGTCCACCCGAACCGCGGTGTTTCCCACCACCCGGTAGCCAATGGCCCGGTAAAAGGCATGGGGCGCGCGGGCATCGACGGGGAAGGAGACGCGCCCATCGGCGGGGACGGTCCCACCCTCGCGTCCGTTCCACAGGCGCCAGAGGATAGCCAGCAAACGCTGGGGATCGGGTTTGAGCAGGTCGGGCATGAACAGGCTTTCCACCCCAAGGCGGACGCCGACGCGAGCCAGGGCCTTTCGGTCCTCCTCCTCGAGGGCACGGACCTGGGAGTCCATCTGCTCGTCACCCCCCCGGCGGGACAGGGTCCCGAGGGCTTCGACGAGCTGGAAGGCCAGACCGCGGGCGGCGCCCTTCAGGTCCGCGTCCCTTAGGGCCGCCAGGGGTTTCAAGCGGGTGGCCAACTGACTCTCAAGCCAGGTGGTCAGTCGGGTGCTGGCCTTTTCCGCCAGCACGTCATCCAGGAAACCATCCGCGGGAAGGGCGATGCCGGGGCGCAGGGGCTCTGGCCCCTTCTCCAGGCGGGCCACGGGGGCGCCGCGCCAGAGGATGGTTCCCATCTCATCCAGCTTGAACAGAACGTCGTCGTCGGCGGCGAGACGGGTCACCCTTTGGCCGATCTCGGCGCGCAGGGCTTCCCGCGCGGCGTTCAGGACGGCCTTGTCGCCTTCCTTCTCGCCGGTGGCCTCGGGGTGAAAGGTCAGGCCTTCCAGTCGGCCAACCTCGTGACCTTCCACGGTGACGCGGCCATCGGTGGCCGCCACTTGGGCGTCGAGCATCGCGCGTTCTCCCAGACGACGCATGAGTACGGAAGTCCGCCTATCGACGAACCTTTGAGTCAGTCGGTCATGAAGGGCATCGGATAATCTATCCTCCACGGCCCGGGTCTCACCCCGCCAATGTCCGGGGTCGGAAAGCCACCGACCCTGATGCGACACGTAGGTCCATACCCGGATCGCGGCTATTCGATCAACTAGTGTGTGAATGTCGCCATCCGTTCTGTCGAGTCTGCGTGTCATCCCGGCAACGAAATCGTCGGGCAAACGCCCCCCGGGTTGGGTCAGAAATTGGTACATCCGCGAGAGCAGACGGACGTGGGATTCGGTCTGCCTTTTGCGGAAATCAGGGACCCGGCAAACGTCCCAAAGCAAGGAAACACGGTCCTTTCCCTTCGCCAGGGGGACGATGTCCGGATCCTGGGACAGGGTCTCGAGGAAGTGCTGGTCACTGGTGAAACGGGGACGGCGCAGACCCTCGTCCGGGGGTGGATGGTACAGGGATGATAAAAGTGCGTTCACCGAGTGGAAATCGTACCGGGTATTGCGCCAGAAGATCTGTCTTTGGCTTGGGAAGGTGTGGGATTCGACCCGCTCGACCACGTCTTCGGGGATGGATCGGGCGTCCCCGGTCACGCCGAAGGTGCCGTCGTTCATGTGTCGCCCGGCGCGCCCGGCGATCTGGGCGACCTCCGCCGCGGTCAGATGGCGGGGGGCGTTTCCGTCGAATTTGGTCAAAGCGGCGAAGGCTACATGGTCCACGTCCATGTTCAATCCCATGCCAATGGCGTCCGTGGCCACCAGGTAGTCAACCTCGCCCGACTGGTAAAGCGCCACCTGGGCGTTGCGGGTGCGCGGGCTGAGCGCCCCCATGACCACGGCGGCGCCTCCCCGTTGGCGGCGGGTCAATTCGGCGATGGCATAAACGTCATCCGCGGAAAAGGCCACGACGGCCGACCTGCGGGGCAGGCGGGTCAGTTTGCGGTGTCCGGTGTAGGCCAGTTTGGAAAAGCGGGGGCGGGTGTCGAACACGCAACCCGGGACCAGACGCCGGATCAGGGGCGCTATGGTCTCGGCTCCCATGAACATGGTCTCTTCCCGCCCCCGGGCATGGAGCAGGCGGTCGGTGAAGACATGGCCCCGGTCCGGGTCGCCGCAGAGCTGGATTTCGTCCACGGCTAGGAAATCCACCCGCTGTTCGACGGGCATGCTTTCCACGGTGCAGATGAAGTAGCTGGGGCGGGTGGGCAGGATCTTTTCCTCGCCCGTGATCAGGGCCACGCGGCCCACGCCAACCCGGGCGACGACGCGGTCGTAATTCTCACGGGCCAGCAGACGCAGGGGAAAGCCGATCATTCCCGTGGGATGGCCGAGTAGGCGTTCCATGGCCAGATAGGTCTTGCCCGTATTGGTCGGCCCCAAGACAGCGGAAACCCCACCGGAGCCCAAGCGGTCTTCCAGACGGGCGGATGTGACGTCGACTGTTGGGCTGGTCCCCTTCAAGGCCACGGAGGGCGCCACGCCAATGGGCCGGGACAATGGAACATCGTCCGGTGGGGAGAGGTGGTCCAGGCCCTCGGTCGGGAAGCCCGTGAAGGGCCGCCGATGCGCCTTGTTCCCTGGGGCGCTGAAGGATGGGGGACCAGAATGGGGGCGGTTCGGTGTGCCTGAGTCCGTCATGACAGGCACACCCTCCCGCGCGCCGTTCGAAAGATCAAGGGGGGATTGGGCCCATGGGGCGACAATACCCGGGATCCCGGGGAACGGCGGTCGCCCCCGCCGATCAGACGGTGGCGGCTTTCTTCTCGTCTTTCTTGCGGTCCGAGATGTCCCGCAACTGCCGTTCCATGGACGCGAAGGCGTCCCGGAGGGCGATGCCCACATCCTCGTGCGCTTTCAGCTCGGTTTCCTTGCCGTGTGCGCTCGTGGCTGTCAGTTCCTCGCCGGGAATACTGACGTGGACGGCGATGCTGAAGGGTTCCCCCTTCTTGTGAACATGCGAAGTGTTCTTATGGTGCACTTCCACCACCACGCGACAGGCGGTGATGTTGCCGTGAAACTGCTCCAGCTTGGCAACTTTTTCGTTAATGCGCTCTTCCACTGCATCGGAGTGGTCGATTCCGTGAAACACGATCTGCAAGGGAATTTGCATGGAGCTCTCCCTGAAATTCCAGCTAGGGACGGACAGCCACCAGCCAAGCCGATTTCACAGGGTCCGGTCAAGTCCCTCGATCACGAAACAAACTCTTCCCCGGAAGGAAAAGCCCGCGCCGCGGGAATGGCGGCCCTATTCGGCCCCGGGACGGCCTCCCCTTTTCGGCCTTGGTGGAAGGCGACCCATCGGGGCAACCTTACGATGGCGAAGGGAGAAGCCGGACCCTGCGGGACACTCCCAAGATCCCTTGGAAATGCCCCCTTGGGGGCTGGGCCTGTCAGGCGGATTCCATCCCGACACAAGGGGACGGACGAATGAATTCTTTCACGTTCACGGGCGGCTGTCGCCTGTTTTCGCCCGCCGCGGTGCAAAAAATCGTCCGAATTCAAGGCTGTGCACGCGCGGCGCTTGCATGCCGCGGCGAATAGACTCATATGTGTCGCGGCCCCCAAGCATCAGCTAGGGGGGTGGCGCCCATGGCGTCATTTGACTGAGATGAAACCAAACGTAGGGGTGAAAACGGGTATGACCCAGGAAACGTTGTCCTTCCAGGCCGAGGTCTCGAAGCTTCTCGATATCGTCGTCCATTCCCTGTACTCGGACCGGCGGATCTTCCTGCGCGAGCTCATTTCCAACGCGTCGGACGCCTGTGACAAGCTGCGCTATGAAGGCCTGACCCAACCGGCGCTGTTGGAGGGAGATGGCGAGTTCCGCATCCACTTGTCGGTGGACCCGGACGCGGGAACCATGACCATCGCCGACAATGGCATCGGCATGGACCGCCAGGATCTAATCGACAACCTGGGTACGATCGCCCGCTCCGGCACCCAGGCCTTTTCCGAAGCTCTGAAGGCCCAGACCGAAAAGAAGGGCGATGTCTCGCTGATCGGCCAGTTTGGCGTGGGATTCTATTCGGCCTTCATGGTCGCCGACAGGGTGAGCGTGGCCACCCGCAAGGCGGGCGAGACCGAGGGCTGGAACTGGGTCAGCGACGGCAAGGGTGCCTTCACCATCGAGGAAACCGCCGATGTCTCCCGGGGGGCGTCCATCACCCTGCATATGCGGGAGGACGCCAAGGAATTCCTGGAGGAATTCAAGCTTCGGTCCATCGTCAAGACCTACTCCGACCACATCGCCATCCCCGTGGACTTCATCGCGTCTCCAAGGGAGGGCGAAGAGGCCAAGGAACCGGAGCGGCTGAACGAGGCCAGCGCGCTCTGGACCCGCCCCCGGGACCAGATCACGCCCGAGCAATACACCGAGTTCTACCATCATGTGTCCCATGGCTTCGACGAGCCCTGGCACACCTTGCACTACAGGGCGGAAGGCGTTTTGGAATACACCGGTCTGCTGTTCGTGCCCGGTCAGAAACCCTTCGACCTGTTTACCCCCGAGCGCAAACCCCGCGTGAAGCTCTACGTCAACCGGGTGTTTATCACCGACGACTGCGAGGAACTGCTGCCCTCCTACTTGCGCTTTGTGCGGGGGATCGTTGATTCCTCCGACCTGCCGCTCAACGTCAGCCGGGAAATGCTCCAGGACGATCCGCGTCTGCGCAAGATCAAGGGCGGCCTGACCAAGCGGTTGCTCGATGACTTGGCCAAGCGCGCCCGCGACGACGAGGAGGACTATCTGACCTTCTGGGAGAACTTCGGCGCGGTCTTGAAGGAAGGGATCTATGAGGACTTCGAACGCAAGGACGACTTGGTCAAGATGGCCCGCTTCCGGACCACGGCCTCGGATAAGCCGGTCTCCCTCGAGACCGTCGTGGGCCGCATGAAGGAGGGGCAAACGGCCCTTTACTACGTGACGGGAGACGACGCGAGCGCCCTGGCCCGCAGTCCCCAGGTCGAAGGGTTCGTGGCCCGGGGTATCGAGGTTCTGTTGCTGACCGACCCCATTGACGAATTCTGGGTGGGCGCGGTGCCCAATGTCATGGACAAGCCCTTGAAGTCCGTGGCCCAGGGGGGCGGGGATCTGGACGCCCTGCCGCTCCAGGACGATGCGAAGGAGGCCGAGTCCAAGGCCGAAAGCACCCCCGCCGAAGAGGGCAAGATCGATGGTCTGATTGCCCGGCTGAAGGTCGCCCTGGGCGACGCGGTGGCCGATGTGATGGTCTCCAAACGCTTGACCGGCAGCCCCGTCTGTCTGGTGGCCCAGGATGGCGCCATGAGTCTGCATCTGCAGAAGTTGCTGCGTCAAGCCAATCAGGATAGCCCCCTGCCCAGCGACCGGGTTCTGGAGATCAATACCCGCCACGCGGTGATCAAGGCCCTCGCCGAGCGGGCCGCGGGGGACGGCGAGGGGGTTGATGACGCCGCCCACCTTTTGCTCGACCAAGCCCGGATTCTGGAAGGGGAGCTTCCCAGCGACCCGGTGACCTTCGCCAAGCGTCTAACCGACGCCATGGCTAAGGGGCTGGTCTGAGATTCTTCCAAGGCATCCCCGCGCGCCCTTGGAGCAGGGTCCGTCGACGGACCCTGCTCCTGGTTTTAGGACCGGGTCTGGACTAGCAGTCTGTCTGAGCATTGTTTCTGCGACTTTGCTGTCGGCATGGTCTGGAGGGGCAAGGGGCGCGGTGCCCCCTCCCTCCCTCAAGCCATGCTGAGATTCGCCATTCGCTTGCAGTTGTAGGCCAGGGCAAC
>JAIOYK010000048.1 GCA_021741145.1 Rhodospirillum sp. | reverse complement strand
ATCGCTACCCGCTATCTGGGATCGTATCTCAAGTGGTTCCATCTCATCGCCCTGCACTCCAATCCAACCCCCCGCTACTGCCTGCGCGCCGCGATGGGGGCATGATCGTCCGCATCAATGCGATTTATGAATAGAGCCTCACTGTATCGGCACATTGGGCCATCAGAAGCTTGCCCACGGGGGTAGATCCGGTGAAGGACAGCTTCCGGACAAGGGGATTGCCGGTCAGTTCGCCCCCCACGGCCTTGGAATCCCGGGTGGTGACGACGTTGAAAATACCCTTGGGCACACCCGCCCGCTCGGCCAATTCCGCCAAGGCCAAGGCGGACAGAGGCGTATCCTCCGCTGGCTTGATGACGATGGGACAACCCGCGGCGAGCGCTGGAGCGGCCTTGCGGGTGATCATCGCGTTGGGAAAATTCCAGGGGGTGATGGCCGCCACCACGCCAATGGGTTGGCGCAGGGTGACGATGCGCTTGTCCGGGCCATGGCTGGGCACCACCTCGCCGTAGATCCGTTTCCCTTCCTCGGCGAACCACTCGATGAAGGAGGATCCGTAGGCCACCTCGCCCCGGGCTTCCGCCAAGGGCTTGCCCTGTTCGGCGCTCATCAGAACGGCCAGAGCCTCCTGGTTTTCCATGCAGAGGTTGAACCATGTCCGCAGGATCGTGGCCCGCTCCTTAGCGGTCTTGGCGCGCCAGGCGGGCCACGCGACGGTGGCGGCCTCGATGGCCCGACGGGCTTCGGCGCCCCCCAGGTCCGGCACCCGGCCGATCTCCTGGCCGCTGGCCGGATCGGTCACCGCGAAGTCGGCGCCGCTATCGGCGCCCACCCAGGCCCCATCCACATAGGCCTTGTCCTTGAGCAGACCGGCGGCGCGGGGGAGCTCAAGTTTGGCCAGGACGGCGTTTCCATCGGGCATGACGTTTCCTTTCTCGGGGACGACTGATTTGACTGCCCCCAATGTAGGACCCGAGGCACGCACCCGAAAGGGTGCTCACCAGGACCGGGCGTTATCCCACCCGGACCTCGGCACGCTCCGGCAGGGGCGCGAGGAAATCGAGAAACTCGTCGGCGACCCGATCCCAGGAGAAGGTCTCCGCATGGGCCCGGCAGAGCGCTGGATCCAGGTGAAGGGCCTTCAGGGCCGCGGCCCGCAAATCCGCATCGAGAACGCCCACTCCGGATGTCCCGATCACGTCGGTGGGTCCGGTGACCGGGAAGGCCGCGACGGGAACCCCCGACGCCAGGGCTTCAAGCATGACCAGCCCAAAGGTGTCGGTCAGGCTGGGAAAGACAAAGCAATCCCCGCAAGCGAACAGGCGGGACAACTCGCCATCCCCATGGGCGATGCGGAAATGGGCGTCGGGATAGCGCTTCATCAGGGCCGCCCGCAGGGGTCCGCTCCCGACGACCAGCTTCGACCCGGGAAGGTCAAGATCCAGGAAGGCGCTCAGGTTCTTCTCCACCGTCACCCGACCCACGTAAAGAAAGATCGGCCGGGGCAGGTCCACGAAATCCTTGGGCTGGGGGTGGAAGACCTCGGTGTCGACGCCATGGCTCCAGTCCTGGGCGTTCCGGAACCCCCGGGCCGTCAATTCCCGATGAACGGAGGGGGACGGACAGAGCACCGCGGAGGACGGTCCGTGGAACCGCCTCATCACGCCGTAGAGCCAATCCAGTGGCAGAGGGGAACGGGCATGGATGTATTCAGGAAACTTGGTGTGATAGGCGGTGGTGAAAGGCCAACCCCGCTTGAGGCAGAGGGACCGGGCCGCCCGGCCAAGGGGGCCTTCGGTGGCGATATGCAGGGCATCGGGCGCGAAATCGTCCACCAGTCCCCGAAGCGTCCGCCCCGGCAGCAGGGCTAGGGGAATGTCCGGATAGGTGGGACAGGGAATGCAACGGAACAGGCCAGGCTCGATCACCTGGACAGTGTGCCCGCGCGCCTCCAGGCGGGCACGAAGGGTATCGAGCACCCGAACCACCCCATTGGGCTGGGGATGCCAGGCGTCGGTGACAAAAGTAATGCGCATGGTCCTGAAGCCCCATTCCCGAGATCACGGCCCTCAACCGGGCCAAGGGTATAGGGTGCCCCCGGGTCGGACGCCACGGCCCGCGCGGGTGGTCACGAAACAATCATCTCTCCGTAACCAAACTGTTCCCTTTTCAGGGCACCCTGACCATGCGACTCTGCCCCTTCGTGGGGAATGGGCCAGGGGTATGGGCCCGGGGTATGGGCCCGGGGTATGGGAGGGAAGACCATGGTTTTTGGAATCCGGCTTGGATGGCCCCTCCCCCCTGTCCGAGGGCGGGGAGGATTGGGCCGTATCCTGGCCGTGGCGCTGATTCTGTCCTGCCCCGGTCCAGCCGTCTCGGCATCCGATGGCGCCCCCCTTCCGCCTCCGGCGGAAAAGCCCCAGCCCTCCCAGCCCAGCGCCCAAGCGCGAATGGCCCGCCATGGATTCGCCCCCGAACAGGTCGGCTTCGCCCTGCGCGACCTGGAGACGGGCGAATGGCTCGCCCTCCATAACCCGGACCAGCCTTTCCTGCCCGCCTCCGTCGCCAAGGTGCCCACCACGGTGGCCGCCCTGGATCTGTTGGGTCCGACCTACCGCTGGGAGACCAAGCTGGTGGCCACGGGACCTGTGAAGGATGGCGTCCTGAAAGGGGATCTCTTCCTGCTGGGCACGGGGGACCCATTGCTCGACGCGGGACGTCTGAAAGGGCTGATCAACGCCCTCGCCGCCCAAGGCGTGACGCGGGTGGACGGGCGGTTCCTGTACGACGAGACCTTTCTGGACCACGGACCGGAAATCGAACTCAACCAGCCCGACACCCTGGCCTACAACCCCGGCTACGGTGCCCTCACCCTGGATTTCAACCGGGTGCGGCTGGCTTGGGATCCGACCAACGGCCCCCGCATGGTCGAGGCCTTCGGCGTGCCGCCAATCCCTTCCGTCCAGTTCCGGATTTCCGGTCCGACGGATCCTCCCTGGGACGATCTGGCCATCCGCCTGCGCCAGGAACCCCAGCGGACAAACGTCGTCACCGCGGCTCTGACCCCCGTCTCCGTCCCCAAGGACACCCCCGGCGAACGATGGATCCTCGCCCCCGATTGGAAGGGCGAGGGCACCCTCTGGGTACCGGTCAAGCATCCCGGCGCCCACGCGGCCCAGGTCGCCCGGGAAATGGCCCACCTGAAAGGCATTGCCCTGCCCGAGCCGCGTCCCGCCCCGGCCCCCCGCGAGGCCCGCGTCCTGGCCTCCACGACCAGTCCGCCCCTGTTCGACGTGGCCGAACGGACCCTGCGCTATTCCAATAACCTGTCCGCGGAATTGATCGGCCTGACCACCACCCGTCGCCTGACTGGCAAGCCCCTGACTCCGGCCGATAGTGCCGCCTATCTGACTGGATTGTTCGAACGGACCATCCCCGGCGTGGACTGGTCCACCTTCCACATGTTCAACCATTCGGGATTGAGCGCCCAGAGCCGGGCCACCCCCCGCCAGATCGCGGCCATTCTGGACTATGCCCAGGGTCACGCTTTCAGCGGTCTGGATTACGCCGCCCTTCTGCCCCGGCGGGGATGGCGGGACGAGGATGGGGCCATGCCCAAGGACGAGGATAAGCCCGCGATCTGGGCCAAAACGGGCACGGTGTACTATGGGCGGGGGCTGGCGGGCTATCTGGTGCCTAAGTCGGGACGATTGCTCGCCTTCGTTTTCCTGGCGTCGGACCTGGACAAGCGGACCCAATTCGACCGAGAGAACCTCCACCACGACGGTCGGGCCGTGGGCCAGGCCCGGGCTTGGTTGGCCCGAGCCCGGGCCCTGGAACACGATTTGGTCCTGTCCTGGCTGGAACGGGAATAATACCCTCCCACCCCGGGCCCCGGGACGGACGGCGTCTCGGTCGCCAGGGGTGGACGACACCTCAGGCCGCCGACCGCTCCCCACCCCGGATATGGCCAAGGAAAGCGTCCAATTCCTGTTCCAGACTCGCGGTCTGGTCGCTCAGGCGGCCAGCGGTCTCGCCAACTTCCTCCGCCGACCCGGCGGACCGGGCCATGGATCCGCCCATGTCCTCCAGATTCCCGGTCACCGTCTCCATTTTGCTGGCCGCCCCGTCCAAGGCGCGACTGATTCCGCCCATGGCCTCTTCCTGGCTACCCATGGCGTCCGACAGGGCCTCGGTGATCCCATGGGCCCGGGTCACCTCCTCCGCGACGGCGGCGATGCCCTCGACCGTGCGACCGATCTCGGCGCGGATCCCCTGGACCTGATTGGCGATTTCCTCCGTCGCCCGGTTGGTCTGGGCGGCGAGAGTCTTGACTTCACCCGCGACGACGGCGAAACCCTTGCCCGCGGCGCCCGCCCTGGCTGCCTCGATGGTCGCGTTCAGGGCCAAAAGATTGGTCTGGGCGGCGATGGCGGTGATCAGGTCGACAATCTGGCCAATCCGTTCCGCCGCGGCGGACAGGGCCGTCACCCGGGAGTTGGAGTCCCGCGCCCCAGTGAGCGCCCGGTCGATCACCGCTTCGGATTCCGCCAGGTGTTCCCGAACCCGCCCCGCCGTGCGGGCCAGACTGTCGGCGTTACGCACCACCTCGCCCATGGTTGCCGCGGCTTCCGCGATCAGTCGAGAGACGCCCTCGCCCACCGAATGGGTCTGGTGGGCGTCATCGACCATGCGTTTGCCCTTCTGGTCGATCAGGCTCGCGGCCTCGCCCAGGTCGCGCGCCATGCCACGCACGCTCCGTTCGAAATCATCGGCCAATTGCAGAAGCGCCTGCCGCCGCTCCCGCTCGGATATTTCTTCCTGGCGGATCCGGTCGGCCTGAAGGCGCTCCACTTCCGCGGCGTTGCGCTTGAACACGGCGATGGCCTCGGCCATGCGCCCAATTTCGTCCCGCCGCCCCAGCCCCGGCACGTCCACGTCCCTGGCCCCTTCGGCCAGGGTCCGCATGGCCGTTTCAATGCGCCCGATGGGCAGGTAAATGGAGCGGGCAACCAGGAAGGAGGTCCCGATCAACAGGGCCAGGAGCAGCCCGCCGCCCAGGTAGAGGAACAGTAGCATATTGGCCCGCACCTCCTCGTAGGACCCCTCGGCGATCACCAGTTCCTGGTCGGAGAGATCCGCCAGGGACCGCAGGGAGGCGGCGAAGGCGGCGAAGGACTCGTCCACGCCGTCGGAGGCCGCGGACTTGGCGTTCACCGCCTCGATATATCCTTTCAGGGATTTCACATAGGTGGACACCGCGGTGGACATTCGCGCCCCCGTATCTGGGTCGAAGGGTCCATCCAGCAGCACGAAGTCAAACTCCGTGGCGGACTTGCGCAGTCGGCCCATGGTCTCCTCCCCCGGGTTGACCAGGAAAGCCTGTTCGAATCGCTGCATGCCCGAGAGCTTGCCCACGATCTGGCCAACGTTTGGCCAGAGGGACAACTCCTGTTCAACCTCGCGGAGGATCCCTTTCAGCGTGGCGCGCAGACCTTCGTCATCGGACAGGCCGACCTGATTCGCCGTGGCCACATAGTCCGCCATGCGAGCCGACAGGGTGGCTGTCACCTGTCGCAGATGGGACAGGGGCTCGGTCATGGCGCCCCCCAGGCCCGCCTCCTCGGATAGACCCTCGATGATGTCCAAATAGGATCGCGTTCCAGTGATCAGATCGTCGAACCGACCGACGGCATCCTCCCGGTCCTGGGCATGGGAAACCCTGGCCAGACGAAGATCAACCAGGTTCAATTCCGTCTGCTTGATCATCAGGTCCAGGTTCCGGAAGACGCCGCGCCGCTCCGCGGCGGTTTGTCCGGCATTGTCACTGATGAAGTGAATGGCGACCGAGCCACCGAAGGCCAACAGGCCGATCAGGACCAGCACCACGATCCGCACGCCGATGGGCACCTGACCGATCCGTCGTAGACGCGCGAGGACCGTCTCTCCGGTCCCGCTCGTCCATTCGAGGCCAGGCTCGTTGGCCCGTTCATGCCCCGTTTCCAGCTGTCTCATACTCCCTCCAAATAGCCCGAATATCGGGCCGTCAAGGCCCCTAGCCGCAACCGCGAACGCTATCACCCGGCGCGTCGCTGGAAAGGCGACAATTCGGTGAAATGTCGGTGGCTCCGCGCAATGAATTCCCAAGGTCGGAAGGGAAACGCGTTCGGCCGTTAGGGCAATCTTGTGAACGCGATTGCCCTGAAACATCCATGCTCCCTCCTTGCGTCGGGCTGGACCGCTTGGTACACGAAGCGGGTCGGGCCGTCAGGATACGGACACCCATCAACGAACGAGCCACACCATGACCGCCACGCCTCCCCGCCCGAGCATTTCTCCCCTGCGCCGGCTCTACGATTGGACCATGGAGAAAGCCAGTGGCCCCCATGCCCTGTGGATCCTGGCGTTGGTCGCCTTCATCGAAAGCTCGATCTTTCCCATTCCGCCGGATGTCCTGATTATCCCGATGGTCCTCGCCGCCCGGCGACGGGCCTGGATGATCGCCGGTCTTTGCACCGTCGCGAGCGTCCTGGGGGGCGCCCTCGGCTATATGATCGGCGCTTTCCTGTGGGATTCCGTCGGCCTACCGGTCCTGGACATCTATGGCTATGCCGAGAAATTCACCGTGTTCCAGGGGTGGTACCAGGACTGGGGCGCCTGGATCGTCGGGGGCGCGGGACTGACGCCCTTTCCCTATAAGGTGGTCACCATCGCCAGTGGCGCGGTTCACCTGGACTTTATCGTCTTCATGGTCGCCTCGGCGCTGTCCCGGGGATTGCGTTTCTTCCTGGTCGCGGGCCTGTTGTGGTGGTTTGGAGAACCCATTCGAACCTTCATTGAAAAGCGCCTTGGCCTTTTGACCGCCATATTTTTCGTGCTGTTGCTGGGTGGCTTTATCGCCCTGAAATTCTTGGTCTGACCCGCGGGAGCACCCCATGCCTCAATCGCCCCTTTCGATCTCTCCCAGACTCCTCGCCCTGGGTCTCCTGTTGGCCAGCGCAAGCGCCCTGTTAGCGGCCCTGTACGCCCAGTTCGCCCTTGGGTTGGATCCCTGCATTCTCTGCCTCTACCAGCGGATTCCCTACGTGGTGGTGGCCCTTCTGGCGGCCCTGGCTTTCCAGCCCAATCTCCCTTCCCGCTGGCGGGGTGTCACCCTGGCTCTTTGCGCGGTGGCTCTTTTGGTCAACGCCGGGATCGCCTTTTTCCATGTCGGCGTGGAGCAGCACTGGTGGGCGGGCACCGCGTCCTGTGTCTCGGCGGCGGCCTCCGGCGGTGGCGTGACCAATCTGGCGGATCTGCGCGCCGCGCTTTCAGCCCCAGCCCCGAACCTTGCCCGCTGCGACGAACCAGCCTGGGCATTGTTCGGCATCACCATGGCGGGATATAATCTCCTGATCTGCCTGGGCCTGGGGCTGTCGACGGCCGCCCTGGTCTGGCGCGGCCGGTGGGTGTCCGGGCAAACCGCTCCCTGACCCCTCGGCCACCCGCCGATCCAGATCGAGCCAGTCCAGATCGAAAAGGAAGCCGTCCGTGCCCCACGAGACCCCACAGCCTCCCCACCAGCGCCCCCCACGGCGCCCGCAAGACACCCGTCCCCGATCCGAGGTCCCCGCGCACGTCCCCACGGATGAGGAGGCCGCCCGCCACGCCACGGGCAAACGCACCGGTCAGGGTCACTTCGCTGGAAACCTCTCGCGGGAGGAGCTGTTGAAGCGAATCGCCCGCGTGGACCAGGCCGGGGAATACGGCGCGGTCCGCATCTACCAAGGGCAATTGGCCGTTCTTGGCTCCAAGTCCGCCAACGTCGGCGTCCTGCGCCACATGCTGGAGCAGGAGGAGGAACATCTGGCCACCTTCGACAGGGAATTGCTGAAGCGCCGCGCCAGACCGACGCTCTTGACCCCGATTTGGCACGTGGCTGGCTTCGCCTTGGGCGCCGGGACGGCCCTACTGGGCGAGAAGGCCGCCATGGCCTGCACCACGGCGGTGGAGGAAACCATCGACGCGCACTACCAAGGCCAATATGAGCAACTCGGCGACGATGACCTTCCCCTGAAAGCCACCATCGCCAAGTTCCGGGAAGAGGAGTTGGAGCATCGGGATATCGGCTATGCCAACGGCGCCGAGGACACGCCCGCCTTTCCCCTGCTATCCGGCGCCATCAAGGCCGGAACCAAGCTGGCCATCTGGCTCTCTGAGCGGGTTTGACGCCATGGCGGGGTGGGCGGGGCCAGGGTCCGCGCGCGTCCAATAGGGGGTAAGAATGAACGAAGAGAACGAAACGCGCATGGTCGCGCTGGTGGATCGATTTTATGATCTCTGCGACCAGGACCCGGATCTGGGTCCTTTTTTCCGCGCCGCTATTCCGGATATGCCCAACCACAAAAAGATCGTGGTGGACTTCTGGTCCCATCAGATCCTTGGAACCGGCCGCTATAAGGGCAGTGTCTTCGCCGTCCACATGAACCGAGGCATTACCGCGGAGCAGTTCGACCTTTGGCTCGTCCGCTTCGAAAAAGCCGCGGAGGAAACGCTGACGCCCGAACAGCGGTCCCGGGCCATGGCCAAGGCGCGCCACATGGCCCAGTCGATCCGCATGGGTCTGTTTCCCTTCCATGGGTTGGAAGGCAGGCCACCGAAGCGGTCCTGAACCGGAGCGGGGGCTGAAACCAGCCCGCTCGGGCACCGACGCCGTCGCTCGGGCACCGAGGCCGTCAAAAGAGTCGTCGCGCGGGACACGAGGTGGTTGTTTGTGGACCAACGTTCCAAACTCTGGCTGAAGCCTTCGTTTGGATCAATGCACTACAAATCCAACATCGCGTCGATTTCCGACTGCCCCATGGTCTTCTGAGCACCGTGAATGATGGAACTGGCCACATCCATGAGTTTCTGGAGGTTGCGGCTGGCGGTGCGTGCCCGTTCCCCGGCGACATCCTCCTCCCCATCGTTCAGAGCTCGATCAACCCGCTCGATGGACTGGACGGCGATAAAATTCATTTGCTCCAGGGTTTCCTCGAAAGGAATCTTATATTGAGCCGGAGCGTGCTCATAGGCCTCGATGGCCAGATTCTTATCGGAAAAACTGCTGTCGCGAAAATGGTCCTGGTAGGATTTCGGGCGCCATTCCTTGCAATCCTCAAGGATGTCGGGCATATCCGGCACCATTTCAAGGAGCATGATAACTTCATTGAAGTGATTGAGATAATCGGTCGCGAGCAGGGTTTCTGGGTTTATATTCCGACCCTGAACTTTTTCGCGAAAGATATCGTAGTCGTTCATACCCCGGCTTTGTTCCCATGGCATTGCCGGGGGTTCACTCCCCCCGCGGTTTTGATAACGAGGCGACCGGCATGGTTCTGTAAACCCATTTTCTATCCGGCCCTGTCCTTCCGAACGTCGGTCGAGTCATTTTAGCCAATAGGCGACCAACTGTCTCCCCTAGAATACCTCTCATGGAGTAGGCCGTTTGAGGAATCGAACATTTTCCGACCCTGTCGGGATTGCCGGATGCGGTGCCATGGGCCTGCCCATGGCCCGCCGCCTGACCACCGCGGGTTTGGATTGCTGGGGGCTGGACATCAGGCCTTTGACCGAATTTGGCGCCTTCGCCGCGCGCATGCTGCCCTCCCCCCGGAAGATGGCGGCGCGCTGTCCGGTGGTTCTCTCGGTCGTGCGCGACCGGATCGAAACGGAAACCCTGTGCTTTGGTGAAGACGGTCTTTTCGCGAGCACACCCTACCCAAAGGTCTTTGTCATTTGCTCCACATTGGCCCCGGTCGACGTCCTTGAGATCGCCGCGCGCCTTCCCCGGGATGTCGTCACCGTGGACGCCGCCATTTCCGGCGCCCCCATCGCCGCGGAAGAGGGAACCCTGACGGTGATGATGGGCGGCCCCCCGGACACGACGGAAGCCCTCGAACCCCTTTTCACTCCCATGGCGCGGGCCATCCATCGCCTTGGCCCGTTGGGTGCTGGAATGACGGTGAAAGTCCTGAACAACTTCGTGGCAGCCAGTACGGTGGTGGCTGTCCGTCGCGCCTTCTCCGCCGCGGACAGTTTGGGTCTGGATTGGCGGACCTTGCGAGATGTCATGGCCTCCAGCAGCGGCGGCACGTGGTTTGGCACCAACTACGAGCGAATCTCCTGGGCCAACGAGGGGTGGGAGAAGGGCAATACCATGGGCATTCTCGAAAAGGATGTGAAGGCCTATCTGACCACCGTCCTGAGCACCGAAGGCCGGGATCCCAATGCCTTCGAAACCGCCGTCCTGGAGGGCCTGAAAGACATGCCTCCAGTGGACCGATGAATCGAGGAGACAGACAATCCATGGAACGCCTTTTCTGGACCGACCCCTACCGAACCCACCTGGAGTCCCGCGTTGCGTCCGTCCACGGGCAAGACGTGACCCTGGAGGCCACCATCTTCTTCGCCGAATCCGGCGGACAGGAGTCGGACAAGGGCACCATCGGGGGTATTCCCGTGACCAGAGCCCAGATTCTGGGTCCGGAGATCGTCTATACCCTCGCCGAGTCGCCTCCATTTAGGGTCGGCGACAGCGTGACAACCGTCCTTGACTGGCCACGACGCCAGGCCCTCATGCGGCTGCATTTCGCCGCCGAAATCGTCCTGGAGCTTTATTACAAGGCCTTTCCAGGCCTGGAGAAGATCGGCGCCCATATCGCCGAGACAAAAGCGCGGATCGATTTCCTGTTCGAGGGAACCATCGCGCCGACTTTTCCGGAAATCCTCGCCCGATTCGACGCCCTGGTGGACGCGGATCCGCCCATCGCCAGTACCTTTTCGGACGAAGCCGCCCTTCGCCGTTGTTGGAGCATCGCGGGTTTCGCCCAGGTGCCCTGTGGCGGCACCCACCTGCGCCGAGCCGGTGAGGTCGGACGGATCCATCTGAAGCGGAAAAACATCGGCGGGGGAAAGGAACGGGTGGAGATCACACTCGCTTCGTAAATCGAAAAACCAAGCCTATCGGGCGTCCAGGTTTCCCATGGGGGCGAATGCGTCCAGATGGGCCGTGTCCCGGTACTGTCGCAGAGCCCATTCCACGGTGGGATAGGCCAGATCGCTCCAGGGAATCTCGGTCCAAGGCACCAGAAGCGTTTCCTGACTTTCGATTCCCGGCGCGTGGTCGGGCGAGAGCATCTCCGCCCGGTAGATCAAATGGACCTGACTGATCCGGGCCAAATTATAGACGGCCAGAAGAGCCCCCACGCGGACCCTGGCCTTCGCTTCCTCCCAGACTTCCCGGGCGGCGCCGTCCTGGGTCGATTCCCCCAGTTCCATGTAGCCCGCGGGCATGGACCAGTAGCCGACCCGGGGTTCGATGGCCCGGCGCACCAGAAGGAAGCGATCTTCCCAGGTACAAATGGCGCCAACGATGATCTTGGGATTGTCGTAGCGAACGTAGCCACAGGTGTCGCAGACCAATCGCTCCCGGTCATCCCCATCGGGGACACACGGGGTAAATGTGGGGTCGATTGGGGGAACGGACTGATTCACGGCGCCCCCATCAAATCAGGACGTTGACATAGGTCCCGCGCGGGGCGGTCAAATCATATCGCACGCCATCAGCCACCACGAAACGGCTCGCGAATCCGCCGCCATCGATTCGGCTGGGCCGGGGACGCGCCGATTTCTCGGGAATGGAAGTGATGCGGCGAGGCTCCACCGCGTCGACAGGCGATGGCGCCCGAGAGGGCGTTGGGGCACCGGCCGGACGCACGCGCCCAGGCACAGGGCGGGACGTGGGGGTGGGACCCGCGGCGGGCCTTCGAAAATCGCCGCCAATCCCCGTTGGGTCCTTCGCCATGCCCAATCACACCCTACCATGCGCGAATAAAAGAAAACCGTCGCCGATCCGTCAGGCCCGATCAGGCACTCACATCCACCACCTGCCCCTTGCCGGGACCGGGCGGCGACTGG
Organism: Rhodospirillum sp.; assembly: GCA_021741145.1. GTDB lineage: Bacteria > Pseudomonadota > Alphaproteobacteria > Rhodospirillales > Rhodospirillaceae > Rhodospirillum. The sequence continues at coordinate 32,903 of JAIOYK010000048.1, read as the reverse complement.
GTCGCGCTCTCCGCCGCGGCCTGGGTGTTCGCGACACCTTGGCCAAGAATCCCGACGGCATTTTGCTCCGCCGCTATTCCCATCTTGAGCATACTCGTCTGGGCCCGCATCAGGGCCACTGCACTTTCCAGGGTCGACGCCGTACTGGCTTCCATGACCTATCCCTCCGTTCGCGGTTGGACCAAAGGGAGTCTAACGCCGATCCCCCAGGACGCACAAGGGACCCTTAGACATGGGTCCCTAGAGGATTAGAACACCCGTCTCCCGTTGAAACCGGAGTCCGGTCCCCCGGGAAGACGCTAAATCGCCCCATGACAATGCTTGAACTTCTTGCCCGACCCACAGGGGCAGGCCTCGTTCCGGGCCACCTTGCCCCAGGTTTCCGGGCGGCTGGGATCACGCTCTTCCGCGGCCGGGCTCGACCGGGTTGGCATCGCCACCCCAGGCACGCCACCGCCGCCCACCTGAGGCTCTGGCTCCTGGTGGATCGGCTGGCCCCGTGGCTCCGGTGGCGGAGGCGGTGGCTCTTCCATGCGAAGTTGGATGTTGCAGAGAACCCCCGTGACCCGTTCACGCAGGTCCGACAGCATGGTCTGGAACATCTCGAAGGATTCGGACTTGTATTCGTTCAGCGGATCCCTTTGGGCATAGGAGCGCAAGCCGATGCTCTGCCGCAGTTGCTCCAGGTGCAGCAAATGCTCCTTCCACATGGAGTCGAGAATTTGCAGCAGCAGGCTTTTTTCCACCATGCGCAGCACATCCGGACCGTATTCGGCGGCCTTACCGGCCATTTTCTCATTGCTGGCCTTGATCACCCGTTCCAGGATTTCCTCGTTGGCGATCCCTTCCTCGGCGGCCCAATCAACGATGGGCAGATCCAGCCCCAGCAGGCGGCCCAGCTCGTCGCGCAATCCCTCGGAATCCCATTCCTCGGGCATGGCCCTGGGCGGCATATGGGCGTTGACCTTGTCCTCGATGATCTCCTGGCGCATGTCCGCCACGGTCTCCTGGACATCCTTGGCGTCCATCAGTTCGCGGCGTTGTTCGTAGACCACCTTGCGCTGGTCGTTCATCACGTCGTCGAACTTCAGCAGGTTCTTCCGAATGTCGAAATTGCGCGCCTCGACCTTCTGCTGAGCCTTTTCCAAGGCCTTGTTGATCCAGGGATGGACGATGGCTTCCCCCTCTTCCAGGCCCAGTTTGCGCAGCATGCCATCCATGCGGTCGGACCCAAAGATGCGCATCAGGTCATCTTCCAGGGAAAGGAAGAACTTCGAGGCGCCTGGATCCCCTTGGCGGCCGGACCGGCCCCGGAGCTGGTTGTCGATACGGCGGCTCTCGTGGCGTTCGGTACCGATCACATAGAGGCCACCGGCCTCCAAGGCCTGGGCCTTCTTGGCGGCGATATCAGCGGTCACTTCCGCGGTCCTGGCGCCCCGTTCCTCCTCGGTGAGATCCTCGGCCAGATCGCGTGCGAGGCGCATCTCCAGATTGCCACCCAACTGGATATCCGTGCCACGGCCGGCCATGTTGGTGGCGATGGTCACGGAACCGGGAACACCGGCCTGGGAAACAATGAAGGCTTCCTGCTCGTGGTAGCGGGCGTTCAAGACCTGGGGCTGGATTTTCTTGGCCTTGCGCAACAGTTCGGCCAGATATTCGGATTTTTCAATAGACGTCGTGCCCACCAGAACGGGCTGTCCCCGGCCCTGACATTCGGCGATCAATTCGACGATGGCGTCATATTTTTCCTTGGCCGTGCGGTACACTTCATCATCGTGGTCCTGGCGGGCCAGATCCCGGTTGGTGGGAATATCGACCACTTCCAACCCATAAATCTCGGCGAATTCACCGGCCTCGGTCAGGGCCGTGCCGGTCATGCCCGCGAGCTTGGGATACATGCGGAAAAAGTTCTGGAAGGTGATCGAGGCCAGGGTCTGGTTTTCCGGCTGGATATCGACGCCTTCCTTGGCCTCGAGGGCCTGGTGCAATCCGTCGGAGAAGCGGCGGCCATCCATGGCGCGGCCGGTGAACTCGTCGATGATCACCACCTTGCCCGCCCGCACCATGTAATGGACGTCCCGGTCGAACAGCATATGGGCCCGCAGACCCTGCGTGGCATGATGCAAGGCGGTCACGTTGCGGGAGTCATATAGGTTGCCCTCCTCCAGCAATCCGGCCTCGCGCAGCAGGTCCTCGACATGCTCCGAGCCTTCCTCGGTGAAGGTGACGGAGCGGGCTTTCTCATCCTTCTCGTAATCGGCTTCGGTCAGATTGGGGATCAGCAGGTTCACGGCCCGATAGAGAGCGGACCCGTCCTCGGCCGGACCGGAAATGATCAGCGGCGTCCGCGCCTCGTCGATCAGGATCGAGTCCACCTCGTCGACGATGCCGTAATTGAAAGGCCGTTGGACCATGTCCTCAAGCCGATATTTCATGTTGTCGCGCAGGTAGTCGAAGCCCAGTTCGTTGTTCGTGCCGTAGGTCACGTCGCAGGCATAGGCCTTTCGGCGCCCGGCGTCGTCCAGATCATGGACAATGACCCCCACGCTTAGACCCAGGAAGCGGTAGACCTGGGCCATCCACTCGGCGTCCCGGCGGGCCAGGTAGTCGTTGACGGTCACCACATGCACACCCTTGCCCGTCAAGGCATTCAGGTAGACCGGCAGGGTCGCCACCAGGGTCTTGCCCTCGCCGGTGCGCATTTCGGAGATGCGCCCTTGGTGCAGCACCAATCCGCCCATCAACTGCACGTCATAATGGCGCTGCCCGAGGGCCCGCTTGGCGGCCTCTCGCACGGTGGCGAAGGCGTCGACCAGGACGTCGTCGAGGGTTTCCCCCGCGGCCAGCCGGCCCTTCAGCCAATCGGTGCGGGCGACCAGTTCGGCGTCGGACAGGCCTTCGACCTCCGGCTCCTTCGCGTTGATGGCCTCCACGGTTTTCATGAGGCCTTTTACAACTCGATCGTTCGCGGTTCCGAAAATCCGCCGGGCGATGGCGCCGAACATATGTACCTCGAGGCTCGTGATTTGGGTGCGGGCAGGGCAAAGCGCCGGCGCGGAGCCGGACGGACGTCGGCGAAGAGATAGAGCGGGGGAGCCCCCCTGTCAACGAATGCGCCCCGAAAGCCACCAAAGGTCCCAGGGCCAATACCGGGAAAACGCGGGTTGGACCTTGCCGTCCCCCCTCCTCCCTCCCCATCTCCCTTGGAAAGAGGAAAGGGAGGCCCATGGCCCAGAAGACCGGGGATCACCGTCAACGCTCCGCCAACACGACGCACCCCGAGGATCCGGCGGGGTCGCCCCGTCCCACCCCGGCCATCCCAGTCTCCTCCGTCTGGTTGGCGACGAGTCGGCTTGTCCTTCTTTGGGAGCGGCTTTGGCAGGCCTTTTGGATCCTGGCCTGTGTCCTCGGCACGGCGCTGGCCCTGGGCTTCTCCGGCCTGACGGCGACCCTGCCCCCCTGGGTCCACTTGGTCCTGCTTCTGCTTCTGCTCCTGGCGACGGTCGCCACCCTGGGACTCGGCCTCCGCCAGATCCGCTGGCCCCGGCGGGAGGATGCCTGGCACCATCTGGAAACCGGCGAGGATATCCAACACCGTCCCCTGACCGCGGCCACGGATCACCTCGCCCTGGGGGGAACCGACCCCTTCGGCGCCCTGCTTTGGCGGGCCCACCGGCGAACCATGGCCCGCTCCGCCCGCGCCCTCCGACCGCGATGGCCCCGGTCGCGACTGACCGAGTTGGACCCCTGGAGCCTGCGCGTCCTGCCCTTGCTGTTCCTGGCTGTGGGCCTCGCCGCCGGCTATCGGGATCCTGGCGAGAGACTCGCCGCCTTCCTCTCCCCTCCGATCCTGCCCGAACGGATGGCGCCCGTGGCGCGCCTCTGGCTGACCCCCCCCGAGTACACCGGTCAGCCTCCGATCCGGATCGATACCGCCCTGGCGGAGGCCAGCGCTCCACCGAGGGAAGGGGAGCCTCCCCTGCGCGTTCCTGAAGGGATACCTCCCCTGCGCGTCCCTGAAGGGATACCTCCCCTGCGCGTCCCTGAAGGGATACCTCCCCTGCGCGTCCCTGAAGGGACGACCATCCTGGCCATGGTCCACGGCCAGGATCTGACCGACGCGAAACCGGCGACGGTCCGCCTGGGTGATCGGGATGTGCCCCTGACACCCCTGGATGAAAACACCCTGCGCGCCGAGGGTACCCTGACCCGGGGAGGGCGCCTGACCCTCGACTTGGAGGGGGAAACCCTCGTGGACCGTCCCCTGGAGGTCGTCCCCGACGCCCCGCCCACCATCGCCTTCACCGAGGATCCCAAGGGCGATGACCGGGGGCGGACCCACCTGTCCCTGACCCTGTCCGACGATTACGGACTGGCGTCGGCCCGGGTCGACATCCGCCCTGTCACCCCCTTGCCAGAGGACCAGGAGTCGGTCCTGGCCATCGCGTTGCCCCTGCGCGCCGGGGCCAAGGGTCCCCTGACCGCCCGGGTCACGCCGGACCTGGCCGCCCACCGCTGGGCTGGGCGGACCGTGGGGCTCTTTCCCGTGGCCGAGGATGTCCGAGGCACCGTCACCCAGGGGGATCCAGACGTTTTCACCCTGCCGGAACGGGCCTTCACCCATCCGGTCGCCAAGGCCATCATCGCCCAACGGAAATTTTTCACGGACAATCCCCATTATTATTGGCGCGTCCTAAGGGCCTTGGATGGCCTTACCCTCCGCCCCGGGGCGCTGGATGGCCAGCTTTCGGTCTTCCTGGCCCTGCGCACGGTCCGCTTCCACCTGGCCCGGTTCCGCGAGGACAGCGACGTGGAGCGGGTCCGCGCCCTGCTCTGGTCCGCCGCCCTGCGGCTGGAGGAAGGCTCCCTGTCCCGGGCCACCGCCGACCTGGACCGCCTGAACGATCGCCTGAAAGAGGCCCTTTCCGGCGATCCCAGTCAGGAGGACATCGCGCGCCTGCTCCGCGAGACCCGGGAGGCGATGACCGCCATGCTTCGGGCCCTGGCCGAGTCCCTGCCCCACCTGTCCGGCCAAATGCCCCCCCTGATGACGGATATGGCCCCCACCCTGGATCCGGGCGCCATGGACCAATTGCTGCGCGACATGGAGCAAATGAACCGCCTGGGCGCCAAGGACGCCGTCAAGAACATGCTCGCCCAATTGGAGCAAATGGTGGACCAGATGCGGTCCCTCCGCGCCATGGACATGACCCCGGAAATGGCCAAGGCGATGGAGGAGATGCGCGCCCTGTCCGAGGCCCTGACCGCCCTGCGCCAGGATCAGGCCACCCTGATGGAGGATACCTTCCAGCGGGACCAGGACCGCCGGGCGGAGCAAGGCAACCTCCCCTTCCCCGGCGATCAAGGAGCCAACCTGCTGGGCGCGCCCCTGGCCGCTCCGCCTCCCATGGCTGGCGGAGACAGCGAAGCCCTGGCCCGCCAACAGCAAGCACTGGCCCAGCGGCTCGAATCCCTCCTGGGAGAGTTGGGGGAAAAAACCAACCAGATCCCCCGGGACCTGGGCGACGCCGCCTTGGCCATGGGCGAGGCCCGGGCCATGCTCAAGCAAGGGGACCGTCCCGGTGCGTTGGACGCCCAGGGACGGGCCTTGGAGCTGTTGTCGAAAGGCAATCGGTCGGCCGTGCGGTCGATGATGCGGGCCATGGGGAACCCCATGCCGATGATGATCCCCATGCCGGGGAACCAGCCCGGCGCCCAATCCCAACCGAATCAGGATCCCCTGGGCCGGGGAAACATGAACAACGGCCGGGTCACGCTGCCCGGCGGCACGGAGGCCCAGCGGGCCCGGGATATCCTGGATGAACTGCGGCGCCGGGCCAACGATCCGGACCGCGTCCAGCCGGAGCGGGACTACCTGGAACGACTGATCCCCAGCTATTGATACCAAGGTGCATGGGTTGAAACCCAAGCCCCTTGTATCGCGTTCAAACGCCACGCGGGCTTTACGCGCCAGAAGGCGCGGCGGCTGGTCAGCCGCTTCCAGCCCGCGATGAGTCACGCTCATCGTGGGCTGGTATGAGACGCCTCTTTCAAGACAAAAGCCCGGCCCGGAGACTCCGCCGGGCCGGGCTTTTGTTGATCACGCGGGGCGGGATCAGGAGGTCTTGCAGGTCTTGATCCCGAAGGGCAGGTAGGCCGGGCACCAACCGAGGGCGGCGGTAACCAGCGGCAGCACGCCGATATAGCCCCAGACACCCACGGTCCCGGTCGCCGCCAGGGCGATCAGGACGATTCCAACGATGGCGCGCAGGATCCGATCGACCCCTCCAACATTCTTTGTCATGACAGTCTCTCTCCGTTCAGGGGTTCGCCCGACGGTTGGACACCGGGCATGTGTTCGAATGGAAAGAGTTTACGCCTTTTTCGACGGGCCTTCCGTGACAAGATCACATAAGGCGGACCGAATTTAATCCCGCTTCAGGTCCCGCCGCGCGGCGAATCGGTAGGGGTGGGCCGGATAGCTGCCCAGGATCTTCAACTCGTGGGTGAAATGGGCCAGTTCATCTAGCGCCCGACCCAACGCCTCATCCTCCGGACGGCCTTCCACGTCGGCATAGAAGCGCGCCGCCACGAAAGTGCCAGCCACCTGATAGCTTTCCAGCTTGGTCATGTTCACGCCATTGGTGGCGAAGCCGCCGAGGGCCTTGTACAGGGCCGCGGGGACGTTCTTCACCCGGAAGACAAAAGTGGTCACCGTTTCCACGGAGCGGCTGGGCACCACGGCCTCCCGGGCCATGACCAGGAAGCGGGTGGTGTTGTGGTCTTCGTCCTCGATATTCGCCTTCAGGGAATCGAGGCCATAGATGGCTCCCGCCAGTTCGCTGGCGATGGCCGCTTCCGTGGGGCTTTTGTGCTCGGACAGTTCCGACGCGGCCCCCGCGGTATCGGCGTGGACGATGGCCTTGAGCCCGTGTTCCTTGATGAACTTCCGGCACTGTCCCAGGGCATGGACATGGCTGCGGACAATCGTCACGTCCTCCAGCTTCGTACCCGGGGCGACAAGGAAGTGGTGGCTGACCTTCAGGAAGAACTCATCGATGATATGCAGACCGGAATCGGGCATCAGATGGTGGATGTCCGCCACCCGTCCGGCCACGGAATTCTCGATGGGCAACACCGCGTAAAGGGCCTTTCCCTCGCGTACCGCGGCGAAGGCGTCCTCGAAGGCCGGGCAGGGCAGCACTTCCATGGAGGGAAACAGCCGGGTCGCGGCCATATGGGAATAGGCGCCGGGCAGGCCTTGGAAGGCCACGGTGTTTTTCGGATCGGTCATGGGTACCCCAGAAGGATGGGCTTAAAGATGGGCCTGAAGACGGAACCGAATCAAGAAATGACCCGGGCGGGCGCGGTTCAGGCCAACAGGGTCCGGGCCCGCTCAAGATCCTCGGGAGTATCGACACCCAGTGGAATGGTGTCAACGAGGGCCGCCTCGACCCGCATGTGGTTCTCCAACGCGCGCAACTGCTCCAGCTTCTCCCGCTGCTCCAACACGCCGGGCGGCAGGGAGATGAAGGCTTTCAGCGCCGTGCGGCGGAAGGCGTAAATCCCAATGTGATGGTAAAGCGGCCCCTCCCCCGTCGGCGCCGTGGCCCGGGTAAAATACAGGGCGCGGCCCATGGTCTGGCCCGGGGCCAAGCCAACGATAGCCTTGACCACATTCGGGTTATCCCGCTCCTCGGGTCGGGTGATCTCGCTGATCAGCGTGGACAGATGGATGGAGGGATCGCTGTCGAGGCACTCCAACGCCGTTTGGATCAGCTTGGGGTCCAGGGTCGGCAGATCTCCCTGGACGTTCACGACCACATTGTAGCGTCGGTTTGGATCATAGGCACGAAGGGCCCGCATGACCCGATCCGAGCCCGACGGCAAACCAGGGTCCGTCAGAATCGCCTCGCCCCCATGGTCCCGCACGGCCTGGGCGATTTCCTCCTCCGCCGCGGCGACCAGAACCGGTCCAACCTTCGCTTCCATGGCCCGGCGCCAGACCTGAACGATCATCGGAACACCCCCGATATCCGCGAGCGGCTTTCCCGGCAACCGGGTAGAGGCCATGCGCGCGGGGATAACAATGATCGGATTGGACATGGGTGGGTACTCCAGGCACGGGGGAGGCAAGACGGGGGATCATGCACGGATCCCCCACGGGATGCCAGGATCAAGAGGCCAATCGAAGAAATCGAACATAAAGGTCGGAATAATTCCCTCGCCTAATTTGATAATAACTCTCATTATCATTTCATTGTCACCGGCGGGGCCTTAGCTCCGCGGGTCCGAGGGAGATCGAATCATGGCGACCCTGGTACTTCAATCGTGGAAGACGGCCCAAGCGGCCACCTTGACCCACCGCCTTCCCTGGCGGTTTGGTATCCTGGCCCTTGTTGTCGCCTTGGCCCTGTCGGACGGCATCGCGGGCCAGGCGACCCGGACGGCCCTATCGGACGCCTATCTGTCGGTGACGACCTTTGTCGCGGGCACTTTGTTCCTGACCTACTGGATGGAGCGGGGCCTGGGAATTGACTTGGGGGATCTGATGGTTCGCCGCCGGGCCTGGGCCGTCCCCATCGCGGCCCTTCTCGGAGCGTTTCCGGGCTGTGGGGGCGCCATCATCGTCACCACCCAGTTCACCCTGGGCCGGTCGAGTCTGGGAGCCCTGGTGGCCACCCTGACCGCGACCATGGGCGACGCGGCCTTCCTGCTGTTGGCCCGCGCGCCCATGACCGCCCTGGCCGTCATTGGCCTGGGCCTCGCCGCGGGCACGGCCATGGGCTATCTGGTGGACGCCCTGCATCCCCTGGCCGCCTCCCGAACCCCGGCCCCAGCCCTGGCACCCGCCCCGGCACCCGTCAAGGCCGCTTCGCCTCCCAAGACCCCCGAAGCTGGGGCACGCCCCCTGCCGAACTGGGTCCGCTCCCTCTGGCTGGGTCTGCTGATCCCCGGCGGCGTGCTCTCCGTTCTTCTGGCCTTTCAGGTGGAGCCGGACCGGTTCATGGGTCCCTTCTCCGACCTGGGGGTGACGGAGGGTCTGGGCGTGGTCGGATCCCTGCTCGTCCTCGCACTCTGGGCTCGGCGCCCCGTGATCGACCGCGGCGGGGAGCGAGAGGCGTCCCGAGCGGTCATGGCGGACACCAATTTCGTCAGCGTCTGGGTGATTGGCGGGTTCCTGGTCTACGAGGTGACTGTCGCCCTGACCGGGGTGGATCTGGCCGTCTGGTTCGAAACCGCGGCCCCCGTGATGCCCCTGGTGGGCGTGGCCGTGGGTCTGTTGCCGGGCTGTGGACCGCAAATCGTGGTCACCGCCCTGTACCTGAATGGCTTGGTGCCCTTCTCGGCGCTGTTGGGCAATGCGTTGTCCAATGATGGGGACGCACTTTTCCCGGCCATCGCCCTGGCTCCCCGGGCCGCCGCCCTGGCCACGGCCTATTCCGCCGCCCCCGCGGTGGCCTTGGCCTACGGCGCCTATGCCCTGGGATATTGATCCATCCCGTAAGGTCGCCTCACCCCTGGAGGCCGCCTTACGGGCGATCACCCTTTCCGCGTGAGCAGAAGGACCCCAAGGGCGACAAAGGCCAGCCCCAGCCAGTGGATCCGCGCCAGTTTCTCCTCCAGGAAGACGACCCCAAAGACAGCGACGAGCACGACGCTCATCTTGTCAACGGGAGCGACACGGGCCGCGTCGCCCAGCTTCAGCGCCCGGAAGTAGCACAACCAAGACGCGCCCGTCGCCAAGCCAGACAGAACCAAAAAAAGGACACTTCGCCCGGACAGGGCGCCCGCGTCCCGCCATTGGCCGCCCACCGCCAGGAGTCCCCCCAGCAACAGCAGGATCACCACGGTGCGAACGAAGGTGGCGAGGTCCGGATCGATGGACTCCACCCCGACCTTGGCGAGAATCGCCGTCATGGCCGCGAAGACCGCCGAAAAGGCCGCCCAGGCCACCCACCCCAGGGAACCTTGCATCATCTCCCGTCTCCCATCGCCTTTTCTGGAAACAAATAGGCAAGCATGGAGACCTTGGTCGGTCAAGGATGCACCGCCCTTTCCTCCCGCCCCATAGACGGGTACCTTCCAGGGGTCCTGTCCCAGTCCCACCGCCGGAGTGTCTTCCCCGTGCCAATCGCGTCCGCCGAGACCCCCTTGGATCCCGCCTTCATCCAACTGGCCCACGATCTGGCGGAGGTCTCCGCCGCCGTCATTCGTCCCCTGTTCCGCAAGCCCATCGCCGTGGATGACAAGGCCGACGCATCGCCGGTGACCGAAGCCGACCGCGGCGCCGAGGCGGTCATGCGTGCCCTGATCGGCCGAACCTTCCCCGACCACGGCATCATCGGCGAGGAATATGGACGGGAGAATGTGGAGGCGGATTATGTCTGGGTCCTCGACCCCATCGACGGCACGGGCGCCTTCATCACCGGCAAGCCCTCCTTCGGCACCCTCATCGGCCTCTGCCGAAAGGGGGTGCCGATCCTGGGGCTCATCAATCAACCCGTGATCAATGAACGCTGGATCGGCGGCCAGGGCCATCCCACCACCTTCAATGGCGCGCCTGTCCGTTGCCGCCCCTGCCCCGCCCTGGACAAGGCCGCGCTCTATACCACCGCGGTGGAACTCTTTTCCCGGCCAGAAGACGCCACCGCCTTCGAGCGCCTGCGGGCCAAGGCCAAGCTGCGGCGCTACGGTTGCGACTGCTACGCCTATGGATTGGTCGCCCTGGGCTTCGCCGACGTGGTCTGCGAGGCGGGGTTGAAAATCTACGACTACGCCGCCCTGGCCCCCGTGATCCTTGGCGCGGGCGGGATCATGACCGATTGGGAGGGCGCGCCCCTCACCCTCGCCTCCGGGGACCGGGTTCTGGCCTCGGGTGATCTGGAAACCCATGCCCAGGCGCTGGCCTTGTTGACGGATTAGGACGGAAACGCCCTTGATACCGCCGCGACGCGGCCTCATTTCGCATGTAGATCAAAAGCCAAACTCTCCGGTACCCCACGCCCGCCGATCCTTTCGCACCCGTCCAGGAGCCTCCGATGCGTCTCGTCGCCGCCCTGACCGCCGCCGTCCTTTCGGCCAGTTTCGCCCATCCGAGCCTCGGCCAGACGGAGGAGACTCCGGCCCCGGCCCACGGCTTGGCCCTCTACGGAGACCCCAAATATCCGGTGGATTTTAGTCATTTCGACTACGTGAACCCCGACGCCCCAAAAGGGGGAGACATCCGACTCGCGACCATCGGGGGCTTCGACAGTCTCAACCCCTATATCATCAAGGGGGACAGCGCCGCCGGGCTCGGCCTGACCTACGACACCCTCATGGTGCCCTCGGCGGACGAGGTGTTCACCAAATACGGTCTGATCGCGGAAACCGTGGAAATCCCGAAGGATCGATCCTGGGTTCGCTTCACTCTCCGGCCCGAGGCCAAGTGGAGCGATGGCGAGCCCATCACCGCGGAGGACGTGGCCTTCAGCATGGAGACCCTCCGCACCAAGGGCGCACCCCTCTACAACGCCTATTATGCCAGCGTAACCAACGTGGAAGTCGAGGGGGAACGGACCGTCCGTTTCGATTTCGAGGAAGGCGAGAATCGGGAACTGCCGCTCATCGTCAGCGAACTCCCGATCCTGCCCAAGCATTATTGGGAGAGCCGGGAGTTCACCGCGGTCTCCCTGGACATCCCCGTGACCAGTGGTCCCTACGCCGTGAAGGATTTCGAACCGGGACGGTACATCACCCTGCAACGGCGAGACGACTACTGGGCCAAGGATCTCGCGGCGAACCGGGGCAAGAACAATTTCGATACCATTCGGTACGACTATTACCGGGATTCCACGGTGATGTTCGAGGCCTTCAAGGCCGGAGCCATCGACTTCCGCCAGGAAATGTCGGCCAAGGCCTGGGCCACCAAATACGACTTTCCCGCCGCCGAGGATGGCCGCGTGGTCAAGGAAACCCTGGAACACCACCGTGTCGAGGGGATGCAGGGATTTGTCTACAACACGCGCAATCCCCTCTTCGCGGACCCCAAGGTGCGCGAAGCCCTGGCCAACGCCTTTGACTTCGAATGGACCAATCAAACCCTATCGTCCGGCGGACTGAAGCACCACCGCAGCTATTTCGACAACTCGGACCTCGCGGCGACGGGACTGCCCTCGGCCGCGGAACTGGCGGTTCTAGAGCCTCTGCGCGAGGACATTCCGGAACGGGTGTTCACCGAGGAATACAATCCGCCCTCCACCGACACCCCCGGCGGGCTGCGGGCCAACCTGAAAAAGGCGCTGGACCTGCTGCGCGAGGCGGGCTGGAGCGTCAAGGACGGCAAGCTGGTCAATGGGGAGGGGAAACCCTTTTCCTTCGAGATCCTCTTGGTGCAGCCCGAATTCGAGAAAATCATCCTCCCAATGGCCAAGAATCTGGAACGCCTGGGAATCGACGTCTCCATCCGCACCGTGGACACCGCCCAATACATCAACCGGCTGACCCAATTCGACTACGACATGATCGTTGGAAGCTGGGGACAAACGGAAAGTCCGGGCAACGAACAGCGGGACTTCTGGTCTTCCGCGGCCGCGGATACCCCGGGCAGCCGCAATCTGGCGGGGCTCAAGAATCCGGCGGTGGACAGATTGATCGACCAGCTCATCGCCTCGCCCAGCCGCGAGGATCTGGTGACCCACGTCCATGCCCTGGACCGGATCCTGCAATGGTCGTTCCTGGTGATCCCCCAATTCTATTTCGGCGCCGATTTCATCGCCCATTGGGACATGTTCGGTCATCCGCCCACGCCGAGCCAGGGGGTGCAACTCATGACGTGGTGGGTCGACCCGGAAAAGGCCGCTTCCCTCACGGGCCGGTCGGCGCGCTGACGACCGACGCACCGAAAAGGGAGCCGAGACCATGGGCGCCTATATCCTCCGCCGACTGCTGCTGATCCCCGTCACCCTCTTCGGCATCATTATGCTGAATTTCGCCATTGTTCAGATCGCGCCGGGCGGTCCGATCGAGCAACTCCTGGGCGACCTCCAAGGCATTGGATCCTCGGCCACCTCCCGGATTTCCGGAAGCGGCCAGGGCGAGACCATGGGAGCGGGAAATCGGGCCAACCCAACGGACTCGGGCTCCCCCTACCAGGGGGCCAGGGGCCTGGACCCCGCGTACATCGCCAACCTGGAAAAGCAGTTCAATTTCGACAAGCCCGCCTATGAACGCTTCTGGCTGATGATCAAGGATTACGCGGTCTTCGACCTTGGCGACTCCTTCTTCCGCGGCCGCCCGGTCATGGACGTGGTTCTGGAAAAGCTGCCCGTCTCCATCTCCCTTGGCGTCTGGAGCACCTTGATCATTTATTTGATCTCGATTCCCCTGGGCGTTGGCAAGGCGGTGCGGGACGGGTCCCGATTCGATGTGGCGACGAGTTGGGCGATCATCATTGGCTATGCCGTGCCCGGCTTCCTCTTCGCCATCCTGTTGATCGTCGTCTTCGCCGGAGGGCGTTACCTGGATTGGTTCCCCCTCCAGGGGATCGTTTCAGCCAATTGGTCAAGCCTGTCCTGGCCCGACCGGATCCTCGATTACATCTGGCATATGGCCCTGCCGGTCACCACGCTGGTCATTGGCGGATTCGCGAGCCTGACCATGCTGACCAAGAACAGCTTCCTCGAGGAGATCAACAAGCAGTATGTGGTCACCGCGCGGGCCAAGGGCCTGACGGAGGGCCGGGTCCTCTACGGCCACGTCTTCCGCAACGCCATGCTGCTGGTGGTCGCCGGGTTCCCCGCGGCCCTGGTCTCCATGCTGTTTACCGGCTCGGTCCTGATCGAGGTGATCTTCAGCCTGGACGGCCTGGGTCTTCTCGGGTTCGAAAGCACCCTAAGACGGGATTATCCGATGATGTTCGGCACCCTCTACGTCTTTGGTCTGATCGGTCTGTTGCTGGCCCTGGTCAGTGACGTGACCTATACGCTGATCGATCCCCGCATCGACTTCGAGAAGCGGGAGACCTGAGTCCATGGCGAGACCTCTTCCCCTCTCCCCCTTGAACCAGCGCCGCCTGGCCGGGTTTTGCGCCAACCGACGAGGCTTCTGGGCCCTTTGGATTTTCCTTCTGCTGTTCGGTATCAGCTTGCTGGCTGAATTTGTCTGCAACGACCGCCCCCTGCTGGTCTCCTACGACGGCGGCCTCTATTTTCCCGTGGTGAAGGATTATCCGGAAACCACCTTCGGCGGCTTCTTCCCCACCGCGGCCGACTACCGGGACCCCTTCGTCTCCGAGGCCATCGAGGAAAACGGGTGGATCCTTTGGCCACCGGTGCGGTTCACCTATGACACGGTAAACCAAACCCTGGAGCAACCCGCCCCCTCGCCCCCCACCTGGGAGAACCCCCTGGGCACGGACGACCAGGGCCGGGATGTCCTGGCCCGAACCCTCTACGGCTTCCGATTGTCGGTGCTCTTCGGGCTGATGCTGACGGTCTTTTCCTCGGTGGTCGGCGTGGCCGCCGGGGCCGTACAGGGCTATTTCGGCGGTCTGATCGACCTTTTCGCCCAGCGCTTCCTGGAGATCTGGGGCGGTCTGCCCCAGCTTTTCGTGCTGATCATCGTCGCCAGCGTCATTCAACCCGGTTTCTGGACCCTGTTGCTGATCCTGCTGCTCTTTTCCTGGACCTCCCTGGTGGGCGTGGTCCGGGCGGAGTTCCTGCGGGCGCGGAATTTCGACTACGTCCGCGCGGCCAAGGCGCTCGGCATGTCCGACGCCAAGGTCATGGTCAAGCATGTCCTGCCCAACGCCATGGTGGCCACCCTGACCTTCGCCCCCTTCATCCTGTCCGGCTCGGTTACCGCCCTGACCTCGCTGGACTTCCTGGGCCTGGGCATGCCGCCGGGGACCGCCTCCCTCGGTGAGCTCCTGCGCTTGGGCAAGGAGAACCTCCAAGCCCCCTGGCTGGGAATCACCGGTTTCCTGGTGCTCGCCGCCATGCTGACTCTGTTGGTCTTTATCGGCGAGGCCGTGCGCGACGCCTTCGACCCCCGCAAGGGAGGCGCCCGATGAGCGAGTCCGATCCGCCCCTGCTCTCCATCGAAAACCTCTCCGTCCGCTTCGGTGACGGAACGGGCGCCGTGGATGCCGTTCGCGGTGTCTCCTTGACGATCAACCGGGGGGAAACCCTCGCCCTGGTGGGCGAGAGCGGCTCGGGCAAGTCGGTAACCGCGCTGTCGATTCTGCGCCTTCTGCCCGAGACCGTCGCCAGCCACCCCTCCGGCACCATCCGCTTGGAGGGGGAGGATCTGCTGACCGCCTCCCCCCGGCGCCTGCGACAGGTGCGGGGCGACCGAGTGGCCATGATCTTCCAGGAGCCCATGACCTCCCTCAACCCGCTCCATGCCATCGAGCGCCAGGTGGGCGAGGTTCTGACCCTGCACAAGGGGTTGGACGGCAAGGCCCGGCGGAACCGGGTGGTGGAACTGCTCTCCCTGGTCGGCCTCCCCGATCCGGAAAAGCGACTCTCCGCCCTCCCCCACGAGTTGTCCGGCGGCCAGCGTCAGCGGGTGATGATCGCCATGGCGCTGGCCAACGAACCCGACCTGCTGATCGCCGACGAACCCACGACGGCCCTGGACGTGACCATCCAGGCCCAGATCCTGGCCCTGTTGGCCGACCTGCGATGCCGCTTCGGCATGGCCGTCCTGTTCATCACCCACGACCTGTCCGTGGTTCGGCGCATCGCCGACCGGGTCGCCGTCATGCAAGGTGGCAAGGTCGTGGAGACCAACGGGACCGCGGCCCTCTTCGCCAATCCCCAACACCCCTATACGAAAACGTTGCTCGGCAGCCAGCCGAGGGGCCGCGCGGTTCCCGCCCCGGAAGGGACCCGGGACATCCTGTCCTGCGAGGATATTCGCATCTGGTTCCCCATCAAGAAGGGGCTAATCAAACGAACCGTGGACCACATCAAGGCCGTCGACGGGGTCTCCCTGTCCCTCAAGGCCGGAGAGACGCTTGGCATCGTCGGGGAAAGCGGCAGCGGCAAGACCACCCTGGGCCTCGGGCTCTTGCGCCTGACCGGGTCCCGGGGGTCCATCCTGTTCGACGGTCAGCGCATCGACGGTCTGTCGTCCTCCGTCCTCCGCCCCCTGCGACGGCGCATGCAGGTGGTGTTCCAGGATCCCTATGGCTCCCTCTCCCCCCGCCTGTCCATCGGCGACATTGTGGGCGAGGGGCTGGAGGTCCACGGAATTGCCAAGAATCGAAACGAACGCCGTGTTATGGTCTCCCAAGTCCTGGAGGAGGTGGGCCTGGACCCGGCGACCCAGGACCGGTATCCCCATGAATTCTCCGGTGGCCAACGCCAGAGGGTATCCATCGCCCGGGCACTGGTGCTCAAGCCCGAGTTGATCGTCCTGGACGAACCCACCAGCGCGCTCGACGTAACGGTCCAGGCGCAAATCGTGGACCTGTTGCGGGACCTGCAAAGCCGCCATGGCTTGGCCTATATCTTCATCAGCCATGATTTGCGGGTGGTTCGGGCGCTGGCTTCCCAGATCCTGGTCATGAAAGACGGCAAGGTGGTGGAGAGCGGCCCGGCGGAGTCGGTTTTCACCGCGCCCCAGGCGCCCTATACCCAGGCCCTCCTGGCCGCCGCCCTTGATTTGAAGGCCGACCAAACGGGCGTGGTGAAAAATTAACGCCTTGATGGTATGACGGTTTTGTTCGGTTGGCCGACAGGAAAGCCGACAGCCCCAAGGATGATCCAAGCACGAGTCTCCGAAAGAAAACCCGATGGCCGACGACCAGGACGGAAAACGCATATCCAAGCAGGCGGTCTACACCGTGCCGGTGGAGATTTCCGTTGTGCTGGGCAAGGCCGTCCTGCGGGTGAACCAACTCCTCAAACTTGGCCGTGGCGCCGTGGTGGAGCTGGAGCAGAAGATCAACGAACCGGTGGAGATTTACGCCAACGACATCCTCATCGCCCGGGGCGAGGTGATCATCACCGATGGGGACAAAATCGGCGTGACCTTGACCGAATTGGTTCGCTCCATCGCGGCCCAGAAGGACTGAGCGGGGAGCGCCCCGTCCATGTCCCCTCCCCATTTGGTGATCCTGGGTGGCCTGCCAGGAACGGGAAAAACCACCGTCTCACGCCTGCTCGCCGCCCGGATCGGCGCGGTTCACCTGCGGATCGACACCATCGAGACAGCCCTGACGGGGTCCGCTTGGGGACCCAAGGACCTGGGTCCCCTCGGTTACGAGGTCGCCTATGCCCTGGCCCGGGACAACCTTGCCCTGGGTCTGTCCGTTCTGGCGGATTCGGTCAATCCCCTCCCCCTGACGCGCCAAGCCTGGCGATCCGTCGCCGAGGATGTGGGCGTCTCCCCGCTGCAAGTGGAATTCGTCTGTTCCGACCCCGCCATCCACCGAACCCGCGTGGAATCCCGCGCCGCGGCCCACCCCGAGGTGGGACTGCCCCAATGGACGGATATCCTCACCCGCGACTACGTCGCCTGGTTGGATGCAGACCTAAGAATTGACACGGCCTTTCTCTCTCTGAATCAATCAGTTGACCGCATATACCTCATGTTGGATGGAAAGAGCGATCCGCCATCCGATCCGCCTTCGGAATAGGGCGTCTGCATATGTGGGCGGCCCAACCGAAAACGTCGGTCGGATCTGGAGTGCCTAATCGCCCTTGGTATTGCGCCCGGAGGACACGATGATGTCCCCGAACTCCCGAAGGAACACGCTGCCCTTCACCGTGCGCTGAATCAGCACACTGCGGCGATCCGCTTCGTCGGTCTTGCGTTTGACCAAGCCGTATTCACTCAACCGGTCCACCGCGCGTGTGATCGCCGGTTTCGACACGTTGAGCAGACCCGCCAGCCCACGCACCGTGTGGGGCGGAGGCGTCATATACACGGTAAGAAGCAAGGCCATCTGACGGGCGGACAAGTCCGGCGCGTCACGGCGCACACTTTCAACGATGGACCCGCGCCACAAGTCGAGCGCTTCCACAGGTGTCAAAGTCACGGACATGGGATTGGTTCCGTCTTTTTATTTTGATGACGAAATGAGAGTACCGGGCTTTTCCAGAAGGAGCAAGCGAAATGAACGTGTCGGTTATACGCTTGGCCCTGACTCAAGGCCAACGCAAACCGCACCAATTCGTCTATATCCTCTCAAGGGGCAAAAACCCTAACTGAATACCACACGCTCATTGCTCACCCGTTCCAAACTTTTCCACGATCAGCCCGTGAAGCGCCCGCAAGGCCTGGGCGGCCCCTCCCTCGCTTTGTCCGGGTCTGGGGCCGGGGCGCCAGGCGAACAGGTCCAGATGGGCCCAGGTCACCCCCGGAGAAACGAAATCTTTCAAAAACAGAGCCGCGGTGATGGACCCGGCGAAGGGACTGTCCCCCGCGTTGTTGATATCGGCGATCTTGCTGTCGATCATCCGCCGATAGGCGGGCCACAGGGGCAGGCGCCACAGGGGGTCGCGCAGGCGTTTGGCCTGGGCGGCCAGTCTGTCGGCCAAACGATCATCGTCGGTGAACAGGGCCGGAATGTCCGGCCCCAAGGCCACCCGCGCCGCGCCGGTCAGGGTGGCGCAATCAATGAGCAATTGGGGGGAATCCGTGCAGGCCTCGGTCAAGGCGTCGGCCAGGACAAGGCGCCCCTCGGCATCCGTATTGCCGATTTCCACGCTCAAGCCCTTCCGGGACCGCAACACATCCCCCGGACGGAAGGCGGAGCCGTCAATGGCATTATCCACCGCGGGAATGAGTACACGAAGACGCACCGGCAGCCCCTGATCCATGACCATGGAGGCGAGTCCCAGGACATGGGCCGCGCCGCCCATATCCTTTTTCATCAACCGCATGCCCGCGCTGGGTTTGATGTCGAGACCTCCGGAGTCGAAACAAACGCCCTTGCCAACAAGGGTGACCATGGGATGCTTTGGATCACCCCAGGTCATGTCGATCAGCCGGGGGTCCCGGTTGCTGGCCCGGCCGACCGCATGGATCAGCGGATAATTCGCCCGGAGCAACCCCTCCCCCACGGTCACCTCGAACCGTGCCCCATGGCGGAGTGCCAAGACGTTCGCGGCATCGGCCAATTCCGCGGGTCCCATGTCCTCGGCTGGCGTGTTGACCAGATCGCGGATCAGGAAATTGGCGTCCACCAACCGCCGGACATAGGCGTCGTCCGCCCCGTCTGGCCAGATCAACCGGGCCTTTGACTGGGGCCTGTCCGGCGCCTTGCGATAGCGGGTGAAGGTATAGGCGGACAGGGCCC
Organism: Rhodospirillum sp.; assembly: GCA_021741145.1. Lineage (GTDB taxonomy): Bacteria > Pseudomonadota > Alphaproteobacteria > Rhodospirillales > Rhodospirillaceae > Rhodospirillum. Next base: position 13,606 of record JAIOYK010000048.1, on the reverse strand, counting down.
AGGCCAAGGCGATCTCCGTCTCCCACCCCTCGACGGGATCGGAGGAGACCAGGGCATAATCCCCGGTGGGCAGGGCCTCGGCGGCCGCGGCGAAGGACAGGGGATCCTCCCCGTCGCCCAGACCGACCACCGCCTGGGCGATGGCGCCGTCCAGCCCCGGCAAGACCGCCACCTTGCCCGCGCTTCCGTCAAAGCCCAGGCCATCCAACCACCGCCGCCCCGCGGGGTCGAGCCCCCCCCGCCAGCCGAGGACACCTTGTTGGGTCACCGCATGCAGGGGAATGGGCGTCCCATCGGCTTGGGATACCAGGGGAAGGTCGCGCGAAGTCTGGTCGGTCAAGGACGTGGCTCCTGAAAGGGCGAGAGGAATTCCCCCAGGGCCAAGCAATCGGGGGAGTGGCCGTGAGCCTCTGGGCTCAGGGAGTCATCGGGCCGGATCGGCCCAGGATTCCCAACGAGCGATAATACCATAACGCCCCTGGATGCAAGGGCACGGCGTGCCCCTGGGTGGCGGCCAGGGCATTCGCGTTTCGCGTTTGTGGAGGCCCCTGCTCGAACAGAATTCGGTTCTGGGGGGTCCAGAGAGCCGCGGTCAGGGCCTTCACCAGGGGCGCGTCCATGTTCAGGGTGGTCACCAGGACCGCGGCGACCTGGAGGGTCGGTATGGGTAGAGGATTGTCGTAAATCCCTTGGTCGATCAAGCCGACGGTCAGGTAGGGAGAGGACAGGGCCAACCGCTCCACCCCGGGTCCCTCGACCGGCAGGACGGACACATCCACCCGTTGGCGCAGTTCGGAGACCAGGGCCACCGGCGCGCCCCCGAAAAAGAAGAAAGCATCCAACTCCCCTTTAGCCAGCTTGTCCGCGGCCAGGTTCGGGGGATCATAATTGGCCAGAAGCCCCCCTTCCCCGAGCCCCATGACGTCGAGCAGCGCGCGGGTACTCACCAGGGTGCCGGATCCGGGGTCGCCTAGGGATACCCGCTTGCCAGCGATGCTCTCCAATCCGGTGATGCCGGAGTCCGCCCGAGTCACCAAATGCAGGGATTCCCGATACAGGGTGCCAATGGCGCGCAGGGCGTCGAAAGCGGGCACCCCCTCCGTCGTGTCCCGGTAGGCGTCATAGGCCACGTCCGCCTGACAAATCGCCAAATCCAGTTGCCCCGAGCGAAGGCCGTCGAGGTTATCCACCGATCCGCCCGTCGACTGGGCCACGGCGATGACCCCAGGCACGCCGCAGGACCCCCCCCGATCGCAGGGACGGGATCCCGGCGGGTTGGAAACGAGGGTTCCAATCAGCCCCCCAACCGGGAAATAGGCCCCACTGGTCCGGCCCGTGCCAATGCGCAGGAAATCAAGCTCCTGAGCCCGGGAGAACGGGACCCCGCGGTCCCCCGCCAAGGCGAGCCCCCCCGCGAACGCCGCCGTGGCCCATCTGGTAAGGCGCCCCAGCAGGACGCGCCTTGTTATTGTCTTGCTCACCCGCGACCTCCTGTCGTCGGATCGCGAACACCGGACGATCATCCGATGTGAAAGGAACCCAAACCAGTCCGGAAGCGGAACCGCTCACGAACCCATCCGGAACGAAGGGAGTGGAAGTCTGTCATGGTTCCGGTGGGGGAAACCGGACGTCTTATCCAGAGTAGACCCGTTCGGGGCGGCCCCGCAATGGGGGCGAAACGAAAAAACCCTTAATCCGCCTTATCTCCTTCGGGATTCCCTTTTGGGCAAGACCACCAGGGCGACGCCGGTCACGGCGATCCCCATTCCCCCCAGGGCCAGGGGGCCCAGACGCTCATCGAACATCAACCAAGCCACCAGGGCCGTCACCGGTGGCACCAGGTAAAACAGGCTCGCCACCCGGCCCGCCGCACCCCGGCGGATCAGGATCATCAGCAGAGTCACCGCGCCCACCGACAGCACCACCACCAGCCACAGCAATCCGGCGACGAACGCACCGGTCCACGCGATCTCCCTGGTCTCCAGAACCAGGGCGAAGGGTAGGACGGCGACCGCCGCCGCGGCGAATTGAATGGCCGAAGCCGTGGTCAGGTTCACCCCCTGACAGAATCGCTTCTGATAGAGAGTGGAAATAGTGATGGCCAGGACCGCGATCCCCGCGCAAGCCACCGCGCCCAGACCAAAGCCCTGGAACAGGGACTCGGCCTGGGGCGCCAATTTATCGGCCAGCACCGTGACCACGCCCACCAAACCAAGCAGGAACCCCACCCATTGGCGTGGCGAGACCCGCTCCCCCAGCAGGGGAATAGCCAGGGCCGCGGTCAAGATCGGCTGCAACCCCGCGATCAGGGCCGCCAGCCCCGCCGGCATGCCCAGTTCGATGGCGGAAAAAACGCCCCCAAGATAACCCGCGTGGACCAGCACGCCAGCGAAGGCGATATGGCCGATCATGCGGGGATCCCGAGGCCATTTCGCTTTCAGAATCAGGGCGAGCGGCACCAGAAGCGCCACCGTGCACCCGAAGCGGAGGGCAAGAAAGGTAAACGGCTCCGAATGGGGCAGAACCAGCCGCGCGCCAATGAACCCAGTGCTCCACAACAGGACGAAGACCCCGGGAATCACCCGGACCAGGGGGGATTCGGTTGTTTGTTCGGGCATGGATGGATCCATTCATAGGTGAAAAGGGGGTCCAAACCCCGAAACCGGATCATTCCGGATCCGAGTTCCCTTGGTCGTAGATCTTGAACAGACCGCTATGGTCAAGGTCTCCCCAACCCAGGGCGATCATCCGGTCATAGAGATCCCGGCTCAGGGCCGTGGCGGGCAGGTCGATCCCCACCTGACCGGCCAGATCGAGGGCCTGTTGCAGGTCCTTGCGCTGGACCGTCGCCCGTCCACCGGGGATGAAGGCCCCGTCGACCATGCGTTGGCCATGCAGGTCGAGGATCCGACTGGTGGCGAAACCGCCCATCAGGGCGTCGCGCACCTTGGCCGGATCGACACCGGCGGCCTTGGCCAGGGCCAGGGCTTCGGACACGGCGCCAATGGTCAGACCGACGATCACCTGGTTTGCCGCCTTGGCCACCTGTCCGGCCCCCACGGCGCCCACATGGGTCGTCCTTTGGCCCAAAACCTGGAACAGGGGCAACAGCCGGGTGAAATCCGACTCCGCCGCGCCTGTCATGATGGAGAGACTCCCCTCCCGCGCGCCGAGCTGTCCGCCGGAGACAGGGGCGTCCACCCAATGTCCGCCCTTGGCCTCGAGGCGGGTGGCGAGCGCCCGGGTGGCGGCCACCGCGGTGGTTCCCATGTCGACGATGGTCAATCCAGCCCCCGCGCCGCCAATCGTCGCCGCGCCGATCAACGCCCCGGCGACGGCCTCCACCGCGGGCGTATCGGTGAGCATCAGGATAACAAGGTCGGTCCGGGCGGCCATGTCCTCTGGCCCGGCGGTCCGGACCGCGCCATCGGCCACCAGGGCGTCGACCGGTCCCGGAGAGCGGTTATGAACCAAGACCCGAGCCCCCGCCGCCAGAAGATTGCGGGCCATGGGCAGGCCCATCAAGCCAAGGCCGATCACCCCGACTGTCCAGCCGGAGAGGTCCGGACGGGCGGTTTCAAGTTGGGTCATCGAGGACTCCTGATCTGCTTGGAAAAGCGATGGCGGACCACCTGGAAGAAGGGAAATCCGTCAGGCGGTGGCGAAGCGGGCCCGCGTTCCCCGCTCGATGGCCGCGGCGGTCAGACGGTCCACCTTCAGGCCGTGGCGCATGATTTCCAGGAACCGCAGTTCCTCCTGCCCCAGGTTGCCATCCGCCGCGGCCACGTCGCAGGCGACGGCATAGGCCGTTTCCTTAAGCTGGGGCGGCAGGCTCTTGTTGATCAGGTCGATGGCCTTATCCAGGCCATCCTCGCCATCCTCCAGCAATTCGACGCAAGCTCCGGCCACGGTGGCCAGATCGTCGATATTGAAATCCCGGAACACGGGAAGGGTACGCACGGCGTCGCCAATGATCCGCAATTCGTTGTCGGTCATATCCTTGTCCGCGGCGGAGGTCAGGACCATCGCGTAGATCAGGGCGGCATGGTGATTCAGCATCAGGGCCTCTTGGGAGGGGACGAGGGGACCAGCACGGAGCAGCCGGAACCGGACCCCCGTCAAGGGGAGCGAAAACAAAACCGCCCGACGGCGGCCTTGGCGTCCGGATCCCGCCATGCCATATCGAACGCGGCGGGTAAGGGATCCATGACACCAAGCCTACCCCGTCCCGGCCCGGCGGGAAACTGGATTTGCCTATCAGAGCCGCATGGGAAGACCAAAGGAAGGAAAAGCGATGACGGCTCTGTTGAACGTGGCCTTGCCGGTCTTCGGCATCATCCTGGCCGGATATCTGACCGGACGGGCCAAACTGCTGGGCGATCATGCCACGGAAGCCCTGAACCTGTTCGTCTTTTATATCGCCCTGCCGCCCCTGCTGTTCCTGGCCATGGCACGGACGGACATGAAGAAAATCCTCGCCTGGGATTTCATCGCGGTCTACGGGCTGTCCATGCTCGGCCTCTATCTGCTTGCCTTCGTCCTGTCCCGCGTGCTGTTCAAACGCACGACGGCGGAAGCGGCATTGGCGGGCATGGGCGCGGTTTTCGGCAATACCGGCTATATGGGAATCCCGCTAACCATCACCGCCTTTGGCGAGGACATGGCCCTGCCCGCGATCATCGCCACGGTGATGAACAGCGCCCTCGTGGTCGGCTGCGTCTCGGCCCTGGTGGAAGGCGCGACCCGGGGCGGGCAGGGCGCGCAGGTGATCGCCGGACATGTCCTGAAATCCCTGTCCCGCAATCCCCTGGTGATCGGCCCGGTGGCCGGTCTGGTGGTCGGTGCCCTGGGCCTCCCCCTGCCCGTGCCCCTCATCACCTTCTGCGAGATCATCGGCGCCGCCGCCGGACCCTGCGCCCTGTTCGCCATCGGCCTGTTCCTGGTGGGCAGACCCCTGACCGCCTCCCTGGGGGAAGTGGGACTCGTCGTGACCCTGAAGCTTCTGGCCCTGCCAGCCCTGGCTTTCCTGCTGTTGCCCCTGTTCCCGGGGATGGATCCCGACTGGGCACGGGTTCTGCTGCTGATGACGGCCCTGCCCCTGGGCGCGAATGTCTTCGTGCTGGCCATGAAACACGACCGCTGGGTTCTGCCGTCATCCTCGGCCACCCTCTTGTCCACGGTGCTCTCCGTGGCCACGGTCTCGGCCTTGCTGGCCTGGATGGGGTTGTAGGGGAATCGAGCGGACGCCCACCCTTTTCCTAAATCTCTGGGTCGTGCCATTCCTCGCCGGTGCCATCCGGGTCCGGGACGACCTTGAGCTGGGAGACCCGGTTGCGGACCCGCTTTATCACCTCGAAGGTGAAGCCGTGAAAACGGAAGGTCTGTCCCACCTGGGGGATCGTCCGGCTTTCCATGATCACCAGACCGGCGATGGTGGCGGCCTCCTCGTCGGGCAAAGCCCACTCGAATTCCCGGTTCAGATCGCGGATGGTGACCTCGCCATTCACCAAATAGCTGCCATCCCCCTGGGCACGCACACCCGCCACGGCGATATCATGCTCGTCGGAGATATCGCCGACGATTTCCTCGAGAATATCCTCGAGCGTCACGATGCCCTGAAGGCTGCCGTATTCGTCGACCACCAGGGCGAAATGCTCCCGCCTTTGCCGGAAGGCCTGAAGCTGGTCGAGCAGGGTCGTGGTGTCGGGCACGAACCAGGGGTTCGCGGCGATGGCCCGCACATCCAGGCTGTCCAGGCTTCCCGCATGGGCCTGAACGGCGCGCAGCAGGGCCTTGGCGTGGAGAATGCCGACGATGTTGTCCTTGCGTTCCCGCCAAAGGGGGATGCGGGTATAGGGACTGCTCAGGACCTGCTCGACGATCTCGCTGGTGCTCAGGTCCGCGTCGATGGAGGCGAGGTTGGAGCGATGGACCATGATATCCGACAGCTCCACATCCGCCAGATCGAGGATGCTGCGCAGCATCGCCCGCTCGTGGCGCACGGTTTCGTCGGGACTGTCCGCGGTATGCAGCTCGATGGCGCCGCGCAGTTCCGACAGCGCCGTGGCCGCCGTGGTCTCGCGCATGGACCCTTGACGAAAAATCCGCAGCACCAACTGCACGATGGCCTGGATCACGAAAGTGATGGGATTAAATAACCACGTGAGCGCGGACATGACGGGCGCGACGGCCAACGCCACCGCGTTGGTATGAGTCAGAGCATAGGTCTTGGGCAGGATTTCCGCGAAAATCAGAACGATCACGGTCATCGCCAAAGTGGCGTAGACCACCCCCGTATCGCCGAACCAGGAAATGAACAAGCTGGTGGCGATGGACGACGCCAAAATATTCACCAGGTTGTTGCCCAGGAGAATTGTGCCGATCAACCGCTCCCTGCTGCGTAACAGACGGTTCACCACCACGGCGCGGGGATGGCCATCCCGCTCCATTTCATGCATCAGCGGCCGCGACGCCGCGGTGAGGGCCGTCTCCGACCCCGAAAAGAGGCCCGAGAGAAGGATCAGCAGGAAAATCACAATCAGGGCGGCGGTCATGGTGATTGGTGTCGTTCGATTAGATGGAGGGGAGGGGAAGGGCGAAAGCACGGACAGGGGAGGGAACCGCTCATGTCGGACTCTCCCCTCACTGGATCGCGGCGGCCAGGACGCTCCGCACCCGATCCGGGTCGGTGTCGCGGCAGAGATAGGCCTGACCGATGCCCTTGGCCAAAACATAGGTCACCCGACCGTCCAGGAGCTTTTTGTCGTGGCCCATGTGCTCCAGCAACCGGTCCAGGTCCCAATCGGGCGCGCCGGGCAGCTTTCGGGGATCGACAACCAACCCGACCGCCGTCAAATGCGCCCGCAGGCGGGCGGCGTCTTCCGGTGGGCAAACCCCGATGGCCGCGGACAGATCAAGGGCGACGGCCATGCCCATGGCCACCGCCTCTCCATGGAGGAGGGTGGCGCCGTATCCAGTCTCCGCCTCGAAGGCGTGACCAAAGGTGTGGCCCAGGTTGAGCAGGGCCCGGCGACCGGATTCCCGCTCATCCTCGGCGACCACCCGGGCCTTGGCCTCGCAGGCGGTGGAAATGGCGTGAGTCCGGGCCTCGGCGTCGCCGTCCAACAGGTTCAAACCGTGCGTTTCAAGCCAGCCAAAAAAGGCCGGATCGTCGATCACACCGTATTTGACCACCTCGGCATATCCGGCCAGCAGTTCCCGACGGGGCAGGGTGTCGAGCACGCCAATGTCGGCCAGGACGATCCGGGGTTGGTGGAAGGCGCCCACCAGATTCTTGCCGCGCCGGGTATTAATGCCCGTCTTGCCGCCCACGCTGCTGTCCACCTGGGACAACAGCGTGGTGGGAATTTGCACGAAGTCGACGCCCCGCAGCAGGATAGCCGCGGCGAAGCCCGTCAGATCTCCAATCACGCCCCCCCCCAGGGCCACCAGGGTCGTGGACCGTTCCACCCGGGCGGCCAATAGGGTGTCAAGCAGGGACTCGAGCTGGGCGAAACTCTTGGTGCCCTCGCCCGCGGGCAGGACGGCGTGGTCATGGCGAATATCCGCCAGATCCAGGCTTTTCAGCAGGATATCCAGGTACAAATCGCCCACGGTCTCGTCGGTGACGACAAAGACCCGGGGCCGCTTCAGGACAGGGGTGATTAGGTCCCCGGCCCGTTCCACCAAGCCCGCGCCGATGTGAATGGAGTAACTCCGGTCGGCGAGGGAAACGGTCAGGGTGCGCACGGCGCGATCTCCGGATGGTGGGCGAGGTGGTCGGCGAGGGCCTCCAGGGCACGGGAGGCCGTGACCTCCGCCCCCTCGTCGACGGTGTCCACGGTCATGTCCGCGGTGGCGTAGATAGGGTACCGCTTCTCGGCCAATGCCACCAGCGCCGCCCGGGGATCGGGGGTATTGAGCAGGGGTCGGTGGTGGCGCCCCCGGGTGCGGGCCAGCAAAAGGTCCAAATCGGCACGCAGCCAGAGCGACAGGGCCCGCTCCCGGATCAGGGTTCGGGTGTCCTCGGCCATGAAAGCGCCGCCGCCCGCGGCGACCACCTGGGGCGCGCCGGAAACCAACCGGGCCATGACCCGCCGTTCGAGAGCGCGGAACTCGTCTTCCCCGTAGGTCGCGAAGATTTCATTCACGGATAACTGGGCCGCGGTTTCGATTTCCGTATCCGCGTCCACGAAATTCACTCCCAAGTCCTGGGCCAGCCGGCGACCAATGGAGGTCTTTCCCGCCCCCATCAACCCCACCAGGACCAGGGGTCGGGTCAGAGCCAGCGTCTGACCGGACCGGTCTTCCCGCCGGGTCATCGTTTCATTCCCCCATCGCTCTCCCCCAAATCGCGGTTCGCACGTGGATTCACCGGGTCCGGGCCCGGTGGGAAATCCATCGGGCGCCGTTGATCACCCGGGGGGGAGCCAGTACACTGCCTTTGTCTCGCCATGGTCGGGACTAAATACAGTGTTTGAATGCGTTTCGGTAGGGGCAAAGACTCCCAATCGGACGTGAACCACATCAGGAACCGATAGCCCGGATCAAGTCAGGATCAGTGTCCCCATGCGAATTCTCGTGCACCTGCTACTCGTTCTCATTGTCCTCGCCGCCATTGGCCTGGGTGTCATGGTAGCTGGCCTGGACACCACGCCAACCACCCATACCGTGGAAAAGGTGATCCCCAATGACCGTTTCCGGTAAGGCGGTTTTCCCCACCGGACAGTCCCCCGAACAAAGGCCTCGGCCGGAGTTTGGACCGGAGTTTGGAAAGGTGATCCGTAAACATGGACCTCGCGGGCCAAGCCTCATCGCCCTGGTGGTCGCGGGCCAGCTGATCGCCCTGCCCCTGGGCGCGCAAGAGGGACCCATTCGCCTGTTTGGCGGGCAACCCCAGGCCAGCGGCCCGGCCCCTGCCCCGGCGCCCCCCACCTTTGGCCCGGCGACGGTCGGCGACTCGGGGATCGTCTCCCAAAGCCTGGGAACCCTGAACGCCGATGGCCATGGCCTGCTCGACGGCCGGACCGGGGGCCTGGGCGTGGACATGTGGACCGGCACGGCCATGTCCGACGCCCTGACCCTGGTTCACGGCTTGCCCCTTGGATCCCCCTCGCGGGCCATGTCCGCCTTGGCCCGGCGCGTCCTGCTGACCACGGCCACGCCGCCCTCCTCCGTCCATGGCGACGAGAACGGCGCCCTCATGCCCGCCCGGGCCGAAGCCCTGTTCCGCATGGGCCTGCAAGGGGATTTGGCCGACATGCTCGCCCAGGTCCCCGACAAGGCCCTGTCCGATGACCTGCGTGCCCACCGCATGGAAGCCCGCCTGCTGCAACGCCAGTTCGAAGGGGCCTGCGACGACGCCGGAACCGGTGCCTCAAGCAGCCCCGACCCCTTGTTCCAGCGCACCCAGGTCTTCTGCGAGATCCAGGCGGGTCGGACCGACGCGGCCTCCCTCGGCATGGACATGCTGCGCGAACTGGGCCAAGCGGATGGCGCCTTCCTGGTCCTCGCCGAGCGCCTGGGCGGGCTGTCCCAGGCCACGCCACCCCCACCCAAGACCTTGGACGCCCTGGCCGTCACCCTGTACCGGGAGGCCCAGGAGCCCTTCCCCGATGGGGTTCTTGGGTCCGGAGTCCCCTGGCTGGACCGGGCCGTGGCCCTGTCCGGTCCCGCGGCTCCCCCCCAACGCCTGGAGGGGGGAGAGCGGGCCGAGGCCAGCGGATCCCTGCCGCCGGATGCCCTGCGTTTCATGTATGGCGACACCCCCTTCGATGCCGTGGAGAAGGCCCGGTCCCTGAACGCGGTCCTGGCGGACAAAACACCGATGTCCCGGGCGCTGGCCTACCAGATCATCCAGGGTATCGCCGACCCCCAGGCCAGGATGGCGGCGATCGCCCAAGTCCTGGAGCAGGTCCGCGCCACCACTCCGGCCCTGTACCTCACCCAGGCCCGGGTCTACCTGCCCCTGTTGCGGGAGGTTCCCGTGATGGAGACGGCCCTGCCCCAGGCCCCGGCCATTGCCCGCGCCCTTTATGGCGCCGGGGAGTCCCGGGCCGGAGCGGCTTGGTTGCGCTTTCTGCAAACCAAGGAGCGGGAGAGCGCCTTGGTCCAAGCCGCCATCCACCCCCTCTGGAACATGGACCGGGTCGCCAACCACCGGGTGACCACCGGCGTCGTTCCCCTGACCGCGGGGGGAACCCAAGCTTTTACACCGGGTCCGGACATTCCCCTGGAGCGCCTGACCTTGGCCGCCACCCGCCGGGCGACGGCGGAAACCGCCCTGTTGGCCCTGACGGCCCTGGGCAACGCGGGCGGACCCGTTCAAGCCAATTGGATCATCCTCGACGAAGCCGCCCGCGCCCTGGAAGCCGTGGGTCTGGCCGACGCCGCGGCCACCCTTGTTCTGGAGGCGTTGGCCACGCGGATGGAGTAACCCCATGGCGTCCCCCAATGAGGATCCCCATGGGGCTCCCGCCGGGGCTCCCAACGGGGCACCAGCACCCCTCCACACACCCGCGCGCCCACCGGAGTTCTCCCTGGACGCGGAAGCCTTCCTTGAAATGATGGTGGTGGAGCGGGGTTCGGCCCGGCTGACCGCGGACGCCTATGGCCGGGACTTGCGGGACTACGCCGCCTTCCTGCGCGCCAAGGGCGCCGACGCCCGGGCCGTACCCCGGGAAACGGTTCGCGCCTATATCGCCTCGCTCGGCGTCGCGGGCCTGTCCCCCCGCACCCAGGCCCGACACCTGTCCTGTCTGCGCCAGTTCCACGGGTTTCTCTTGGCCGAAGGCCGCCGGGTCGACGACCCAACCCAGGGCCTGGACTCGCCCCGTCGGGGTCGGCCCCTGCCCAAGGTTCTGACCGAGGCCGAAGTCACCGCCCTGCTCGCCGCGGCGCGAACACGGGAGGGCGGCAAGGGCCTCCGCGGCGCGGCCCTCCTTGAGATCCTCTATTCCACGGGCCTGCGGGTCTCCGAACTGGTTTCCCTCCCCCTTGGCGCCGTGGCCCGGGATCCGGAGATGCTGCTGGTGCGGGGCAAGGGGGACAAGGAACGCCTCGTCCCCTTGGGCACGCCCGCCCGGGACGCCGTCCGCGCCTGGCTCGCTGTCCGGACGGAGAGCCTGCCCGCCAAGGGATCCGTCCGAAGCCGGGCGGACCGCTTCCTCTTCCCCTCCACGGCGGCGGAGGGCCACCTGACCCGGGACGGATTCGCCAAGGAGTTGAAGGACATGGCCATCCGGGCCGGACTGGACCCCCACCGGGTGAGTCCCCATGTGCTCCGCCATTCCTTCGCCAGCCACATGCTGGCCCACGGGGCGGACCTCCGTGGTGTCCAGGCGCTCTTGGGCCATGCCGATATCGCCACCACCCAGATCTATACCCATGTGCTGGACGAGCGGCTGACCAGCCTGGTGAAATCCGCCCATCCCCTGGCCCGGAAGTCCAAACCGTGATCCGTCGGCGCCGTCCCTGTCCGATCCTTGCCCTGATCGCCGCGATTCTGGTGCTTGGCGCCAGTCCCGTCCGGGCACTGGAAACCTCGATCGTCGTGGATGGCACCCTGGGGGCCGTGGTCCAGGCGACGCACCCCAATCGGCGGGTCCCTCCGGCCTCTCTGACCAAGATGATGACCGCCTATATCCTGTTCGAGGAGTTGTCCCTGGGTCGTTTGCGTATGACCGACGACTTCATCGCCACAAAGAGCGCCACCCAGGCCGATCCCGTTCGCATTGGCCTGGGTGTCGGCGAATTGGTGCCGGTCAAGGACGCCATCAAGGCCCTTTTGGGGCGCTCGGCGAACGACGTCGCCGTCATGATCGCGGAAAACATTGGCGGATCCGAGGAGGCCTTCGCCGAACGCATGACCGAAACCGCCCACCGCCTGGGCATGAACCGCACCCGCTTCGCCACCGCCTCGGGCCTGCCCGCGCCACTGGAGGAGCAATACACCACCGCCCGGGACATGGCCGTCCTGGCCCTTGCCCTGCTCGACGATTTCCCCGGGTTCTACCGGTTCTTTTCCCTCACCGGCTACACCTTCAAGGGCACGCCCCAGTCGGGTCACAATGCCATCCTGAACCGCTATCCCGGCGCCGATGGCCTGAAGACCGGATTCACCTGCGCCTCGGGGTACAATCTGGTCGCCTCGGCCACCCACCATGACCGACGCATGGTGGGGGTGATCCTGGGGAACGCCACGGGATCGACCCGGACCAACAGGATGGTCACACTGCTGAACACCGGTTTCGCCAAGGAATTGACGGAGAAGACCCAATTCCTCGATGGGATCGCCCCCGACCCGGATAGCCCGGATCCCCCGGTCGCCGACAACACAAACCAGACTCCCATTTGTGGAAGCGGTGTCGCGGGCTACGCCGTGGACCTGGGTATCAATCAAAGCCAGAGCCGCTCCGCGGACATCGCCGAACAAGGAACCCAGCGGTATGGCGGCATGGCCTTCACCATGCCGCGGCCCGGCGGCGGCACCGTCCGCTGGAAGGCCTATGTGGGCGGGCTCGACGGAACCACGGCCCGCAAGATCTGTCGAGCGCGTCAGGCGGCGGGCCTGTGGTGCCTGGTGCGGACCCCAGCCATGGTTCGGGCCGACTTCCAGGCCGCGGCCCGTTTGCGGCGCGCCCAATAACGCCCCCGCCCCCCGGTTCGCCCTCCGGTCCGCCAAGGGCGGACCCCACACGACACGTGGCCCGCCTCGGGCGAGGGTCGATAACCCCTTGGTATTTTGACGGTATCCCCAGTGGTCGGCGACCTTGCCGCGCGCCGCGCCCGGCCTTACCTTGGGGCTAGGTTGGGCGGACCATGACGGCCCGCCCTATTCCTGGAATCCGAGAAAGGCCCGTCCATGAGCAGCGTCCTATCCGCCGCCCGTCCCCAGTCCCAGGCCGCCCCGCGCGGCCGGGCTCCGGTGAAACTGCTGTCCGACGTGCCCGAGGTCGCCCTCAATCCGGCCCCGCGCCCCGCGCCCCTGATCCTCAAGACCGCGGATGAGGCGGCCCTGTCCCGCCATATCGCCCAATGTGTCCAGGCCAACCGCCTCGCGACCGCCGAGGAAACCGCCTGGATTCTGGTCCAGCGGCGCAACCCCGGCGTAAAGTTGGGCAAGAAGCCCAAGACCGCGCCGGAACGGGCCGTGACCCATCTGTTCATGGCCCAGGCCCTGATGGGTGACCGGAATTGGGATGGCGCCGTGACCCAGGCGGAAAAGGCACTGGCCAACGATGGCAAATCCGTGGATGCCCTGGTTCTGCGGGCCGCCGCCCTGCGCCAGGGGGGGCGGTGGGAGGAGGCCATCCCCGCGGCCCGGGCCGCCCTGGCACGCCGCGCCGACCTCGCGCCCAGCCTCGCCGTCCTGTTGGACAGCCTGCTGGACCTGGGCCGGATCGCGGAAGCCGAGTGGGAAGCCAAATCCTTGCTTGCCCGCTTCCCGGCCCAATATGAGTGCGTCCGCCTCGCCGCGGGCGTCCTCACCCGCCGGGGCGCCGTGGACGAGGCTGTCGCCGCCCTGCGCGCCGTCGCCAAGACGGCGGGCGGCAAGGGACCGGGGGGCCTGGTCCGCGCCGGGCGGGCCCTGCCCACCCCGGGCCGC
>JAIOYK010000047.1 GCA_021741145.1 Rhodospirillum sp. | reverse complement strand
ACCGGCCTCCGCCTTCTGAGCATCCGTCAGCTCGTCGCTCGCTGACAACCACGCTTGAAATGTCTTTTGGTCCATCGATCAGAACTCCCGCATTTCCGCCATTCTAGCATGAGTGCCTACGAAACGCGAATTGAGCCAATCCTTTACTCTCTGGTTCGCGCTGGCTGGCGCCTGTCTCATGGCGGCCGCTTTTGGCGGAGCCTTGGTTCTGGTGGGCACGGTCGCCCGCGATGGCATGCTCGCGGTGACCGTCGAGTCCAACCGCGTGCTCTCGAGCGCCTTTACCAACCAGCTCTGGGATAGGATCTCCACACTCCTCCCCCCACCCGACATCCGCGACGGACCGGGCCTGGAATCCTGGCCGGGGACCTCGGAGATCGATGTGCTGGTGAAGGCTTTTGGGAAGGACACCAAGATCGGGAAGGTGAAGATCTTCACCTTGGACGGAATCACCGTCTACTCCACCGTATCCGAGGATCTGGGGCTGGACAGAAGTCAAAGCCCCAACTTCCTGAAGGCTCTCGCCGGTGAAACAGGCGTCGAACTCTCAAACCGGAAGCGGTATTCCAGCGCCACGGGGGAAGTGGAATATTACAATCTGGTCTCCACCTACCAAGCTGTTCACGGGAAAAGCGGCCAACTGGACGCGGTTATGGAGATCTACACGGACCGGACCCAGGAAATCACCGAGATCGACACGACCCTTCAGCGCACGGCCCTGTTCCTTGGAGTCATTTTCAGCATCCTCCTGCTCATCCTGACGGCCTTCGTCTGGATCGCCAACCGATCCCGCGACAGGAGCCTTCAGGCCCTGTCCGAACAACGGGACGAATTGGAGCGCCTGGCCGAGGAAAGCTTCGCCGCCCGCCAAGACGCTGAACGGGCGAACCAGGCCAAATCCCGCTTTCTGGCCACGATGAGCCACGAGATCCGCACCCCCATGAACGGAATCCTGGGCATGGCGGACCTGCTGAATGACACGGAACTGACCCCCGCCCAGGACCGTAACCTACGGAACATCAGGGTTTCCGCTGAACATCTGACGGCCATTCTCAACGACGTCCTGGACTTTTCCAAGATGGAGGCCGGATGCCTGGAGTTGGAGCGGCACCCACTGTTCATCCGCACCCTGCTGGAGAATGTCATCGACATCCTGGGATCCCAGGCGGTCAAGAAGGGATTGGACCTGACCTATGCCATCGGGCGGGAGGTCGATATCCCCATCCTGACGGACCCGGTTCGCCTGGGCCAGGTGGTTATCAATCTGGTGTCCAACGCCATCAAATTCACCGAAAATGGCCGGATCCATCTCGAAGCCTCGGGCCGGAACGGCCATTTGACCGTTTCGGTCACGGACACGGGCATCGGCATTCCACCGGAGTCCATCAAACGCCTGTTCACCCTGTTCAGCCAGGCCAACATCACCACCACCCGCAAATTCGGGGGCACGGGCCTGGGCCTTGCCATTGCCCGGCGCATCGGCAAGGCCATGGGGGGCACCATCGGTGTGACGAGCACCCCCGGCGAGGGAAGTACTTTCACCTTTACGATCCCCATGGAGAGGGCGGAGTCCCAATCCTCCCCCACGGATCCAGCCAGCCAACCCTCCCTGGCCCTCCCCTCCCTGGCCCTCCCTTCCCTGGCCCTCCCTTCCCTGGACGGTCGGTCCATCCTGCTCCTTGGTCCGGACACGTGGCCCCTGCGGACATTGGCCGACGGCTTGCGGGTCCTGGGCGCCCATGTGCGTTGGGAAACGGATGGATTCCGCTGTCTCGACATCCTGTCCAGCTCGGACCGTCCCGACGGGGTGGTTGTGGCCACATCAACCGCCGCGCTCCCGTCCTTGAACGCCTTGGACGCGGCCCGCCGAAGCGATCCCTCGACCCTCCCCCCGCCCCTGGTGGTCATCGGGCGGGCCATCGATCCGGAGACCCGTGCCCGGGCCGAAGCCATTGGCGCGCCAATCTTCGACGCCCCCATCCGCCACGGCCCGATCGCCGAGGCCTTGGGGCGGACCTGGACCGACCGAGCAGGATCCGGCAAGCCCCTCCCTCCACCCATTGGGCGGTCCCTGTCCATCCTTCTGGTGGAAGACAACGAAATCAATCAACAGGTGGCCCTTGGGCTTCTGGCCAAATTGGGACATCGGGCCGAGGTGGCGGGCGATGGGGAGCGGGGCCTGGCCTTGGCCGCGGAGAAATCCTACGACATGATCCTCATGGACATGAACCTGCCGGGCTTGGACGGCCTGGAAACCTGCCGCCGCATCCGCGCCCTGGCACCACCAGCCAATTCACCCGTGATCATCGCCCTGACCGCCAATGCCATGGCCGACGACAGGGATCGCTGCCTCGCCGCGGGCATGGATGACTTCCTGGCCAAACCCGTTCGACGGGAAAGCCTACGCGCCACGCTGGAGCGCTGGTCCACGCCCCCCGAAGCGTAGCCCTCATCCACCGCCGGGACCGGGTCCCCCACTGGGTCCGGACATCCCGCTTCAACAAAACTTTCCCTGCTCTTTCAGACCTCCACCCTTTATCAGGTCATCGGTCATCCCCACGTGATGGCTTGATCTAAACCCGGGAAATGATGGCATGGCGAAGGTTATTCTTGTGCTGGTGGATGGACTCGGATTCGCGACGGCGATCCGGGAAATGGGGTATCTGGAGGGACTCGTGGCCCAGGGAGAGGCGAAGCGGTGGCGCATGCGCTCCGTTCTGCCCAGTCTGTCCCGTCCGGCCTATGAGTCGGTTCTGACCGGGGTCACACCCGCGGTCCATGGCATAACCTCGAACAAGGTAAACCGCCTCTCGCGGGTACCCGGCGTTTTCGGAGAGGCCCGCGCCGCGGGGAAGGTCACCGCGGCCGCCGCCTATTCCTGGATTTCCGAGCTGTATAATGGTCCCTTTGACCCGGTCCTGGATCGGGAGGTGACCGACGGTCCAGGGGATATCCAACATGGGCGGTTCTATGTCCTGGACCCGTTCCCCGACCAGGAACTCTTTTGGCAGGCGGACCTGCTTGTCCGCCGCCACGCCCCGGACTTCCTGCTGATCCACCCGATGGGATGCGATCACATGGGCCATGAACACGGAGGGGAATCCGTGGAATACCGACGCGCCGCCGCGGAAAGCGATGATGCGCTCGCCCGCCTGATCCCCGCCTGGCGGGAAGCCGGTTATCGGGTGCTGGTCACCGCGGACCACGGCATGTGCAAGGATGGCCACCATGGAGGAACGGACGAGGTGGTGCGGACCGTCCCCTTCTATAGGATCGACGCCCAAACCGGTGGCGTCGCGGCGGAGGAGGCGGACCAATTGTCCGTCGCCCCCACGGTCCTGACCATGATGGGCTTAAAGCCACCGAATTCCATGGCGGCCCCCATCCTGTCCTAGGCAGACAAAAGGCCGCCCCAAAATAAGGGGCGGCCTTTTCATTGACAGTTATGGACCGAAAGCGGTCAAAGCATACCCTTGCGACGGGCGACGGCCAACGCATCGGTTCGGCTTTGCGCGCCCAGCGCCTTGAACAAGCGCCCGATATGCATTTTCACCGTCGCCTCCGACAGGGTCATGGCCTGGGCGATCTGGCGGTTGGAGAGACCCGAGTCAATATGGGCCAGCACCTCCCGTTGACGCGGTGTCAGAGGCACGTCCTCTCCGTTGGAAGGAACACGGGACACCGTCTCGGTACCGCGGGGACCCCGAAAAACCTCGGGCGTGATGTAGAAACCTCCCGCCAGAATCAGACGCAGGGCGCTTTCCAGGACATCGCCCTTCAGGCTCTTTGGGATATATCCACAGGCGCCATTGTCAATGGCCGACCGGATGATGGCGACGTCATCGGCACCCGACAAGACGATCACATCCGGTGGATCGGGAAGACGTCGCAGGGCCGACAAGGCATCCCGCCAGTCCATATCCGGCATCATCAGGTCAAGGAACACCTTATCCAAGGGTCCTTCCTCGGACGCCAGTCGAATGGCTTCCTCGAAGGAGTCCACATCCAGGACGTCCAAATCGGGGTCAATCGCGGCAAGCTGAAAACGTAGCCCGTTCCGAAACAATTCGTGATCGTCGACAATCATAATGCGCATGGCGCGCATGTCCTCCTTTGACCCCACGATCCCCCAGACTCCGAGCCCTTGAAGGAAAGACCGTGCCGGTTTCACCTCCGGCCCATTCGTTGAGGCTAGCCTAGCAGGACTTTCTATCCTGAGGATACCCTCCCCTTAAGGGGAATATCCCGGCGCCCTTGAATTTTCTTCCGCTTCCGCCCCTCCTTGAAACAGAACTGTTTCAAGGCCCGGTCCGCACCGTGGAAATGTTCCGCACTATCGTGTGTGCATACCAATTGCACTGGAACACTACCACGCAACGATGATTGAACAAGTCATTCTCGACAAGGCATTAAAAAGGTTCGATTTTCTTCTACGTCAACGCAACCTTTTGGATAGGTTTTCGGGATGGAGTCGGACGTACCGAGAAGACAACACACCCCTATCGCGAACCTGATGTATAGAATTCAACTTATAAGGAACACCACCCAGACGGCGACGAACCGCCCCCGCTAGACTGGAGATTCGCGCCTCCGCGGATCAACAGGCTCCCTTCACCCTTGGTCGGAACTCTGTTGGTCCCCTATACCTCGGAATGAAAATACTCCTTGTCCCGCTCCCAATGATAGTTGAATCGGGCTCGGTGTGTGCGCATGATAAAGAGGTTAGAACGATTATAGTATTGGATGTCGCATGTCCGATCCAGGGTCCACGGCACGCATGTCCCCCGCGGCCATCGCGGACCAACTCTCGCGTCTTGGACGCACCATACATGGACAAGAATTCGTTCTTGGGCTGAATCCCGCCCAATGGATGGCCTTGCGCTACTTCAAGAACCGGGATGAACGGGAGCGCACGGTCATGCGCTTCGCCGAGTACTACGGCAGCAGCCGGGGAACGGCCTCGCAGACCATTTCCGCCCTGGTTCGCAAGGGGTATTTGGTGCGCACCCCAAACCCCGCCAAACGCAGTTCCCGTCTGTTGGACGTCACGGCCGCGGGACTCCAGCGCCTTGATCAGGACCCCCAAGGCCACCTTATCCTCGCATTGGGCCGCCTTCCGGAGGAGACGCTGGATAGCCTCTCCCTTGGCATAACCCGACTGCTCCAGAGCTTGACGGACGGCTGAGCGGCGGCCGGACGACGGAGCGTTCAGGAACATTTCACGCTATCGGCGTTTCGACCAGGCCACTTGTTTGGCTTGCGAAAGACCGCGGGTTGAGCCACCCTCGCCAGAATCAAAGTGGGGAGGCGCCGGACCAAGACCTGGGCCGGACAGGGAAAAAACGCTATTCTCGAGGCGCACGCCCGTTACCAGTGTTCCATGGGATGGGAAGGAGACGAAATAAATGAAGATCATTGTGCATGTGGATACTGGAGAGTCCTGGCCACGCCGCGTGGAAGCCGCGGCCAAAATCCTCGTCAATCGCGGAGGGGGACGGATCCTGGGCCTTTTCGGCCAAATGGCCTCGACCCTGCCGAGCTATTCCTTTCACGGGGACAAGGATGTGATTGATCGGGATGCGGATCCCCACCGTGTCCGGTTCCATGACATTCTCGCCGCCTATCCGGGCATTGATGTGGATTGGCATACCATCCACTCCGTGAACCCTGGATTTATCGTCAGCGAAGTCACAGCCAACGCCCAGTTCGCCGACTTGACGGTCCTGGGCCAGATTGATCCCCGTGCCACCAACGAGCGTGTCCCGGCGGACATGGCCGAACAGGTGGTCCTGAATTGCGGGCGTCCGATCCTTTTGATCCCCTACGCGGGCAGCTTCGACTACAGCTTCAAACGAGTGTTGATCGCCTATAACGACAGCCGGGAATCCAGCCGTGCCGTGGGCGACGCGCTGCCCTTCATCAAGGGGGCCAAGGCCCGGGTGGAAGTGGTGCGCCACGCCCCGGAAAAGGCCGATCCCAGCGACTGGCGTTGGGTGGAGTTGGCCAAGCGTCTGGCCGACCACGACGTGGACGCCATCGTGGAAACCCCAGCCATCGCCAATATCGGCGTGGCGGATTTCCTGCTCTCCCAAGCCGCGGACACGGACGCCCAACTTCTGGTCATGGGCGCCTACGGCAAGCTCGGCCTGCCCCGCATGCTACGCGGCAGCGTCACCCGCGACATCCTGCGTCAGATGACCCTGCCTGTGCTGCTGGCGCACTGATACCGGACCATCCTTGGTGTACAACAAAAAAACCCCGCCCAAAGCCGGACGGGGTTTTTTTTGCTCCTCTTGAAACACCCGGCGTCTCTCAGCCGAACTTGACCAAAATCACCTCATAGAACTTGGAGCCACCGGGGGCCTTGACCTCGATGGAATCCCCCAGGACCTTGCCGATCAGAGCCTTGGCGATGGGCGAAGCAACCGAGATCCGTCCCGCCTTGAGGTCGGCCTCGTGGGCGCCGACGATCTGGTAGGTCATCTCCTCATCCGTGTCCTCATCGGCCACCGTAACCGTGGCGCCAAAGCGCACGGTTTCACCGGACATCTTGGTGATATCAATCACATCGGCCCGGCTGACGACGTCCTCAAGCTCCTTGATCCGCCCCTCGATGAAGCTCTGCTTCTCCCGCGCGGCATGATATTCGGCGTTTTCCGACAAATCGCCATGCTCCCGCGCCTCACTGATGGCGCGGATAACAGCGGGACGTTCCACACTTTTCAACATCTTCAACTCCGACTCCAGACGGGCCAACCCGTCCGGGGTCATGGGTATCTTTTCCATGGATACGAATCCTTAAAACCTGTGATCCAAGCGCCGCCGCGGTTCCCCCCAAAAGCCGGGGGCTTGGGAATGCCCCCGAACTTCTGGTCCGGGATTCCCCGGGTCCGCGCGATGGCGGAGAGGGAATCCCCTGGCGACGATCAGGATTCCTTAAAGTATTCCTGAAGGGGCGCCACTTCAAGGTGCCCCAGGCGGAGAGCCGTCATGGCCTTCACCGCGGCCGAGGCCCCGGCCGCGGTCGTGTAGTGGGGTATGTTCCGCATCAAGGCCGTGTGGCGGATATCGAAGCTATCTTTCTGGGACTGCACCCCCTCGGTCGTGTTGATGACCAGATGGATGTCGCCACTGATCAAGGCGTCCACGCAATGGGGGCGCCCTTCCAGAACCTTATTGATCACATCCACCCGCAGGCCGCTCTCCTTCAGAAAAGTCGCCGTGCCACGAGTCGCCACCAAACGGAAGCCCAGGTCGACCAGTTCCCGGCAGAGGGGCAGACTGACCTGTTTGTCGGCGTCGCGCAGGCTGATGAAGGCCGTTCCCCCCTCGGGCAAGTGCACACCCGCGCCCAACTGGGATTTGGCGTAAGCCCGGGCGAAGTTGGTATCGATGCCCATGACCTCGCCGGTGGACTTCATCTCGGGACCCAAAACGATGTCGACCCCGGGGAAGCGGGCGAAGGGGAAAACAGCCTCCTTCACCGCCACGTGGTCCAGCGTCTTCGTGGACAGTTTGAAGTCCGCCAGACGTTCCCCAGCCATGACCCGGGCGGCGATCTTGGCCACGGGGACACCCGTCGCCTTGGCCACGAAGGGCACGGTCCGGCTGGCCCGGGGATTGACCTCCAGCAGATAGATGTCGCCGTCCTTGATGGCGAACTGGATGTTCATCAGACCGCGCACGTTCAGCCCCTTGGCCAGAAGCTCGGTCTGACGGGTCAGCTCGGCGATGGTGGCGTCGTCCAGGGAATAGGGCGGCAGGGAGCAGGCGGAATCCCCGGAGTGGATCCCCGCCTCCTCGATATGCTGCATGATGCCCGCCACATGGGTGGTCTCGCCATCGGCGATGGCATCCACGTCGACCTCGATGGCCCCGGACAGGTAGCCGTCGATCAGCACCGGCTCGTCACCGGACACTTTCACGGCATGGACCATATAGTCGTTGAGTTGGGCTTCCTCATGGACGATCTGCATGGCCCGCCCCCCCAGCACATAGGAGGGACGGATCACGACCGGATAGCCGATCCGGGCGGCGATTTCGCGCGCCTGATCGACGGAATGGGCCATGCCGTTGCGGGGCTGGCGCAGTTCCAGCTTCTCGATCAGCTTCTGGAAGCGATCCCGGTCCTCGGCCAAGTCGATGGCGTCGGGCGAGGTGCCTAGAACAGGAATTCCCGCCTGCTCCAGGTCGTGGGCCAGCTTCAGCGGCGTCTGACCGCCATACTGGACAATGCAGCCCAGCAGGGTGCCCTTGGCCTGTTCCTTGCGGGCCAGGGCGATCACGTCCTCGGGCGTCAGGGGCTCGAAGTACAGGCGGTCCGAGGTGTCGTAATCCGTCGACACGGTCTCCGGGTTGCAGTTGACCATGATGGTCTCGTAGCCAACCTCCGACAGCGCATAGGCGGCATGGACACAGCAGTAGTCGAATTCAATGCCCTGGCCGATGCGGTTGGGACCGCCCCCCAGGATGATCACCTTCTTCCGGTCGCTGACATCGGCCTCGCATTCGCCCGGGGTGATGCCATCGCCCTCGTAGCAGGAATACATGTACGGGGTCTGGGAGGGGAACTCCCCGGCGCAGGTATCGATGCGCTTGTAGACCGGGGTGACGTTCAGAACCTGGCGACGGAAGGAAACCTCGGTCGGGGTCTTCCCGGTCAAATGGGAAAGACGGTCGTCGGAGAAGCCCATCTTCTTGACCCGTGTCATGCCGATGGAATCCGTGGGCAACCCCTCCACCTTCAGGCGTTCCTCTTCCCGCACGATTTCCTCGATGCGAGCCAGGAACCAGGGATCATACAGGCAGGTGGCGCGGATTTCTTCCAGGCTCAGGCCCTGGCGGAAGGCCTGGGCGATGAGCAGCAAGCGGTCCGGACGGGGCTTGGACAGCATGGCCTTGATGGCATCCTTGCCATCGGGCCCATCGGATCCGGGAATCTCCACTTCGTCCAGGCCCGTCAAACCGGTCTCCAGGGAGCGCAGACCCTTCTGCAGACTCTCGGCGAAGGTTCGGCCGATGGCCATGGCCTCGCCCACGGACTTCATCGAGGAGGACAGAAGGGCTTCGGTATCGGGGAACTTCTCGAAGGTGAAGCGCGGCAGCTTGGTGACCACATAGTCAATGGTCGGCTCGAAGCTGGCGGGCGTGCAGCCGGTGATGTCGTTGGTCAGTTCGTCCAGGGTATAGCCGACGGCCAGTTTGGCGGCGATTTTGGCGATCGGAAAGCCGGTTGCCTTGGATGCCAGCGCCGAGGAGCGGGACACCCGGGGGTTCATCTCGATGACCACCAGGCGACCATCTTCCGGGTTCACGGCGAACTGCACATTGGAGCCGCCGGTCTCCACCCCGATCTCCCGCAAGCAGGCGATCGAGGCGTCGCGCATGATCTGATATTCCTTGTCGGTCAAGGTCAGCGCCGGGGCCACGGTGACGGAGTCACCCGTGTGCACGCCCATGGGATCCACGTTCTCGATGGAACAGACGATAATGCAGTTGTCCGCCCGGTCGCGGACCACCTCCATCTCGAATTCCTTCCAGCCGAGCACGCTTTCCTCGACCAGCACCTGGGAGATCGGCGAAGCCGCCAAACCCGAGGCAACGATGCGGTCGTATTCTTCCCGGTTATAGGCCAAGCCACCGCCCTGTCCGCCCAGGGTGAAGCTCGGGCGAATGATCACCGGCAGGCCGATCTCCTCCAGCGCGGCGCGCCCCTCGGCCATGGTGTGGACCAGGGCCGACCGGGGGCAATCCAGGCCGATCTTGATCATGGCGTCGCGGAACAGCATCCGATCCTCGGCCTTGGCGATGACTTCCTTCTTGGCCGCGATCATCTCCACGCCGTACTTGTCCAGCACGCCCATGTCGGCCAGTGCCATCGCCGTGTTCAGGCCAGTCTGTCCGCCCATGGTGGGGAGCAGGGCGTCGGGGCGCTCGCGTTCGATGATCGCCTCGACGATCTCCGGGGTGATTGGCTCGATATAGGTGGCGTCCGCCGTGTCCGGATCGGTCATGATCGTCGCCGGGTTGGAGTTCACCAGGATCACCCGGTACCCCTCTTCCCTCAGGGCCTTGCAGGCCTGGGCGCCCGAATAGTCGAACTCGCAGGCCTGGCCGATCACGATGGGACCGGCGCCAATGATCAGAATGCTGTGAATGTCCGTACGTTTGGGCATGCGACTTCCCTTTGGAGCGGCGGGGGAACGGGACGGGACCGATGGTTCGATCCGCCCGCCACCCGCCTTTTTAAACGCGTGGCGCGCCATTCTTGGAAAACCGCCCCAGGCCGGGCCAGGAACGGGAGGGGCTTGGAAAACCGCCCCAGGCCGGGCCAGGAACGGGAGGGGACTTTGGTCAGGCGCGTTGGGCGTCCATCTGATCGACGAAGCGCTGGAACAAGTAGTGACTGTCCCGGGGTCCCGGCGAGGCCTCCGGATGGTACTGGACGGAAAAGATCGGCTTGCCGTCCACGACAATCCCTTCCAGCACCCCATCGAAGAGACTGGTATGGGTCTCGGTCACACCCACGGGCAGACTCTCCCGATCCACGGCGAAACCATGGTTCATGGAGGTGATTTCCACCTTGCCCGTGGTGTGATCCTTCACCGGATGGTTCGAGCCCCGGTGACCAATGTCCATCTTGTAGGTCTTGGCCCCGAGCGCCAGACACAGCATCTGGTGACCCAGGCAAATCCCGAACACCGGCTTACCCGAGTCGAGAAGAGTCCGGATCACCGGCACGGCGTATTCCCCCGTGGCCGCCGGATCCCCGGGGCCGTTGGACAGGAAGATACCATCGGGAGAGAGGGCCATCACCTCCTCGGCGGTGATCGAGGCGGGTACGACGGTGACCTTGCACCCCAGGCCCGCCAAGTTGCGCAGAATGTTGCGCTTCGCCCCATAATCCACGGCGACCACATGGTACTTGGCGTCGGCCAGCGCGCCGTAACCGGCTTCCAGGTCCCAGGGCGTCTCCGTCCACGTATAGGTCTGGCCGCAGGTCACGTCCTTGGCCAAATCCATGCCTTCCAAGCCGGGCCAAGCCTTGGCCCTTTCCACCAGGGCGTCGATGTCGAAGGTCCCATCGGGGGAATGGACGACAATGCCCGTCGGCGCGCCCGCGTCACGGATCCGTCGGGTCAGGCGCCGGGTATCAACCCCCGAGATTCCCACCAGACCCCGGGATTTCAGCCAGCCGTCCAAGTGCTGGGCCGAGCGCCAGTTGGCTGGTTCGGTGATATCGGCCCGCAGCACGCACCCCCGGGCCGCCGTGGCGGTGCTTTCGATATCCTCGGTGTTGGCGCCGACGTTGCCGACATGGGGAAAACAGAAGGTAATGATCTGCCCGGCGTAGGAGGGGTCGGTCAGCACTTCCTGATAGCCGGTCATGCCCGTGTTGAAGCAGACCTCGCCAATGGCTTCTCCGACGGCGCCGACACCCCGTCCCCACAAGACGGCGCCGTCCGCCAGGACCAACGCCGCGGTGGTTCCGGGCGGGTGGGGCGTTGGTGAACTGCTGGACATGACTTTCATTCCCGCTTTCAATCGAATGGATCCGCCCTGGCCCGAACCATTGGTAGTGGCTTGGGCACCGCGCGGGCGCGACCTCTCCCGACACGAAGAGGGGGACCTCGGCGGGCGCGGGAGAGGGTCTGGGTTATTGGGGCCGGACATTGGGCGCGGATGGGCGGACCGGCAATCCCGCTCGCTTGATCCAGATCATGGCCGGAAATACGCGCGCCGCCAAGCCTCCCTCCGCGGAAAACGCGTGGGCCGTCGGCGGTAATTAAGCGATGGAGCGAGCGAAGTCAAGAATCGGAAAAAATAAAAATTCAACTCTTTCAATGACCTATTCTAACGCAAGCCCCTTTGCATTCGGGCGAATTTGGGATAGGTTTCGGCCTTTCCTCGCGAACAGATTTGGAGTCTCCCGATGCTGCGTTCCCAACTCACCGACGCGCTCAAGGAAGCCATGCGAGCGAAGGACCAGACCACCCTCTCCACCGTCCGCCTGATTCTCGCGGCCCTGAAGGATCGCGACATCTGCGCCCGGGGCAACGGCAATCCCGATGGCATCGGCGACGAAGAGATCCTCGGCATGCTCCAATCCATGGTGAAACAGCGCCGGGAAAGCATCGGCATGTATGAACAGGGCGGGCGCCTGGAACTGGCCGAGCAGGAGGCCAACGAGATCACCGTCATCGAACGGTTCCTGCCCGCCCAGATGGCCGAGGCCGACTTGGCCGCCGCCGTCGACGCCACCATCGCCGATCTGGGGGCCGAAGGCCTAAAGGACATGGGCCGTGTCATGGCCGCCCTGAAGGAGCGCTACGCTGGCCAAATGGACTTCGGCAAGGCGGGCTCCCTGGCGAAAGCCAAACTGAACGCCTAAGTAAGAGTCCCGGGTTCCCCGCCACGCTGGCACGGAGTGCCCGCGTGAACCACGAAGGGCCAGCCCATGGCCTTGCCCAATAGCTTCCTCGATGAAATCCGTGCCCGGCTGACCCTGTCCTCGGTCATCGGAAGGCGGGTAAAGCTTGTCCGCAAGGGCCGGGAGCATTCCGGTCTTTGCCCCTTCCATAACGAAAAAACCCCGTCCTTCACCGTCAATGACGAGAAGGGGTTCTTCCATTGCTTTGGCTGTGGCGCCCATGGAGACGTCATCGGCTTCGAGATGCAGGCGGGCAATCTGCCCTTCCGCGAAGCCGTGGAGCGCCTGTCGGCGGAGGCCGGACTGGAGATGCCCCGGGAAACACCCGAGGACCGGGACAAGGCCAAGGCCGCGGCGGGCCACAGAGAGGTCATGGAGATGGCCACCCGCTTCTATGAAAAGGCCCTGCGCCTGCCCCAGGGCAAGGAGGGGATGGCCTATCTGCGGCGCCGGGGCCTGGATGACACAACCATCGCCCGCTTTCGCCTGGGCTACGCCCCCACCGGCGGCGCCCTGCGAGCCGCCCTGTCCCGCGAGGGCGTGAACGATCAGGTGATGGTCGATCTGGGGCTGATCATGCGACCCGACGACGGTCGGGCACCCTTCGACTATTTCCGCGACCGGGTCCTGTTCCCCATCGCCGACCGGGCCGGACGAGTCGTGGCTTTTGGCGCGCGGATCCTGGGTGATGGCCAGCCCAAATACCTCAACTCCCCGGAAACCCCCCTCTTCCACAAGGGGCGCGAGTTGTACAATCTGGGTCCAGCCCGGGAGGCGGCGCGGAAGTCCAACACCATCATCGTCGCCGAGGGCTATATGGACGTGATCGCCCTGACCCGGGGCGGCTTCGCCAACGCCGTCGCCCCCCTGGGAACCGCGTTGACGGAAAGTCAGCTTGAAGCCCTTTGGCGGGGCGTGCCCGAACCCATCCTCTGCTTCGACGGCGACGCCGCGGGTCAGCGAGCCGCCAAGCGGGCCATGGAACGGGCCCTGCCCCTGCTCGGCCCCGCCCGGTCCCTGCGCTTCGCCCTGCTGCCCCCGGGCCAGGATCCGGATGACCTACTGGGCAGCGGAGGACCAGCGGCCCTGGGCCGTGTCCTCGGCCAGCCCCAGCCCCTGGCAGAAATGGCTTGGCGCTCCCTCCTCGAGGGACGAGACCTGTCCACGCCGGAACGTCAGGCCGGATTGGAAAAGGACATCGACGACTTGGTCAACACCATCACCGACCGCGCCGTTCAAAGCCATTATCGCCGGGCCCTGCGGGACCGCTTTTGGACCCTGATGAGGGGCGACCGCTCCCGAGGGAATCAGGGAAGCCAGGGACGGGGTTCCGATCGGAAAACGAATCGACTCCCGGGAAAGGGCGGCGGAAGTGTGTGGTCGGGCAAATCCGGGGGCCCGGGCTTCCGGAGTCGGGGAACCCCACCCCCCCCCCTGACGGTCCCCCTACCTCGGCCCACGAACCCCCGCATCCTGCGGGAGCGCCTGCTTCTGGCCACGGTCCTCACCCATCCGGAGATCTTCGATCACATCGAGGAACGGCTGGGATCCATGGACGTGGCCGACCCCACCCTTGACTTGGTCAGACAGGAGATCGTAATTATCCTCGCTTCCGAGAAAAGTCTTGACATTGACGGCCTTCGGGACCAGTTGAGCGCAAGGGGATTGGCGGGCGCTGTCACGGGGCTATTGCGTCCAGATTTATTGATTCACGCGAAATTCGCGCGTCCAGGGGCGGACCCGGGCTTGGTAAAGGCCGGGTGGGACCATACATATGACCTCCACCAGCGCGACGCGCTGCGGGAGGACTGTGTAAGGGCCAATGATCGATTGGGAGACCATATGACCCAAGAGGCCCTGGAGCATTTCCTTGCCTTCAAGCGGCATGAAGCCTGGGCGGACGCGGCCATCCCCGATGGGGCGTCCTTCGAGACCACGGTCGAAGCCGCGTCGGACGCGATCGACGAAGGGGTACCGTCCCACGAGGGCGGGTCCAGCCGGAGCAAACCGCGGTCAATCGGAAGAGATTGAGGGCGATGCGAGCTGGGTTAAATGGGGTAAGTACGTCGTGGAACCGGACGATCCGGGTTCCGTCTCGGCGAACCACACGAAGAACGCTGCCCCCCAAAGGGGCGTGACGCAAAGCAGTGCCGACCGGTGTCCAGGGGACAAGAGAGCCCCCCGGTCCCGGGCTCTGGAGGAAGGCTCCGTCAAGGGGTCGGGAAGCAACATGCTTCCAGCGGGCGAAGCGCCAGAAACGGCGAATGTCCCGGTGGAAGGCGGGTGAAGGAAGATAAACCGTATGGCGACGAAGGCGACCAACACGGCGGAAGCGGTGACCGGCCAGGAAGAGGGCGGTGATAGTCCCCTGCTGGACTCCATGAACGCGGCCGTCAAAAAATTGGTCACCCGCGGCAAGGACCGCGGGTATATCACCTACGACGAGCTGAATGCCGCGCTGCCTCCCGATGATGTATCCTCGGAGCAGATCGAGGATACCATGTCCATGCTCTCCGAGATGGGGATCAACGTGGTTGAGGACGAGGAAGAAGGCGAAGCTGGAGCCGTCGCATCGAACGACGACGAGTCCACGAGCCGCGAGGTCACCGTTACCGGCAACGTTAGCGAGGACGACATCGGCCGCACCGACGACCCGGTGCGCATGTACCTGCGCGAGATGGGCTCGGTCGAGTTGCTGTCACGCGAGGGCGAAATCGCCATCGCCAAACGCATCGAGGCCGGACGCGAGATGATGATCGGCGGCATTTGCGAAAGCCCGCTGACCATTCGCGCCCTTCTCCAGTGGCATGACGCCCTGCTGGAAGGCCGCATGCTGCTGCGTGATATCATCGACCTCGACGCCACCTATGGGGCTGATACCGCCCCCGTGGACGACGAGGACGTGGACGGCGGGGAAGAAGCCCTGGGCGCCGCCGCGTCCCCCTCCGCGTCCCCCGCCCCGCCCCCCGCTGGCGACGGCGACAAGGACGGCCAGGACGAGGACGAGGGAGACGGCGGAGAGGCCTCCTCGGACGATGCCTCCGAAGGGGACAGCGAACCATCCGAGGGGGGCGACAGCTCCGGCGACGGTGACGCCGACGAGGGCGAAAGCAATGTCTCCCTGGCCGCCATGGAACAGGAGCTGATGCCCCGGGTCGTGGAGACCTTCGAGGCCATCGCGGCGACCTACAACAAGCTCAAGAAGGCCCAGGACCAGCGCATCGCGGCCCTGCAGAAGGGCGATGAGCCCTCGGCCAGCCTAGAGCGCAAGTATGAGAAGCTGAAGCTCGAACTGGTGACGATGATGGAGGACGTCCATCTGAACAACAACCGGATCGAGCAGTTGGTGGAACAGCTCAACAGCCTGAGCAAGTCCCTGATGGTGAACGAGGGCAAGCTTCTGCGTTTGGCCGAACGGGCCAAGATCCGCCGGGCCGATTTTCTCGAGGTCTACATGGGCCGCGAGATGGACCCCTCCTGGGTCGAGGACGTGAGCGGCCTGCCCGGCAAGGGGTGGAAGGACTTCACCACCCGCTTCCTGAGCGACATCCAGGGTATCCGGGACGGCATCGCGGAGATCTCCGAACGGTCCCTTCTGCCGATTCCCGAATTCCGGCGCATCGTCCAGACCGTCCAGAAGGGCGAACGGGAGGCCAGCCGGGCCAAGAAGGAGATGATCGAAGCCAACCTGCGGCTGGTGATCTCCATCGCCAAGAAGTACACCAACCGCGGCCTGCAATTCCTGGATCTGATCCAGGAGGGGAACATTGGCCTGATGAAAGCCGTGGACAAGTTCGAATATCGGCGCGGCTACAAGTTCTCGACCTATGCCACGTGGTGGATCAGACAGGCGATCACCCGCTCCATCGCGGACCAGGCCCGAACGATCCGCATCCCGGTACACATGATAGAAACCATCAACAAGCTGGTCCGCACCTCCCGCCAGATGCTCCACGAAATCGGCCGCGAACCGACCCCGGAAGAGCTCGCCGAGAAGCTGCAGATGCCGCTTGAGAAGGTTCGCAAGGTCCTGAAGATCGCCAAGGAGCCGATCAGCCTCGAGACGCCGATCGGCGACGAGGAAGACAGCCACCTGGGTGATTTCATCGAGGATAAGAACGCGGTCCAACCCCTGGACGCCGCGATCAACTCGAACCTGCGCGAGACCTGCACGCGGGTCCTGGCGAGCCTGACTCCGCGCGAGGAGCGTGTCCTGCGCATGCGGTTTGGCATCGGCATGAACACCGACCACACCTTGGAAGAGGTGGGCCAACAGTTCAGCGTGACCCGCGAACGTATCCGCCAGATCGAGGCCAAGGCCCTGCGCAAGCTGAAGCACCCTTCCCGGTCACGGAAGCTGCGGTCCTTCCTGGACAACTAAGAACCGACAGGACAAGACAGCGTCGCGATTTTTTTTCCCGTGGCGCTGTCTTGTTTCTTTCATCCAATCCGGATAAACCCAATCCGGATAAACACTGTGTCTTCTCGCTGCCCGGTCGTGTTTCCACGACGAAGGGGTGGTCGAGCTGGTGGGCCTGTAGCTCAATTGGTTAGAGCCGGCGGCTCATAACCGTCTGGTTGTAGGTTCAAGTCCTACCGGGCCCACCATTTTCCATATCTCACGGCAGCCCACTTCGTGGGCCCCTCCGATGGGACGGGCTTCGCCCGGCGGCCAGTCGGCCGCTTGTGTCGGGTTCGGACTGTGTCCGTTCCCCTCCACCGGCTTTTTGATATCCACGCAGTCCGTCCCTCTCTCGGGAGCCCGGACGCGTCCAAACCCCCGAGGGAATTCGTTTCCAGGTCCTACTTCTTGATGGTTCGATAGGCGAAAAGCAGGATCACCGCCCCAAGGACGGCCAGGGCGAAGCTCAAGAAATTGAATCCAGTCACCGCCCCAATACCCAGCGCCCGGCCAATGAAACCTCCGACCACGGCACCGACAATGCCCAGGATAATGGTCACGATGAAGCCACCGGGATCCTTCCCCGGCATCAGCATCTTCGCCACCACGCCCGCCAAAAGTCCAAATACAATCCATACAAGAATGCCCAAAATCGCCTCCTTATCCATGACATGACCCATTCCATATGGGCATCGACGGATCACTCTGAAAGTGCCTCCCGTCTCCCCCATGCACATAGGGGGGGCGGATATCCTCGAATTGATCCTCCCCTTCTCCTTCTATACGCTGGCCTCTTCGGTCGGAGGGTGAACATTGGACATCAGTGCGAACAAGGGGGCGGACAAGGGGAGGACGCCTGACGAGGAGGTTGGTGCCTTCATTGAACGATGGCGGCCTTCGGAAGGGGGAGAACATCGCACCTATCAGATGTTCCTAACGGAACTCACCACCCTCCTTGGCGTCGACAAACCCGGAACCGTGGGCGAGGACTATGTCTTTGAACGCCGGGTCACAACTACCCACCTGGATGGCTCGACATCCGGCGGTCGCATTGACCTGTACAAGCGCGGCTGTTTCGTCCTGGAAGCCAAGCAGGGCGTGTTCAAGCCCGGACCGGAGGCCACCGAGACCGACCGCGACAAGCCGCGAGGAAAGCCGCGGAGCAAGGGCCACGGCGTTCGCGATTCCAAGCAATGGAACGACGCCATGATGCGGGCGCGGGCCCAGGCCAAACGGTACGCGGATTCCCTGCCCCTCGAGGACCCCATCCCCCCCTTCCTGATCGTCGTCGACGTGGGCTATTCGTTCGAGCTGTTCGCCGACTTCACCGGGACCGGACGCCATTACACCCAATTCCCCGACACCCGGTCCTTCCGCTTCAAATTGGACGATCTCGCGGGCGAAATGTTCCGGGAGCGCCTGCGTCGCGTCTGGACGGATCCCTCCGCCTTGGATCCCTCGCTGCATGCCGCGAAGGTGACCCGGGGGATCGCCGACAAACTGGGCCGTCTCGCCAAATCCCTGGAGCGGGAGCACGGCCCCAAGGCCGTCTCCGACTTCCTGATGCGCTGCCTGTTCACCATGTTCGCCGAGGATGTCCGTCTGCTCAAGGACCATGCCTTCACCGACCTGTTGACCCGGCTTCGCGACCGTCCCGATGCCCTGCGCCAGATGGTCGGCGCCCTCTGGCGGGACATGAACGGGGGAACGCCCTTCTCGCCGGTCATCGAGGACGCGGTTCCCCACTTCAATGGCGCCCTGTTCGCCAATGCAGAAGCCCTGTCCCTGAGCACCGAACAGATCGATTTGCTGATCGAAGCGGCCAAGGCCGATTGGCGGGACGTGGAACCCGCCATCTTTGGCACCTTGCTGGAGCGCGCCCTGGACAAGGACGAGCGCCACAGACTGGGCGCCCATTACACGCCGCGCGCCTATGTGGAGCGGTTGGTCCTTCCCACCATCATCGAGCCCCTGCGAGCCGATTGGGAGGACGTCAAGGTGGCCGCGCTCGCCTCGGCGAACGCCGGTGAGCTGGATAAGGCCGTCGATGTCGTCAGGGACTTCCATCGCCGCCTCTGCGAGATCAAGGTCCTCGACCCCGCCTGCGGCAGCGGCAACTTCCTCTATGTGACCCTGGAACACATGAAGCGGTTGGAGGGCGAGGTTCTCGACCTTCTGGTGACCGAACTTGGCGAGCGGCAGGAGTCCCTGGACCTCTCCGGCCATACGGTCGACCCCCACCAGTTCCTCGGTCTGGAAAAGAACGAACGGGCCGTCCCCATCGCCGAGATGGTCCTGTGGATCGGTCACCTCCAATGGTATGTCCGCTCCCAACCGACGTTCACCGCCTGGCCCAAGCCCATCCTGAAACGCTATGGAAACATCCGCGTCGCCGACGCCCTGCTGAGCTGGCGGGACATCGCCCTGGAGCGCGACGACCAAGGCCGCCCCCTCGCCCGCTGGGACGGCGTCTCGCTGAAATCCGATCCCATCACCGGCGCCCAAGTCCCCGACGAAAGCAAACGGGTGGAACGGCAACGCTACATCGCCCCGCGAGTCGCCGATTGGCCCCAGGCCGATTTCATCATCGGCAACCCCCCCTTCATCGGCGGCAAGGACCTCCGCCAGGAATTGGGGGATGGCTACGCCGAAGCCCTCTGGGCGGTTTACGGCAAACAGGTCCCCAATGCGGCGGACTTCGTCATGTATTGGTGGCACCGGGCGGCGGAAAAAGTCCGGACGGGACATACCCGACGCTTCGGCTTTATCACCACCAACAGCCTGACCCAGACCTTCAACCGACGCGTGGTCGAAGCCCATATGAAGGGCCGCCATCCCATCGGCCTGCTCCAGGCCATCCCCGACCACCCCTGGGTCAAGGCTCTGAACGAGGACAAGGAGGAGGCGGTCCGCGACGCCGCCCAGGTGCGGGTCGCCATGACCGTCGGCGCCCGCGACATCACCGAGGGACGCCTGCTGACCGTGGTCACGGAACGCCCCGGACAGGGGGATTCCGCGGATGTCGTCCTGCGATCCCGCCGGGGGTCCCTGAACGCCGACCTGACCATCGGGGCGGATACCGGTTCCACACATGCACTCGCTTCCAATGAAGGATTAGCCAGCCGAGGTATCGCCCTCCATGGCGCGGGCTTCATCGTGACCCCGGACCAAGCCAGGGACCTGGGCCTGGGACGGATCCCGGGGCTGGAGGATCATATCCTGCCCTATCGCAATGGACGGGATCTGGCGGCCAAACCTCGGGGAGTCATGGTGATTGATCTGTTCGGACTGGAAGAACAACAGGTCAGAAGCCGCTTTCCTGAAGTGTACCAATGGATAAACGAGAGAGTAAAGCCCGAGCGGGAACACAACAATCGAGCGTCTTATCGGGACTACTGGTGGATTTTTGGGGAGCCGAGGCGGGAATTCCGCCCAGCGGTGAAGGACCTCCCCCGTTACATCGCCAGCGTGGAAACGGCCCGACACAGGACGTTCCAATTTCTTGATCACTCCATCCGTCCCGACAACAAGCTGGTCGCCATCGCCACCGCGGACGCCTATCACCTTGGCGTCCTATCAAGCCGCGTTCACATCACCTGGGCCCTGGCGGTGGGAGGTCGGCTCGGCGTTGGCAATGACCCGGTCTATGTGAAATCGTCTTGCTTCGACAAGTTCCCCTTCCCCGATTGCCCTGCTCCTCGGCGGGACGCGATCCGCGCCCTCGCCGAGGAACTCGATGCCCTGCGCAAGCGCCAACTGGCCGCCCATCCCGACCTCACCTTGACGGGGATGTATAACGTTCTGGTCAAGCTGCGCGCGGGCGTTCCCCTCGAGGACAAGGACCGGGCGATCAATGACAGGGGATTGGTCAGCACTCTGATGCAATTGCACGACGAGATCGACGGCGCCGTCACCGCGGCCTATGGCTGGCCCGGGGACGACACCGACGACACCCTTCTCGCGCGACTCGTCGCCTTGAACGCGGATCGGCACCGGGAGGAACGGACTGGACGGATCCGCTATCTCCGGCCCGACTTTCAACGGAGCCGCGGTCGGGCCGTCGCACCCTCCCAGTCGCGGCTGGCCGTGGAAAACGCGCCCGCCGCGCCGTCGGCATCCGCCAAGACGCCTTGGCCCAAGAGCCTTCCCGATCAGGTCCAGGCCATCCGGATCCTGCTTCCCGAATTGGGTCCCCAGGCTTCGGTCGAGGCCATCGCCACGCGGTTCAAGGGCGCCCGAAGGGATCGGGTGGCCGAGATCGTCCAGGCCATGGCCGTCATGGGCTGAGGCCATGGCATCCCGACCCGCCAATCCAACCGGTGGAGGGCCTCAGCCCGCCACCGTCCGCGTGGACTGCTCGCCCAGACCCTCGACGCCCAGACGCAGGGTCTGGCCGGGCTTCAGGAAGGTCGGCGGCTTCATGCCCAGGCCCACGCCCGCCGGAGTGCCCGTGGAGATCACGTCCCCCGGGTGCAGGGACATGAACGTGCTGAGGTGGGAAATGACCTGGGCGACCGTGAACAGCATGTCCGCCGTCGTTCCGTTCTGCCGCCGCTCGCCGTCGACCTCGAGCCAAAGGGACAGGGCCTGGGGATCGGGCACGGCGTCGGCGGTCACCAGCCAGGGGCCGATGGGACCAAAGGTGTCGGCGCTTTTGCCCTTCACCCACTGGCCGCCCCGCTCCAACTGGAAGGCCCGCTCGGACACATCATTAATGGTACAATAGCCCGCCACATGCTTCAGGGCATCGGCCTCGCCGACATTCTTGGCCTTGGTGCCAATGACAACGCCCAGTTCCACCTCCCAATCGGTCTTTTCGGAACCCCTGGGGATCTCGATCGGGTCATTGGGTCCACTGATGGCGCTGGTCGCCTTCATGAAAACAACCGGTTCCTTGGGCGGAGTCGCCCCGGATTCCCGGGCATGGTCGGCGTAATTCAAACCGATGCAAACGAACTTGCCCACCGCTCCAACGCAGGGCCCCAGGCGTGTGCCTTCGGCGACAAGGGGCAAGCTTTCGGGCTCGATCCTGGCCAGGGCCGCCAGCCCTTCGGGAGACAGCACCGATCCGGCGATGTCCGGGACCACGCCGGACAGGTCCCGGATCAGGCCCGCCCCATCCAGCAGCCCAGGCTTCTCTTCCCCAACAGGTCCATGGCGCACCATCTTCATTGATTGTCCTCCCTTCGCGACCGGGTTCTCCCGAGAAGGGGTTGCTGCCCTCCCCCATGCGTCCATCGCATTGCATCCGATCCAAATCCGCGCCAAGCATGCCGACCATCCGGCAAAAAGCAAAGGGCCTTGAACGGTTTCCCGTCCAAGGCCCTTCGTGGGTCATTCTCTCCTCCCGCGGGAGGAGAGCCCCGGAACACGCCGATTACTGGGCGGCCACGCCCCGGATCGGCAGGGGACGACGGATCAGGGTCAGACCGCGCGAACGCGCCAGGCTGGTCCCATCCACGACCCGATCAATCTCGGAGCGACGCAAGCCGATGTCGGATAACAGACGGTCGTCCAGGCGACGCAGATCCTCTCGCGCCTTCCAAACGTCCAGGCGATGGATAAGAGCGGCGATAAGCTGGGGGATAATTCCGGTACGCATCATAGGTCTCTTCTTCTTTGTCAGGCATATTTAGGGGTCGACAATTGGGGGCCGCGTTTCTTGCTACGGGCCATCGGTCAACCGGGTGTGTCTTGGGTTGGACGTGGATATAAACCCTGCCACCGCCGACGAGTACCGCCATTTCCGCATTGCAGAAATCTCCGACACGCGGGACTAAAGTGCCAATTTCTTGAACCTCATTTCAACGTTGATTATTTTTTCAGCAAAAAAAACTTGATCCATTTCTCGGCAAAAACACGGATATCAATTGGCCCCGAACCCCAGCTTTAATACTGTCGGATGTGATAAGTCGTTGGATACCATGGGTCCGAAGGGACGCCTGGGTCTTGGGAGGAAACCAGATCCCACATGGCGGGGCCAAGCCATTGGGGTCCGACAAAAAAAAGAGTCGCGCTGATGCATTTCGGTATTCGGTTGAAGTTAATCGTCGCCTTTCTGGCGGTAACCGTGTTGATTGTCCTCACATCGGGTGTCGGCATTTACGCCATTGGCGATCTGCGCAAGGCCCTATCCGAGGTCGCGGAGACAAGCCTGCCTCGGGTGACCACCGCCTATACCCTGGATAGCGCCGTCAATCAGGTCCTCTCCCAAGTCACGATTCTGATGGCGGGACAGGTGGAGAATCCAGAAGCCGAGTGGGATGCCCTGGAAGCCCGCTTGGCCTCCACCCACGGCATCATCGATGCCCTTGCGGCTTCGGGTGTGTCCGAGGACAAGGCGACGGATCTCCGCGCCCAGGTCGCCGCCCTGGCGGATAATCTGAAACGCCTGCGCGCCTTGACCGCCAACCGCCGGAAGCTTGAGGAACAGATACAAGGGTTCTCCACCCTTCTGGACAACGCCGAGACCCAGGTGACCGACCTGACCCGCCTGATGATCGATGTTAATCGACAAGCCGCCGATAGCCTTGCCGGAAAGGCGGCCAAGCTGGACGATCTGGCCCTCGGCACCACCCGGGAAGATCTGGTCAAGCTGCTGAGGGACAGTGTCCAGGTGACCGGATCCCTGGACAATATGAACTGGGTGCGAAGCGCCATCACCGACTTCCGGGTGGAACTGAACCGCCTGTTCACCGAAGCCGACTCCAACCTGTTCGCCGCCCGCGCCTTTCGCATGACCTTGATCCTCAACGACCTGCCCAACCATATGGGGGGCCAACCCGAAGGAGTCGTGAAGGCCTTAGTCGAAATGTTCGGAACCTTGAAGGTAATGACGGGCGACAAGGAAGGCAGCGCTGTCATGTTGCGGACCGAGCAGATGGCGTTGGAAGAGGAAATCTCGGCCCTAACCCTGGAGAATCACGACCGGTCCGGCCGCCTCGCCGCCCTGGTCCAGGACCTGGGTGAAACGGCGAGCGATACCGCCAAGGCCGCCACGACCAACGCGAACGTCCGGGCCGATACAATGCTGGCCGTCGCCACGGGTCTGGCCATCGGCGGTGTCATTCTCTCCCTGCTGATCATCGTCTTCTTCGTGGTGCGCTACCTGAATCGCCGCCTTCAGGAAATTGGGTCCGTCATGGTCTCCCTGGCCGACGGCGATCTCGATGTGACAATTCCCCCGCCCAACGACGACGCCATCGGCCGCATGGCGGGTTCGGCCGAACGCTTCCGGCAAAATGCCCTACGCATGCGCGAGATGGAAAGTGAACGGCAAATCGCCACCGAAACAGCGGAGCGCGAAAAGCGCGCCGCGCTGGCCCAGGCCGCCCAGCAGTTTGAAGGCGAGGTCAGACACCTGCTGGATGACCTGACCGAGGCGTCCCGTGGCCTGGACCAGGAAGCCGGTGTCATGACCCGGTCCGCCTTGGAGACCAAGGACCGAGCCACGGAGGTCTCCCGGGCCTCGGCGGTCGCCGAGGAGGGGGTCCGCACCGTTGCCGCGGCGGCGGAGGAACTCTCCATTTCCATCCGCGGCATTGACCACAACGTCCACACCTCCTCGGAAACATCCAACGAAGCGGTCAACGCGTCCTCGGCCTCGACCGAACGGATCACCGGTCTGGCCAGTGTCGCCGCCCAGGTGGGCGAGGTCCTGACCTTAATCCAGGACATTGCCGAGCAGACCAACCTGCTGGCGCTCAACGCGACCATCGAGGCCGCACGCGCCGGAGACGCGGGCAAGGGCTTCGCGGTCGTGGCCAACGAGGTCAAGAACCTCGCCAACCAGACCGCCAAGGCAACCGAACAGATTGGCAAGCAGATCACCGAAATGCGCGACGCCACCGATGGGGCGGTGGAGGGCATCCGCTCCGTCGGGGAGGTCATCGGTCGCATCAATGAAATCAATGCCGCGGTGACCGTCGCGGTTCAGGAGCAATCCGCGGCCACCAACGAAATCGCCGAAAGCGCCCTCCGCGCCGCGAAGGGAACCGAGGACGTGAACCAGAACATCGAGAAGGTGCTGGAGGCCTCCTCCGCCTCCGAACGGTCCTCCGCCCAGGTCCTCACCGCCAGCCGGGCCGTTTCCGACCGGTCAACCCAGTTGCGGGACGCCGTGGGGAGCTTCCTCGATCGCCTGCGCGCTGGGTAAGAATGGTATATGGGGACCCTAAACCTTGGGGTCCCATCCATCGCCCCTCCAAGGGGTCGTGGCCACCGAGTACATCGACCCGAACGAAGGCTTCAGCCGGCGTTTGAATAGCTGATGCATCAACAAAGACCGAGTGCACCGGCCGATGACACCTTTGAAAGCGTCTGTCCGCTAGAGTGAAACTGGGCCAGTGTGAATCACGCTGATCCAGTTGCACTCGCTATATAGAATTTTCAGTCTCTTCGAGGTCACTTTTGTCCGCGTCACGCCAAAGGCGTGTTTTCGCACGACATGGCCGTAATTGATCTCGAAATACTCTAGAAGCCCGATGCCGAACCGATGGGACAGGATTGCTTCATGGAGCGGGCCGCGCATCGAAAAGCGCGCGTGCCGCCTCAACCTCATCGAGGTGCTCGCCCGTCCAAGCATGAAGGGCCTTAAAGGGTCCATGGAGCGAGCGCCCAAGAGCGGTCCTTTCACACTCGCTCCCACCGTCGTTTTTGGGAGCCGGAATTCGCCGAAATTGACAGCTCGGACGGCCTGAACTTCGCCGGATCGGCACACCATAAAGGAAAGGCCCGAACGTCTCCGTCCGGGCCTTTCCCTGCGATCCTTGACAGTCCTCAGCCCTTGGCCGCATCCGCCAGGGCTTGGGCCAAGACCTTGGCCGTGGTGGCTTCGGCCTTCTCTCCATCGTTGGAGGCCTCCTTGAGGAGGTCATCGGCGGCCTGAAGGCGCTTTTGGATATCCTCGGCGGAGATTTCGGCCAAATCAATGGCCTCGTCGGCCAGAACCGTGCAGCGATCCTCATTCACTTCGGCGAAACCGCCCGCGATGAAAATGCGGCGCGTGACCTTACCGCCGTTGTAAATAGCGATCGCCCCGGGGCGGACCGTGGACAGCAGGGGCGCATGTCGGGGCATGGCGCCAAAGTCACCCTCGGTTCCGGGAATGACGGCCATCTCCACGGGCTCGGAGAAGAGCAGCCGCTCCGGCGACACCAGTTCGAATTCAGTCGTCTCGGCCATAACCGGCCCTCCGCTCGTCTAAACAGGAAGGAAGACCGCGCGGGAGAGTCCCCGCGCGCGGCATCCGCGTTGTTACGCGGCCTCGGCGGCCATCTTCTTGGCCTTTTCGATGGCCTCGTCCATGTTGCCGACCATGTAGAAGGCCTGTTCGGGCATGTGATCGTACTCGCCTTCAACCAGCCCCTTGAAGCCCTTGATGGTGTCTTCAAGGGCGACCAGCTTACCGGGTGATCCGGTGAAGACCTCGGCCACGTGGAAGGGTTGGGACAGGAAGCGCTGGATCTTCCGGGCGCGGGACACGACCAGCTTGTCCTCCTCGGACAGCTCGTCCATGCCCAGGATGGCGATGATGTCCTGCAGGGATTTGTAGGTCTGCAGAACGCGTTGCACTTCACGGGCCACCGTGTAGTGCTCCAGGCCAACCACATGCGGATCCAGGGCGCGGGAGGTGGAGTCCAGCGGATCCACGGCCGGGTAGATACCCAGCTCGGCGATCGAGCGGTTCAGGGTGGTCGTGGCGTCCAAGTGGGCGAAGGAGGTCGCCGGCGCCGGGTCGGTCAAGTCATCGGCGGGCACGTAAATGGCCTGCACCGAGGTGATCGAACCCTTCTTGGTCGACGTGATCCGCTCCTGCAGGGCACCCATGTCGGTGGCCAGCGTCGGCTGATAGCCCACCGCGGAGGGAATACGACCCAGCAGGGCGGACACTTCCGAACCGGCCTGGGTGAAGCGGAAGATGTTGTCCACGAAGAACAGCACGTCCTGACCTTCTTCGTCGCGGAAGTACTCGGCCTGGGTCAGGCCGGACAGGGCGACACGGGCACGGGCACCCGGGGGCTCGTTCATCTGGCCATAAACCAGGGACACCTTGGAATTATCCCCTTCCAGGTCGATAATTCCGGCGTCGATCATTTCATAGTACAGGTCATTGCCTTCGCGGGTCCGCTCGCCCACGCCAGCAAACACGGAATATCCACCGTGGCCCTTGGCGACGTTGTTGATCAATTCCTGGATCAACACGGTCTTGCCCACACCGGCGCCACCGAACAAACCAACCTTACCGCCCTTGGTATAGGGGGCGATCAAATCAATGACCTTAATACCCGTGACCAGAATTTCGGTATCCGTGGCCTGGTCGGCGAAGGCCGGTGCGTCCCGGTGAATCGGGTAGCGCTTTTCGGTGATGACGGGGCCACGCTCGTCCACGGGCTCGCCGAGAACGTTCATGATGCGACCCAGAACCTGAGGCCCGACCGGAACCATGATGGGGGACCCGGTGGCCGTGACCTCCTGTCCCCGGGTCAGGCCGTCGGTGCCGTCCATGGCGATGGTTCGGACGGTGCTTTCGCCCAGATGCTGCGCCACTTCGAGAACGAGACGGGATCCGTTGTTGTCGGCTTCCAGGGCCGACATGATTTCGG
The DNA here is from genome assembly GCA_021741145.1 of Rhodospirillum sp. Lineage (GTDB taxonomy): Bacteria > Pseudomonadota > Alphaproteobacteria > Rhodospirillales > Rhodospirillaceae > Rhodospirillum. Next base: position 18,026 of record JAIOYK010000047.1, on the reverse strand, counting down.
GAAGTTCACCTTCGAACTTCACGTCAACGACAGCGCCCATCACCTGGCTGATCGTACCGACGTTGGTCTTCGCCATAAGTACTACTCCTGAATATCGGTCGCGCTTTAGAGGGCCTCGGCACCGGAGATGATCTCTATCAGCTCCTTGGTGATTTGTGCCTGTCGCGTGCGGTTGTAAGTAAGGGTCAGCTTTTTGATCATATCGCCCGCGTTGCGGGTCGCGTTGTCCATGGCGGTCATACGCGCACCCTGCTCGGACGCGAAGTTCTCGAGAAGGCCCCGATAGATTTGAATGGCCACGTTCTTGGGCAGCAGGGCGTCGAGGATCTCTTCCTCCGACGGCTCATATTCATAGATCGCCTTGGCTGCGGCGGCTGGCGCCGACCTATTGTCGTTGACCGCCTCGGGCAGGGCGAAAGGAATAATCCGCTGCTTGGTAACGATCTGGGCGATCGCCGACTTGAAAGTATTGTAGACGATCGTGCAGACGTCGAATTCGCCTGCTTCGAACATCTTCAGGACCCTCGCGCCGATGTCGTCGGCCACGGAGAATCCGATAGTCTTGGTGCCCAGTTCATCGGTGAACCCGACGATGTCCTTGGCATACTCCCGCTTCAGGGCGTCGTTCCCCTTCTTCCCCACGCAGAGGATTTTCACCGTCTTGCCCTGGGCCTTGAGGTCTTGGACAAGGAGACGAGAGGCGCGGATGATGGAGCCATTGAAGCCGCCGCAGAGACCGCGGTTCGCGGTCATCACGACAACCAGATGGGTATCGTCCTTGCCGGTCCCGGCCAACAGCGGAGAGGCCCCGGCGGTGCCGGCGACCGAAACCGCCAAGTTGCCGAGCATGCGCTCCATGCGCTGGGCATAGGGCCGGGCCGCCTCCGCGTTTTCCTGCGCTCTGCGCAGACGCGATGCGGCGACCATCTTCATCGCCGAAGTAATCTTCTGGGTCGATTTGACCGAGGTGATCCGGCTTCTGAGGTCTTTAAGGCTGGCCATGGTTTAATAGTCCCTTTCGGGTTAATCCCGTCCGTCGGAGATCTGAGCGGCGGGCGGAAAAGTGGAAACCGAATGTCCGGCCCGTCCACCGCTCAACCTATTACTTCTAGATCAAAGGATCCGCGTCACATGTTCGCGCCATGTGACGCGGTTTAACCTAGGCGAACTTCTTACCGAAATCACCGAGGAAGCTCACAAGCTTGGCTTCGGTTTCCTTCGACAGAACTTTTTCCGTCCGGATGACATCAAGGATGTCGGCGCCAGAGTTCCGCAGTTCGCTCAGCAACGAGGCTTCGTAGCGGGTGACGTCCGTCAACTTGAGACTATCAATGTACCCCTTGGTACCGGCGTAGATCACACAGACCTGTTCTTCCACCGCGAGCGGGGAGTACTGGGGCTGTTTCAACAGCTCGGTCAGGCGGGACCCACGGGCCAGGAGCCTCTGGGTGGCCGGATCCAGATCGGAGGCGAACTGCGCGAAGGCCGCCATCTCCCGGTACTGGGCCAGTTCCAGTTTGATGGAGCCCGCAACCTGCTTCATTGCCTTGATCTGGGCGGAAGAGCCCACGCGAGACACGGACAGACCGACGTTCACCGCCGGGCGGATCCCCTTGAAGAACAGGTCCGTTTCCAGGAAGATCTGCCCATCGGTGATGGAGATCACATTGGTCGGGATGTAGGCCGACACGTCGTTCGCCTGGGTTTCGATGACCGGCAGGGCGGTCAGAGACCCGGAACCATGGTCTTCGTTGAGTTTGCAGGCGCGTTCCAGCAGACGGGAGTGAACGTAGAACACGTCGCCCGGGAACGCCTCGCGCCCAGGCGGACGGCGCAGCAACAGGGACATCTGGCGGTAGGCGACGGCCTGCTTGGTCAGGTCATCGTAGAAGATGGCCGCGTGCATGCCATTATCACGGAAGAACTCCCCCATGGTGCAGCCGGTATAGGGCGCCAGATACTGCACCGGGGCCGGGTCGGAAGCGGTGGCGGCGACCACGATGGTGTAGTCCAAGGCGCCATGTTCGGCCAGGGTCTTCATGACCTGGGCCACCGTGGACCGCTTCTGACCGATGGCCACATAGACGCAGAACAGCTTCTCGCTGTCGTTCTTCGCCTTATCGTTCACCGCTTTCTGGTTCAGGATGGTGTCCAGAATGACGGCGGTTTTACCGGTCTGACGGTCACCGATCACCAGTTCGCGCTGTCCGCGACCGATGGGAATCAGGCTGTCGATGGCCTTAATGCCGGTCTGCACGGGCTCGTGCACCGACTTCCGGGGAATAATGCCCGGGGCCTTCACATCGGCGCGGGCGCGCGTGACGTCGGTCAGTTCGCCCTTGCCATCGATGGGGTTACCCAGACCGTCGACAACGCGGCCCAGCAGGCCCTTGCCAACGGGAACGTCCACGATGGACTTGGTCCGCTTGACGACGTCGCCTTCCTTGATGCCCCAGTCATTACCGAAGATCACGATGCCGACGTTGTCGCTTTCCAGGTTCAGGGCCATGCCCTTCACACCGTTGGCGAATTCCACCATCTCACCGGCCTGGACGTTATCCAAACCGTGGACGCGAGCGATACCGTCACCGACGGAGAGAACCTGACCGACCTCGGCGGATTCAGCGTCGGTGCCGAAATTGGCGATCTGCTCCTTGAGGATCGCGGAGATTTCCGCGGCGCGGATTTCCATCACCCAACCCCTTTCATGGCGAGTTGCAACCGTTTGAGCTTTGAACTGAGGGAACTATCGACCATGCGCGATCCAACGCGCACGACCATGCCGCCAAGAATGGCGGGATCCACCGTGGCGTCGATGGACACATCGGTCCCCATGGCTTTCTTGAGTGCCGCGGCGAGCGCGCCCTCCTGGGCTTGCGTCATCGCCTTGGCGGTCGACACGTGGGCCGTCACCTCTCCCCTGGCGGTCGCCAAGCGGATCAGGAAAGCCTTGATCATGCCGGGAAGGGCGAAGGCGCGCCGGTTAGAGGCCGCCAAACCCATGAAATTCTTCACGATCTCCGAGAATTCCGCCTTGTCGGCGAGAACGCCGAGGGCCCGCTGCTGCGCCAAGCGGCCCAGGATGGGGCTCGCGATGGCGCGACGCAGATCCTCGCTCTCTTCGAGCATGGTGTTTAACGAGCGAAGGTCGGTGGCCACTTGATCAAGCGCGCCCCGTTCGTCCGCCAGTTCATAGAGCGCCGCCGCATAGCGGTCGGCAACTCCCGTAACTCCTGCCATATCGGATGACACGTGCGATAGCCCCAATATTAGCGTTCGAACGACTCCCGCCCGAATGGCGCAAGTCATTGAAAGTGATGGGGTTCCGCTGCCTCGAAAAGAGACGCTTCCCCCAAGCGCGGGGGCTATCTAGCACAGACCATACTCGCATGCAACATGCGTGGTCGCTCGCGGGGAGCCCCTGTGAACCCGCCGTCCCGACCAACATCCGCCCCCCACTCTCTCTCGTCCCCCGGGGAGCGCCAATCAGACGCGACGGCGCGGACTATAGAAAGGAAAGGGGGTCCACGTCCACCTGAACCTTCACACCGGAAGGAATTGCCGTCCTGGCGAGCCATTCCACCACCAGTCCCTGGACCCGAATACCCCTTTCAGCCTTCAGGAGAAGTCGGTGGCGGTGGCGCCCTCGCAACATGGCCAGTGGCGCGGGCGCGGGTCCCAAGACATCCACGCCCGCGACCAGGGGCGCCGTCCGTCCCAGGGCACGCGCCGTCGCCTGGGCCGCGGCGGCGTCGGTGGCCGACACGATCAACGCCACCAACCGCCCGTGGGGTGGCCAGGACAGGGCTCGGCGTTCCTCGGTCTCCGTCTCGATGAAGCGGTCGGCGTCTCCGGTCGCCAGGGCCTCCATGACCGGATGGTTCGGCTCCACGGTCTGGATGAGCACACGCCCGGGCCGTTCAGCCCGCCCCGCCCGGCCGGCCACCTGGTGCAACATTTGATGGGTCCGTTCCGCGGCCCGCAGATCTCCGCCGGACAACCCCAGATCCCCATCGACGACCCCGACCAGGGTCAGCGCCGGAAAATGGTGGCCCTTGGCCATGATCTGGGTGCCGACGATCAAGTTCACCGCGCCCGACCGCACCCGCTCGGCCATGGCCCGGGCCTCCTTGGGACCGGGCAAGGTATCGCTGGCGGCGATCTCCAGGCGGGCGTCGGGAAAGCGGAACAGGGCTTCCTCGGCCAGGCGCTCCACCCCGGGTCCGCAGGGGGCGAGACTGTCCGTCGCCTCGCAGGCGGGACAGGCGCCGGGCAAGGGCATCTGGAAATCACAGTGGTGGCAGCGCAGGCACCCCGTTCGCCTGTGCTCCACCAGCCAGGCCGTGCACCGGGGACATTGGATCCGATACCCGCAGGTTCGGCAGAGGGTCAGCGGCGCATATCCCCTCCGGTTCAAATAGAGGAGGACCTGCTCCCCGGCGGCCAGGGTATCCCGGGTGGCCTGGACCAGGGGCGGGCTGAGCCAGCCCATGCGGAACGGCTCGTGGCGGACGGGCTCTCCGTCCACCACGGGAGGGGGCTCGGGACGCCATTTCTCGGGCTTGTGGCGACGCAGATCAACCAGTTCGATGGTAGGTAGGGACGCGCCCCCGTGGCGACTGGGCAACAGGATATGGCCATAGCGCCCCTGCCTGGCGTTCTCGATGGTTTCCAGCGAGGGCGTGGCCGAGGCCAACACCACCGGAAAGTGCCCCAACCGCCCCCGCACCACGGCCATGTCCCGGGCGTTATAGGTCACCCCGTCCTCTTGCTTGAAGGCGGAGTCGTGCTCCTCGTCCACGACGATCAGACCAAGGTCCGGAAAGGGCAGGAACAGGGCCGAGCGCGCGCCCACCACCACCGGTGCCCGCCCCAGGGCCGTGGCCCGCCAAGCCTTTTTCCGCGCCACCGGCCCCATCTGGGAATGCCATTGCACGGGCTCGACACCGAATCGGGAGGCGAATCGCTCTGGCCATTGGGCGGCCAGCGCGATCTCCGGCAACAGGACGAGGGCCTGCCGCCCCCGCCGCAGGGTTTCGGCGATCGCCTCGAAATAGACCTCCGTTTTGCCCGAGCCCGTGACGCCATCAAGCAAGGTCGTGGAGAATCCCTCCCCCACCCGCTCGCGCAAGCGCGCCGCGGCCGCCCCCTGTTCCCCGGACAGGGGAAAGCCGGACCGCTCGGTGTCGGGTTGGGGGGGCTCCCACTCCCGGGACAGGGTCAGGGGCTGGAGCAGTCCCGCCTTGCCCATGGCCGTCACCACCGATGGGGTGACCGCGGCCTCCCTGGCCAGGTCCGCGGTGGCAAAGGGCATGGCCCCATGGTCGGCCAGCACGGCCAGCACCCGCTTGCGCGCCGAGGTCAGACGCAGGAGGTCCCTCTCCCCCCCTGGCCTCGCCACCCAGGCGGATATCCCCTTGGGGGCTTCCAGGGCATCGGGGACGCTGAGCGCCATGCGCAGCACCGCCCCCCGGGGATGCACCGTATAGGCGGCGACCCAGTCCACCAGGGCCAGCAAGGCGGACGGCAGGGGCGGCAGGGGCAGAATGACGGACAGGGGCTTCAACTTTTCCGCCTCCACCTCTCCGTCCCCGGGACCGAGGACAACGCCAACCACTTCCCGCCGCCCCAGGGGCACGCGGACCAGGGTTCCGGGCGGTGGCACCTCCCCCTCCGGCGCCAGATAATCGTAAGCGCCCGCGAGCGGCAGGGGCAAAAGGACGGCGACTCGCGTCTCGGAGAAGAGCGAAAGTCGGGGACTGGCGGGGATTCCGGCCATGGTCTACACTCCGATCCCCAAGGGGGACCGGTGGTCTGGTACAATCATACCGTGACCGGACACAACGCGGGGGGGATGAATGGGTTGATCACTCATGCCCCAAGATGTACGCCATCACCGCGTTGGACGCGACCCATCTTGACGGACGCCCTGGTTTGGGTCCAAGCCAAGGCGCCATTCGTATCTGGGACCAGCCACATCCGGGCGGTCCGTATCTTGATTTACCGCAGGCATGGGAGGGCGATCCGTGGGAGACGCCGGCGACAAGCTTAGGAACAAACCGTCCTCGGCCGACTTGGACGAGGCCTCCGTTCTCGGTTACCTCCTGGAGAATCCGGACTTCCTGATGGACCATCCGGAAGTCCTCATGGTGGCCACTCCACCCGCCCGCTTCGAGGCGCCGGGAAACAACAAGGTGGTGGATATCCAGCACATCATGTTGAAGCGGCTGCAAACGGAAATGGCCGACCTGCAGGACTGCGCCGAGCAATTGATCATCACCACCCGCTCGAACATGTCCACGCAGAAGGGAACGCTCCAGGCGGCGCTGGCGGTCATGGATTGCGAGGGCTTGTCCTCCGTGGCCCGAACCATCGCCGAGGATCTGCCCATGCTGCTGGACGTGGACAGTTGCGCCTTGCGCCTGGAACGCCACGTGATGCCGCCGGAGGGACTGGATACCAACCCGGCGGGCGACGATGACCAGGACGTGGTTACCCTGCCCGCGGGCTTCATCGAGACCCTCTTTGGAGCCGAGGCCCATGCCGTCCTGCGCCCCTCCGTGGACACCGAGGCGGTGATCCATGGGGAAGCCGCGGGCGCCATCCGCTCCGACGCCCTGGTGCGCATCGACGCTGGCCCCGACCTGCCGCCGGGCCTCTTCGCCCTCGGCAGCCGGGTGGAAGGCACCTTCGAGCCGGAAATGGCCCTCGACCTGCTGATCTTCCTTGCCCGGGTGGTTGAACACGCCGTTCGCCGCTGGGCGCCGGAGAGCCTGTAGGGGTCCCGCGCGCATGTCCGGCGCCGAACCTCCCCTCTCGCGGGAGCCCCCTTGGGATGATCCGCTGCTCATCGCCATCGCCCTGCCCGCGACCGCCGACCTGATCCCGCTTCTGCGCGACTGGATCGGCTGGCTGGCCAATGAGCGCCGGGCCAGCCGCCACACCCTGCTGGCCTACGCCCGGGACCTGTCGGCCTTCCTCGAGTTCCTGCGGGACTACCGTGGGGAAGAGCCGAGTCGCGCCGTGTTGGAGGCCCTGACCGCGGGAGACTTCCGCGCCTATATGGCCAACCGGCTGACGGGCGGGCTCTCCAAGGCTTCCCTGGCTCGGGCCCTGTCGACCCTACGCAACCTTTACCGCTGGTTTGACCGGGAAGGCTATCTGACCAATCCGGCTCCCCGGACCGTGCGCGCGCCCAAGCAGCCCCAGACCATCCCCAAGGCCCTGACGGAAGCCGAGGCCATGGATACCCTGGCCCTGTCCGGCGACCTTCAGGACGAGCCCTGGCTGGCCAAGCGGGATCTGGCGCTCTTCACCCTGCTCTACGGCTGCGGTCTCCGCCTGGGGGAGGCCTTGGACCTGGACCGGCGGGACTTGCCCCGGGGCGAAACCATGATGATCACCGGCAAGGGGCGAAAGGACCGGGTCGTCCCCCTTCTCCCCGTGGTGCTGGAAGCCCTCGCCGACTACCTGGAAGCCTGCCCCTACGAAGGCGGGCCGGGGACTCCGCTGTTCCTGGGTAGCCGGGGCAAACGCCTCAACCCAGGCGTGGTGCAGAGGCAAATGAGACGATTAAGGGCGGCCCTGGGACTGCCGGAAACCGCCACGCCGCACGCCTTGCGACACAGCTTCGCCACGCATTTGCTGGCCCAGGGGGGGGATTTGCGGGCGATCCAGGATTTGCTGGGGCACGCGTCGCTGTCGACGACACAGCGCTACACCAAGGTGGACGCGGCCCGTCTGGCGGCCATCCACAAGGCGAGCCATCCTCGGGCGAGGTGAGAACGCTAATCCCGCCCATCCGGATGGGTGCGGTCGATAAAAGCCTTCATATCCTTGCCCACCCGGGGATGCAGCCCCTCCAATCCCCGGTCCAGGATGGGGATATGGCGGCGGATCCAGCGGATCATCCGCCGCGCCGTGGCCGAATCCCGGGCCACCATGTAAAGGCCAACGGCCATCAGCAGCAGACCCAAGGGCAGGGGCGTGGGCGCCAGGATCATGCCCAAGAGGATCAGTCCCCAGCCGACGATTCGCCTCACGGACCGGTGGGTGAGGACGTAGAGGCGCCGTCGACGACGACGGAGGAACAGAGCCAACGCGCCGCTGGATGGCCGCTTGGTCACCGGGGGAATCTCTCCGACCGTGGCCGACTTTGTACCGTTGGGCATGGACGCAGGTTTCCCCAAAGCTGTTTCATTGTGCGGAATTTCATCGCCACTCTACGGGCGAACGGGGATCCCCGGAAACAGAAAGACGCGGGTCCCTCCAATTCGAAGCGATCACCGGTCCGGTGACAGGGCGTGTTTCGCCAAGAGTCGCCGGAACCGATGATAGCCAAGCCCCAGGGAGTCCGCGGCCTTCCGTTGGTTGTGGCGCGCCCCCTCCAGGGCCATCCTTAGCAAGGCGCGTTCATACCCCGCCACCGCGCCATCGAAGTCCGCCACAGGAGGCACCGCGACCGAATCGACGGGCGTGGAATCGGCGGGCGCCTTCCCCAAGGTGGCCCCCAGGCGCCAGGGGCTGGCGAAGGGATCAATGGGCACGTCCTCGATCACCCCCTCGTCCCGGGGCAGACGGGCCACCGCCCGCTCGACCGCGTTGCGCAACTCCCGGACATTGCCCGGCCAATCGTAGGAGGCCATGCGGGCCAGGGCGGCGGGGGAGAAACGGGGCGCCTCCTCCCGGTCCAGCTCATGGGCCATGTCCCGGGCGAAGGACTCGGCGAGCGGAACCAGGTCGAGGGGGCGGGCCCGCAGGGGCGGAAGGGTCAATACGTCGAAGGCCAGGCGATCCAGCAAATCCGCCCGGAAATCCCCCGCCCGGGCCCGGGCGGCCAGATCCACGTTGGCCGCGCCGATAACCCGGGTGTCCACGGTGATTGGCGCCGCGCCGCCAACCCGCTCCAACTCTCCATATTCGATCACCCGCAGGATTTTTTCCTGAACCGCCATGGAGGCCGACGCGATTTCGTCCAGGATCAGGGTCCCGCCGCTGGCCCGCTCGAATCGACCCACATGGCGCCGATGGGCACCGGTGAAGGCCCCAGCCTCGTGACCGAACAGTTCCGTGTCCAGCAAGGTCTCGGACAGGGCGGCGCAATTCACCTTGACCAGGGGTCCCTCCCATCGCCGGGAGAGGTAGTGGAGCCGCGCCGCCACCAGTTCCTTGCCCGTCCCCCGCTCGCCCAGGACCAAACAAGGGCGGTCCAGCCGCGCCAGTTGGGAGGCCTGCTCGATGACGTCGAGGAATGCCGGATCCTCGCCTATGATAGGAGGCAGTGTGGTCATGGTGTCGGTCTTCCCAAAATCGCTCGTTTCCCATTGTGGCATGCGAGGATGATGCCCTCCACGCCCCCATCCAACGACAGGAGCCTCCCTTGCGCCCCCTTCTCGCCCTCGGCTTGGCCCTTTGTGGGTTTCCCCTCGCCCTCCCCGCCCAAGCGAGGGACGCCGCCGCCCCCTATACCTTGGGAATCATCCTGCCCGACACGCCCCAGGAAGAGATGGACCAAGCCCTGAACGCCTTCCACGACCAATGGAAGGCCCTCTACCTGACCGAGGGATGTGGCACGGATCGCGCCTACGTGAAGGTCGACGCCGACGGCAAGGCCGTGGAGGGTGGATCGGCCGAAGGGAGCATTACCGTGTCGGAGGCCCATGGATACGGCATGCTGATCACGGTGATGATGGCGGACCGGGATCCGAAGGCCCAAGGACTGTTCGACGGAATGGTCCGCTTCTTCCAGGACCATTCCGCGGCGTCCGGCCCCGGGCTGATGGCCTGGAATCAGGTCGAGGGCTGCGGGAACGCCCGTGGTCGGGTGGACGGGTCCACATCGGCCACCGACGGAGATCTGGACATCGCCCTGGCCCTGCTGCTCGCCGACAAAACCTGGGGATCGAAGGGCGCCATCGACTACAAGGCGCAAGCCCAAACGGTCCTGTCGGCGATCCTTGAACGGGAGGTTGCCCCGGGGGACCAATACATGCTGTTGGGAGACTGGGCCAAGACACCCGATCCCGATCCCCCGGATACCGCCATCGCCACCCGGGTCTCCGATTTCATGCCCGGCCATTTCACCACCTTCGCCCAGGCCACGGGGGAGACCCGCTGGTACGACATCCGGGACCAGACCTACGCCCTGCTGGAGGATTTGCGCCACCGTTGGGCACGGAACACGGGATTGGTGCCCGATTTCGTCATTGTCCGACTGGACGCCCCCGAACCGGCTCCTCCCGAATTTCTGGAAGGGGAGGGAGACGGCTCCTATTCCTGGAACGCCGCCCGCTATCCCTGGCGGGTGGCCATGGACGCGATCCTGCACGGCAACCAACGAGCCCGGGCGGCCCTGGTGCCCCTGATCACCTGGATCCGCACGGAAACCGGGGACGACCCCGCGCGGATCAACGCCGGATACAGGCTGTCGGGTCCCCCCATGGCCGACCAGGGAGAGGGTCAAATGGCCTTTGTCGCGCCCCTGGCCGTCGCCGCCATGGTCGATCCCGCCCACCAGGGTTGGCTGAATGCCCTCTGGGTCGAGATCACCAAGCGGGGGCTCGCCGAGGAAGACTATTACGGAAATACCCTGAAACTCCTCTGTCTGATCGTCCTGACCGGTCATTGGAAGACAGCCTGATCATAGAATGACGGTTTCCGCTGATCAATTCGCGATGAGTTAGCGATTTTCGCTAATTTTGTCGCACGGTCGTCGCCAAAAGCCAAGGAAAGATGGAACTTCGCGCCTGTTGGCACGGTCTTCGCAAGGGAGGGGGCATCACGCTCCCCCACGTCAAAGAGGGGGCAACCCTCTTCACCCCCAAAGCCAAGGGACCTGACCAATGGGCATCTTTTCCCGCATGACCGATATCGTGAACGCCAACCTCAACTCCCTGCTCGACAAGGCGGAGGATCCAGAGAAGATGGCGCGCCTGATGATCCAGGAAATGGAGGACACCCTCGTCGAGGTCCGCGCCTCCGCCGTGCGCATGATCGCCGACAAGAAGGACCTGGAACGCTCCCTGACCGCCCTGGAAAAGGACGCGGAGGACTGGGGCGCCAAGGCCGAATTCGCCCTGTCCAAGGGCCGCGAGGACCTGGCCAAGGGCGCCCTGGTGGCCAAGCGCAAGCTGGCCGACCGGGCCACCGCCGCGGAAGCCGAACTGGTCGTCATCGACGAAAGCCTGTCCAAGACCAATGGGGATCTGGGCAAACTGCAAGCCAAGCTGGATGAGGCCAAGGCCAAGCGGAAGTCCATCGAGATCCGCATGCAATCCGCCCAAAAGCGGGTCCAGGTGCGCAAGACCCTTTACGACGGTCGCGTCGACGACGCCATCGACCGCTACGACTCCCTGGAGCGCCGCATCCACGAACTGGAAGCCGACGCCGATGTCCTGGAAATGGGCCGGACTGGTGGCAAGGTAACCCTGGAGGACGAATTCGCATCCCTGCGCGCCGATGCCGATGTGGAAGACGAACTGGCGAAACTGAAGGAAAAGGTGGGTGGCAAGAAAGCCTAGGGCTGCTCTTGTCATGGTCCCTGGGTTAGGCTGGGCGGGATCCGTCCCGGCTCGACCTGGGTCTCTCCACCCTTCCCTTCCCCTTCCCGCGGGTGATCCCCCATGCTGTCCTTCTTCGCTATCACCTTCGTGCCCCTGGTGATCTTCGTCTCCCTGGTGCTGCCAACTTGGCTGGTCTTCCACTACCTCACCAAATGGAAACGGATGAAGATGGCCGACCTGGGTGACGGCATGATCGCCGTACCCCGGGAAGACCTGGAACAACTCCGCGCCAGGGCCAAGGACCTGGCCGGTCGGCTGGAAACCCTGGAACGGATCCTGACGACCGATTCGCCCGACTGGAGGTCCAAATCATGAGCGGCTGCAAACAACGCCAGACCCATTACCACACCCATTGGCACAACGGCTGGGCCAAGGGATGCCCCGGCCCGAAAGGTGCCTTCCGCGAGGGACGTCCGGGCCTGATCCGCCGGGTGACCCAGTTCGCCGCCGATAAGACCGGCCTTCCCCGCAAGGGCATCCTGGCCCTGTTGATCGTCGGCGTGATCATGAACTTCCCCCTGGCGGCCCTGATCTTCATCGGGGTCTGGTTGTGGTCCGAACACCCGGATTCGGTCCGCCGATCCGTGGACCGGGCGAGCGCCACGGTGCGCGAGACCTTCTCCGGCCCCCGCCCCGCACCGGCGACGGGCCCCGGCCCCGGAGCGGACAACGTGAAACCCCGCCCGGTGGATCCGGATTCGGAATTCGCCGACCTGCGCCGGGCCTTCGATGACCTGGAACACCGCGCGAGCTCCATGGAGCGCCATGTCACCAGCGAGGAATACGCCTTAAACCAGAAGTTCAAGGACATGGCCCGGGAGGGGAAAGAACAATAAGCGAGTGGGGGACGTCTCCCCCACGGCCCATCCGACCATCACCGAGCCGACCTCCCCGATCCAGTGGCCCTAAATTCACCCCAGATACACGCAATAAGCGTGGCTCGACTCCTACCACTGCGTTACCATGATGTGATACGGCGGCACGCTATCGTCGCCTCCTATCACGCAAGGAATCCCCCCATGACGGACTTCAAAAAAATTGGCGCGAAATTGGCCGATGGCATGGGAACACTGTCCAAGGCGGAACCCCAAACCATGGCGGCGTTCTCGAGCCTGATGGCCGCGACCACGGGAACGGACGGAAGCCTTTCGGTCAAGACAAAGGAATTGATCGCCCTAGCCATCGCCATCACGGTCCGCTGCGACGGTTGTATCGCTCACCACGTCAAGGCGGTGATCGAAGCGGGCGCCACCCGCGGCGAAGTCATCGAGACCATTGGTGTCGCCCAGTTGATGGGCGGTGGACCCGCGACCGTCTATGGCGTCGAAGCTCTGGAAGCCTTTGATCAGTTCACGGCCGCCTCCTGATCGAAGCCTACCTAGATTCGGCCCCGTTGGGACCGCTTTTGTGACTCCCTCAAGATAGAAAGGACCGCCGCGCCCGTTTCACCAGCGCGGCGGTTTCTTTCGTGGCCCCCTCCAACCAGCGCCCGGTCAGAGCCAGGACCCAGTCCGGGCGCGTCTTGGCCGCGTCGTTCAACCAGTTCGCCACCGAATCCCGCACGTATTTGGACGGGTCCGCCTTCAGGGGCTCCAACAGGAGACGCGCGGGCTCTGGATCCGCCTTCAGCACGGCGATATGGGAGCACCAAACGCCCCGGGGCCGCGTCGCCTCGCTGGCGAATCGGCGGAGGGTTTCATCCCCCTCCCCCGTCCAGGGCATCAGCAGGGAGAGCGCCGCCATCGGCTGGGCGACAATGGCCGGACGGGCCGCGAGCCAAGCCCACTCTCGCACCCCGAAATGGGAATCCGCCGCCAGCGGCCTCAGGGCCGAAAAGAGGGCTTCCAGGTCGCTCCCATGCCGACCGGCCAGGGCGAAGGCCGCCCACCCCCGGATCGTGTCGCTGGGGTGGGTGATCAAGTCGTCCACCACGTCGTCGGGGAGGGTTCCGGCGGCCTGGGCCATGCGCTTGGTGATCCCGGCGGACGGATCCACCGCGGCGGTGACGGCCTCGGCGGTGGCGACGGATAGGCACCCCCGGGCCATCTCGGCGAAATCAACGGCCAAACATTCACTCAGGGTGAGGGTTTCCTCGGCTCCCGCATGCAGTCGGGCGAGGATCTCCGGGGTCACGGCGGCCACCTTGGCCGCCCCCTTGCGCGGAGCCGGCGTCACGATGCCACCACCCGATCGATCACTCTCAGCCATTGGGGCAGACATACCGTTTCCAAGTCATATTTTCTCACCACTGTCTCCCTTGCCCGGGCGCGGATGGGCTCCTGCCCCTCCGGGTCGCGCAGCACCGTCACCACCCTCTCGGCCAGCTCCTCCGGATCCAGGCAATCGACCAGATGGCCGTTCACCCCGTCCTGGATGACCTCCATCACCGGATCGGTGCGCGAGCCGATGACCGGCGCGCCGCAGGCCATGGCCTCCAGCATCGACCAGGAGAGCACGAAGGGGAAGGTCAGATAGACATGGGCCGAGGTGACCTGAAACAGTCGGGTCAGGGCATTCCGCTGGAGCCAGGGGAGGAAGCGCACCCGATCCCAGTCCAGGCGGTCGCTCACTTCGTCGATCAGGCGTTTCTTGTGGGTGGGTTTGCCCTTGTCCATCTTCCAATAGGACTTGTCGTCACGCCCCACCACCACCACCTTGCACTCGGGCTCCATGGCCTGGATCAGGGGCAGGGCCCGCAGAAACGTGTGGACGCCGCGCATGGGCTCCAGGTAGCGGGTGGCGAAGGTTACCACCTTCTCTCCCTTGGTCACCCGCCAGCCGTCCAGGTCGAGACTCCCCCGCTCCCTGGGCGCCAAGACAAGGGTGTCGATGCCGTCATGGATCTGGTGGATCTTATTCTGGAAATGCGCGGGGAAGCGCCCGGCCTGCCAGGCCGTGGGCGCCACCGCGGCGTCGCAACGGGCCATGCTCACGTCAATGGCGGCATTGGCCAGGCGATTGCGGAGCGGCAGGTTGGGGTCCGGGTAGGGAAACTCCGGATCGAAGTCGTGATCCCCGCCCCTGTCCTGGTAGTAGATCTCGGCATAGGAGATGTGCTTGGCTCCGGGGACCACCTCGTCCAGGCGCAACATTTCCCCCCACCCCGGATGGCCGATCACCAGATCCGGCGTGAAGCCCTGGTCTTTCAGTGAGGTGAGGGCGCGGAAAACACTGTCAGCCCGGCGCAGTTTGGTATCGATCTCCCGCAGGCGCTGTTGGGGATTCGGGTCGGCGTCAGGAATGGGGTACCGGTAGGTCGTCACCCCTGGCAAGGGCGGGGGAACCGGTTCGTGGAACCCCAGACCCCGCACGTCCCAACCCTCCCGCGCCGCGAGGCGGGGCGCCAAGTGGCGGAATTGGGCCGGAAAGTTCTGGTGTAGGAAGAGAACACGCACGTTTTATTGCTCCAGGCACACGAAAGGGGGCTTTCGCCCCCTTTACCCCCCAATTGGGGAGCCAGTGCCTCCCCAAACCCTCCGCGCCTAATAGGTTCCGAGGGTGATCCGACCGGACCCCAGGACCTTCCCCTGGGAATCCAGCGCTTTGAGAACGGCGAAGTAGGTGTTGCCCGCCCCCCCGGAACAGGGCGGCAAATACCCGGGAACCGCGAAATCCCCTTGGGCCCTATTCTTGGACACCAGCCGAACGCCCGAGGGCATGGTCGCCGTTTCGCCAGGGACCGAGGGAAGTGTGGCCGTCGACCCAGAAACCGTGAACGCCACTTTGCCGTGCCCGCCATTGCTAGACAGAGGCGCGTAGGAGGCGTCGTTGAACTCCACCTGGATCTCCGTTGTTCCCCCCGGAATCCCGCCCACGGTCAGGCCAGGGGTCGCCCCATGGCCGCCGAACTTGGAACAGTGCTGCCCAGAGGGCACAGCCCCCCCTCCCCAAGCGGAATCAGCGAAGGTCACGGTGAGTGGTGCTCCCACTCCGGCTCCAGTTCCCTCGCCCGTGGTTTGACACGCGGCCAGAACCGGAAGAAAGAGGGCGGCAGCCAAAGCACCCTTCCCAAAAGGTGAATATCTCACGAAAACCTCCCAAAAATCGCTATGTTCGACAACAATCTACAGTCGGCAGTGATTGGACACAAGCTGGGACATTCTCCACGAAAAAAGGGGGCTTTCGCCCCCTTGACCCCCAAATTGGGGAGGCATTGCCTCCCCACCCCCTTACATGTGGATCGGCTTGTCGTGGGACGCCAGGGCGGCCTCCTTCACCACTTCGCCAAGCTGCGGGTGAGCGTGGCAGGTGCGGCCGATGTCCTCGGCCGAGGCACCGAATTCCATACCCAGAACCACCTCGCCGATGAGATCGCCCGCGGCGGGGCCGATGATGTGGCAGCCCAGAACCCGACCGGTTTCCGCGTCGGACAACACCTTTGCGAAGCCATCCGTGTCCCCATTAGCCTTGGCCCGACCGTTGGCGGTGAAGGGAAACTTGCCGGACTTGTACTTTATGCCCGCTTCCTTCAACTGCTCCTCGGTCTTACCCACCGCGGCGATTTCCGGCCAAGTGTAGACGCAGGACGGAATGGCATCGTAGTTGATATGGCCGCTTTGTCCGGCCAGCATTTCGGCCAGTACCGATCCTTCGTCCTCGGCCTTGTGGGCCAGCATCATGCCACCGATCACATCGCCAATGGCAAAGATGCCCTGAACGTTGGTCTGGAAATCCTGGTCGACCTCCACGAAGCCACGATCGGAGACGGTCACGCCCACCTTGTCCAGCCCAAGGCCCTCGGTGTAGGGACGGCGACCGATGGCCACCAGGACGGTCTCGGCCTCGATCACCTCGGCATCGCCGCCCTTGGCGGGCTCGATGGTCAGCTTGACCTTGGATTTATGGGTTTCCGCGCCGGTGACCTTGTGGCCCAATTTGAAGACCATACCCTGCTTCTGGAGGATCCGCTGGGCGTTCTTACGCACTTCGCCATCCAAGGGCGGCAGGATCACGTCGAGGAACTCCACAACAGTCACCTCGGCGCCCAGGCGGCGCCAGACGGAGCCAAGCTCCAGCCCGATCACGCCCGCGCCGATAACGACCATGGACTTGGGCACCTTGGGGAGGTCCAGGGCCCCGGTGGAAGACACGATCTGCTTCTCGTCGATTTCCACGCCCGGCAGGGGCATGACATCGGAACCGGTGGCGATGACGATGCTTTTGGTGTTCAGAGTCTGCTCGCCGTCCTTGGTGTCGGCGATGACCGTGGTGGCGCTCTCGACCCGCCCCGCGCCAATGACATAGTCTACTTTGTTCTTCTTGAAGAGGAACTCGATGCCCTGGGTGTTGGACTTCACCACCTCGTCCTTGCGGTCGAGCATGGTCTTCACGTCGAGGGACAGCTTGCCGACCTTGATGCCATGGGCGTCGAAGTGCTTCTCCGCCTCTTCATAGAGGTGGGAGGACTGCAACAGGGCCTTGGATGGAATGCAGCCCACGTTCAGGCAGGTGCCGCCTAGGGCGCCCCGCTTTTCGACGCAGGCCACCTTCAGGCCGAGCTGGGCGGCGCGGATGGCGCAGACATAGCCGCCAGGGCCACCGCCAATCACAACGACATCATAATCGGACATGGGATCGTCCCTTTTCCTTTCGGGCGCCGGGATCTCCGGGAGACCCTCGCGGCGACTTCATTAAAAACGAGCTGGAAACCGAACCGGGCGCGCGAAGGAAACGCGCGCCCGGTGGCATTGGCTTAGGCCTGCAGCAGCAGGCGGGCCGGATCCTCGAGGTTTTCCTTCACCCGGACCAGGAAGGTCACCGCTTCCTTGCCGTCGATGATGCGGTGGTCGTAGCTCAGCGCCAGATACATCATCGGACGGGCCTGGATGGTGCCATCGGGCATCACCATCGGCCGCATCATGGTCTTGTGCATGCCCAGGATCGCCGACTGGGGCGGGTTGATAATCGGCGTGGACATCAAGGATCCATAGACGCCGCCGTTGGACACGGTGAAGGTGCCGCCGTTCATCTCTTCCATGGTCAGGCTGCCGTCACGGGCCTTCTTGCCATACCCGGCGATGGCGCCCTCGATCTCGGCGAAGGACTTGACGTCGCAATCCCGCACCACGGGAACCACCAAACCGGACGGGCCGCCGACGGCCACGCCAATGTCGTAGTAGTTCTTGTAGATGAGGGAATCACCGCTGATCTCGGCGTTGACCGCGGGAAGTTCCTGGAGGCCCTGAACGCAGGCCTTCACGAAGAAGGACATGAAGCCCAGCTTGATGCCATGCTTCTTCTCGAAGCTGTCCTTATACTGACCCCGCAGCGCCATGACGTTGGTCATGTCCACTTCGTTGAAGGTGGTCAGCATGGCCGCGCTGTTTTGCGCGTCCTTCAGCCGCTCGGCGATCTTGCGGCGCAGGCGGGTCATCTTGACCTTTTCCTCGCGCTCGGTGGGCTCGCGGCCCGGGCCCGACGGCATGGTGGAGGCCGCGGCGGCAGGGGCCGCCGCCGCGGGGGCGG
>JAIOYK010000046.1 GCA_021741145.1 Rhodospirillum sp. | reverse complement strand
CCCCGCCGCCGAGCGTCCAGGGTGAAACCCTGGTCCAGGGTGCCCGCCAGGGCCGGCCAATAGGCCGCCGTGGCCGCGCCCTCGGCGCCCAGCAGGGCCGGCAGGTCGCCCACGGCGGACAGCCCCCGGATCGCCCGGTTAAGGTGGGTGAAGGCGGCCTTCCGCGCCGCCGCCTCCGGGCGGCGGCGGTCCAGGCGGCGCAGCAGGGCGCGTTGGTTGCGCAGACGGCCGTCGACGAACCGTCTGGCCAGATCCAGCCGGAGGTCGGGGTCCAGGGCGTGGCGCGCCTGATGCAGGTGCAGCCCCCCCTCGTCCCGCGGGGGCGGGTGCAGCAGTCCCAGGGTCGCCCCGTCCTCCGCCGTCCAGGCCACCAGGGTATCGGTGGCCAGGGCATGGCGCAGCGCCGCGTCGCTGGCCTCGCATCCGGGGCACAGGTCGACGCGGTCCACCCGGTCCGGGGGAATGGCCAGGATCTCCCGCCCGTCCTCCGTCACCGTGAAGGCCTGGTTGCGCAGGTCCAGCCGCCGCCCCGGTTCGGTCAGATAGAGGACACGCAGCACGGGACGAAGGGGCGTCGCCCCCCCCTGTTCCGCCCGCTCGGCCCCCCCCTCGGCTCCCGCCTCTTCCGCCCGGGTCCGGGGTTGGGTCTGGGGTTGGGGCGTCGGGGCGTCGGTCTCGGGGCCGGTCTCGGGGCCGGTCTCGGGGCCGATCTCGGGGAGACCCCGAGCGGCCAGGGCCGCGCCCTCCTCGTCCGGGGGCTCCTCGTCCCACGGTTCGGGCAGGATGATGGAGCGGACGAACAGATGGCCGAGGAACCGGAAGCCGGTATCGAAGGGAACCACCCGCGTCTTGGCCGGGTTCAAGCGCAGGCCCTGTTCGGCGAGCAGGGCGGCCATCCGGTCCCGGGCCTCCAGCGCCGCCATTTCGTCGCGGCACATCAACAGGAAGTCGTCGGCGAACCGGACCAGCCGCACGCCCTTCGCGGCGATCCGATCATCCACGTCGTCCAGGTAGAGGTTGGCGAGCAGGGGGGACAGGGGCGAGCCCTGGGCCACGCCCCGGTCCTCGGCGGAGAAGGTTTCCAGCCACAGGGCCACCAGATCGAGGACCGGCCCGGCGTCTTCCGGCGGCAGGGATCGGGCCAGGCGGGACAGCAGGCGATCGTGGGGGATGCTGTCGAAATAATCGTCGATGTCTCCGTCGACGACCCAGGTATGTCCGGCGCGCCGATGCCGGGCCACCCGGTCCACGGCCAAGCGCACGGACCGGCCCGGGCGGTAGGCGAAGCTGTCGTCGGTCATTTCGGCGTCCAGGATCGGCCCCAGGACCATGGCCGCGGCGGTCTGGGCCACCCGGTCCGTGACGCAGGGGATCAGCAGACGCCGGGTTCCTCCCCCCTTTTTGGGAATGTCCACCGGGCGCGGGGGGCCGGGCATGTAGGTTCCGCCGCGCAGGTCGCGGGTCAACCGCCGCAAACGAAGCCAATGGTCCCTGGCGAAGGCCGCGCGGCTCAACCCATCCCCGCCCGCGCCGCCCCCATTGCCGTCCACCTTGCGCCAGGCCAGGGCCAAGGTCTCCAGATTGGTGAGCGCCTCGAACAGCTTGGACATCGGTGCCTTTCCCGGTTGAACCCTGTGGAAAAATTCTATATCATTGAAAAATAAGAAAAATTATAGGATTCTGCGCCATTTTTCCCAAAAAACCGGGGCGACCTTGTCCACAACAGGGAGACCCTGTGGAGTCATAGAGAAAAGAGCCCGTCTTGACAAGCCCTTGTAAAGGGGTACCCTTGGCGCCTCGCCGAGACCCATCGGCGTTTGAAACGTAAAAGCTTTACGCATGGGAGCCCCCTTGTATAACCTTGGCGCCTCGCCGAGACCCATCGGCGTTTGAAACATAGCCTTGTCCACCGCAGTCAGGAACTTACCCTGCCCTTGGCGCCTCGCCGAGACCCATCGGCGTTTGAAACTCTTTACCAATGGCCTGCGCCATGAAAGGACCTTGGCGCCTCGCCGAGACCCATCGGCGTTTGAAACCCAATTCGGCGTCAGCGACGGAACCGCGCAGGGCTTCCCCTTGGCGCCTCGCCGAGACCCATCGGCGTTTGAAACTCAACACCGGTACGAGGTATACCAGTGCTAGGCAGAACCTTGGCGCCTCGCCGAGACCCATCGGCGTTTGAAACCTATCAAACCCTTTAGTTTTGTCATTCATCACCTTGGCGCCTCGCCGAGACCCATCGGCGTTTGAAACCCCGTCGTCGGCCTCGTGGATCGTCGTCGTCCCGGGGACCTTGGCGCCTCGCCGAGACCCATCGGCGTTTGAAACTGCCTAGGTTGCGGAGAGGACAAATTTCTAACTCATCCACCCTTGGCGCCTCGCCGAGACCCATCGGCGTTTGAAACGTACTCTCGACCATGACTCATTGTCTTCTCTCCCGAACCTTGGCGCCTCGCCGAGACCCATCGGCGTTTGAAACTTCATGACGGACGCCGGCTTGGCGAACGGCGAGTCTTGGCCCCTCGCCGAGACCCGTCGTGGGGGGCATGGGAGGCTTGCTTCGGGGCTTGGTCCGGGTGAAAATCGGGTGGTCGGAAGCAAGCTGGCGGAAGAAAGCCCGGAGGCGGCGTCTTGGTGGTCATGCATCCCATGGATCCGGCTTCCCGTCTGCGCGCGGGCGTGGAGGCCGTGGATCTCGAAACACTCGCCGGACAGTGGCGGTCGGTGACCCTGACGCTCACCGCGCCCCGTCCCCCCATGCTGGATGACGGCCCCTCCCTGGCCGGACGGGTGCGGGGAGCCCTGGGCCGGGTCCTGAGTGACTGGGCCAAGGCGGGGGACCGGGAGGCGGCGATGGCCGATCACCTGTTGTTCGGCCCGCTCTATCCCTTTCGCGGGCGCTTGCCCGTTCCCGCCCCCTATGTGGTGCGCGCCGGTCCGGCGCCGGGCGGAGGGCTGTGCATCCAACTGACCCTGTTCGGCTTCGCGCTGCGCTGGGCCGCGGTCTGCGCCGATGCCCTGGTGGACGGGCTGCGCGGTGGTCTCACCCTGTTTTCCGGCGCCCGGGTCCGCGCCCGTCTGGTGCCCGACGCCCTGGAGATCAACCGGCGGGAGGCGCTTCCCGTCCTTCCGCTCGACGCTGGCGTGGCCCTGTGCTTCCTGTCGCCGCTGGCGGTGATGACGGACGGGGCCCTGACCACCAACGGCGTGCGGTTGGTCATGGGGCTGGCCAATCGGATCGGGGGGCTGGCGCGCTGGCAGGATTTGTCCCTGAACATGGACTTCCGCGCCCTGCGCGCCGCGGCGGAGGCCGTGGAGTGGGACGCGGGGGCGCTGCGGCCCGTCCACTGGGTCCGTTATTCCAGCCGCCAGGGGCGGGCCGCCATTCCCATGACCGGACTGACGGGCGTGCTGACGGCCCGTGGACCGCTCGCCCCCTTGGCGCCCCTGCTGTCCCTGGGCGCCCAGTGCCACGCCGGGGGGCATGCCGTCCATGGCATGGGCGCCTATGACCCGCTGCCCCTGCCGTCTGGATGAGGTCGACCCGATGGCCCGTCCCCGTTGGTCTCTCCCTCTCCCCCTTTCTCCCTCTCCCCCTCTCCCTCCCTTCGGATCCCCAAGCGCGCATGGGCGTAAGCCGGGACTGGTGTCGCGCGGGGAGTGTGCTAGGTTGCGGTGCTTCCGTTCGTCCCCTCGTGGTGCCCAGATGCTTCTGTTCGATCACCTGTCTCCGGATTTCTTCCTGATCTTCTCCCGGTCGAACCGCCATCTTTATGCCCGCGTGGTGGCGGAAATTTACGACCAATATTTCGGGGTTGGCTTCGTCTATCCAAAACGCAGTGATCTGGTGCTGGTCATCTACAATGTCCTGCGCGCCAATCCGACCCTGTGGACCGAGGACGAGGAACTGCTCGGCCTGCCCGACGTGATCCGCAAGCGGGGGCGGCGGCTGCGCGTGCTGTCCGACGAGGCCGGGCAGGACAGGCTGCTCCGGCAGGCCCAACATATCTACCGGCGGCTGGTCGATACCGGCTGGCTGGAGGAGGAGGCCCTGGGCCTGAAGGTCACCGTCGACATGCCGCCCGCGGCGCTTTTGGTGACCGAGCGTCTGGTGGCCCTGCGCGAAGGGCTGGCGGTGGCGGCCGCGGGCGTGGTGGTCGCCATCCGCACGGCCTTGGCCGCGGTTCTCCTGGATGGCCGGGCCAATGCCGCGGGCCTGCGCAAGGCCGCGGAAAACGCCCAGGCCTTCGAACGCTCCTTGCGCGTTGTCCTGTCGGACCTGCGCCGGGTCGAGAAGAAGGTCATGGACAGCGAAAGCCTGGAGGCCCGCTACCAAGCCTTTTTCGAGGATTTCATCGGCGAGGTGCTGCTCAAGGACCTGGAGGAGATCCAGGGTCCCAATCACCCCTACCGCCACCGGGCGGAGATCCTGCGCGGCGTGGAGGAAATCGCCCTGTCCGACCACCTCCGCGACCGGCTGGTCGAGGGCTATGTGGAGGACCGGGTCAGCCCCAATGGCGCCGAGGCTCGGGTCCAGTTGGACAATGACCTGCGGATCCTGAGCGCCGTCTTCGGCAATATCGACATTTCCCTGGACCATATCAGCCGCTTCCGTCGGAAATTGGAAAGCAAGCTGAGCAACACCATCCGCTACGCCGAACAGGGGGAGGGGCGGATCTCCCGCCGTTTGGTGGAGCTGATCCGCGGGATGGAGGACATTCGCGGCCTGTCCGAGGGGCGCAAGCGGACCCCCTCGCCGGTCCCGGGACCCTGCCTGGAGCGGCCCCTGTATTTCGGGCGCGCGGCCATGCCCGCGCCGCGTCGGCCGAGGGCCCCCCTGGCCAAGCAACCCCTGGAGCGCCGCCGCGCGGATCCGGCCCAGGCCCTGCGGCGGGCCATGATGCGGGAGTACGCCCAGATGTTTCAGATCGGGCCGGATCAGGTGCGCGCCTATCTGGACCGGGTCCTGGACGGACGGGCGGCCCTGGAGGCCCGGGAGATGCCCATCGCGTCGTTGGAGGAGTTTCTGATGGTCGACGAATTGCGCCGGTATCGCCGGACCATGCCGCCCTCCCTGGCGCGCTGGTATGTCCTCGAGGCGGCGGACGGCTGGCGGGACGACGGATGGATCCGTTGCCCCAATTTCCGCCTGCGCCGCCGGGACGGAGGGACCATTCTCGGAGAAACGCCGAAGGACGAGGATCGCCATGCTTCCCGATCTTGAGCGCCTGGATCAGGCCTCGGGCGGCAAGGCCGCGGAGGACATTTCCGCCGCCTTGCGCCTTTTGCTGAGCCAGCAGTTCCTGTTCAGCGGTGATCGGGGGGTGGCCAAGGCCTACGATACCCTGACCAATCCCCGCTATCGGTCCTTCATCGAGGACTGGGTGGAGGTCCTGGGCCTGGATTTCATCCGCCATGACCGGGAGCAGTGGGTCGGCCTGCTGCCCCGCTCCGAGGTCACGCATATGCCCGCCATGAGTCTGGTTGATACCCTGGTGATGCTGGTGGTCGGGCAGGCCTGGCAGGAAGCCGCCAATCGGGGGGATTTTGGCGGGGACCGGGCGATGGTCCAAACCACGGTGAACCGGGTCTGGGACCTGTACGACACCCTGCGGTCGGGACTGACCGGCTCGGGCATGGGCATCGGGGAGTTCGAGCGCGCCCTGAAGGAACTGGACCGCCGGAACATCGTCCGCCTGGGGACCATGGACGAGGAGATGGAGGACAGGGACCTCAGCATCCGGCCCATGGTGACCCATCTGTTGCGCGACGGCGAAGCCCTGCGGATCCTGGAGGACTACGCCCGCTCCGAGAAAGGCCTGGTGCGCGATTGGGACGCGTGGGGGGAGGGGGAGACGGAGGGAGAGCCCCATCCGGACGGCGACGGGACCGCCGAGGACGGGGAGACGACCGAAGGCGGTGAGAATGCCAATGCGGATGCCGAAGGCGATGCCAAGGCCGAAGGCGATGGCTGGGCGGAGGGGGAGGAGGGACCATGATCGGTTTGACCCGTATCGGGATGGTAAACTGGCACCAGTTCCCCCACCAGAACATCGACATTGATGGAAATGTGGCTCTCGTCGGTGAAAACCGGTCGGGCAAGTCCACCCTGCTGGATCTCATCCAGACGGTGATGTCCGGCAACGGTCTCGGCAAATACCTGGAGCTCAACGCCCGGGCTGGCGGAGGGAAGCGCAAGGGGCGGCGATCCGTGCACGCCTATATCCTGGGCCGCACCGGTGACGGGCCGGAGGGGGTCAAGCGACCCGAGGCCCAATGCACCCTGTTCCTGACCTTCGAACGGCCCGACGGCTGGCCCATCACCCTGGGCGTGGTGATGGAGGCCCGGGTCCAGGATCCAAGGGAGAGTACGCGGGTTCGCTTCATCGCCGATGGGGTCAAGCTTTCCGTGGACGATCTGGTGGAGCGGCCCGAGGGGGACGGGGAGGATGGGGGCCAAAGCCCGAGCAAGAGCCAGGGCGAGGGCAAGGTCAAGAGCCAGGGCAAGGGCCAAAGTCAGGGCGAGGAGATGGCCCTGCCCAAGGATTGGGATGCCGTCATCCGTCCCTGGTTGGACGCCGCCTGTACGAAAGCGGGGGGACAGCTTATCGCCCATCCGGAATCGAAACCGGCCGTCGCGTTTGTCGGCGACTATTTGAAATTGATGTCGACGGGACGGCTGCCGATCCCGCCGGAACGGTTCCTCAAGGCCTTTGGCAATGCCGCGCGTCTCAAGGATATTCCCTCGGCGAATGATTTCGTGCGCGATTACATCCTGGAACGGGATGACGTGCGGATTGACCAGCTTCGGGATTCCATTCGGGATTACCGGGGATACGCGCGGGAAATTGCCCTTCTGCGCGGCAAGCTCGACCATCTGAACCCCCTGGCGGAGCGCATCGAGACCTATGCGCGGGATCTGCGCCTTCAGGATATCACCCGGTGGGGCGAGGCGCGGGCGAAGGCTCTCGCCGCCCGGGTTACCATGGCCCAACACCAACGTCTGGCCCGGCAAGGCCTGGAAAGGCAGGCGGGGATCCGGGCGGAGCTGGACAGAATCAAGGTCGAACGGACGGATCTGGAGGCGGAGCGGAAGAGCCTGGACCGGCTGGTCAACGCCGCGTCGGAAACCCAACGAATGACCGAATTGCGGGGGCAGAGGGCCGAGCTGGAACGGGGTTTGAAGGACGCCCAGCGGGACATTCAGGGACATTTCAAGGTTTCGGTCGATCTGGTGAACGTCCTGCGGGCCTCCGACGTCCTTCCGCCAAACCATGGTCGGGTTTTGGAGACCCTGCGGGACCTTCGGGAGCAAGGGGGCGACGATCAGCCCCCCCATTGGCCGAGGGATCCCGACGGCGTGGAACGGCTGTTGAAAACCCTGTCCCAGGAGCGGGACCGCCTGGAGGATTTTCTGGGGCGCGCCGTCGATGCCCTGACCGTGGAGCGGGGCGAGGCCGATCGACAGGCGAAGGACCTGACACGCCAGATCGAGGACATCACCCGGCGGGGGTTTTCGATCCGGCCCGAGGTCGACGCCCTCCGGGATGATTTGCGCCGCAAGGGCATTCCCTCCCGCCTGTTATGCGAGCGGCTCGAGGTCATCGACGAGGATTGGCGCCTGGCTTTGGAGGTCCTTTTGGGCCGGGATCGGGAGGCGATCCTGGTGGAGCGGGAGCATGTGGAGAAAGCCATCGGGCACCTTCAGGAAAACCGCCGGGACTATCGCGGATGCCGCATCGCCAACAGTCGGAAGCTGACCGAAGGGGGCGTGGCCCAACCGGGCACATTGGCCTCGGTCGTGCGCTCGGATGACCCCTTGGCGATGGCCTTCGTCCTGCGCCGCGTCGGAACCGCGCGGCTGGCCGAGACCATCGCGGATCTGCATGCCGAAGGGCGGGCGATCATGCGTGACGGCACCTATGACGATGGTCTGGCCGTGGAAGTGCGCCAATTGGGACGGCACGATGGGTTCAAGATCGGCGCCAATGCCGGGCGGTCCTCCCTGCGCGATTTGGAGCGGGAGCGGGATGGCTTAAGGGGGCGGTCCACCGAATTGTGGCAGGACCGCAAGAGGCACGAAGCCGTTCTTCTGGCCTTCCGCGGGCTGGAGGGCTGGGCGGATCGTCCCGGTCTCGTCCAGACCGTGGACAAGCTGGAACGCGCCCGGGACGGACTGGAGGCGACGGTCCGGTCCATGAACGAGGAGAAAAACCGCGCCGACCCCGCCTATGTGACACGCCTCGCGGTCATCGACGCCCAATTGGAAAGCTATCGGGAAGGGGAAATGAGCCAAGGCAAAGCTTTGGCGCTGGCCCAACGGGATGTGGAGGGGGCGACGACCCGCCTGAGCGGGGGGGAATACGAAGCGGGGTCCCGGCTGCGGGTCAAGGTCCTGCGGGGTCGCTATTTCGGGCTTCTTCCAACCATGGGGCCGATCCGGGCCTTGGGCGGCCGGGCGCATTTCCTCGGCGTTCTCGCCAAGACGGGCGGAAAGCTGGAACTGGCGGCCGTGACCCTGGGGCGGGAGCGGGAGCGGATCGAAAAGCACCTGGCGGGCGAGGGGCCGGACATCCTGCGTCAATATGTGGCCTATAAGCGCCTGGACGAGGGCTCTCCGGAATTCGATTCCACCAGTTCCATCCAGGGGGAGTTGCGGGACTGGGTGACCGAGCAGATCGCCACCATCGAGGCCAACAGTCTTCAACGCTACGAGGATTTGGCCCGAGAAGCCGCGGAACGGGCGGAATACTATTTTCAGCACGCCTTCATCCATGAACTGCGCGAGCGTTTCAGCCGCGTGGAGGAAGCCGTGGACACCATGTCCCATGCCTTGAAGGGCCATCCTTTCCATAACGAACGCTACCGGTTCCTCCATGAACCCTCCGCGAGCCATCGGTCCGTCTGGGAGTTGGTTCAGAGATCCCGAGAGGATGACAGCCTGCTGTTGCCCCTGTTCCAGGACGTGGAAATCAAGGACGGGACGCCCCATGGGAAGGCTCTGCTTCAGGTGCGGGACCTGTTGCTGACGTCGGACGTGGATGTGGAAACCTTCGCCGACTACAGGAATTACTTCGTCTTTGACCTGGAAATGACCGATATCCAGACCAAACGACGCACCAATTTGGAAAGTCGCCAGGGAACGGGATCGGGGGCGGAGCAGCAGACGCCCTATTACGTGGCGATCGGGGCTTCCCTGGCGACGCTTTACCATCGGGCACGGCATCGGGCCGGAACACGGGGCGCGGTGGATGATCCGGGTATGGGGCTGGTGATCCTGGACGAAGCCTTCTCCAACATGGACCCCAAGAATGTGTGGGCGGCCTTCGAGTATTACCGGGATCTGGGTCTCCAACTGATCGTCGCGGCCCCCTATGACAAGCGGTCCGTTTTGTTGGAGAAGGTGGAGACCGTGGTGGATATCTGGCGGGACGGAGACTACGCCGATACCGAAACCTCTTATCCCGGGGCGCGCCTTCGCGAGGAACTGATCCGACGGAATCCCGGCCACTACGAAATCGATGACTTCCGACGGTTCGTCGCGGCGCGTTCCCCAGAAACGGGGGAAAAGGGCCAGGAGGATGCGGGCCAGGAGGATAAGAGCCCGAGGGAGGAGGGACTTGGGTGATGGTGAAGTCCGTCGCCGACGCCCGCGCGGGGCTGGATTGGATGCTGGACCGGATGGAGGCGCGGCCCGACCGTGATCCAACGACGGTCTTGATCCGACCCGACTACGCGGGCATGCCCTTAAGCGAGGACGTCAAGCGGTTCCATGCCTTGCTTGAACAGGCGGAGACGGTTGGGGCGCTGACCATCGAGTGGTCCAGAAAGGCGCGGGATCTGGTCGATCGGGTCCGCCTGCGGGATCCGAAGCGCCTGTATGCCTTTCTGAAGCGGGACCCCACGGGAGAGCGCGCCTTCGCCGTACTGGAGGCGGTGCTGGCGGACCTGCCGAACCCCTCATCGAAGCTGACGCCCTTGCTGGGGAGCATCCGGGACCGGTGGGCGGTGGGGCAACCCGCCTTGGGGTCGCTGAAACCGGGGGACGGGGAAGGACTGACCGTCATTCTTCAATGCGTTCAGGCCATCTTGCGAGAGGAACACCTGGATTTGGAGTTGCGGGCGTTTTCCCAGAAGATCACCGGCTCGACCAAGGCCGTGGAGCGCCAAGCCCTCCGTCTCGGCGAGGCGCTCAAGCTTCTTCTGCCCCTGCCCGAAGAGGCCCGGGGGCTGGAGGTTCTGGCGTCCCTGGGACTGCTGAAATTCTCCACGCCGGTTCTTCTCAGGGGCCATTTCGAGATCCGGGGCGTCGGGGAGATCCTGGCTCGGCCGCTGATCGGTCTACCCGAGGAATGGATCGAAGGGCTATCCATCGTCGGGCGCCCGCCCTACCTGATGTCCGTGGAAAACCTGGCGTCCTTCAATCGCTATGTCCGGGAGGTGGGGGATGACGGATTGGTGATCTACGCGGGGGGCTTTCCTTCCCGCTCGGTCACCGCGGCCTTCCGCCATTTGGACCGCGCCCTTCCCGCGGAGGTTCCAGCCTTTCATTGGGGGGATATCGATCACCACGGCTATTTGATCGCCGACTTTATCGAGCGTCGGCTGACCCGACCCCTCAGGCACCACATGATGGAATGGGAGAGGGCGAGGGAGAGAGGGAAAGAAACCTTGGAACAGGAGGCTTTGGATCCTGAAGCCCCCGCGTTGACTTGAATCAAGTGGGATTGGGTCCGCTTGCCCGCCCGGAGGTCTACCGGGACGCCTGGAAGGTTCGGCCCACGTCTCCCAGGAGCATTTTGCCACGTTCGACGGATGGGGGGAGGACGTCGGCCGGAATGGGGGTGTTGTCCACGCAAATGGTGTCGTAAACCTTGGTATCGCTGAAAAAGACCGGCTTCACGACGCCAAACTTCGTGGAATCCACCACCAGGATCTTGCTTTCGGCATTGGCCATGGCGAGTTGCTTGATCGCCACCTCATGGAAATTGGAGCAGCTCACGCCGCGCTCCCGGTGGAGTCCGCCAGCCGAGATGAAGGCTTTGTTGATGCCCATTTGGCTCAGGGTCTCCAGGGCCTCCGGACTGGAGAAAGAGGCCGAGGATTCGTGATACAGGCCACCCAACAGGATCACCCGGATGCCGGGCTTCTTACAGATGATTTCGGCGACGTTCATGGCGTAACACACGACCGTCAACCCGCTGTTGGATGGGAGGAGGCTCGCCAGGTGCGGCGTGGTCGTGCCGCAATCGATGAAAAGGGTATCGTGGGGGCGAATCAGCGTGGCCGCCGCCTGGCAGGCGGCCCGCTTCTTATCCGCGTTGCTGGCCCGCTCCTTGTTCAGGATATATCCCATCCCCCCGGGATTGTTGGATTCCAGGGTAATATGCCCGCCCAAATAGGTGAACCGGTCCTGGCTGGCGCCAATGTCGCGCCGGACGGTCATCTCCGAAACGCCCAGCATGTCCGCGGCATCTTTCAGGCGGAGAAACCCACCGGTTTCGAGAATTCCACTCAAGTATTGGAGTCGTTCCGCTCTCTTCCTGAACATATGCCGTTCCCTCGTTCCGGGGAGGGGGGACCCCGGTTGGTGCGATGCAAAAAAAACTATGCTGCTACGCAATAAATCTATGAATGTCACGTCATAGGGTATTCGGCACTCTTTGTCATCGGGGGGGAAATCGGTGGATCCGACCGCTTTCATGCTTAAGGTTACTTTCAAATGATTTCACCTTGACGGCATCCACGTCAATATGGAATTGTAATAACAGAAAATGTGAAGAAAATAACATATTGGTCGGGTTGGCTCTTGTCGCCCGTCCTGGGCAGCCTCTCCTGGGCAGCCCCTCCTGGAGAGTGAAGCCATGGACACCCCATCCCCGTCGCCTGCCGCGGATCTGGCCTCTTTCATCGACCACACCCTCCTGAAGCCCGACGCCCGTCCGGCGGAGGTCGAAGGTCTCTGCGCGGAGGCCGTGACCCACGGGTTCAAGGCGGTTTGCGTCAATCCCCTATTCATTCCGCTGGTGAGCCGGAGTCTCGCGGGCTCTTCCGTCGTTCCCTGCGCGGTCATCTGTTTCCCCTTTGGCGCCGATCCGTCCGCGATCAAGGCCGCGGAAGCCGCTTGGGTCGTGGACCAGGGCGCGGGGGAGGTCGATATGGTCATTCCCATCGGCTTGCTGAAAGCCGGGGAAGACGCGTTGGTTCGGGACGATATCGCCTCGGTGAAGGCGGCCTGTGGCTCGGCTCTGCTGAAGGTGATTCTCGAGACCTCACTGTTGACTCGGGATGAAAAAGTGCGGGCCTGTCTGCTGGCGAAGGAGGCGGGGGCCGATTTCGTCAAGACCTCCACCGGTTTCGCCGGGGGGGGGGCGACAGTCGAGGATGTTGCCCTGATGCGGGAAACCGTGGGGCCGGAGATGGGGGTCAAGGCCTCCGGTGGTGTCCGGACGACGGAGGATGCCCGGCGGATGATCTCGGCCGGGGCAACCCGGATCGGGGCCAGCGCCAGCATCGCTATCATCGGAAGGGCATGACGGATCGCCGTGGCCAGGGCGGTTCCGCCCTCTGGTCGCGGTGGACGGAACAAAAGGCGGAACACCACGGCGCGACCGGGCATCACCAAATATAAGGATCCGCGCGGCCCGTGGGGAACGAACTGGGAAACGCATTCCAAGGAGATCAAGGATGAATAAGCTGCTTTCTTCCCTCGTCGTCGCGGGCACGCTGCTGTCGGCCCCCGCCTTCGCCGAGGACGCGGTTCCGACGCCCGATGGGATCAAAACCCTGACGTCCGAGGCCACCGGCAAGACCTATTCCATCGCCACCGTCGTGAAGGTCGATGGCATCGCTTGGTTTGACCGTATGCGCGATGGCGTGAAACAGTTCGGTGGCGATACGGGGTATGACACCTGGATGGTTGGACCCAGTCAGGCCGACGCCGCGGCCCAGGTGCAGATCGTCGAGAACCTGATCGCCCAGGGCGTGGACGCCATCTGCATCGTTCCCTTCTCCGTCGAGGCCGTCGAGCCCGTCTTGAAGAAGGCCCGGGATCGCGGCATCACCGTCATCGCCCATGAAGCCTCCAACATTCAGAACGCCGATTATGTGCTGGAAGCCTTCGATAACCTGGCCTATGGCGCCAAGTTGATGGAAGTCCTGGGCGGCTATATGGGGGGCGAGGGCAAATACGCCGCGACCGTCGGTAGCCTGACCTCCAAGTCCCAGAACGAGTGGATCGACGGCGCGGTGGCCTATCAAAAGGAACACTTCCCGAAGATGGAGCTGGTGACCAACCGTCTGGAAACCTATGACGACGCCAACACCGATTACAACAAACTCAAGGAAGTGCTGACCACCTATCCGGACCTCAAGGGCATCGTTGGTGGTCCCATGCCGACCTCCGCCGGCGCTGGCCGTCTGATTTCCGAGCGGGGCTTGAAGGATAAGCTGTTCTTCGCGGGCACGGGCTTGGTCTCGGTCGCCGGTGAGTATCTGGCCAAGGGCGACATCCAGTACATCCAGTTCTGGGATCCCGCCGTCGCCGGATATGCCATGAACATGCTGGCCGTCATGGCCCTGGACGGCAAGGCCGACCAGATCAAGGCCGGTCTCGATCTGGGCATTCCGGGCTATACCAACCTCTCCACGCCCGAAGGTGGCGCGGCCAACCTGCTTTACGGCCAGGGTTGGGTCGGCGTGACCAAGGAGAACATGGACAAATACGACTTCTAAAAGTCGTCTCTGTTCCGGGAGGGGTGGTGGCCGTGCCGCCACCCCTTTCCATCCCTTCTTCCTGTCCATTTCAGCCATGGCGGACGTGTCATGACAGACGCCTTTATCGAACTTCGGGGCATCCGCAAGGAATTCGCCGGGGTGTGTGCCCTGGACGATATGTCCCTGACCATCCGCGCGGGGGAAATCCACTGCCTCGCCGGAGAGAACGGGTCTGGCAAATCCACGATCATCAAGGTCATGTCCGGTGTGTATCAGCCCGACGCGGGCGAAATCCGGATCCAAGGCAAGGCCGTTCATCACCTCACCCCCATCGCCTCCATCGACCGGGGCATTCAGGTGATCTACCAGGATTTCTCGCTCTTCGGGAACCTGACGGTGGCCGAGAACCTGGCCATGAACACCCAGTTACGCCAAAAGCGCCGCCTGATGAATTGGGGACGGGTCCGCGCCATCGCCCGGGACGCCGTCGACCGAATTGGGGTGGACCTGGATCTGGACGCCGAGGTGGGGAATTTGCCCACCGCGGGCAAGCAATTGGTGGCCATCGCCCGGGCACTGATGTCCGACGCGCGTCTGATCATCATGGACGAGCCAACCACGGCCCTGACCCGCCGCGAGGTGGAGACCCTGTTCCGCATCGTCAAGGATATCCAGTCCCGGGGCATCGCCGTTCTGTTCGTCAGCCATAAGATTCGCGAAATGATGGAGATCAGCGAACGGATCACCGTCATGCGCAACGGGTCCCTGGTGGCCGATGGGCCGGTCTCCGACTTCGACGAGGCGTCCCTGATCCGCCATATGACCGGCCTCGAACTGAACAGCAAGCCCTATGTCTGGGTCCCCGGCGACCGCGCCGCGGAGGCCCCGCGGCTGGAGGTTTCCGGGCTGGGGCTCTCCGACGCCTTCGAGGACGTCGATCTGACCATCCGGGCGGGCGAAATCGTCGGGCTGTCGGGTCTGTTGGGATCGGGCCGCACGGAATTGGTGCTGTCGCTGTTCGGCATGATCCCCGCGGACCGGGGGGTGATCCGGGTGGATGGCAAGGAGGTGACGCCCCGGTCCACCCAGCAGGCCATCGCCGCGGGGATCGCCTATGTTCCCGAGGACCGGTTGAGCGAGGGGTTGTTCCTGACCCAGGGCATTGACCGGAATATCCTCTGTACCTCCTATGAGTCCCTTGCCTCGGGGCTGACCATCGACCAAGGCCGGGCCGATACCTTGGTCGACGACACCATCAAGGCCATGCAGATCGCCACGCCCTCGGGGGCAAAGCTGGTCAAGGAGCTCTCTGGCGGCAACCAACAGCGGGTTGTGCTTGGCCGGTGGCTGTTGACCGACGCCCGGGTGCTGATCCTCAACGGTCCCACCGTTGGCGTGGATGTGGGCTCCAAGGCGGAAATCCACCACAAGATCCGCGATCTGGCCGTCGAGCACGGTCTGGCGGTGTTGATGATTTCCGATGATGTCCTGGAACTGGTCCAGAACTGTAACCGCATCGTGCTGATGCACCGGGGCCGCCTGACCGAGGGGCTCGATTGCGCCACCACCTCCGAGGAGGCGGTCAGCGAGAAACTCAAGGCCTTTACCTAAAGGGGGATGACCATGGCTTGGCTTCGGAGATCGGAGGTGGTCATCGCGGGTATTCTCTTACTCGCCATGATCGGGATTGGTCTGGTCAATCCGGCCTTCTGGCAACTGGATAACCTGTTCAGTCTGCTACGCAGCAACGTGATCATCGGCATCATGGCGCTGGGCGTCCTGATGATCATGATCTCCGGCGGGATCGACGTGTCCTTCCCGGCCTTCGCCGTGGCGGCCATGTATCTGACCGTCAAGGGCATGCTGTGGACGGGATACGACGGGGTGGCCCTGCCGTTCCTGACCGCGGCGACCATGGGCGCCCTGTTCGGCTGCCTGAATGCCTTCTTCGTCTATAAGTTCCGCATGATCCCGCTGATCGTGACCCTGGGTACGGGCAGCATGGTGCGGGGCTTCCTGCTGGGCGTGGTCGGCACGAGCATGATCAACATCAACAAAATGCCCGATGTGCTGATCGACTTCGCCAAGACAGAGGTCATTTCCATGACCAAGGCCGATGGGACCACCTATGGCCTGACCGCCATGGTTCTGGTCTATTTCGGGCTGGCGATCCTGGTCCATCTGATCCTGCGGTACACCATGATCGGCCGGGGGATCTATGCCCTTGGCGGGGACCAGGAGGCGGCGAGCCGCGCGGGTTTCGACCTGCGTAAGGTGATCTTCTTTATCTATTGCTTCGCCGGAGCGCTGGCCGGGTTCGCCGGTCTGCTCCATAGCGGCATGATCTGGCTGGCCAACCCCCGCGACTTCGTGGGGCTGGAGCTGGATGTCATCGCCGCGGTGGTGCTGGGTGGCGCCTCCATCTTCGGCGGTCGGGGCACGGTCCTTGGCACCATGTTGGGCGTCTTCATGCTGGTCATGGTCAAAAACAGCCTGATCATCATGAAAATCGATACCACCTGGCAGAGGGTCGTGGTGGGCGTGATCATCGTTATCGCCACCGCCGTCACCGCCTGGCGGGATCAAAAGCGAAAGGCTCGGGGAGACCGGACATGATCAACAAACTGGATTTCCGCGCCATCCTCAACCGGGACAAAAACATCGTCCAGTTGATCGTGATGACGGTTCTGATCTTCGTCATCATGACGGCGCTCAGCCCGGACAAGTTCCTGCGCTATTACAACTTTGAATCCATCACCTACATCTTTCCCGAACTGGGTCTGCTGTCGATCGCCATGATGATCGCCATGCTGACCGGGGGCATCGACCTGTCGGTGGTGGGCATCGCCAACCTGTCGGGGATCCTCGCCGGGATCCTGTTCAAGAAGCTCGCCGACGAAACCGGCGTGGCCGACACGGGCTTGGCGGTGGTCCTCCTGGGGGGGGTGGTGGCCCTGGGCACGGGGCTGGTGGCGGGCGCGCTGAACGGACTGCTGATCACCAAGGTGAAGATCACCCCGATCCTCGCCACCCTGGGCACGGGCCAGGTCTTCACCGGTTTGGCCATCGTGCTGACCGGTGGCCCGGCGATTGTCGGCTTTCCGGAGCATTGGTCCTGGGTGGGCAATGGCAAGCTGCTGGGGCTGGCGACACCCTTCGTCCTGTTCGTGCTGATCGCCATCGCCGTTTCCTTCATCCTGGTTCGGACGCCGCTGGGTGTGAACCTGATGCTTATCGGGACCAACCCCAAGGCCGCTCTGTTCGCCGGGTTGAAGCGGGAACGGATGGTCTTCTACAGCTATATGATGACGGGCGTGCTTGCCTCCATCGCCGGGATCATGCTGTCGGGGCGGACCAACGCGGCCAAGTCCGATTATGGAACCTCCTACCTGTTGCAGGCGGTGCTGATCGCCGTGCTCGGCGGGACCAATCCGGCGGGCGGCAAGGGACGGGTGCTGGGGGTTGCCATCGCCGTGATCGCCTTGATGCTTCTGTCCAGCGGCTTCCAGATCCTGCGGTTTTCCAACCACCTCATCGACTTTATTTGGGGTGCGTTCCTGCTGCTCGTGATCGCTATCAACGCCTATAAGAACCGCGTCCGTTAAGCGCGGTAAGGAGGAAATCATGTCCGTGACCACGGCCATCCAGCTCCGCCGGTCCTTCTTCGGAGAGGCCGAACGCGTCCTCGTCGAGGCCCATGGCATGTCCGCCACCTTGTTCCGCTACGACAGCGGCATCGAGGCGCTCCGGCTCACCAACAGCCGGGGCCATCTGGTGGTTCTGCCGTTTTACGGCCAGATGATCTGGGACGCGGTCTTCGATGGCGTCGATTTGACCATGGCGAATATGTTCGACATGCCTCGCCCGGCCCAGGAAATCGTCGGGACCTACGGCTGTTTCGCTTTCCATTCGGGCCTGCTGGCCAATGGCTGCCCGGGTCCCGAGGACACACACCCCCTGCATGGAGAGATGCCCTGCGCTCCCATGGACGCCGCGGGGCTGGAGGTGGGCGTGGACGCCGAGGGTCCCTTCCTCGCGGTCATCGGCCTGCGGGAATATGTCATGGGCTTCGGCGCCCATTACGCGGCTCGGCCCAAGGTGGTGCTGCGCCCTGATCGGACGCTTTTCGACATGGAGATGTCCGTGGAGAACCTGTCCGGCGCGCCCATGGACCTGATGTATATGTGTCATGTGAACTTCTCCTTCGTCGAGGGCGGGCGGATCATCCAGCCCGTGGCCTTCACGCCGGAATCGACGGTGGTCCGCACCAAGGTGCCCGCCCATGTGCCCCGAAGCCCGGCTTACGATGGCCTGCTTGAAGCCCTGGCCAGGGATCCCGCGGTCATGGAAGTGACCGGCGAACCGGACCGCTATGACCCGGAACAGGTGTTCTATGTCCGGGGCATCGGGACGGGACCCGATGGCCGGACGGCTCAGATGTACAAGCGGCCCGAGGGGGACGCCTTCCATATCGCCTATGACCCCGCGAGTCTGCCCAAGACCGTGCGGTGGGTGCTGGTGAACAGCGATCAGAAGGTCTGCGCCTTCTGTCTGCCCGCCACCTGCGAGCCCGAAGGGCATGCGGCGGAATTGGCCAAGGGTAATGTCCAGACCCTGTCGGGGGGCGAGAGCCGCCGCTTTTCCGTTCGTCTGGGCTATCTGACCGCGGCCGAGGCCAAGGCCGCGGAATGCACCATTAAAGCCATGGCCGCGGAATGTGCCATCGCGAAGCAATGAAAGAGGGGGAGGTCGTCATGGCCGGACAGAAAATCGCCGTGGTCGGCAGCAATATGGTCGACCTGATCACCTATACGGACCGCATGCCCAACCCGGGAGAGACCATCGAGGCCCCGCGGTTTGAAATGGGCTGCGGTGGCAAGGGCGCGAATCAGGCCATCGCCGCGGCGCGCCTGGGGGCCCAGGTGATGATGGTCACCAAGGTCGGCGATGACATCTTCGCCGACAACACCATCCGCAATTTCGAAACCTCGGGCATCGATACCCGCTTCGTCGAGCGGGTTCCTGGAACCTCCAGCGGCGTGGCGCCCATTTTCGTCGACCCCACCGGCGAGAACAGCATCCTGATCATCAAGGGGGCCAATGCCAAACTATCCCCCGCCGACGTGGATCGGGCGGAGGAAGCCTTGAAGGACTGCGCCCTCATTGTCATGCAACTCGAGGTCCCCTTGGAGACCGTCTATCACACGGTGGCACTTGGGGCGCGCCATGGGATCGAGACCCTGTTGAACCCCGCGCCCGCCCCGGCGGAATTGGATGCCTCCCGGATCGAGGCCTTGACTTTCCTGGTGCCGAACCAGACGGAATTGGCGACCATTTCGGGGATGCCGGTCGAAAGCGAAGCCGACGCGGAAAAGGCGGCCCGGGTGCTCATCGACCGGGGGATCCGGACAGTGATCGTGACCCTGGGGGGCAAGGGGGCCCTGCTGGTCAGCGCGGGGGCGGAAATCCGGCGCATCGGGGCCGTCGCCGTGACCCCGGTGGACACGACCGGTGCCGGGGATGCCTTCATCGGGGCCTTCTCCCGCTATTACGTGGAAACCGGAGATATGGAAGCGGCCCTTCACAAGGCGGTCCGTTACGCCGCGGACAGCATCACCCGTCCCGGCACCCAAAAGTCCTATGCCACGGCCGCGGACTTCGCGGCCTTCCTCGCCAAGGTGGGGGAATAGCCTAGGCGCTTTCGGGGGAACAGGGTCCTGGGGGGGCCGACGGGACGATACCCCGTTACCGGTGTCGGGCGAGGAATGGGGATGCGAGAGAGGCCTCCACCTCCTCCAGAGCCAGACGGATGGCTCCCATCAGGCGGACCGAGAGGATGGATTGCTCGGTCAGGAGGGAGGTGATCTTCCAGATGCTCATTGGGATCTCCTGATCCAGGGGGCGGAAGACCATGTTGGGCGCCATGGGGCCGACCGTGACCACCGAGGGAACAATGGTGATCCCCTGGCCCATGGCGACCATGGCGCAGGCCGCCTCGGCCATTTGCACTTCCGCGACGGTATGCATCGAGACCCCCCGTCGGTTGAAGGCCGCTTCGATGGCTCCTTGGGACAGGTCGTTTCGCCCCAGGGCGATCAGGGGCTCCCCTTGCAAATCCTCGAGCGGGATCACGGGCTTTTCGGCCAGCGGATGGTTCCGGTTCAGACCGCAAACCATGGTGGTTCTCGAAAAGACCTCGCAATGGAGGGACGATGCTTCCGACGACCGCAAGGACAGACCGAAATCCGCGGACCCGGTGATCACGGAGTCCCCGATGCTGGGGGATGTGCGGGTGAGAAGGGACACCCTTAGGTCTGGTCGATCGCGCATGAAGTCCGCCACCGTTCGGGGAATCAACTGCATGGAAATGGCGGGGAACGCCACCACCGAGACCTCGCCCCGTTCCAGGTCACGGATGGCCCGGGCCGTCTTCTCGATCCGCAGGACCGCCGTGCTCAACCGCTCCGTTTCGGTGTGAAGCTGGCGGGCTTCCTGCGTGGGAATGAGTCGTCCCGTGTTCCGGTTGAACAGGGGAAACCCACAGGAATCCTCGAAAGCCTGCAGCAATTTGGTGACCGCGGGTTGGCTGACATGCAAGGCCTCCGACGCCCGGGTCACCGACCCGGCACGCATCACCGCGTTGAACGCCTCGATCTGCCGGATGTTGGGTTTCGCCACGGTCCGAGGTCCTTCCGAATTCGAGGGTATAAGGTTTTGGAATACCCAAACCAATTAATATGATTTGAGATCGGGTTTCAATTGTTCTTCAATCTGGGTGTTCACTGAATTGCGTGGGCAACGAAAAGATTGAGAGGAATTGGTGATGAGGAAAGTAATCGCGGCCGCACTCGCGGGTGTGTCTTTCGTGGCGATAAATGTGGCCCACGCTCAGGATAAAGTTCTGACGGTTGGTGGATACGGTGGGTCATTTGAAACACTGATGAAGGAATTGATTATTCCTGAGTTCGAAAAGCAGCATGACGTGACGGTTCAGTTCGTCTCGGGGAACTCGACGGAAAATCTCGCTCGGTTGCAGGCGCAGAAGGGCAATCAGGAACTGGATGTGGTGATCCTGGACGACGGCCCCATGTACCAGGCCAATGCCCTTGGTTTCTGCGCGCCCATGGCCGCCCTCGCCCAGCCCGATGATATTTACGACATCGCCAAGCTGGGTCCCAATTCCATCGGTTTTGGCTTCGTGGCCACGGGGTTCACCTACAATACCGAATGGTTCGAGAAAGAGGGCTGGGATCCGCCCAAGAGCTGGAAGGACCTGACGGATCCCAAATATGACCAGATCCTGTCCATTCCGCCCATTTCGAACACCTATGGCCTGCACGTCCTGGTGATGATGGCGCGGCTGAACGGGGGCGGAGAAAAAGACATTGATCCCGGTTTCAAGGCCATGGCCGACGACGTGGCGCCCAACGTCCTGGTCTTCGAACCCTCTTCCGGCAAGATGTCCGAATTGTTCCAGTCCAAGGAAATCGCCCTGTCCATCTGGGGGTCGGGCCGCACGAAATCCCTCGCCGATACCGGCTTCCCCGCCAAGTTCGCCTATCCCGAGGAAGGCGCCGTGGCCCTGATGCTGGCCACCTGTCCGGTCGTTGAAAGCGACGTGTCCGAGGAGGCCCAGGCCTTCGTCCAATACCTTCTCGAGCCCGAGATCCAGGTCCGCCTCGCCGATGCCATGGGCTCCGGTCCGGTGAACAAGAAGGCGGTTCTACCCGACAACCTGGCCGCCGTCCTGCCCTACGGTCCCGAGCAGATCGCCAAGCTGGTCGCCGTCGACTGGGACGTCATCAACCCGGCCCGGGAAGAATGGACCAAACGCTGGTCGCACGAGGTGGAGCGCTAATCGGCGCTCCCCACCCGGATTCTGGACCGGTGTGGATCGCGCCGGTCCGGTTCCGTTCTGTCCTATTCTCGCTTCCAGCAGTTGGGGATTCCCAAGGCGATGTCCTTCCTAGACCTCCGGTCCTTGACCAAACGCTTCGGCGACATATCCGCCGTCGAGGATTTTTCCCTCTCCGTGGCGAAGGGGGAGTTCGTCTCCCTGCTTGGTCCATCGGGTTGTGGCAAGACCACGACCCTGCAAATGATCGCCGGCTTCATAAACCCCACCAGCGGGTCGATGATCCTCAACGGCAAGAACCTCGCCGCCATTCCCGCCCGGGCCCGGGGGTTGGGGATCGTCTTCCAGACCTATGCCCTGTTCCCCCATATGACCGTCGCGGAAAACGTCGGTTTTGGCCTGGAAATGCGGAAGGTTCCCAAGGCCGAGCGCAAACGCCGGGTCGCCGAGGCGCTGGACCTGGTGCACTTGTCCCATTTGACCGATCGTCACCCCCAGGCCATGTCCGGCGGCCAGCGCCAGCGCGTCGCCCTGGGACGGGCCTTGGTCATTCAGCCCGAGCTATTGTTGCTCGACGAACCCCTGTCCAACCTGGACGCCAAGCTGCGCGACGAGATGCGTCTGGAGCTGCGCCGCATCCACAAGGAAGCCGGAGTCACCACCTTGCTGGTCACCCATGACCAGGACGAGGCCATGGCCTTGAGCGATCGCGTGGCGGTGATGCGCCAGGGACGTCTGGAACAGGTGGATACGCCCTTCGAAGCCTATGAAGGTCCCCGATCCACCTTCATCTCCGGCTTCCTTGGCAAGACCAACACCCTGCGCGGTGACCTGTTGGAGACCACCGAGAGCGGGTCGCGCTTCCGCCGTGAAGGTCTCATTCTGGATGGCCCGGTCGCCCACCACATTCCCGGTCCCGTGGAGGTCTGTCTGCGCCCCGAACGGATCGATCTGGTCGAGGCCGACGAGGCCCTGGTCTCCGGAATTGTGTCCGAGCGGATCTTTCTGGGCAATCAATGGCTGTTCCGCGTGGACACGCCCCTGGGCGAATTGATGATCTGCCGCCGCAATCGGGGGCGTCGAGAAGCCGAGCCGGGGGAGACCGTGCACCTGTCCTGGAAGCCGGAACATCTGCGGATCCTGCCGGTGGAGGTCCAGGGATGAGCGTCTTCTCTTCCTCCGCCGCCCGGCCCTGGCTGCTCAGTGGTCCGGCCCTGGCGCTTTTCGCCTCCCTTCTGGTGACGCCTATCGTCATGACGGTGCTCCTCAGTTTTCGGGAGTTCTCTTTCTACGGTGGGATTTCGGACACCCTTGGTCTGTCCAATTACATCGAGATTTTGGGCGACGGATACTTCTATGAGATCTTTCTGCGCACCTTCCTGATCGCCCTGGGCACCACGGTTCTGTGCGTGCTGTTGGGGGTGCCAGAGGCCTATTTCATCCACCGCATGGGACCCCTCTGGCGGTCGATGATGCTGCTCGTGGTCCTGGGGCCATTGCTCATTTCCGTGGTCGTGCGGACCCTGGGCTGGGCGATTCTGTTGGGCAACAAGGGCGTCATCAATGATCTGCTCACGCGGATGGAGCTGATCGAGCGCCCCCTGAAGATGATGTACACCTCCGGCGGGATCGTGCTGGCGCTGACCCATGTGATGATCCCCTTCATGATCCTGGCGGTCTGGGCATCGCTCCAGCGCCAGGATCCGGATAGTGAACGGGCCGCGGAATCCCTGGGAGCTGGGCCCGTGACCGTGTTCCTGCGTGTGGTTTTGCCCCAATGCGTTCCGGGGATCCTGTCGGGCTCCCTGATCGTCTTTTCCCTGTCGGCCAGCGCCTTCGCCACGCCGGCCATCCTGGGCGGGCGCCGGGTCAAGGTGGTCTCCACCACCGTCTATGACGAGTTCCTGAATACCCTCAATTGGCCCTTGGGCGCGGCCATCGCCGTACTGCTGTTGGTGTCGATCATGACCATCATGGTGGCCTGGACCCGTTTGGTCGAACGCCGCCATGGGGAGGCCCTTCAATGAGACGCAACGGTGCCTTCGCCCTAGTCTTCAACGGGATCTTCGCCCTGTTCATGGTGGCGCCCCTGGTGGTGGTCATCGGCGTGGCCTTCACCCCCGAAGGCTATTTGGAATTCCCGCCCAGCGGCCTGTCCTTCCGGTGGTTCCAGGCCATTCTGGACAACCCGGACTTCATCGAGGCCGCCTGGATCAGCCTGGAGCTGGGCGTGGTCTCGGCCACGCTGGCGACGGCCTTCGCCGTTCCCGCGGCGCTGGCCATCGGACGGGGTCGCTTTGCCGGTCGGGAGGGGATGCAGGCCCTGTTCCTGTCGCCCCTGACCGTGCCGACGGTGGTCCTGGGAATTGCCTTTCTGCGCTTCCTGAGCCTGTTCGACATCAATGGGACCTTCGTGGGTTTGGTGTTGTGCCACGCCATTATCATCACGCCCTTCATCCTGCGTCTGGTTCTGGCCTCCGTGGCGGGCCTCGACCGCTCCCTGGAAAAGGCCGCGATTTCCCTGGGCGCATCGGATTGGACCGTTTTCCGCCGCGTCACCCTTCCTCTGATCCTGCCCGGCGTGGTGGGCGGCTGGGTGCTCGCTTTCATCACCAGCTTCGATGAGCTCACCGTGACCGTCTTTATCGTCAATCCCTCCACGACCACCCTGCCCGTGCGTCTGTTCTCCCATATCACCCAGACCACCGATCCCCTTGTGGCGTCGATTTCCACGGTGGTGATCCTTTTCACTGTCCTGTTGATGGTGGTGCTCGACCGCCTTTATGGACTGGATCGCCTGCTGATGGGGGAGGGCGCCCGATGAGCGGGGGATCCGATGTGGTGGTCATTGGCGGCGGCCTGGTCGCTTCCGCCCTGGCCTATGGACTGACCCGGGACGGATGCTCGGTCACCGTTTTGGACGAAGGGGATGTGGCCTATCGGGCCTCCCGCGGCAATTTCGGATTGGTCTGGGTCCAGTCCAAGGGCGACGGCTTGCCGGGCTACGCCCGCTGGACCCGCCTGTCGGCGGACCTGTGGCCGGACTTTAGCGCGGACCTGCTGTCCGAGACCGGGGTGGAGACCAACTACCACAAGGCCGGAGGTCTCCATCTCTGCCTGTCCGAGGAGGCCATGGAGAGCCACGCCGCCCTGATCCACCGCATGCACAATGTGCATGGCGCCGCGGACTACGGGGCCAAGTTGCTCGACCGGGCGGACCTGGAAGCGCTGGCGCCCGGTCTCGGGCCGGATGTGATCGGCGGAAGCTGGAGCCCCCACGACGGCCATGCCAGCCCGCTCTATCTGTTGCGGGCTCTGCACGCCGGATTGGAGGCGCGGGGCGGCGTCTACCGGCCGAAGTCCCGGGTCAAGGCCATTGTTCCGTTGGCGTCCGGCTTCCGGGTGGAAACGGATCGGGGCGAGGTGCACGGGGATAAGGTCGTGCTTGCCGCGGGCCTGGGAAATCGGGTCTTGGGTCCCATGG
Organism: Rhodospirillum sp.; assembly: GCA_021741145.1. Taxonomy (GTDB): domain Bacteria; phylum Pseudomonadota; class Alphaproteobacteria; order Rhodospirillales; family Rhodospirillaceae; genus Rhodospirillum. The sequence continues at coordinate 20,878 of JAIOYK010000046.1, read as the reverse complement.
TCGGCCTGGACATCCCGGTCTGGCCGCTGAAGGGCCAGATCCTGGTCACGGAGCGGACCGGGCCTCGCCTGTCCCTGCCCACCACCTTCGTCCGCCAGACCGAGGAAGGCTCCTTCCTGCTGGGGGACAGCCATGAACATGCCGGGTTCGATACCACGTCCCGGGCCGGGATCATGGCTGATATCGCCGCCCGCGCCATCCGGACCTTTCCATACCTGAAGGACCTGCGGGTGGTGCGCTCCTGGGCGGCTCTGCGAGTCATGACCGACGACGGTTTTCCCATCTACGACCAATCCGAAACCTATCCCGGCGCCTTCACGGTCAATTGCCATTCCGGCGTGACCCTGGCTGGCGCCCATGCCATGGCCTTGGCGCCAATGATCGCCCGGGGCCGTTTCGACGAGGAGATGTCCATGTTCTCCGTGAGGAGGTTCCATGTTCAAGCGCATTGACGGAGAGGCGCGCCCCACCGTGACCTTTACCTTCGAGGGACAGCCCATCACCGCCCAGGCTGGGGATAGCGTTTCCGCGGCCCTGCTGCTGGCGGGAGAAACCGTTTTCCGGGACACTCCCATATCCGGGGCGCCGCGGGGACCCTTCTGCCAAATGGGCGTGTGCTTCGATTGTCTCGTGGAGATCGATGGTCAACCCAATCGGCAAGCCTGCATGACTCCCGTGGCGGAGGGCATGGTGGTGTGTCGACAGGCGGGCGGTGTCGCGGAGGAGGTGGCATGAGCGGATTCCCAAACACGAGCCCCAATCCCACCCATGACCTGGCGATTATCGGCGCCGGTCCGGCGGGCATGGCCGCGGCGATCGAGGCGCGGAAAGCGGGACTCTCGGTCGTGGTTCTGGACGAACAGGACGCCCCGGGGGGTCAGATCTACCGGGCCATCGAGGCCACGGGCGGCAAGCGCCGGGTCCTCTTGGGACCGGAGTATGCCGCCGGAGCGCCCTTGGCCGAGGCCTTTCGGGGATGCGGTGCCACTTACCTGCCCAAGGCGACGGTCTGGAACGTGGACCGGGACCTGGGCCTGGACTACTCCCGCGAGGGGGCTTCTTTTCGGGTGTCGGGGCGGGCGTTGATCATCGCCTCCGGCGCCATCGAACGACCGACGCCCCTGCCGGGCTGGACTCTGCCGGGGGTGACCACGGCGGGGGCTCTGCAAATCCTGTTGAAGGCCCATGGGATCGTGCCTGAAGGCGCGGTCCTGGTGGGATGCGGTCCCTTGCTCTACCTGATCGCCGTGCAGATGTTGGACGCGGGCTTTCCGCCGAAGGCCCTGGTGGAGACCTCCGATCCCGGCGCCTTGAAACGGGTCCTGCCCCACCTGCCCGGCGCGCTTCGGGCTTGGCCTTATCTCGCCAAGGGCCTGAAGATGATCCGCCGCCTGAAAGCCGCCGGGGTGCCCCTGTACAAGGGGGCCTCGGATGCGCGGATCGAGGGAACGACCGCCGCGGAAGCGGTTGTTTTTTCCAAGAACGGGGTAACCCATCGCTTGCCGACCGACGTCGTGGCCCTCCACCAGGGCGTGGTGCCGAACCAGCAGGTCACCCGCTTGCTGCGCTGTGACCACGTGTGGAACGCCAGTCAGCACTGCTTCACGCCGGTGCTGGACGCCCATCTCGAGACCTCGGTGGACAATGTCTTCGTCGCCGGGGATGGCGCGGGGATCGGGGGCGCCGTCACCGCGGCCCTGCGGGGCCGGGTCGCGGCCCTACGCGTGGCCGAGAAGCTGGGGACGGCGTCCGCCGAGGCCCCCTCCGCCCAAGTTTCCTCCGCCCAAGTTTCCTCCGGCCAAGTCTCCTCCGGCCAAGTCTGGGCGTCCCTGTTGGCCGACCTGGCCAAGGACGCCGCGATCCGGCCTTTCCTGGAGGCCCTTTATGCCCCCTCGGCCCAGGTCCGGTCGCCCGCGGACGAGACCCTGGTTTGCCGTTGCGAGGAAATCACCGCCGGTCAGGTACGGGCCGCGGTGGCCCTGGGCGCGCCCGGTCCCAATCAGGTGAAGTCCTTTCTGCGGGCGGGCATGGGGCCCTGCCAGGGGCGGATGTGCGGTCTGGCGGTGAGCGGCATCATCGCCGAGGCCCGGGGCGAGGCACCGGACGTCGTCGACTATTACCGGATTCGTCCGCCCCTGAAGCCCCTGGCGCTCGCGGAACTGGCCACCCTGGACCCCGAACCCAGCCGGGAGGCGCCCTTATGAGTGGCCCGGGCAAGGCCGTCGACCTTTTGGTGATCGGAGCGGGCATCCATGGGTGTTCGGCGGCTCTGCACGCCGCCATACGGGGGATGAGCGTCACCGTCATCGAGAAAGACACGGCGGGGCGCCATGCCTCCGGCGTCAACGCCGGAGGGGTGCGCCGCCTGGGGCGACACCTGGACGAAGTGCCCCTCTCCCAACATTCCATGGGCATCTGGAACCGCATCACCGATTTGGTGGACGATGACTGTGGGTTCCAGCGGGCGCCGCAGATCAAGGTGGCGGAAACCGAGGAGGAGTTGGACCAACATCGGGAGCGGGTCGCTACCCTGAATGCCCGGGGGTTCACCCATGAGGTGATCCTCGACCGGGCGGCGCTGCGCCATCATTTGCCCGCCGTGGCCGACCATTGCGTGGGCGGGCTGGCGAGCCTTGAGGATGGGTTCGCCCAACCCTACCAAACCACCTTCGCCTTCCAACGCAAGGCCCGTGCCCTGGGTGTCACTTTCCTTGAAAACACCCGAGTGGACCGGGTGTACCGGGAAGGAGTGGACTGGAAGGCGCGGATCGGGGATGGCTCCGTGATCACGGGGCGGACGCTTCTGAACTGCGCGGGGGCCTGGGCCGGGGAACTGGCCCGGCAATTGGGAGAGTCCGCACCGGTGGAAGCCATCGCGCCGATGATGCTCGTCACCAACCGGTTGCCCCATTTCTGCGATGCCGTGGTGGGCGCGACGGGACGGCCCCTGTCCTTCAAGCAGATGCCCAACGGCACGGTGGTCATCGGCGGGGGGCGCCGGGGCCTGGCCGATCCGGACACCAACGGCACGGAGATGCTGTTTTCGGAACTCCGGCTGACCGCGGCGACGGCCATTGACCTGTTCCCGATCATGCGCGACGCCAAGATCGTTCGCTCCTGGTCGGGGATCGAGGGCCGCATGCCCGACGATATTCCCATCATCGGCCCCTCCCAGGTGGCCGAGAACGCCTTCCACGCCTTTGGGTTCAGCGCCCACGGCTTCCAGATGGGGCCGGGCGTGGGAGATATCATGGCGGAATTGATCGCGACGGGGTACACCCAGGCGCCCATCGCGCCCTTCGCGATCAGCCGCTTTTCCCAAGGGGCTCTTTAGTGGCCCCATTCCCTGACGCACCAAGGAGTATTCCCTCGTGATTACCCGTCACTTCCAGAGCAAGATCAACCACCGCGTGGTGGAGCACAATGGTGTCCTGTACTTCGGCGGCCTGGTGGCCGATGACACGACCCAGGACATGAAGGGCCAGACCGCCCAGATTTGCGCCAAGATCGACGATCTTCTCGCCCAAGTGGGCTCGTCGAAGGAAAAGCTGTTGACGGCGATGCTCTATATCACCGATTTCGCCCAGAAGGATGGCATGAACGACGCGTGGCTCGCGTGGTTGCCCGGCGAAATTCTGCCGACCCGCGCGACCATTGGCGTTGCCGAATTGGGCAAGAATATCTTGATCGAAGTGGTTGTTTCCGCGGCGAAGTAGCGCATCGGTTCGGGGTGGCGAATAGCGGCGTTGTCCTCCTCGCGGAAGCTCGGGGCAATGGGAAGGCCGTCCCCTTCCGCCACCGTTCAGCCGATCCAACAGGCCATGCCCCCCCGGAACCTGAAGGTCAGAGCGTCAAATTCTCCCATGGAAACTAAATTAGCCCGCTATCTCAATGAGATGGCGGGCATTTTCGTGGTGCTCCCCACTTTGTTATGCGGTGTCTCGAAATCCGTGGACCAAAGAAGGATTGATAACACGTTCACATGTTTCGATAATGTCGTGCATCAATGAAAACGCCAGAAGGTTTGATCGGTCGAATTGAGACCGGGAGGGTCGCGCCTCACATTATGGTTCATTTGATCACAGGGGCAAATCACACCTAATATGAAGTAATGAAATTACAGAATGGGCAATGCCATGGGCGATGAAGAGAAATATCTGGCGGTCCCTGAAAACACACCTTACCTAGATACCGCTCGCTATTCAATGTTCAAAGAAGATCACAAAAATATCATTCGGGTTCTTCGGGATAAAATTGACACAAAAATTCCTTTACATCTTGTGGATGTGGGGTGTGCCAACGGGGAACTCCTTTATCATTTGCACAGGGAATTTCCCCATTGGCGAATGGACGGGATCGACTTTACCGAAGACTATATCCTGACAGCCAGAAATTTCAGGGGATTGCTGGGTGTCAATTTCCAAGTCGCCTCATTGTTTGACGTAAATGGCAAATGGGACGTCGTCTTGAGTACCGGGGTCGTGGAGATTTTCTCCGACCCAACCGATGTTCTACGCAAGCTGGTTTCATTGACCCGGGCTGGCGGTTTGATGATCGCCGATGGCCGGTTCAACGAGGTTGACATGGATGTCCGCCTCCAGTTTCGGGACCGCTCCCCCCCCAGTCGCTCCCAGGAATGGAGAACGGATTGGAACTTGCACGCGCAACGGACGGTCCTCGAAGCCATTGAGAAGCAGGTCCGCTCCGTCACCTTCCAAGACGTGGAGATGAACATCGACATCCCCCGCGACCCAGCGAAACCCGCGGCGCATACCTGGACCTTTCGTGATGAGGCGGGACGCGCCCTCCAAACCAACGGAGCCTGGATCCTGAAGAACAAGCAACTCGTTATCGTTGAGTGTTGAAAGGAAGAAAGGAGCATGAAATCCGGCCCGATACGAGTGGGTGTGATTGGCCTTGGCGTGGGCGAACAGCACGTTATTACGTATAATCAGATCCCGGACTGTCGGGTCACCGATGTCTGCGACCTTGACCCGGAACACCTGAGAGAGGTCGCGAACCGCCACGACGTAGCCGGTCGCCACGTGCATTGGCGGCACATGCTGGAAAAGGCGGACCTGGATGTCCTTTCCATTTGCGGCTACGACAACGGCCACGCGGAGCAGGTTGTCGCCGCGCTCGGCGCCGGACTCCATGTCATGGTCGAAAAGCCTCTCGCCCTACATCGGCGGGAGGCCGAAGCGGTCGCGCGCGCCCTCCAAGACAGCGGTCGCCGTTTGACATCCAACCTCATTCTTCGTCAAAGCCCCCGCTTCAAGCGGATACACGCGATGGCCCGAGCGGGCGCATTTGGGAAAATTGTTCATATCGAAGGGGATTACCTTCACGACATTTTGTGGAAAATCACCGAAGGGTGGCGTGGACGCATGGATTTCTATTGCACGGTATATGGGGGTGGGATCCATCTGATAGACCTGATGCGTTGGATCATTGGCGACGAGGTGGAGAGCGTGATGGCGATGGGGACCGATCTGCTGACCCGGAACAGCTCATACCGTTGGCCGGATACGATCACCGCGCTTATGCGCTACCGCTCGGGTGCCACGGGCAAGACAACAACAATGTACGGACCACGCCGGCGCAAGTTCCATGCCCTGAACGTTTACGGCGACCGTCTTTCGTTCGAAAACGGCATACCGAACGGTCGCCTCTTCCACGGAGATCAGGATGAGGACGAGGAAACCATGGATACGCCATACCCCGGAGTCGGCAAGGGAGGCCACTTACCGGATTTCATCGCCGCGCTACGGTCCGGCGGAGATCCGCCTGTCTTGGAAACCGATATCTTCCGTGTCATGGATACTTGTTTCGCCATTTGGGAAGCATGTGAAACTGGCCGCCAAGTTCCTATCGACTACCTGATTTGATCCAATGGAAAAGGAAGCATATTCCGTGACCAATCCTCCAAGCGAGCCGGGCACCGTCGCGGATGTCGCGCATGATCGCACCATTCCCTTCGCGCGCCCCTTGCTCGGAGAAGAGGAACGCCAGGCCGCCGCGGCCGTACTGGACGGTCACATCCTGACACACGGTCCCCAGGTCGCCGCATTCGAAGCGGCCTTCGCAAAACGCCTGGGTGTCCGCCACGCCGTTGCCCTCTCGTCCTGTACCGCGGGCTTGCATCTCGCGCTGGTGGCCAAGGGTATCGGCCCCGGAGACGACGTGGTCGTGCCCGCCATGACCCATGTGGCGACCGCCCATGCCGTTGAACATTGCGGCGCTCGCGTGGTCTTCGCCGATGTGGAAGCCGAAACGGGCTGCCTTGACCCCGAAGCCGTCGCCAAGGCGGTCACGTCCAGAACCCGCGCCATCATACCGGTCCACTATCTCGGCCTTCCCTGTGACATGGACCGTCTGTCCGCCATCGCCGATGAGGCCGACGCGGCCCTGATCGAAGACGCCGCGACCGGCTTGGGTGCCTTATGGAAAGACAGGCCAGCAGGCACCATCGGGACATGTGGTGTTTTCTCGTTCTATCCCACCAAACACATGACCACCCTTGAGGGGGGCATGTTGATCACCAACGACGACACCCTGAGCGCCACCGTCCGCAAGCAGCGGGCCTTCGGCTACGACAAGACCCTGGGGGAGCGGACTCTTCCCGGGCTCTACGACATCGACACCCTGGGCTGGAACTACCGGATGAACGAAGTCCAGGCCGCCATCGGATTGCACCAGCTTGATCGGCTAGACGGTTTTCTCGCGTCCCGGGCAACCAACGCCAAGCTGCTGGCGGAGCGACTGGGTGACTTGCCGGGCGCTCGGTTGTTTCCCTTTGTTCACGGAGCCCGACGATCCGGACATTTTTGCGTCAACGTGACCTTGGATCCGAATTCCGCGATCCGTCGCGAAGATCTGATGGCCCATTTACAATCCCGAGGCGTTGGCTTCAGTGTCCACTACCCCATCGCGCTCCCCGCTTCACGATATTACGCGGAACGATTGGACAGGAACAGCGGCGCCTTTCCAGCCACCCATTGGCCAGTCGCCAATTGGATTGCCCAGCGAACCCTCTCCTTGCCCTGCGGCCCCCACCTTGTCGAGGGGGACGTCGAAACAATCGCCTGGGCCGTCCGCGAATTTTTCGGAAAGGAGTAACGAGCCGTGGATCTGAAAAACCGGCCTGACATGGCGTTGGAAGACATGACCATGGACGGTGAACGCATTCTCCTTGTCGGCGGTGCCGGTTTCATCGGACACCATCTGGCCTTGACCCTCCGGGAAAGGGGAGCAGAGGTTATGATCGCCGACAACCTCCTGGTGAACAACCTCCCCAACCTGATGATGCGCACGGACCTGGACCCGTTGCGGAGACAACTCTATGTGAATTTCCTCAGCGAGCGCTTCGCGCTGCTGCGAGCCAGCGGCACCGAGATCCGCCCCGTGGAAGCGCGACAGATGTTTGAACTATCCGAGGTCTTCAGCGAATTCCAACCGACGAAAGCCGTGCATTTGGCGGCCATTTCCAGCGCCGTGATCGCCAATCAATCACCCGCCTTGGCCTATGACTTGCAAATCACCAGTCTGCGGAATCTGTTGGAAATATGTCGTTTACACTCGGCCAGAATCGGCAGGGTCGTCTTCATGTCGTCGAGCACCGTCTATGGTGACTTCAAACAGGAGTCCGTGGACGAAACGGTCCGCCCCAGCCCACGCGGCGTCTACGCCAATGGCAAATATATGGGGGAACGCATGATGCGGGAGCATGAACGACTCTATGGCGTGCCCTACACCATCATCCGCCCCAGCGCCCTCTATGGCATTCGCTGTATTTCCGGTCGCGTTTCCCAAAAATTCGTGGAAAATGCCCTCTCTGGAAAATCCTTACCCCTGGAAGGGGGCGGAAGCGGACGCCTCGACTTCACCCACATCGATGACTTGGTCGAGGGCATTGTCCGTTCGATGGCCTTGGAAGAAGGCCGGGGACGGACGTTTAATATCACCTATGGGAACGCCCAACCGATTTCCGAACTGGCGAAAATCATCAAAAGCTATTTGCCCCAAACGGTGCTGGAAGAAAGGCCTCCGGCACCGGAAAAGCCGGTTCGCGGAACCTTGATGATCGACAGAGCCAGGGACTATCTCGGCTTCAAGCCAAGATTCGACCTGTTGAAGGGCTACAGTGATTACGTGCGCTGGTACATGGACCAATGGGAAAAGGCCGCCCGCCAAGTGGGGACCGCGTCATTTCCCGTGGGTTCGGCATAGAAACGTCAATGGATGGCATCGTCGTCTTTCTTAACGGAGATCGGGGTCTGCATGCCTTGCGGGCGTTGGTGGAAGGTGGCCACGGCATAGCGGCGGTCGTCATCCCCCCGGGCCGGGCTCCGCTCGCCAGAACGATCACCGGACTCACCGCTCCTCAACGGACCCCCGTGCTGGCCGAGGCGAATATCAACGCTCCCGACTGCGTGAACCGCCTGCGAACCCCGCGCCCCACGTTGTTTCTGATCGCGGGGTTTTCAACCCTGTTCCACCCCCCTCTCCTCTCCCTGCCAACCCTGGGAACCCTGAATCTACACGCCGGGCGGGTTCCCGAGTATCGCGGCGGTTCCCCCTTGAATTGGCAGATCATCAATGGCGAGAGTGAGGTGGGACTTTCCATATTATTGACGGGGGAAGGACTCGACGACGGACCCGTGATCGCCGAGACCCGCCTACCCCTTGCGCCGGAGGCGACCATCGCGACCCTGCACGACGACGCCAACACGGCCTTCGGTCCACTGATCTTGAAAGCCATCGAGCGTCTGGAAAAGGGAGACAGGGGATCTCCCCAGGACGATAGCCGGGCCTGTTATTGGCACCAGCGGGGCGACCAGGACGGTCAATTGCGGCCAGACCTGCGGACCGCCACCGAGGCCTATGATTTCGTCCGAGCCCTCACGTCTCCCTATCCGGGAGCCTGGGTTCAGGACGATACCGGTGTCCGTGTCCGATTGTTGGTGGTCCAAGTGCCGGACGTGATCATTCGGGGACAGCCGGGGCGAATTTGCAGAATACACAACCTGGGTTTATTCCTGGTCTGCAAGGATAGGGCGATTCAGATCATTGAAGCCCGTGCGGAGTCCGAGCATAACGACCATCCCCCTTTGCGCCACGGTATGATTGTCGGATAGTGGCGCACCGCCTCATGCCCCGACGGGGTTCAGGCGACTCACGTAGTCCAGGTATTCCAAGTTCACCAACCGATGCAAGCCCGCCACCTCTCCTCGGGCCAGATTCCGAAAGACGCTGTCGTCGGCCAACGTATAGGCCTTAATCCGCCGCGTCATATCCTTCCAGAATATGATGTGCTCCATGTCATGGGCGCCATAGAACTGCCGGTAGGGACCCAAAAACCCGCTGACAAGGTGCGTCAAGGACTTCCGATAGAGATAATAAAGCCGCGCGCGCTCCCGCAGCTCCTCGGTGAGTGTCAAACACTCCAAGTTGGCCAGAGCCGCGAAATAGGCCTCCCGGGACGCGGGCACATTCGAAAACCCCAATTTCGTATAGGTCGTATGGCCAGCATGCAGCACCGGTACACCGGTGGCTGGCAGCAGATAACCAATCGTACCGCAAACCGTCAGACCAACATCGCACAGGTTTTCAATATGCGCCCCGTTCAGATTATAGGGCAAATGGATGATATGGTCGGCCGAGAAGCGTCGGGCCAAGTCCTCGACGATTGGGAGGTCCCCATACTTTTGGCTCAGCGGATGGGGCTTGAAAACCCAAAGGCGCGTGGTGTCGACCATTGCCACCTTCAGGGTCTCCTCCATCCACTGCAAGGGGGAGTCGAACAGGAACTCATCCAGGTGTAGGGATTCCAGCACCAGTTGGGCGAAGAGGCAGACCACGGTCCGCCCCTGGCGCCGGTCCTGGATCTTGGTGGTCACGGCGCGATGGCTCTCCTCGTCATCCACTCCCACCCCATCCCGGTCCCACCACCAAGGCTTTTGCAAGGACAGGTCCGTCGCGAGATTGAACGTGCGACGGGCATCTTCCCGCAAGGCCGCGTGCTTCGGCCAGATGATCGTGTCAAACAGCTCCTGGTCGATATCCTTCAAGGCCGCGTTGGCAAGCCCCGTTTTCTTCAGGGCCGGAGCAGCCATCTCGGGCGTTATGGAATAGAGGGAAAGATCGTTGAGCTGAAAGCCGAACAGATGCACCGTGGCCCCGGCGCGCACTCCCAGGTCCACCAATAACCCATAGGGCAGAAACGTCGGATGCCCCGTGATCACATGCGCCGCGCCATGCCGCGTCATCAAGGCCTTCAGATGGTCGTGAAGCCGATGAGTCAAGGCGAAGGTATTGGCCAGGGCCAAGGGGTCTGGCCGGGTCTTGGGATGAAAGCGGATATAGTGCCCGACCAAATGTTTGCCGAGCGCCAACCCGTCCCGCTCAAGGGCATTGATCAAATAGCTTTCCGTGTCCTTCCCCATCCTTAAGACATGCTTCAACAACCACAGGTCCTCCTCACTCAATCCCGCGGCGTCAGAAAATTCAGAAAAATCAATAACTTCTATAGAATCGACTTGGAACGAGACGGCCAATTCCCTGGTTCTTTGTATATTGTAATCGGGAGGAATCATCCAACCTCCCGTTCCGATCAGGGCAATCAGTCGTCCGCCACGAAGGGTCTGGATGTATTTTGCCACCAATAGCGCGCGTAGATTGTAGTGATAATCATTGTGAAACAGATCAATCAAGATCGCGCCGTTCCCATCGCTCACGGGCGACGGGGTCGCGCTCCATCGCGCGAGATTGTTTTCCAGGAACTCAAGGTAGGCCCCTAAAGCCGCGTCGGGAACCCGCATGGACCAGTCATTCCTTTTCCGAGGGACCACGGAACGACTCAGCGTACTCCTGTTCCCTAGACCAATGCCATTTCAGGAGCCAATCAGCCATGCGGCGCGCCATGAAATCGCGGGCACCAGAGATCGATTCCTGGGTTGCCCCGCCAATGTGGGGCGTGATGAGCAGGCGATCACTCTTCCGGGCGAAGGACAACAGTGGGTGATCCCGCAAGGCTTCGGGCGACAGCCATTCCCCATCGACCACGTCCAGGGCCGCGCCCCCCAAGTGTTCGTCCCGCAGCGCGGCAAGCAAGGCCGTCTCGTCGATGACGCGACCGCGGCTGGTATTGATCAGGATGGCGCCTGGCTTCATTCGGGCAAGGGCGCGGGCATCGATCAATCCCTCGGTCGTCTTGTCCAGGTGGATATGCAGCGACAGGACATCCGCCCGCCGCAGCACGCGATCCAAGCTCGCCATTTCCACGCCGGGCACCGAAACATTCCGAATGTCGCAAGCCAACACGCGCATTCCGAAGCCCTGCGCCATTCGAGCAACCATGGTGCCCAATCGGCCCAGACCAATGATCCCCAAGGTCTTGCCAAACAACTGGAAGCCGGTGAACTTTTCCCGGCTCCACACCCCTTCCGCCGCATCACGACTCGCTGGCACGGTTCGCCGGGTCAGGGCCAGAAGGAGGCCGAAAGCATGTTCCGCTGTCGCCGTGAAACCGTTCAGGAGGTCATAGTCCTCGGCGATGTGGAAAAGGGTAATGTTCCGGAGCGCGATCTCGTCCAGATCCAGGTGATCCCGCCCTGTATGGGGCGAACCGATCAACCGTAAGTTCGGGGCGGCATCGAGAAATTCGGCGTCAACCCGCACCGCGGCCGATGCCAGATAGGCACCGGCCGGTTGGACAGCCTTCAACAACGCCCCCCGATCGGACCCGGCGCATCGGAGGAGTCCCACGGTCCCCAAGATCTCCGCCGCCAGGGGAGCGTCGTCCAGCCCGACCCCCGAAACAATCCTTGGCCGTTTGGCCAACCATGCCTCGGCTTTCTCCAGATCCTCCACATGGTGGACATTGGTGCAATCGTCAACCAAGACGGTCTTGCTCCTGGGCTCCGCCCCTTTGAGCACCGGCAGGGAGACGATGTAGTGCGCGCCGTTCTTGGTCCCGTCCGCTTCGGTACTGACCAGCATATCCGCGCCATCGGCTTCGAAAGCGGTGATGGTTTCGCTGATCGTAAGACGGCGATCGGGGTGGTCGGGCTGCAAGCCAATCAAGGCCCGAACCGGTGGATGCCCCAACCGTGCCCAGGCATGCCGGTAAACCTCGATGATCGGCGTTTCGCCGCCCAGGGAGGGAGCGCGACGGATGACCCCAATCCCCCGGGCTTCCGCGTGGGCCGCGATGTCATCGCTATCGGTTGAAACGTAGATGGTCCCAGGCTCGACTCCGGGCCACCGCGACGCCGCGTCGATCGTATAGTCCAGCATCGGGCGCCCAAGCAAGGACCGCATGTTCTTGTTCGATAAACGGCCAGACTGTCCCTTGGCTGGAATAACGACAATATACATGGTTGTGCCGCGACCTCCGACAGAAAAAAGAAGCGCAGCTTATTCGGAGCGCATTAAGATATCCTAAAGGGCAAGCCTTATAGCTTTTAAGAATGGCAATTGAGGTAAGCGTTGAATGATCATACTTGGAATCGGCGATAGCCACGAGTCGCATGCTTGCGTTCTCCGAGACGGCCACCTCGTCGCCGCCATCGCGGAAGAACGACTGTCCCGCTTGAAAGCGGACATGGGATACCCTCGCCGCGCCATTGAAGCCGCCCTGGCCATCGCCGGCGTTACTCCCGAGGAGGTCGACCTGGTGGCCTACGCCGGACTTGGAGGAAACGCCTATCTACGTCTTTACAAGCGGAGCGCCCTGTTTTCCGTCGCCGACTGGGTCAGGCAAAACCACGAGTATTTCCGGCCCAAACTGCTCGGTGGCGCGCGACTGACCGCGATTGACGATTTCAACGCCAACCGACACCTGCGGACCGATATGGAAGAGGACTTCTACTGGCCCTTCGTGGATCGGGCGGGGGACCGTCGATCCGTGGAGTGGCCCGAAATTTTCCGCCAGGTTCGCATCGAGGCGGTGGGTCGTCACCTGGGTATTCCGGCGGGCAAGGTCCACTTTTTCCGACACGAGGATTGTCACCAGGCCTATGGCTGGTATTCCCATCCCCAACGCCCGAAGAGGGCTCTCGTTTTCACCGTCGAAGGGGGAGGGGATGATTCCTCCGCCACGCTGTGGATCCAGGATGGGACGACACGTCGGGAAGTCTGGCGCACCAACGACTGTTCCCTGGGGCGCCTGTACCGCAACATGACCCTGCTGCTGGGCATGAAGCCCGGACAGCATGAATACAAGGTCATGGGACTAGCCCCCTATGGCAATGCCCATGGTGGTGGCCATGCGCTGGACCTGTTCCGTCGTGTCGACGCGGTCTGTGGCACAACCATTCGTCGGCGACCGGATTTTCCCGACCTGTATTTCAGCTTGCGCGACGCCTTGGAAGGCCAGCGTTTCGACGGCATAGCCTGGGGCTTGCAGACCTACCTTGAGGAGATTCTGAGCACCTGGGTTTCCAATGCGATTCAGATCCATGGTATCTCCGATGTGATCCTGTCCGGCGGCGTGGCCCAGAATATCAAGGCTTGCAAGGCCGTCGCGGAAAGGACGCAAGCGACTTCCGTCTGGTCCGGTCCGGTTGCCGGAGACGGGTCTCTTGGTATCGGCGCGGCCTTCCTCGCCCATGAAGATGCCACGGGCGTCCCGCCAATCGGATTGACCACGGCCTATTTGGGGTCAGCCCATGACATGGCCGTGGTTAAGGCCGCGATGGCCGCTCGTCCTGTGGAAGACGACATCACGATCATCGAAAATCCCCCCGTGGATCGTGTGGCGGGCTGGTTGGCCGCGGGCGCCATAGGCGCGCGGTTCGCGGGGCGCATGGAATTCGGTCAACGCGCCCTTGGAAACCGCTCCATTCTCGCCGACCCCCGGGTTCCGGAAACCATTGAACGGATCAACAACAAGGTGAAGTTCCGGGACTTCTGGATGCCCTTCACCCCCTCCATCCTGGCCGAGGAGGAGGACCGCTATCTGATCAATCCGGAAAATACGCCGTCTCCCTTCATGACCAGGGCCTTCGATTCGACTGAAGCGGCCCGCCGCGCGCTTCCCGCGGCCCTGCATCCCGCCGACAAAACGGTTCGCCCCCAGATCCTCAGGCGGACAGACAATCCCGCGTATCACGACTTGATCTCCGCCTTTCAACGGCGAACGGGCGTTGGCGCGCTTCTCAATACCTCGTTCAATCTGCATGGAGAAGCCATCGTCGAAAGTCCCGAGGATGCCCTATCCGCCTTCGGTCGATCGGACATCGACATCCTTCTCTTCGAAGGTCTGGCCATCGCGCGCAAGGGGGTAGCGCGTTTCGAGGCAACGGATTGACATGGGAACGAAACGCCCCTGTGAAACGGCCCAGGATGTCATCGACCTCGTCCGTCGCTGCACGCCTTTGTATCGCCATATCGCCACGCCAGGCCAGCACCAAGCCCTGGACATCCTGTCGGAGTATGTGGATCTGGATGTCGTGGACATCCCCACCGGTAGCGAGTGCTTCACTTGGCGTATTCCCGCGGCTTGGTCCGTGCAACGGGCCGAAGTTCGCCTTGATGACCGCGTGCTGCTCCGGGTCGAGGATCACCCGCTGACGGTCCAGCCCTATTCCACATCCTTTACCGGTCGCGTTGATCGGGACGAGCTTCTCCGCCACCTTGTCTGGTCGGAACCCCAACCGGACGCCTATGCTTACAAATCACAATTGGCCTATCAGACCGACATTCGCCGGGATTGGCTTCTGTCGCTTCCCTGGTCGGTGGTCCAGACCTTGCCGGAAGGCCTGTATGACGTGGACCTGCGCACCCTCTGGACGGAGGGGACGATGCCCATCGGCGAGGCGACCTTACCGGGAATGAGCCCCACGACTATTCTTTTGGTCGCCCACCTCTGCCACCCCGGCATCGCCGATGATGGCCTTTCCGGCGTGGCGACGGGAATCCGTGTTTTGCGGACCCTGGCGAAACGTCCGTCCCGACGCTACACCTACCGGCTACTCGCCCCACCAGAAACCATCGGGTCCATCGGGTGGCTCTGGCGCCGCCGCGATCTTCTTCCCTCACTGGGGGCGGGAATCGTCCTGGAAAGCCTGGGCAATACCGCGCCCTTGGCTTGGAAGCGGTCCTATCCCGGCGACACGCTCATCGATCGGGTCGCCCGCCATTGCGCCGCCCGACGAGGGTCCATGGAAGAGCGGGGCTTCCGCGACAAAGTGGGGAATGACGAACTGGTCTTCGCCGATCCCGATTTCGCGGTCCCCATGGTCGGCCTGCAGCGATGGCCTTACCCGGAGTATCACACGAGCAACGACTGCGCGGATCTGTTACAGCCCGAGAGCTTGGACGAGGCCTTCAATTTCATCATGGAGATGATCGACATTCTAGAGAGCGATACGGTTCCCCGTCGCCGCTTTGTCGGCCCGGTTCACCTTAGCCGACAGGATCTCTACGTCGACCCACGCCATGACCGGCGCCTATACATCGAGATATGGCGGATCATGCAACTCTTGGGCACCGGGCGATCCGTCCTTGAAATCGCCGAGACCATCGGCTTGGACGTCAAGGTGTTGAACGACTACCTTGACGCCTGGCGGAGCCGGGGGTTGATCGAGGACCTTTCCGTTAACACCGAAGCCCTGTTCGCCCGCCCACGCCCCGCTTGGCTGGATCGGATGCCATGGGATGGGAAAGAACCCCCTTGATCCGGTCAGACGACGGCATCCCGAGGAATGGGGTGCCCCGCGGCAACGGCTTCCGTCAACCGATGTCCCGCGAGGCTCTCGACCTCGTGGCTGAAAAAGCCGGTTGCCGGACGGGCGTAAGCGAGGTCGTCGAGAGTCAAGAGAGTCCCCGCGGCCAGGTCACGGGAGGCAACAATCCCTTTTCTCAAGGCCGCGCGGCTGGCGACCTCGCAAGGGCGGGGAGTCTTCTTACCGTCGCCAAGCCCCTGGTGGACGGCCCTCAGACGCCCCACCAAATCGGCCAGCTCTCTGGGCTCGAATGACAAGGCATGGTCCCGAAACGTCCGGTTTTCCCTGGTTTCGGTAAAGTGCACCTCGACCACGTCGGCTCCCAAGGCAACAGCCGCGATGCAAGCATCGGCGCCCATGACATGGTTGGACCACCCCACCGGGAGGCCAAAGCGTGCGCGCAAAGCGGGAATGGCCCGCAAGTTCGCCTCCTCCATGGGAGTCGGATAAGCCGAGACACAGTGCATCAACATCAGACGATCCCCGAGATCGGCGTCCCCGATTTCCTTTCCGAACAGGGTAACCGCACGCTCGACCTCATCCATGTCGGCACATCCCGTGGAAAGGATGGTCGGACGCCCGGAGCGAGCGGGGGGGATCAGTACCGGCGCGAAGTCGATGTCGCCGCTGGCGATTTTCAGGACCGGGAAGCGGTCGCTCAAAAAGGGAATCCAGTCCTCGCTGACCGCGGTGGAAAACAGGGCGATTCCCCGTTCCTTGGCGGCCGCGGCCAAGCGGTCATGGGTGGTTCCGTTCAAACCAAACCGACGCACGCGGGCCAAGCGCTCGCCATCGGACGCGGCGACAAAGCGTTCAGGGGTAAAGCTTTGGAACTTGATGGCGTCCGCGCCCACCTCGGCGGCGAGGGCGACCAGACGCAGGGCCGCCTCTGGATCTCCCTCATGGTTAACGCCAGCCTCCGCGATGACCAGGGGCCGAAGACCAACGGTGACTCCGAACAAATCCATACGGAAAGTCCTTATCAAGGGGTGAAGGCGTGGCCGTCATGCTGTCCCGGACATTTTGGCGCCAAACCGGAGCCTAATGCCAGCTTGCGATGCGCTTGACTCATCGCCTGCTGGAAGCGGCCTTCTGGCCGCCGCGCCTTATGGCGCGTTTCGGTATAACTCAGGGAGACAGATTTGCCTCGCTCAGACCACCCATACTGTAAATCGACTTTTCAGGTGTATGATTTGATATAAAATCAAGCACTTGAGAAGTGAGGAGAGTCGGAGGGCCGAATCTCCCGGTCGGCTCGCGGCCAAGGAACAGTCGGAATGAATGAACGCGTCATCAACTATCCTCTTCCACCGGAAGGCAACGCGCTGCGCCTGCTGGGCGAGGAGATGCACGGTTGGGCGCGCGCCTTGTTTCACCTGCCACGCAGCCTGACGGGACCGGGCGTGCGGGCGACGCTCGCCTACATCGGTGATGTGCTGCCCGGGCTTTCCCTCTTTGAGGTCCCGACCGGAACGGTCGCCCTGGATTGGGAGGTTCCCGACGAATGGACCCTTCGAGAAGCCTGGATCGAAGATACTGAAGGACGCCGCCTGATCGACAGCCGCGATCGATGGTTGCATGTCATGGGGTATTCGGAGGCCGTGGATGCGGTCCTGTCCCGCGAAGAATTGGAGCCACACCTTTACGTCCACCCCACGCTTTCCAACGCAATTCCCTATGTGACCAGCTATTACCAACGACGGTGGGGGTTCTGCCTCAGTCAGGGCCAGAAAAACACCCTGGGTCCCGGCCCCTTCCGGGTCCGTATTGACAGCGATCTGAAGCCCGGGGGTCTGAGCTACGCCGAGTTGATTCTGCCCGGCGACAGTGATCGGGAGATTTTTCTCACCACCTATGTCTGCCATCCGGACATGGGAAACAATGAACTGTCCGGCCCCGTGGTCGCCACGGCGCTCGCCCGATGGCTGACCACGCTGCCCCGCCGACGCTACACCTATCGCTTCGTCTTCGGCCCTGAAACCCTGGGCGCGGCCGTGTACCTGTCGCGTCATATGGACCACCTGAAGGCAAAGGTCGATGCCGGCTTCGTCATCACCTGCGTGGGCGATGATCGCGCCCATGGCTTTCTTCCCTCCCGCCTGGGAAAGACCCTGGCTGATCGGGTTGGTCGCCAAGTGTTACGCCACCGCGCGCCCGATTTCACCGAATACTCCTTCCGAACCCGAGGCAGCGACGAGCGAATGTACTGTAGTCCCCTAGTGGACTTGCCCGTGGTTTCGGTCATGCGGTCGAAATATACGACCTATCCCGAATACCATTCCTCCCTGGACGACCTGAGTCTGATCACCCCTTCGGGGTTGGCTGGCGGTTTCTCGGCCCTGGCCGACTGTATCGCGACGCTGGAAGCAAATGAGCGGTGGCTGGCGACGGTGCCCGGAGAACCCCGCCTGGACCCGCGTGGACTGAAGCCAACCATAAGCCACACGGCGGGGCACAACCTGTCCCATGACTTAATGGATGTCTATTTTCATTGCGATGGCCGGCATGACTTGTTGGCCATCGCCGAGCGCCTTGACATGCCCATGGGCACCGTGGCCTCCCTGGCGAGCGAACTCGCACGACACGGTCTGATCACTCCGATTTAACATCCTGGCCCCGAAGGCAGGCTCCCACCCCGCGATCCGGCGCGAGGGCGTAAGGCTTCGTCCAGGGCTTCAGGGTCTCAATGGGATCCCCATAGGCGGCGAACAAGCGGGCCGCGTCCTCGACCGAATACCGGGGCGCGTATCCCTCCGCCACCATCCGGGACCGACAAAGATGTTCCATGGCTCCAACGGCTTCAGGGGGGAGCAGCGTCGTCCATCGCTGACTTGATTGCCCAGGTCCGTCAGCGAAGCTGCTGTTGGCCCGCCAAGCGGCGCCCCTGGCCGTGGTGAATTTTCCCTCATCGAAAACCCCATCCGCCAGCGGAAGGTCGAGCAAACGGAGGATCCGTTCCATGGTCACGACTTTATCGGCCATCAGGTCCTCGAATCGCAAACGCAGAACGCGATCCGGATAACGCCGTGCGGCCTCTTCGGCATAGCTCGCCGAATTCGTCCACGTGGACGCGACCATGGCCAGTGGATGACAGAGCGGTGAAGCCGCCCGCTGGATATCCCGATGGTTTCGTGACGCGAGAACCGCCCTGGGATCACGCAGTAAATGAATGACCTTCAGGTCGGTAAACGCGTCCAGTAGGGCGATGAGATAGGGGTCCGCGAAAATTTCCTTGAAGCCAATCACCGCACTCTCCACCGCGTCATGGAACAACCGTCCGGTGGAGAAATAAGAGGCGACCGCGGCACGCGCTGTTCCGGATTGGAGAGAGGCGGCCAAAATGTCGGCGAAACGTCTGGCGGGATAGTCGTCGGCGATGGCGGGCGCGTGACGGGCGGTCTCGACAAGCCGGCGCGCGTCATCCGCCGTCACATGGACCAGATCAAGCGCTCGGGACAGGTCAGGGTCCGCGGACATGTCTTCGAAAGTCATGGGTGCCGTGGGTTTCCCCGCCGTCCGCCGCGCCTGGAATTGCCGATCAACCAACTGAAGCAAAGGGCCAAGGCTTTGGTAGAAAACATGAGCTGTCGGTTGGGCATCAAGGAATTTCTGCACGAAGGTCGTGCCGGACCGATAAATGCCACCGATATACACTTTTGTCATGGGAAGGAGCTTTCCTCGACCACGTTCAGCAGGGGAGGGCAAAGTGTGAGTGGCGCCCCATTCTCCCTGTCCCCGTTTTCTCCCCTCCTTGGAAAGGGGCACAGTTTAACCTCCAGTCCAAACAAGGGGGCAAGCCTTATCTGGATCAGCCTTCCCTCCCGTTGCCATGGCGAAGGCAGGGTTACGGAATATAAACGCCGAGCGCGTTAAGCTGGGTTGGATGGGTCACCGGAAAAGCGGCGAAAATGGATCAGACCTTTTACAAAGGAAATTACATGGACCTATCGGCCTATCGGGTCGAGGAGGTTCCCTTGGACTCCGTGTGGGATGAGTGGGTTGAGCACTCTCCTCAAGGAACCATCTTCCAGAACTCTCATGTGCTGTCTGCCTTATCGGCCAACCCCAGAGGGTATCTGATATCGAAGGCCAATCAGCCAAAAGCACTGCTTGGACTCATGCTCTCCGACGATGGACAGCACGTCGTTCCGCATGGTTCCGTTGTCTATACGGGAATAATGTTTCTCCAACATGATAAAAAGCAGAACTTGGTGCAGAAGAGAGATGAGGAGTTTCGTATTTCCTGTGTTGGCGCAAGTTTTTTGGAGCAGACTTACCATAATATATACTTATCTTTATCACCGAATGTGACGGATATTCGGCCATTTATTTGGCACCGTTATGGAGAGAAAAGCGGACGGTTTATCGCCGACGTCCGTTACACGAGTTTGATTCGATTGGATGGTTTGCAAGATGACAGGTCCGCCGACAGGGGAAGAGCTTACCAAGAGATGGGCAAGTCACGTCGGCAGGAGTTGAGAAAGGCCCGCCTTAAGGGAGTGACAACCGAGTCAACAACGGATATCGCCCTTTTCGAGGCCTTGTACCTCGAGACGTTCATGCGTCAGGGCAGCCCCCCTCCCGCGGATATCCAACGGGATTTGCGGCGGCAGATGACGAGCCTGCTTGAAACGGGACGGGGCCGCTTGTTCATCTCCCGTCTGGCGGACGGGCACCCTGGGAGCGCCGCCTTTTTTGGCGTGGATTCAAAGCGAGCCTATTACATTTATGGGGCCGCCGACGCGGCGAGCCGGGGAGGACACACGGGAACGGCGGTCCTATGGGACGCCATGCGGGCCCTGGCGAAGGATGGTGTGGTGGAATTGGACCTGGAAGGGGTCAACAGTCCGTTGCGGGGCCATTTCAAGTTGAGTTTCGGAGGCACCTTGGTGCCTTACTATCACCTGCGCGTGGTCCGTGATTGAGGTCGACCAGGACCCCTGTGACGCGAGAGGGTGCCGCTTTAGCGAAAACAGCGGGACCATGGACCAATCTCCTGGGGCATTGCCGGGTAATTGCTCACCGGGTTGGCGCAAGGCGCCTCAAGGGAGTGCGAAATTGCCCTGGATGAGATCGCGGATCGCGTCCAGCGGGGCTTGCCCCTTGAGCCTGGCGGTTCCGGTCACGGATCTGTATCCGGCATGAATTTG
>JAIOYK010000045.1 GCA_021741145.1 Rhodospirillum sp. | reverse complement strand
GCTACCCGCTATCTGGGATCGTATCTCAAGTGGTTCCATCTCATCGCCCTGCACTCCAATCCAACCCCCCGCTACTGCCTGCGCGCCGCGATGGGGGCATGATCGTCCGCATCAATGCGATTTATGAATAGAGCCTAAAACTTCGATACCTTCCTCGGGCGCGTCACTATAGGGATGAAAAATGGGGATGCGGACTGGTGCCATGACCAATTTTTCATCCGCCGTTAAATCCAGCTTGATGCGAGGGAGCGGGCCTGAACTTGGCGATACCGGTCCCCGGTAGCTCAGCTTCCCCTGACAGCTGATGCTTCCCCGTGGATTGGTGAAGACATCAAAATCCTGTTTGTCCGTTGGTAGTTCAAGCCCCGTGTGTTCATAAACCCATTCAGACACATCGGCGAATACGCGACTGAGAAATGTGCCATCTAGGTGACTCGCATCCATGAGCGTGAAATCGAGGTCTTCGGAAAATCGGTAGGTCTCAAAAAAGCACTTTTTAAGGCATGTGCCTCCCTTGAACACCCAGCTAGGTGAAAGTTCCGGATGTGCGAATATGCCAGCCAGTGCCCAGCCAAGAACATAGTCTTTCTCAACGACATGCGGGTTCAGGCTGGTTGTTGCAGCAATATCCAGGATTTCACGTTTGCCAATCATGCGCTTGCTCCATACCAGCTTTCTGGCACCCACAAGCGCCAACGAGTTACCAGCCTAGGACATTCGTATGCTGGGTCGAGTTTTGCGTTGCCCTTAGTTAAATGACCTCTGCACATGTCGGCTAATTTGCTCCCCAGCGATGCTCGCTCGGCCAGAAAGCCAAGCCGCTTAAACACCGCGCCGTTTCCAAGCCGTTCCGCATAACTGATTAGTTTGGCCAGATCAGATTCTGAATTTCGAAGATATTGTTCCAAGCAGTCGGCGACATGTTGAATGCCGCCGCCAAGAGCGGGATCAGCGACAATATCAATGATCGTCCGATGGATGTCGGAAACAGAAATTTTTGTCTGTCCCCGCCATACAGTTTTGGTGCCGAAAATCATGTCCTCGGCGACATGCTTCAAAACGTAGATTGTATTTTGCTGCTCAACTTCATGTTTCCGCACGGTCTGTGCCGTGAAGACCACTAAATCTCTAAAAATTTGCTCGGTAAGATCCCAGTATTCTGCGGCAGTTCGACCGCCGATGTACGATGGGTCGAACAGAGGAGGCACAAGAACCCAGGGATCTTCGACCACCTGTTCAGCATCGAGAAGCGTTAGCTGGACGGGAAAGTATGTCCCTTTTCCAACGCGACGCAGCCAACCCTGGCTGGCCCAACGTGAAAGCTGTTTTGATGCTTGTGTCCGCGAGAGCCCTAGTGCCTGAATAACGTCGTCTGTCTGCACCACGTCGCCAGCCGCCTTGATAACGGCAGCCAGCCTGACTTTTCCGGATGATGACGCACTCATTTCCATATAGGTATACTCAATATGCATTAATTCACGATATTGGTGAATTTTCCGTAAATTGATATACCACGACTAAAAAGTATATTCAACTGCAAAAAAATCCATCAAAGTGTGAATATTTGATGTTTTTATATACTTGTTCGCCGATCACCATATGGTGATAAATGCATTCTACTATGCGCATTCCGATGAAAATGGCCCCCCGTCACTGAACAGAGAAGAGTTGCAGCCCCTGAGCAATTGCAGTCGGAAGCAAGGCCGCAATCCAGTATACATCCGAAACCGTTCATGCATCACTGCGGGTAGTTTTGAATCAACGCATCAATCCTATCCGCAACCGATTGGGCGGCGCGCAGCAGTTGTTCGAACGTCCAGTCCGCAGCATACCCCTCGGTCACGTCTTGCGGGCGGGCATGGTTGACCAGGCGTTTGGTCAGGCTGGTGGCGAGGCCGATGTCGCGCTCGGCGATGGTGATGAAATTGTTGCGCAGGGCGTGGAACCAGAATTTTGTGCCCGCCGCTTTGGTGATGGTCGGGTAGATGTGGTGAATGTCGTCATGGTGGCCGGATTTGGTGTCGCTGTTCGGAAACACCCAGTCGGTCTCGTTGTCCTTTTTGCGCCGTTCAAAAACATCGGCCAGTTGCCGGGTGATCGGCAGACGGAGCGGTTCCCCGGTTTTGGTTTCCTCGACGATCAATTCGCTGTCGCTGATGTCGGACCATTTTAGCCAAAGGACCTCTCGCAAGCGCATTCCCGTGTACAGCCCAGCGGAAATGGCGTCGCGGATGACGTCGTTTTGAACAGCATCGAATCCCTTTTGCCATTTTGGCAGGATGTCCGCCGGGGTGTCGATTTTGCGCCGGGGCTTTTTGTTGAAGCGCCCGCCACCGGCCTGCCAGACCTCCACCGGGTTGCGAAGCGTTTCATCTTCGGCGCAGGGGCTGCGGTAGACGGATCGGAGCAGGGACATGATCCGGTTTGCCGGGGTGGGGCCATGCTGGCGAGAAATCAAATTGAAACGGTCTTGGATATCGCTGCGAGAGATCGCATTGATCGGCTTATTCTGCCAATCGCCCAGATAACGATCCATCTCATAACGATAGAGCTCATCGGTGCGCGGCTTGCGGTTCGGGTTGGCGGCCATGTAGTTTTCAAAAATATCGCCCACGCTCAGTATGGCGCGGCGTTCCTGACGCGCGCTCGACGGGTCTTTCCCTCCGGCTGCGGCACCGAGAATTTCCTGGGCCTTTTGCCGCGCTTTGGTCGGTGATATTGTCCCCTGCCGTCCGATCACCATGCGTCGGTTGGGAGCTTTTCTCCCGCCGCCATCGGCTCGATAGTTGACCAAAAACGACATGGCACCGCTCGGCATCACCTTGACGCCAAACCCGGTCAATTTGCTGTCCCAGATGATGCGCGGTTTCTCGCTCGGCCTGATCTTGTTCAATGACCGGTTGGATATCTCGATCCTCTCCGCCGCAACGCGTTTGCCCATAACCATGATCTCCCGACAAAATAGTCAACACGAAAGTCAACACCGTTTTGCCAAAATCATAGATTTCCTGCTATCGTAAGGCAAGAGGAGATAAAGAACAAATATTGATAACTTATTGAAATGGCGCATAAAATGTATAAACATCAGCATGTTAGCTAGCGTATAATCGTTAGTCTCATAACCTGAAGGTCAGAGGTTCAAATCCTCTCCCCGCAACCACTTCCCCGCTTTCCTGTATGATTCACATTATATACAGGAAAGCGGGATTCACCCGCAAGTGGAAAATAAGGGACCGCGCCTCACAGAGAGGAGGCGGCACAACTTCCTAGCCCCAAAATAAACGAAACCCCGT
Organism: Rhodospirillum sp.; assembly: GCA_021741145.1. GTDB lineage: Bacteria > Pseudomonadota > Alphaproteobacteria > Rhodospirillales > Rhodospirillaceae > Rhodospirillum. The sequence goes on along the minus strand of JAIOYK010000045.1, from coordinate 42,811 downwards.
AGCGCTAACTACGGGGTCTCAAGCGTGGAACACGCTCATGCATTGGCTAATGCTGAGCTCATTCTACGCGACGGCACCCTATTGTCAAGTCAAAGGTGCCCGGCGCGGGAAGGCCGAAAAGATGTATGAACTCAAAGAGATGTCGATCCGGGCGCGCAAGGCGCTCCGATACGTTCCCCGACCTTGAACGGCGGGCGAAGGGAGCAACGGCCCATGGGGTAACGACCGCATCCGTGACCGGCCTGGTCCTGAAGGGCGTTAAGGTTCTGCAGCCCGCCCTGTCCCCTGCGGCGGTCCATTTGCTTGCCCTGCTGTGTGAGCATGTCTATGGGGACGACAGGTGGAAAAGGGGCTCGCTCCTGGTGAAGCCGGGCAATGCCCGATTGGCCGTCATGCTCGGTGTGACCGAGCGGGCCGTTCGCCGCCTCCTTACCCTTCTCGAAGACAATCACTGGATCATCCGGCGTTACAACGCCGCCAACCGCCGCGCCCACCAGGCCGGGATCGACCTGGCGCCCGTGGCGGCGCGTCTGCATGACCTCCGCGAGGCGGTGATCTTCGCCGAGGAAGAGCTCCGGGAGACCCGGCGCCGCGCCGAGGACCTCCTGGTGGAGGACGACGGGAGGAGGACAGATGAGTCCCCCCAGGGGGACAGATCCTTCCACCTGGAATCCCATACAGGAAATCCTAAGCTGAAAGCTTCTGTACAGGGCGAGAGGCGGGACCGCGATTTGCTGGCCCTGATGCTGGCCGCCTCCCCCCGCCTTCAGGAGCGGCTCCGAGGGGAAGACCTCGATGCCCTTCTGTGCGGCGATCCACCGCCCCGGGCGCTCACCCAGGTGGTCCGGGCCGTGTCCCATCTGGCCCATGAAATTGGCTTGCCAGGGGGTATCTGGGGCGAGGGCCTCGCCCGCCATGGACTTCCGGCCTTGGCCGCGGCGGTGGTCAGTTTTGAACGACAGGGGGTGAAGCGACGAGCTGGCTATCTCCGGTCCATGCTCGCGCGCGGAAACCTCGGGGAGACCGTGGGGCATAGCCTGCGGGTTCTGGTCGGGGGAGGGGCGGTATGACCTTCATCTATCCCCTGTCGTCAAAAGCCTACAGGCTCCCTGATGGACCGGTCGCCATCCAGTTTTCCGGAGGTCGGACCAGTGGATATATGCTCTGGCACATTCTCGACGCGCACGAGGGGCAACTTCCCGCCGATGCCCATGTCCTGTTCCAGAACACCGGGCGGGAGATGCCCGAGACCCTCGCTTTTGTTGAGGAATGCGCCGATCGCTGGAATGTTCCGATCACCTGGGTCGAATTCGACAGGGAGGACGGGTTTTGTGTCGTTGGGCCAGGAACCAACCGTCCGGCCTCCACCCATGGGGAACCGTTCGAAGCTCTGAGAGACCTAAGGGGTTTCCTACCCAACAGGGTGGCCCGCTTCTGCACTCAAGAGCTGAAGGTACGTCCTTCCAAAAAGTGGATGCTCTGGGCCGGATACCCGCGCTGGACCTCGGCTATCGGCTTTCGCGCGGACGAAAAATCCCGGGTGATCTCGCGCCGTGCTCAGAAATCCAAGGAGCGATGGACCTGTACTTTTCCACTGTTCGAGGCCGGTGTTACCCGGCGCCATGTGGCGACCTGGTGGGCGGGCCAGCCCTTTGACCTGAACCTGCCGACGGTCAGCGGAAAGACCCCTCTGGGCAACTGTGATGGCTGCTTCCTGAAGAGTGAGAAGGCCCGGGCCTTCTTGGCCAGATATTACCCTGATCGTGCCCGGTGGTGGGCCGAGATGGAGGGGCGGACGGGCGGGAGCTTCCACAAGGACATCACCTGGGATCAACTCATTGCCTTCGCTGAGGCCCAGTCCGACTGGGTCTTCGATGCGGAATGTGATGCCCTCTGTGATGCCGACTTTGGAGGGTGTCATGATTGAAGAGGTGAAATACGACGGGGGGAATGGACGGGAAGCGCCCTTCTGCAATGTGGTGGCCCTGAATGCTCAGTCTTCCAGAGCTGTTGAGAGCCACTCTTCCCGTTGCGTAGGCGTCATAATTTCCCATGCCAGGATCAGGGCGCGCAGGTGTCCAGGCACTCCGCTTGACCACTTTCCTCTCAGCCCTCGGGATACAGAATTTGGATCCGCTCCAGCCAGTCGAGCCAATGTCTTTTGGTCTAGTCCCGCGTTGTGTGCGCGGAGCCCCCATTCTGATGTTGGTGGTTTTCCCATAGGCGGAATATGCCGCAAGATTTTATTAGACGCAACGCCCTTTTATCTTGCGCCTAAAATAGGTGTCAGGTATATTATTGGTGTTGATCAAGAAGGCCAATTTGGCTTGCTGACATTCTTGGATTGGAGGTTTTGACATGATCAGTTCAACCATTCCCCGTCCGGTCCTCGGTCAGAGAAGCCACCGTCTGGTTCTGGGCTTCAGGTCGGAACCCGTGGCCCTCACGAACGGCTTGGCTGCTCTCGCGCAGGATCGCCAGGCGTTGACGTTGGAGGTCGACTATCGCCCCGCCAGATCGGAGTGCGGCGGAGCGGGATGGTCTCTCAATCTGGCTCTCCCGGATGGGGTCCATGTCACGAGTTTCTACTCGCACAGCCTTCCTGAAACGGCTCCGAAAGTGCGACGGCCCGCGCGTGTCGGCCAGAACCTGGAGCCGGAAGTCATCAAAGCCGAGGCCGCTTGGATTAAAGCGAACGCTACCTTCCGCGTGGTCGGGATCTATCTGGAGCCAGAGCGGCAGGATGTGGCCCTGTATTCCCGGGGACCGGTCCGGGACGGTTTCGCCGTCCTGGAACTCGATGGAGACGCATTCGAGGAATGGCTCTTTCCGACGCGCCGGAAAGAGACCACGCATCCTGTGTTTCACAGGGGGCAGATCCTCGGCTACGCAGGGACGGAACGGGGCGCCGACCGGCTGGCTAAGCTGGAGAAGCCCGAACACGGTTGGGCTTTGAAGGACACGCCTCTGGGGCGGACTTGGGTGGCCCGGAGCGCTGACAACGTGGCGCACCGCTTGCGCGAGGTTCGCCGTCTTGCCCTGCCTCTGGCCGAAGCCTGTGAGCAGTTGAGGGCCTTGAACCTATCGGACGAACCGGAGCTTGCGCGGGACTTGGCGGAGATCCTCACGGCTCTCGGTCGTGGCGGTCAGGCCGACAGAATCACAAGGATCGCGGGCTTGTCCGTGCCCCGGGGGCGGTGAAAACTTTGGTTCCTCAGTCTCAGTTATTTTCCTGAAAGGAGCGATCTCAATGAATGTGTTCGCGAAAACTATCGGTAACGTCATCCTGGTCGCGGCGGGTGTTTTTCTTCTTTTACCTCTTGGAACATTGTTTGGCGGCCTTACTGGCTGGTTTGTAGGCCTCTTTTTCGGGGATACTATTCTCGGTATTGCCCGGCAGTTGGGTGTGGACGGCGTCAATATGTTTCAGCTTGGCGCCTTTGCGGGTTTTTTTGGGACATTCCTCCGGTCTACGACTTCGGATCGCGACTAAAAAATGGATTGGAAACACTCCTATCTCAGCACTTTGGGTATCCTCCAGCGGCGCCGGAAGGAACTCAAGCTCACGCAAGTGACCATGGCGGAGCGCCTCGGTGTTCATCTCCGGACCTTTCGACGGTGGGAGAACGGCGAGGACGATCCTCAAGCCATGGATCTGTTCAAGTGGGCCGGTCTACTTGAAGTGACGATTGGGGTAAATGGGGCAAATTTGCCCCATTCCGGGGATTGGATTGCACAATCCAAAAATGGGGGAGAGCGGGCATGATGGATCTCCTGACCTGGTTCGTTGCCGGGGTTGCGTCCCTCGGTTTGAGTGCTTCGGATCCAGCCTCTCCGGCGCCTGGGGATATCCTCGCTGGTCTCCCGGGCCGGGTTTCCGACGGAGACACCTTCCGCATCCAGGGTGTCGCCACGCGGATCCGCATCTGGGGCGTCGACGCTCCGGAGCTTTCGACCAGGGAAGGTCCCGCCGCCCGGGAGGTGCTCCGCGCCCTCCTCGGGGATGGTCCTGTCGCCTGTCGTGTCGTTGACACGGATCGGTATGGCCGGACCGTGGCCCGGTGCTTCGTCGGGGAGCGGGACCTAGCCGAGGACCTGGTGCGGCGCGGCTGTGCCCGGGACTGGCCCCGGTACAGTGGTGGGGCTTATGCCCAAGTGCCTCGGGCTAGGTCGTGCCGATGATCCATCAACAAATCAAGGAGTGGAGAGCGACGATGATGAAAAGTGTCGTTGGAGCCGCAGCGCTGGCGGTTGTGTTGGGGACTCCTCTGGCCGGAGCCGATCCGATTACCGAGGACACTGCGATCTTCGCTTATATCGATAAGATCGAAGGCGACCGGATGATCGTGCGCCTACCGGCCTCTGTAATGAGCCGGGACAGGGAGATGGAGACCATCCTGTTCGTGGGTGACAAATTCCTGGCGGAACGGTTGGCTCCGACCTCTTCGGATGATCGGACGCAATGGTGCGTCACGGATATTCTTCCTCAACAGGATCAGGGCGTGCCGCATATCGTGGGTATGACGGATCCCCCGTGTTACGCCATGCTCGGCGACCACCATGGCTTCCTGGAGTTGGATGCCCCTGTCCTTGACCAAGTCGTTCGGGTTATGTTGGTGGGAGATCTGGTGTTCCTGGCGGGCGGTCCGAAATGACTGAGACATGCTGCCCAGCGCTCCGTCCTATTGTGAACCCTAGATCATCGAGACTTTCAGGTTTAACCAAGACCGATAGGCGTCTAGCGGCTTCACGATGGACATCGAACCCTCATATTTCGCGCGTCTCTGGGAATTCGGGGCGGTTGTTTTCACGAACTGGTTCCTTCTGGTTACGGGAGGCGTTCTCGTGATCGAACAGTTCCTTGGCCTGCTTTTGCCGCGAAAGCTGGTGAATTGGCTTGATTCCCGGTTTCCGAAAGAACGAAGGAAGACTTTTCTGCTTCTCCTTTGTGTTGGTGCTTTTCTGTATGCCAGTTTCATGGCTTATGATGATGTGAACAAAAGGCTGCGTGTGTCCCAAGAACAGTTGCTCAGACATGCGGGGCAAAGTGGGACAGTGTTTGAATATCTCGATGAGGATCAGGTGCGAGCCCTTTCAACGGCATTTTCTACTCGTCGAGGGACCGTCAATTCCCTGGTCGTCGGTTGGTACCTGACGCCAAGCGCCATTTTGTTTTCAACAAGCGTCGTGGACGCGATAAAGCGAGCTGGGATCGTCGTGACGGAGGTGTCGATAGCGCCTGATGCTCCCGACCAGGTAGGCGTCATGCTTTCCTGCTTAACACCTGACACCCCACCGCCGATGGCGGCTTGGTTGATTGAGAGCTTTCAGGAGCTCAATATCAGGGTCAATGTGATTGGTCCTCTTCGGGGAGGGCGGGAATACATCGGTGATGGTTGTATGCTCTTTGTCGGCCCTGGGCCGTTTTTCGAGGTATCAGCCGGTGGTAGCCGTCTTTTGAGGGAGTGAATATGGAAGCGCTCAAATCCTCCAGACAAGAAGATCCCAACGACGCCCTGTGGCGCGACCTGATGAACGCGGCGCGCCATGACGACGGCGCCGCTGCCCAGGAGCACCTGGACGCGGGGTTCCCCATCTACTACGCCGAGGAAGGCACACCCGAAGGCCTTCTGATCAAGGAACATCCGGACGGACGCCGGGAGTTGGTGCGTGTCGTCGGGGAGGATGACGAGGTCATCCGCATTCTGTGACCACTCCACAGCTTTGGGTCTTCGCTGGACCGAATGGCGCGGGAAAATCAACGGTGGCGCGCCGCTATGTCGGGGCGCATCAAGGTTGTCAATCCGGATAACATCGCGTTCCGGATCGCGCCGGAGGCGCGGAACGACCGTCGCGTGGTGGGTCAGGCCGGACGCCTCGCGGTACAGCGCGGAAGGACCTTCGCTGCGGAAGGACCTTCGCTATCGAAACCACCTTAACCGGAAACAGCGAACGGCTCTTCATGGCCGAGGCCCGGGAGCGGGGTTACAGGGTCATGGATTGAGTCCTTCCGCCGCGGCTTCCATCGTGGCCACGATCTTGCCTATCAACACCATATCTCCCCGATCAGAGGCCGTCCGTAACCGTCGAAGATGTGCGGTAAGAGCACGACCGGCCGCCGCCTCTCTGGCCATTTGTTCGGCCTCAACACGCTTTTTCGCCCGGGCGCGTGCAGCTCGTTCCGCGTCGGTCATGGCCTCCGTATTCAGGGGAGGACGGCCTTTCTTGATCATGGAAAGCTCCTTTCGCGACACCACGGAACCATTAAAACGTGACGTCACAATATCATGATTTCGTGACGTCACACAATATGAAATTCGTAGCGTCACGAAAGTCACTGAACTTCGGGCTATTCGACGCCTAAATAACTGATCGCAGTCGATATCTTCCGAAGCGCCGCGGCATGGCGCATCTGGCCGACGCCATGGCCATCGCGCACCGGACCCTGGTGGTGGACAATAGCGGGAAGCGGCGGGTCATGGAGCGGGGAATGGGACTGTGATGGAGACCCGCCTGGATCCGCTGCTTCCATGCCCTATCGATCCAGTTCATCCAACAGCCCCATAACGCCGGGGATGTTGAAGTGGACCGAGACCACGGGTTCCTCCCTCTCTCCGGCCACGTCGAACCGCTCTATCGTTCGGCGCAGGATGAGGGTGGCGGGACGGTCTTCCGGATCGGCGCGGAGCTGGGCGAGAGCCTGCGTGTAGATCCGGAGCACCGCCTTGATCATCCCGGGCTTCGGCTGAAGGGCATCCCGGCGCCGCTCCAGTTTGATCTGTTCCCAGCGCAGCTTCCGGATCTCTTCTTCCTGGGCATCGAGGAAGCCTCGGATGGTTTCCGTGCGGGCCGCCGAACCGATGGCATCCAGGACAGTCATCACCTTTTCCCGAAGGGCCTCGATTTGGGGTGCGAGGGCCTCGATCTCCTCGGTGAACGCCTCCCGCCGTCGCCGGATCTCGTCGGTCTCATAGTGGCGCGAAATCGCCGCGCCTGTGAGCTTGCCCAGGGCCTTCATGGCCTGGTCCAGGAGATCGTCACGGGCGATCTGGCGAAGGTCACACCCCGGTTCCGGACAGGCGTAGCTGCGTTCCCGCGCCGCTGTAATTCCATGGCCATGTTTGGCGCACCGGAGTTTGCCTGAAAGAACCGTGTGGATGGTCTTCCTCGGCCGGGCCTGGTCCCGCTTCCAGCGATTGACGCGCTCCGCTTCGCGGGCGGTCTTTTCGGCGTCGCTTTCCCGCTGGCGCTGGAGAATGAGCTCACTCCGCTTGCTCGACCGCTCGATGATCATCTCCTGGACGGCCTTGAAGGTCCTCTCGTCGAGGATGGCCAGCTCTGGCGCCGGGGCCTGGATCCACTCGGTTCGGCGCCGAAGGATGGACAGGCGCTTTCCCGTCTCCGGGTGCTTGCGGAATTCCATCTTGTTGAAGGTGATGACGCCCATGTACATGGTTTGGCGCAGGAGGCCGGTTTCGCGCGCGGCGGAGCCGATCAAGGTGGTGGGACCCCACTTGCCGCCGGTCGGGGAGGGAAGACCCAGGCTGTTCAGGTTCTCGACGATCTTCTTGAGGCTGACGCCCGCCAGGTAGTCGCTGAAGATCCCCTTGACGACGTCGGCCTCTGCTTCGTTGATGCTCCGGGCGCCCCGGATGGGCTCTCCGTTCTCATCGAAGCGCCGGACGATGTCGTAGCCATAGGTGACGCCCCCGGGGATCGAGCCGCGCAGCACCGCGGCGATCTGCCCGCGCCTGGTCTTATCGGCGAGGTCCTTCAGATAGAGCGCGTTCATCGTACTCTTCAGCCCGATGTGGAGTTCTCCAATGATACCTTCGGATACCGTTTCGATGCCAACCCCAATGAAGGTCAGCTTCTTGAAAAATGTCGCGGTATCGGCTTGGTCGCGGGAAATGCGGGACAGATCCTCGGTGATCACCCGCTCGAAGTCGCCATCGATGGCGGCCGTGAGGAGGGCCTGGATGCCCGGCCGGTTCAGCATATGGGCACCGGACAGAGCCTCGTCCCGATAGGCCTCGACGACCCTGTACCCCTGTTGCCGACAGAAGGCCGCGCATCGGTTGATCTGGTCTTCGGCGGACCCCTGTTGCTTGTCGGTGGAATGGCGGGCGTACAGGGCGACCAGCATGCAGGTGTGTCCAAGTCCAAGGTGGGATGTGTGAAGCCGATCCCCCCGGGCGGTGTCGGGCGGGTAGGGTCGTGAAACTTATGGGGTGCTTTGCACCTATTCCATAATTTTCAGGTGCGGTAGTCCGGTCCTAATTCCTGGTGGCGGTTTCCTCGTCGAACTTTCTCCTCTGGTAAGCCACCCATTCGGGCATTTCGTCACCGAGGAAGTCGGTGAAGGCGTCCGCGATTTCTTTGTCTGAAAGACTGGTGCGATGGAACAGAACACGGGCGGTCTTGATGAACTCATCGCGTCTCGCGTGCTTCTGCTTTTTGCGGAGGCTTTCGATCAACTCCGATTGCAGTTCAATCTGCTGCCTTAAAAGGTCGATGACCTCGTTGGTGGGGAAGGCGGTGATGTCGAGAACAGCCTCGGTCCCATAGCCGCCGGTCTTGCGGATAGTGGGCAGGACCTCGGCGGTGACCCATTTGCGGAAGCGGTAGGGAAGGGTTCCAGGGGTGGTCGCTCCCCGGCACCGCAGGACAAGTGTGTAGAGGCCGGACTCGTTGATGATGTTCATCTCCTGGTTGCCCGAGGGGGTGTCGGTTAAAGCGACACCCTTCTCGTCTTCATCCAGACGCTTTGCCGCGTCACGGGAATTGACGATCTCCAGCGCGGCGCAGACATCGGCCAGGACGAACCAGGGCTCTCCGTCGATGTTGATGCCTCGGACGGGTAAGGTATCGAATTCAAAGGGGATCACGGCATTCATCGGGTCTCTCCATGAAAAAAATGGGCAGATCAAGATGTACGCCGTCGGGTGTGGCGGATCAAGAAGTAAGGAAGTGGTGTGGATTGTGTTGAATGCGATGAAACTCAGTCAATTTACAGAGGTTGTGGTGCCAAATTACCGCATTCCGCGTGATTCCGGGACTTTCCGCTTCTTTCCGTGAGATTCCGGGTGTTTCCGTTTCTTTCCGGGACTTTCCCTGTCGTAAGGGTGGCAGGATATGCTCGGTACCGGTACCGAGCGCCGTCCATGGCTGGACGGCATCCTTATTCGCGTGCTATGCACGCTCAACGGGATAAAAGGGCAGGGACCGTGCGACGGCTTTTCGATGAACGACGGGTGGAGATATGCCCGGTGTCCAACCAATGAAGCGATTTTGAGGGGTGCTATGAAGGCGCTTTTCGCGAAGACATTCGGTGGCTTAAATCCGTGCAGATGCTCATGGTGAAGGTAATCACTATGAGCATCTGCTGGTCCGGGGCCGTCTTCATCGCGCCACTCGGACTTCTGTACCTCCATTTCCGCCACAGTCGTCAACGGGTTGAAGGCCAGGGGTAAGTGCAGGGTCGGGTTGACCAGGTTTCATGGTGGGGCGACAATCATCTTTAGCTTCCACCATGAGGAACCCAGTCATGAACGATGTGACGCCTTTTGCTTTCGAGGGGTCCGACTTCCGAGTAGTGAGCCGGGACGGAGAGCCCTGGTTCGTTCTGGTCGATGTGTGCTCTGCCCTGGAGATCGCCAACCCGTCTCGTGCGGCGTCACGACTGGACGACGACGAGAAGTATACCCTTCGCAATATGAAGGGTATCGCCGACGCTAGGGTTCAGGAGATCACTATCATCAACGAGTCCGGTCTCTACTCCTTGACTTTCTCTAGCCGGAAGCCGCAGGCGAAGCGGTTCAAGAAATGGGTCACCGCAGAGGTACTGCCCACCATCCGCAGGACCGGTCGGTATGGCGCTGATATCGGTTTTCATTCGACGGTCACCTCTGGGCGCCCGTATACCGTTCGGGAGGAAATTCTGCGCCCGGATGGACAATGGGGACCGATCTGGGCGGTTCCTGTCTACCGGATAGATGATCCGGGCCGAACGCACTCCCTGTCCAGTGGAGCGGGCGGAGGCTACTCTGGTGTGAGACCACGTGGTCGTGGGATGGTCAATTTCGCTTCCTTGAGCGCCTTACCAATAACCGGATGCCTGCCCGCAGTGGCCAGGTCGCCGAAGGACGTGAACCCCTTCGCCCGGGCGTCCTCGTCCAGGGGGGGGCGCAGTAGTGTCCCTCCAACAGCCTTGGCCGCGGCCTCCGCGAGGATCAGGCTTTCGTTCCGCTTGGCCATGTGCCTGTCGGTGGCCACGATAACGATGGTCCGGTTCTTGTCGCGGCGCCTGAAAGCTTCCGCGACGCTCTTCAGGGTCTCATTTGCCGTCGCCACGATGATGGGCCGCCCTGTCATCTGATGAAGCACCCGGGCCGAGACGGGGTCGGCTGTTATGATCACCGGTCCTTTCCTCAATGCCGCGCGGTCGCCGACAACATGGTGGATGCCCGGTTGGTCGCTCTGGCCGTGGGTGGTGGTCTCTCCGGTGGTACTGACGACCTGGACGGCCCAGAGGCGGTTCCCCATGTCCCGCAGGGGGACGATCAGGTTCCCCTTGTCCATGCGGAGATCCCGGCGGGCCGCCCGATCGAGGCCTTCCAGCCAGAAGTGCTTGTCGTCCTTCTCCAGCGGTCTGGCCTCATTCCAGGCCATCAGGGCGCGGTCGTCGGTCTCCGGCGCCAGGTCCGCGCGGATCCGCTCCACCATGCCCGCAGCCGCCATGTCGCCGAAGGTGCGGAGCGGCGTGCCCGTCACGGGATTGAGTCCTTCGAGGCTGCTCCGGGCGTCCTCGATGTCGAGGGCGTGGTCCTCGAAAGCCCCCATGGCGGCGGCTTCCGTCGGATCAACGGTCCGGCCCTGGAGCCCCCGGAGCGGGGTGGGCGTTTGTCCGGGAGACAAGTCCGGGCGGACGACGGAGGCGCGAAGGCGGCGCGCCAGGTCCTCCGCTTGTGGGCCGGTGTCGGCATCCAGGGCGACGACCAGGCGTTCGTCCGGATAGCGTTCCCGAAGCTCCTCGGCAACCTCCGCCCAGCGGTTCGAATCACTCGCCAGGATCACCGGCAGGCGGGTGGCCCGGTGGATCGCGGCGGCCGAGGCGTAGTCGGTGGCCACAATCAGGGTGTCCTTGCCCAGGCGCCGCTCCGGATCGAGGACATGGCGCAGGGGCGGGCCGTCCGGGTCACCGGTCACAGGCTTCGGATTGCCCTCCTGATCGATCAGGAGGACGTCCCGCAACCGACCGCGCGCGTCCTTCAGGGGCACGGCCAGGTCGCCATTCTCCGCGAGCTTGACCCCGTAGCCCCGGATGTTCGATGCCTTCAGCCAGGCGGAGTTGCCCGGCGTGGCCCAGGCCTTGGTCTCGCGCCAGGTCAGCAGGACGCGATCCTTGAGCCCATCGGCGAAGGCCGAGCGGATCTCCATGGGCTTGGCGTCGGCGGGCAGGGAGATGACCGGCGCGCCGAAGGGTCCACGGTCGATCCCGGGCTTGGGTGCCTCCTGATCCGCCAGAACGTCTTCGAGGGACAGGGAGTCGTCCTCGAAGGCACCCATGGCAGCGGCTTCGCTCCAGTCCATTTCCCGGGGAAGATGTGGCCTGGGCGGAAGGTCCGCGTCGGTGACATCCGCCATGCTCAGGGCCTCTTCCTCGAACGCGCCCATCGCGAGGGCTTTGGCTCTGGAGACGGTCCTTGGCGGATCCAGGCGGGGTTCTGTAGCCCGGGCAATGACAGGCTCCAGATCCGGGCGGGTCCGCCGGAGGTCTTCGAGCAGGGCGGGGAGGGCGGCCTCGTTGGGAACCACGATCACCGGGCGTTCCGTGGCCACCTGGATGGCCGTGGCCATGGCGTAATCCGTGGCGAGGATCACCGGCCCTCCGCTCTCCAGCTTTTTGTCCGGATCGATCACGTGACGCATCCCTGGACTCGGTTCTCCCAGGTCCAGGGATGCGCCGGTCGGAGACAGGACGCGCACCCCGCGCAGACGGTTTTCGGAATCGCGGAAGGGGACGAGGAGATTTCCCTCGTCGTCCAAACGGCATCCCCGCCCGACGGGGCCTTTTACCCCCAGCCATGCGAGGTCCCCGGGTCTGGCCCAGGTGCTGGACGCTTTCCAGTGGTCCAGGGCCTCGCGCAGTCCAGCCGGGACGGGGGCCGGTTTCCAGGGTGTCCGTGGTTTCCAGGGGGCTGGCTCCGGAGCCTTGTTGCCGAGAAGCGTGTCGAGCATCTCCTTGTGAGCCATGACGATGACGAAGGCGAGCGGGTCCTCGTAGGCCTCCATCATCAGGAACAGTTTCCAGTTCCGTGCCACCCGGGCGGCGAGGGAGGGGCGCTTGGGAATGACCCGCTTCTGGTCCAGATATTTTCGCCACAGGCGGCTTGTCGCCGGATGGCGAAGGAGTGGACGGGGCCGGTAGGCCCATTTTTTTGGCCTCTGGGGGGCCTGTTTCTCTTTTTCGCTGTCCTGGGTGCGGGGCGGCTCGAAGGCCCCCAGACGCTTTTCCAGGGCTCCCAGGGAGGTCTCCCGGGCAAGGAGGCTGGCCTTCATGGTCTGCTTGCCGTCCGCGTCGGCCAGCACCAAGCCATTGCCCCGGCGTTTCAGGGCGATGGAGTGGAGCGCCAAGCCCTCATGGAGCTCCCGCCAGGTCTTGGCTTCACCAAAGACCTTGAGCAGCTCCTCGCGGCGTTCGAGGATGTGATTCTGGAAGCTTTGTTCCCAGGTGTGGGCCTCGTAGTCCCTGGCCTTGGTGCTTCCCTTGGCCTGGCCCTGGGTGTCGGACATACCCCGGTCGACCTGGAGGCCGTATTTCCGCTCCATGGCCCGGGCGGTTCGTTCCAGGGCGCTGTAATCTTTGTGGGGATGGTGCATCTTCAGGGTTCCGGGATGCACCATGTTGTAGGCCACATGTATGTGGAAATTGTCGGTGTTGATGTGAGTGCCCGCCACGCGCTGGTGATCCTCGAAGCCCAGCGCCTTGGCGAAGGCCGCCTCGATGTCCTTAAGGTCCTGCTCGGTCAGACGCTCCCGTTCGCCCGGCCAGAAGGAGATGGAGAGGTGATAGGTTTTGTTCTCGATGTCGGGACGCATTTTTCGCACGGCCTCGACCTCGGCGAGTGCGGTGGGCAGATCCTCCAGGCCCTCCCCGGCGTCGCAGTTGACGATCCACAGTTTGTCGAGCTTCTCGCCCTTCTCCTTGGCCGCAGCGATGTATTCGCCGAGGCGGGTGAAATTGTCCGGAACGTCGGGTTTCTTGGCGAGTTTGGTGGGGATCATCCGGGATCACCCCCGAGAGGGCTGGACGAGGGTCCGGATCTCCCGGGCGACGGCCTTCAATTCCCCCTGGGTGGCGGCGATCTCCCCGGCCAGGGTGGTGAGCCGGGCGGTCAGGGCACAGCCCTCGAGCTCGTCGAGGGCCAGCTTGAAGAGGTTGCCCAGGCGGGCCAGGTCGGCATTGACCTTCAGGACATCGCGGATCCCCTGCCAGGCGACGAAGTCTGAGGCGTCGGGCAGGCGCTCGCCCATGAGGAGGCGCCGCAGAAGCTCCGACCGGGAAAGGCGGAGTTGCCGGGTCAGTTTGTCCAGGCGGGCCTTTTCCTCGTCGTTGAGGTAGGTCTCGATCTTGTGGCGGGTGGTGGGCATGGGTCAGGGGGCCGTGTCCATGGTGGCACCTTTGATTTCTTCCTCTCTGAGATCAAAGGACTCGCACCATAGGAACAGAGAGGGGCGAACGATTTCGGTGCTCCCGCACTGGGAGCAGATTTTGCGGATTGCCATGTGTGTCTCTTCCCTAGCGGTCCATGCCCTTGTCACGCGATCTGCCTTGTTCCTTTGGGGGCAAGCCCAGGGCCTCTCGCTGGAGGGTTTCGTAGAAGCCCGTGGCGGCGCGCATGTTGACCTTGCGCTGGTCAAGGAGTTGCTTGTCCTCGGGATCCAATCGGGACTTGTCCTGATTGAGAAGACGGATTCCGTGGGATTTGAAGAACTGCCGCGCCTGATCCCTGGGGACCCCGCCGACGCGGTTCTTGGGGAGGCTGTGATCTTCATCCGTGGATTTGTAGGCCTCGGGATCGCGGACCTTCCCGAGTTGTACTTCGGCTGCGGACAGTTCCTTAAGGGCCACTCTCAGGCTGTCGGCCATTGCCTTGCTGCTGACGTATTCGGCCAAATCGTTTTCCAGGAAGCGGCGTTCCACAGCCAAGATTAGATCGAGATCGCCGCTCCGGCCCGCGTCTTTGGTGAGCAGGTGGAGATCCTGGCGAATTATTTTCCGCCTTTCCGCTTCCTTGGTCTTATTCACCTCCGACGTGAGGAGCTTTTCCTGGAGAAAGCTCCGATCAAATCTCTCGATCAAGCCAGTCTTTGCCATACGCGGCCTCCGCCAATTCTGTTTTCAAACCATGTTCGCGGATCCACTCCGCGCCGTTTACGCGCTTCGCTGCGAGAAGGGCGTGTGCGGGGATCTCCGCGAGTTGCAACCATTCCCAGGCGGTATCCGCGTCGCCAGCCTTGTCGGCGGCGGCGGATTCGACCGCGTAAAGGGCGTTCTGGGACAGGTTGCGCTTATCTTCTTCGTTCAGGTAGCTCTTGGGCATGGTGTGTCTCCCATGGGGGTGGTTCCTTCTGGTGGGTATGTTAACGATTAGACGGGAGGGCTTCCAGTTGGTTCATAGCTGGACCCAGATGTTTGCTCAGGATGCGGTGTGCCGCTTCCTGTAGCTGTTGGGTCTTCCACGGTGGAAAGCCCGTTGTCGTCATGGTCTCGAAGCGTTGAGGCGTGATCTGAATGACTTGCCGATGGAAAGGCGCTGCAGCTTGACGGCCCTGGAATTCCATCGTCTCCTTGAGCTCGCGGTTTACAATTATCTGTCCGTGGTCGATGAAACAGCAGTTGATCTCGTAATATCGGCCTCCCTTTGCCAACCTGCCGTCGTTATCAAACCTGGCGTCGGGAACATGCTCGCGGATCGCGTCGGAGAATGCTTGGTTTCCGAACAGTGATTGCCCGAAGAGAGACTGGGAATCCGAAAAGTACGCGACCATCCAGGGTGTGTTTCGCGGGGTCGCGCCCGTGTACAGGTATCCTCTTTCCTCCATGTAGGCTGTGAGGAATTTCTCGGCCAGTTTGACGGAGAACTGGATGCCCGTATCCAACTCGATGGTCCGGATGATTTCGGGAAACCTGGTGTGAATGATCCCCAGGATTGTGAGGGGAATTCCCGACAGCTTTTCCCGTCTGCTTGATTTCGTTGGCTTTCTTTTTCGGATGTAGGGGCACTCCCTGAGTTCCTCCACATCGAAATGATCAAAGCCAGGGATAGGTTTCCCGCTGTGGCGTCCATAGGGGTGGTCGGTGTTTTTGGGTCGGTGGTATAGCCCGATGATCTGGATGGGGTTGTCACAGAGCGGGCAGACCGCGTATTGGCTGCGTCTCCCTTTTTCAGGACCCGATGAGCGCTCATTCACTTGGTACCAGGGGGCGCGTCTCCCGGTATCCTGTTCGAACGTCCTTTTGGTGATCTCCTTCACAACGGGACTTCCCGCCTTGAGTTTGAAGTCATGCATGGGCATCGATCCTCGCGGCCATGGATATCCGTCCAGATATCATAGCGTTGAGCGACTGAAAGCCACCACTCCCCCGGCAATGGCGGAAAGCCGCCGTGGGTTTCGGCGAGCCGCAGGCATGTGAGAAAGGTCGCGAAGTCGATGGGAATGCTTTCCTGATCGACCAGGACCTTGATGAAGGTGTGAATACCTTGATAGTCACACCTTTCCTCCACCAGGGCCTCAACGGTCGCCCGGTTGGCGAGAGCCGTGTCGTGATCAATCATGCGGGTCTTCCTCCCGGATAAGGTTGGAGGGGAGTGAGTCCCACCAGCCAGCGGGCAGGGGCGGGACGACGCACGCGTCGGCGGCGGCGCGGAGGCAGCGGAGCAGCTCGTGGGTATCGAGGGAAAAGCGGGTCTCTCCGGCCTGGAGGGCTAGGATCGGAGGGATTGGGGGATCGGGTTCGTGTGATTTGGTCATCGGGCGGAAATTCCTGACGAGAGGGTGGCGTCCCTGGCGGCCCCGCGCAGGACGAGGTCGGCCAGGTCGGCCAGGGCGGAGAAGACGCCCACGTACAGGCTGAGGCAAAGGACGAGCGCGCCGGGGATTGTCGGGAACATGGCGAACAGGGACGCGAGGATGGCCAGGGGCAGACGGGGGTGGACGAGATGGGCCAGATAGCCCCGTGTCTCGGGATCTTGCAGACAGGAAGTGAGGTCGTTTCTTCCAGGGAACCGTCTGGAGAGGAGAACGAGGAACCCGCCAACGCCGCCGGTGACCATGTAGGCCAGCCCCATGATGGCGATCAAACTCAAGAGGCGCTCCAGGGAAAATGTGTCGGAATAGAGCATGGACACCAGAACCCATAGGGACATATATGCTGGGGAGAGAAGGCAGGACAAACTGGCGATGAAAGGGCGGGAGCCATGATCGAATGGTTGAACAATGCGTTCGAGTTTCTCCCCTGGCCCCGGGAATACAGCATTGCGGTCATCGCCGCCGTGGTCCTTTGGTGCGGGTGGTATCTGCCCCAAATGCGATTGTTCAAGATCACGGTTCTCTCTATAGCCCTCTTTTTCTGTCTGACGGCTTTGATCGTGTTCGGTGTGTCCTCCCTCGGGTTGTGAGGGGGCTGGTTTGTTTCGGTACATCATCATGTCTCTCTCATGGTCTGAGTGGCCCCGACCGGGAGCGGCTCCCGGTCGGGGGGGAGGTCACATGGCCATCCCGGCCACGGCTCGGTTTTTGCCCTGGCTCTTGACGCCGAGGGCTGCGTCCAGCTGTTCGAGGACATCCCGGGCGAAGGCCTTTTCGCCACGTGCGCCCGCCAGGTCGTTGTAATCGGTGAGACCCTGGACTTTCTCCGCTTCGGTGAAGCGGGGCGAGATGTGGAAGCCGCCCACTGCGGCCGCCGCGTCCCGGGCATTCTCGAATCCCACGTTGCGGTCCCTCCGGTGATCGTCGTCTCCAGCGATGATGAGTGTCGCGTTGGGGTTTTTCTTCCGGAGCGCCTCGGCCACGGGTTGGAGATTGTGCGCGTCGAAGGCGATGACGACGGGCAGACCAACAGCGTCATGCAGGGATTTGTTGGTTGCGTAGCCCTCCGCTACGATGAAGATGTCCCCTTTGGTGGGGTCCTCTCCTCCTCCAATGACATGCATTAAGCCGGTTTTGGGTCCGCTCTTGACGAAGCGTTTGTCCCCATTGGGGTCGATGGCCTGGATATTCCGGAGGGTGCCCTCGGTATCATGCATGGGCACCAAGAGGTTATCCCGGCTCGACCCGATGGAGGGGGAGGCGGTGATGCCCTTGCGAACCAGATAAGGATGGTCTTGGCGGACAGGGGCCTGATCCCTGTCGTTCCAAAGGGATTGGGCACGCTTCTCCGCTTCGGCGCTCAGAGCCTTCCGTTCCGCCTCTCGGGCGGCCTGTCGGGCATTGGCCTCGACCTTCAGGCGTTCCAGCTCTTGGGGGTCAAGCGCGGTGCCGGTCGAGATCCACTTCACAGCCTCCTGACCGTTCTTGTAGTTCATGATCGACCCATTGGGCTTGCCGTCGAGGAAGCCCCGATAGGATCCGCTCAAGGACCCCTGCTTGTCGCCGATGACCGGGACGCGGTGCCATTTGCCGTCCATGAGGGGGGCGCCCTTCAGGACCAGCCCTTCCTTCTCCAGGGCCTGGGCGAATTCGTCGGTGGGGTCGATATCCCGGGCCTGGGTCGGCGCCACTTCCTTCAGGCGCCAGCGCTCGAAGGGGGCGAGGTCGGCGCCCTCTGGAGCGAACCAGGATTTCCGGTGACGGTCCCATTTGGCGCCAAGCTTCTTGGCTTGGTTCTTTTCCTCATAGGGGACGGCCAGATAGGTGCGCGGTTCTGACGCTTTCCCAGGCTGTTGTTCCATGGAGGGGGTGACCGCTTGGCTCAGGCCATGGGCCTGCTTGGCGAAGGAGGCATTGTGGGGAGTCATCACGACATCTCTCGTCTGAATGCGGGCGTGAAGCTCTCGGAGGTTGACTTGTAGTTGGCCGTCAGTGCCGCCGTACACGACGCTGCCGATATCCCTAGCCGGGATCTCGAACTCGGGAAGGAACCGACCGAAACTGTAGGCAGCTGTGAACTCGTCGAGCGACATTTTGGTGACGTCCGCTGGCAGTGTTCTGTGGTCTGCTTTGAAAGACTGACTCAGTGCTTCGCCTAGCGCCCTCAAAGCGCTGTCCTGGGTCAGCGGTCCATGAACGACGGCTAGCTCCTGATTATCCAGATACAGTGTCGTATCGTTGCCTAGCCTGCGCGTCCTTAGATCGACCTCGTTGCGGAGGTACCTTGAGACGGCGTCGAGCAATTGGTCGGACCGGGGCGGGGCTTGTTTCTCCCACTGGGCGAAGGCGGCGGCATCGGTTCCTGCGGGCACATACCAGGACTTCTCCGCCCGATCCCACTTGGCGCCCAACTCCTTGGCCTGTTCCCGGTCCGTGGAGGGCACGGCCAGATAGATGCGCGGTTCTGGCGCTTTCCCGGGCTGTTGTTCCATTGAGGGGGTGACCGCTTGGCTCAGGCCATGGGCTTCCAGCGTCGCCGCGAACGGGTCCACCGCGAGCTTGGCGACGAAGGGGTCCCGGCGCGCCTCCACGGGGACGTAGCCACCGGGCCGCTGATCTGGCGCGCGGCTGTTCACGTTGGCTTCGTGGTCCCACAGAACGGACGCCAGCTCTGCGTGTTTCGGACTCATGGCGACGAGTGAGGCGAAGGACTTTTCGGTACTTTTGATTTTCTCGTGCGCTCTTTGTCTCGCTTGACGGTCGTCGCTGAAGTCACTGTCCCAATCAAGAAAGGGAAGGTCCCGTGCGAGTTGGTTTAGGTCGTTTTGACCTCCGTCCAGACCCATTACCTCTGCCGCTTTGGTCGGCCAATTTCCGGCGATGGTGGCGCGATCCAGAATGGCGTCGATGTGGGCCTCGGGTATTTTCGCGTCACTCCATACGCGTGGAAAGTCCGCCCAAGATTGTATTTCCGCACCGAGGTAGGCGCCTGTCGCTTCGCTGAGATATTGGGAGGACAGGCTATGAGGCACATCTTTCAGAGCCGCTTTGACTTTCTCCTGATACTCCTCGGCGTTCTGTACTCGCAGTCTTTGCGCTTCTGCGGAAGCCAGGGAGGGGGCCTGGGCCATGTCCTTCTTCTCCCACTGGGCAAAGGCGGTGGCATCGGTACCCGCAGGCACATACCAGGATTTCTCCGCCCGATCCCACTTGGCGCCCAGGGCCTTGGCCTGTTCCCTGTCCGTGAAGGGCACGGCCAGATAGGTGCGCGGGGCCTTGTCGGGAGACTGTTCTGCTTTGCCCTCTGCCTTTATTGGGTCCGGAGCGGCTGCCTGGGCGATGTCCCTTTTCGTCCACTCAGCGAAAGTGGTGGCATCGGTGCCTTCGGGCACATACCAGGATTTCTCCGCCCGATCCCATTTGGCGCCCAGGGCCTTGGCATCATCCTTGTCTGAGAATGGGACGTCGAGGTATTGGCGCTGGACTGAAATGACGGCTCCTTTCTCCGGCGCCAGGTTCCGGTCTGGCTCCATCCCAGGCTGCTGGTCCATATCCGCTCCCTTTTCCAGGGCCAGGCGGCGGTCTGGCTCCATCACCCAGTTTCGAATTTTTTCTGCGTCCCGGGCGGCCCGGAACAGAACGTTGGGATCATTGGCGACGGCCTTCAGCCAGCTTTCTACGTAGCCCGCATGGCGCTCGGGGTAGTGGCCCAGGCCCAGTTCCGTTGCCACTATGAAGCTGGCCATCTCCGCCCGGAGCTCCTCCACGGCATAATCCTGGGAGCCGAAGGGGCCGAAGGTCCGGTTCAGCCGCTTGGGGTGGCCGGTGGCATGGCCCAGTTCGTGCAGCGCTGTGGCGTAATACTTGTAGGCGTCCAGGAAGGCCCCTTTTGGGGGCAGGTGAATAGCGTCCGTGGTGGTGCGGTAGAATCCACGGTCGTCCTGGTCGTGATGGATGGGCACGCCGCTGGTGGCCAGGATCTGCTCCGCCTCGGCCACGGGTTCGAAGGTCGGTTCGAGGACCTTCAGGGGCGCGAGACCGTCAATCTGCTCGGCGTTGAAGACCCGGGCGTAAAACACTCGGGGGTGATCCAGTTCGGTGGACACCATCCTGGGCTTTCCGTCCTCGCCGAGGACCTTTTTCCCGGAGGCGTCGAGGAGGGGCTTTTCCTCACTCCATAGCCAGTACTCAACCGTCGTCCCCCGCTCGCCTTTGCGCACTTGGGCCTCCTGGTCGGCGGCTTGGCGGTAGGTCAGCCAACGGGGATCGGCCCGGCCCTGCATTTCCAACCACCAGGCGTTCATGCCCCGGTAGGGCTTGCCGGTAGTGGGGTTGTGGGGGCCACTGCGGAGCAGGCCCGGGGTCCAGGGCTTTTGCCAGGGGGTCGTGCCCGCCTTGATCTGGCGGATCATTTCCTCGGCCACCTGGCTCCGATAGCTTTGGTCAGCCATTGGCGGGATCCTCCCCGTCGAACAGGCTGTCCAGGGCGTCCTCGGGGGTGAGGGCCTCCTCGCGAAAGGCGCCCATGGCGTCGGCGATGTCCGGATCGACGGCGACGGGGCCGTCCTCGGCCAGTCGGTCAATGGTACGGATGGCCGACTTCATCTCCTCCGCATCCAGCTCCTCTGCTTCCAAGGGAATGCCGGTATCGGGGAATTTGCGGGTATTGGTCATTGGGAAACTCCGGTTCTGGTGGGATCCATGGTGTGAAAAAGGCGCAAGAGTGCCGACTGGACCTCCATGGGCTGTCCCACGAACAGTCCAAGGAGTTCCACGGTTTCGGGGCGAAAGAGAGGATCGTCGTCCTGCGGGTGGTCCAGGGTTTCATCCCCGGGTTCGGGGGGGAGGCCCTCGAAGAAAAAGCCGACCGGTACGGCCAGGACTTGGGATATCTCGTAAAGGCGGCTGGCGCTGATTCGGTTGAAGGCGGTCTCGTACTTCTGGACCTGTTGCATGGAGATCCCCAGGGCGTCGGCCAATTGAGATTGGGTCAGGCCACAGGTCTTGCGGCGGGCCTGGATGCGGTGTCCGACATGGCGGTCGACGGGGTGGGGATGGGATTGGGGTGACCGGGTCATGATGTCTCCTCGATGTCAGGTGTTGGGGCGGAGGGCGGCGCCATGCGGGCGCGCTTCAGGAGCGCGCGGCTCTGGAAATAGAGGGCCTGGCGCCCCAGGATTGGCGCGGATCCGGCGACGAAAATCAGCATGTCGCCCGGCAGGGTCTCCCCCTGCCGGTCCTTGCGCAGGGCCTTCAGACGCATGCATTCGTCGGGTGTGAGCAGGGGGCGGCTGGTCTCATTGAGGCTGTCGGAGACCGAGCCCAGTTCCCCCAAACGGCCCGAGCGGGAGCGCTTGCGCTGGACCACGGTGGTCTTCCCGGTCATGTCCGACAGCGTCCGTGCTGTCTCGATGGTGTTTGGGGCATAGGCCAAGCGCACATGGCAGTTGGCCATGATGGAATTTTCCCGCCCATAGGCCTTCTGGAGCTGGGTGAGGTCCTGGACGATGATGAAGGCCTTCAGCCCATACCCGGCCATGAAGGCCAGGGACTGCTCGAAGATCTCCAGCTTGCCGATGCTGGTGAACTCATCGAGCATCAGCAGCATGCGGTGCTTGTAGTTGGCCACGCTTCGTCCGCCCTCGAATTGCATACCCTCGGTCAGGCGGCGGAGGAACAGATTGAGGACCACGCGGACCAGGGGACGGAGGCGGTCGATGTCGGAGGGTTGGATGACGAGATAGAGAGACGCCGGGGCCTCTCCTTTCATCAGGTCGTCCAGGCGGAAGTCCGAGGTTTCCACGTTGCGCGCGACAATGGGATCCCCATAAAGCCCGAGCTGGACGGTGCCCGAGGAATGGACGCCGGACCGTTCCTGCCCCGCCTTGATCTTCATGCGCGAGGCCCCCCGGCGCACCTCGTGGTTCACATGGTCGACGCCGTGGTCGTAGTCCATCATGTCCTGGAGCAGGTTGATGAAACTCGCGTCGGCTTCCCCGTCTTCGCTTCCGTCGTCATTCGCGGCCGCCGAGGCGAAGGCCTGCACGTCGGAGAGGTTGGCGACCCGCTTTTCCTCCTTTTGGACCCGGTAGAGGACATGGAGGATCATCACCGAGAGCCAGGACCAGCCCTCCTGCATCCAGTAGTCCTTCAGCCCCTTGCCCTCGGGATCGACGATCATGGAGGCGATGTTCTGACAATCGGCGATGTCCCGACCGGTGCCGGTTCGCACCTCGGCGAGCGGATTGAAGCGGACGCTTCCGGTCTCCGCTGTCGGTTCAAACCGGAGGATCCTCTGCCCCTGGTCCGCCCGCCATCCCGCCGTCAGGGCGTAGTTCTCGCCCTTGATGTCCAGAATCATGGCCGAATGGGTCCAGGACAGGAGGGTCGGAAGGATCAACCCGACGCCCTTGCCGGACCGGGTCGGGGCGAAGGCCATCACATGCTCAGGACCGTCGTGGCGCAGGGTCTTGGTGCGGAAGAGTCCGGGCCAACCACCGACGACAACGCCCCGCTTGGTGAAAAGGTCCGCCTTGGCGACGTCGCTCCGCTTGGCCCATTTGGCCGACCCATGGAGCTCGTCCTGGTTCCGGCCCCCGGTGACCGTGGAGGAGCTGGCGCGGCTGGCGATGAAGAGGACGATGAGCATGGCGACAATGCTCCCGGCGCCCGTCCACCAAACCGGATAGAGCATCCCGTCGGGCAGGGTGCCGGTGATCCGGATGGTTTTCGCGAGCCAGGTCCACCAGCGGGGATCCAAGGGCAGAAACCCGTTTTCCCAATGCCATTGGGCCAGGATCAGGGCCAGACCGGAGAGGAAAACGACGGGAAGGAGGAGGCGGGTCATGGACGGGCCTCCTTTGATTCATTCAAAATCTCTGATAGAGTTTGTCTCCCTTTTCTCTGATTGGAGTGAAATCCTTGGCGACTCTTCTTTCTTGTCGTGTTTGTGCCGCACCTTTGGCTTCGGATGCGGATGGTCCTTGCCCCAGCTGCAACACAAAAGACCCAATTGGAAAGATAAAGCGAAAGAATAGAAGATATATGCTCCTTGGTTTTGTTTGTCTTATCGGTGGAACGTTCTACCTCTGGCGGACAGGAGTGTATGATCCGGTCTTCAGCATGTTGCAGGGAATGTGAAAACAGAAATGTCAATGCCTGCAAGTCGGCGTCGATTTGAGTGCGCTTGAATAGGAAATGCCAGAGCGTTCGTCCTAGTCCGAGAGGGGGTTCCAGTTCACCAGCTTGAATACGAAAACAAAGCTTCGCGTCTTCATTAAAAAGTCCGACGATTCCCCAGTAATATGTCAGGCATTGCGTGTCTCGGAGATTGTTCAGGTTTGAATGAATCTCCGAGGCTGTTTTCGTGGAACAGTGGAAGTAGACGTACGGTGTGCTGTAGCGGTTCCAATGTCCTTCGCATGAGGCAATCGTCTGGATCCGTCCCGTGGCGTTCATGGCGTCGACAAGGGGTTTGATCCGAGGATCGACCGGCCTGCTTCGCCAAGTATTTTCGGTGTTTGAGATACGGGTCATGGGGCGATCCACCCGAAGACCAGAGCGGCTCCAAGCGCCATGGACAGAAGCGTCGTGATCAGGGATAGGACGCCGACGGCGACAAGTCCGATCCCGAAAATGATTGCCTTCCTATTGTCTTTCACGGCCCGATTCCTGACGATTTGCGCGCCAATCAGGGCTGCGGCCCCCGTGATCGAGGCGGTGGTCACGATCCACTGGATGACCGTGAGGCTTTCGTTGATCTCGGGGGTCATCGCGCCTTCTCCCCGTTCGGTGTGTGCACGGGGTAGAATTCCGGAAAGACGCCCAGGTCCGCGAGGCAGCGGAGAAATTCATCGAGACAGGCCTGGGGCGCTCCATCGTTCCACGCTTGGTCCCACAAATCCCGCCGCTCACCCTCGGGCATCGATGGCCTCAAGTAGCGTGAATCTTGGTTCCACATGTCCTGGGCAAGGATCCGTGCCATGCCATCGTCAATCGGGTAGGGACTGGGTTTATCCGAGCGTTTGACCAGTCGGATACCGTGGTATCTCAAGGACGTCTCCAAGGTGCTCAACTTGCCGAGGTAGTAGATCTGGTTCATGCGCTCCCAAACGCTGGAAGCCAGTGCCGCGTTCTCGATGGGTGTCAGCAGGGTCGGCTCGGTTGGCACTTCGTCTTGAACTTGGGTCTCTTCCGCCTTGCCGAAGCGGGCGCGCCAGGCGCCGCAGATCCATGACACCAAGCGCTCCTCTGGGCTTTGAAGGGAACCGAGGAGCCCGACCGTCAAGGAAAGGACCGCGTGCGCCGCCACGTATCCAATGGCCATGGCGGGGACGGTCAACAGAGCCACATTGGAAATGCGGGCGAGGCCATGGTCCGCGAGATAGGCATCGGCGGCTATCAGACAAATCGCGGAAAGGAACGCCAGTAGAACGGCCCGCGTGGGAACGAAGCGGCTGGTGGTCCCGTGGTGACCGAGGATCACCAGCCGCATCCCATAGAAGACAATGCCGCTCGAGACGAGGGGAACCATGAACGGCTCCACGGGGGTGGAAGCCGTGGCCGGAAAGGTCTCCGTCAACCAACCCAGAACCAAGCCAAGGGCCGTGTGGGGATCGAGAATGGTTTGGATCTCCGTCGTCATATCACCTCCTTCCCGTCTTTCAGGACGAAGCGGTCGTTCCGGGGTTCATAAATGTCCGTCACCCGGCGGTAGCCGTCCGAGGAGCGCTTGATCTGCACCACCACGTCCACCAGACCCGCGAGGAACTCTGGCACCCGGCTCATGGTCTCTCCGGACCAGGCGATGTTCTGGTCGAACTTGTTGTGGATGGCCTGGTGTGGGCTCTCCGCATGGATGGTGCACATGAACCCGGTGACGCCCGAGTTCAGGGCGGCCAGGGCGGCGAAGGCGTTTTGGGTGGAGATCTCGCCGAAGAGGATGTGATCGGGCGTGATCCGCATCAGGTGGTCGTAGAGCTGGCGCCAGGTGAGCATGCCGATGCTCGTGTCCGCCTCGCGCGCGGCCAGCAGACCGACGCCATCCCAGAAGCGGTCCAGGTGAAGTTCCGGCGTATCCTCCAGAGCCACCACCCGGCGTGACGCGTCAATTTCACTGAGCAGCATGTTGAGCAGTGTGGTCTTTCCGGTGTTGGTGGCCCCGGAGATGATCATGTTCGCTTCCCGCGCCATGGCCTCGACCAGGTAGGCATGGACTTTTGGGGTGATCCCCGCCTGCTCCCAGGTGGGGGTGAAGGGGTGCTTGCAGCGGATGGCGAGCGACAGGCCCGATTGCACCGACGGCCCGACCAGGAGTTCAAAGCGGTGCCCCCCGGGCAGGACACAGGACAGTTTGGGATGCTGGTCGCCGTCGAATTTGATGCCGTTGGGGTTCGCCAACGCCTTGCCCATGGTTTCGAGGGTCGACAGGGTCAGCGCCGGGTCCTCGACCTGGCGCTTGCCCTCGCCCCGACGCTCGCTGGTTACGAGGCCGGGGCGGTTCATGCGGATCTCGACGGTCTCCAGGGAGCCATAGTGGCTGTGCAGCGGCGCCAGAAGGCGCCGCAACACGGGATTGATGATTGGGAGGGGAACAGGAAGGGCGGTCATGGCCGTCCCCTCAGAAGGGACAGGGCGACAGGGACACGTACTGGCAGGTGCCGCCCACCCCCGTGCATATTCCGCCGGAACTCGACGACAACCACGCTTGCGCTCGGGAGGCCAGATCGTTTCCCGCGGTTGACTTCTCGGCCGTGGCACTGCCGTTCCAGGCGCAGCGCGTGCTGATCACGGCTCCGGTAACCGTATTTGTCGTCTGGTACTTGTATACGTAGGCGTACATGGGGCCATAGAAGTAGTAGGTTCCGGATTGGGTTTCGGTTCCGCTCGCGGCGGACCAGACACCGGACTTGATCTTTTGGTTGGACACGATCTGTTCCGAACACACGTTGGTTGGACCATCGGGCGTGCCCGCGCCGACCGTGCGGGAATATTCACTGCCGTCGGGACGGAGGTAGTATTCCACGGCGGAGGTCGCGGCGTATTTGTAGCACCCCTGATAGGTCACCTTGCCCGTGGGAACAGTGCCCGTTCGCTGAAAGGTGTAGGGCATCTGTTCGGTCCCGGTGAGGACCACGTTCTCGCGAATGTCATACCGGCCCGCCGGGCTATCAATATAGACGGTGGACAGGCGGTAGGCGTAGAGCTCGCCGTCGTGGTCCTGCCAGTCGGTGATCTCGATTTGGTGGCGATAGGTCACCGCCGAGGATTGGCAGTTGGTGACGTATTCTTTCTTGCCGTTGGTCCGGACATAATAGAACCGTTCCTGGGCGTAACTCACACCCGCGTCCAGGTCGTGGGTCCAATTCGCGGGGTCGGTGCAGCCGTCCGTTGTGGCGATAATCGCGTTGCCGTCCGTGTCCGGTTTGCATTCGGTGATGTACTGGTCGCCGCCGTCGACGGTGATCTTGACGCGGCTTGCCAGCGTCGCGGTGCCCGTGTCGAGATCGACGATGGGGGTGCAGATCATGCCGCCATTGGCTTCGTACACCACGGTGTGCTTGTACTGGGTGCCGTCATCGTGGCACTCACCGGCCTGATAGGTCACGCCCTCCATGGTATAAATGTACTTCGCCATTTGAAACGACGTCCCAGTGGGGAAGTCGTGGCGGATGGAACACCCATCCGTGGTCTCTGAAATGTCGACGGCTTCCGTGGTCTCCGAGGGCTGGCAGTTCCGGACCTCCACCGTGGCGTTGTTGGCGTTCTTGTAGGCCAGGACCGTTTGCGGAACCGCCGTCATGGCGGCGTAGTCCAGATGAACCGGGCAACCGCCCGTCTCCTCCTCGATGGGGAAGACCTGTTCCGAATCGGCTTTACAGCCCTGGACCTCTATCCGGGATCCATCCGGGTCGACGTAGTAGAGCAGATAGGCCGCCGTGGCCGTCCGGCCTTCCAGGTCGACGATATCCGAACAGGTCGCCGAGCCGCGCTGGATGAGATAGCTTTCGTTGCCGTCCTCGCATTCGGAGGTGGTGGTTCCCTCCCCATTGGTGATTTCCACCCGGCTTTGCTGGACCGCCTTCATCTGGGCCAGGTCGACGCGGATCGCGCACCCGTCCGTGGTGATCGTGGCGGTGGTGGTGTCTTCTCCGCCGTCTTCCTCCGCCGTCGTGTCGACGGCATCGGGCGAGGTATAACCCGCGGCCTCGTCGTTGGAACTGGCCCCGTTGGCCGAGGCCTGGTGACCGCTGTCGGAGGATGCGGTCTGACGCTCCTTGTCGTCCGTCTTGTCCTCCTCTTGCAGCCGCTTCAGGGCGGCGATCATTTCCTCCTGGTTGCCCTCGATGACCAGTCCACCGTCGGGGAGGGCGGTGGTCTTCAGATTGAACTGGGCGACGAACTCGGCGGAGTTCAGGCTCTCCACCTTGCCGGACTTGGTCACGGCGGTCAGCACGAGCTGACCGACCTTGTCGCCATCGACCTTCACATAGCGGGTGTAGGCCTTGGCCGTGACGCCCTCAAGGAGGTCCGGACTGGCCCCGGGGACTTCCACCAGGCCCATGTCCAATGGGATCGGTTCGTTCTCCGGCACGTCGATGGTCTGACGGGGTTGGGTGACGATCTTGACCTTGCGCACCAAGTCCTCGGTGCTGATGGCGGGATTGGCGGCGGTTGCCGTCTTGGCCGTGGTTTGGGCCGTGGTTTGGGCCGTGGTTTGCGCGAAGGCCGGAGTGGAGAGAACGGCTAGGGAGAGGAGCAGAGGTATCGATCGCTTCATTGGGTATCTCCCGTCTTCAGCAGGTGGATCATCACCCGGGTGCCCTGGGGCAACCTGGTGAATGGGGTCGGGGTTAGGGGGGGATCCTCCGGTTCTTCTGAACGGAGGGCGGGCGGGGGGGCCACTTGGATATCGGCGCAGCCGATGAACAACCGGGCACCGGCGCCTTCGGCGAAGCCCCTGTAGTGGCAGAGCAGGCGGCTTCCCCGCGGATAGATGACCCTCCCGTCCACGATGTTCGTCAGGGGGCGCACCACGGTGAAGCCCTCGGTTTGCCGATTGTCGATGGGGGTCTCCAGGACAGCGGGGAAGGTCGAGATAGGAGCCTCTTCCAGCGGTGGGAGGAGGAGTGCTGAAGCAAAGAGAAGGCTTATCATTCGGTCACCTCTCGGATGTACCAATCGTTGGCGGGACGGATTTGAACGCGGGTGCCCTGGGGCACGGTGATGATCGGGGCCAGGTCGACGGTCTTCTCCAGGACGGCCGCGGTGATTTCACCGAAGCGCGTGCCGAGTTCCTCGGCTCCCTTGTCGGCGACCTCGCCGACGCCATCGCTGGCCACGGATCCGGCCGCGGCGCTGGTCAGGCGGACGATGGTGGAGATGCCAGCGAGCATGAGGGCCGTGCCGTAGCGTTCGCCGAAGCGGTTATCGACCTCGCCGGTCAGGCCCAGTTGGCTTTGGACGTTCGTGACCGGAGAGCCGAGTTCGAGGATTTCCGAGCGGTGTCCGGCCATGAGGATCCGCTTGCATTCGACGTTGAGACGGGAACTGCCCATCTTCTTGGGGCTGGTGTAGTCGCAGATCAGCCGCGAGCCCTTGGGGATGAGCGCGTTGCGGTCGTGGTAGCCGAAGACATCGCGGCTGGTCTGGATGACCACGGTTCCCTTCGAGCCGCCGTCGAGCTGGCTGTTGATACCGGTCTCCAGGATGCCCGTGATAAAGCGGTCGGCGGTGACGATGCGGGCATTGTCGACCGGCGGACTGGACAGCCGCCGTTCACCCTCGTAGTCGGGCTTGGGTTTCATGGCGCCGACCGGGGCGCCCGGGTTTAGGGAGGCCAATTGGACGGCGGTGTCGCCGGTATCCAGGGTGCCAGACGGAGCCAGGGTTCGGCCCCGACCGGCCCACTGGGCCCCCGCCCAAACCCGATAGGGATTGGGGGGGTCCGGCTCGGGTTCTGGCTCGGGTTCGGGCGGCGACGGAGCGGCCACCACCAGGGGAGGGGGCGGAGGGGGCGCGGGTGCCTTGATGATGATCGGCGGGAAGGTCGGAGCGTTCGGCGGCGGCGGTGGGGGCGGCGGATCCGGGATCGCCCAGGCGGCCGGATCGTCCTCGGGCAGGGCACGGGGTTTGGTCTCCGGCGGCGGGGCGCAGAGCCCGCCGAAGGTCAGGCCGATGGCCAGGGCGATGTCGCAGAAGGCGCCCATCACTCACCGCCGTATTTGACGCAGAGATAGCTCATGCCGGATTTCAGGGTGATCAGCGGGCGGGTGCTCTCGACGATGAACGTCGATCCCTGGATGCGGGTGTTGACGTTCTCGTCGATGCCGTCGACCACCACATAGGCCGTCGGCAGCTCGATATCCTTCCAGCGGTCGCCGAACTTGATGTAGGTGAAGTCGTCGTCGCGGAAGACGGTTTCGGGCTTCAGATCGTCATCGCCCCAGAGGGAATACTCCCCCCAGCCCTTGAGCTTGCTCGGATCGAAGGGGTGCTTGGGCACGAAGTCGCCGGTGGCCGGGTCCTCGGGCGGCAGGGTCAGATCGGACAAGGCCGAAGCCTTGCCCTTCCCGGTGTCCAGGGGTTCCATGGACCGGAAGGAGAAGCCCGCGGCTTCGAAGGACCCGGCACTGGGATGGACGAAACCATCGATCCGCACGACCAGGTCGGGGACGTTGTGGGAGTTGTAGCCCTCGGCGCGCAGGTAGAAGGGGTAAATCGTGCCGCTCCGGCCGTAAACGGTCATGTTGCTGTCGAAGCCGAAGCCCAGCGGTTTGATGGCCACGCGGCGGTCGCCGCGTTCCTTCATTTCGAAACTCTCGCTGTCCCCCAGGTCGATGCCTTCGATGACCTCGCCCTTTGGGAGTTCGATGACGGTGACCATGAATTCCCGCAGACGGATTTTGTAGGTGCGCTCCGGGTCGGCTTCGAAGAGGAAGACCGCCGCGCTTTCCGGCGCCGTGTCCCAGGCCTCCTGCATCTGCCCGATGCCCCGGGTGCGCTTCATGCCGCCGAAGTCGCCATGGGACTGCTCCTCGATTTGTTGAACCGTCTCCTCGGGGACGGGCAGGGGTGGCGGATTGATCGGCGTCTGGGCGTGGACGAGTGGGGCGACGAGGGTCAGGCCGAAGGCCAGGGCGATGCGGCGCCCGGTGGACTGTGTCATTGGGGATCCTTTCCCTTTCTGGAACCCGACAGGTCGTGCAGCGCCGAGAGGATGGCGAGCAGGGTGGTCAGGAGCGCGATGGGCATGAGAAACGGTTGGGGAACGGGGGAAATGGCCCGGGCGTAGGTCTCGGCGAGGATGAAGGTCGCGAGAACCGTTCCCAGAATGAAGCGCGAGGGAGTGGCCGCCCCGGGTCTGCCTGTGACGAGGGCGGCGAACCAGGGATGCCGGTCCAGTGCGCGGCGGATGCTCCGCGCCGCCGGAAGAAGGGCCAGCGTGGTCAGATAGGCAGCCAGAAAGAGGCAGGTCTGGAGTGACGGCCATTGTCCTGTCGTCAACCGGTCGCCCATTCCCGCGACCATCAACACTCCAAGAGATCCCGCGAACCGGTTCACGTGACCGACGAGAGCCAGGGCCAGCGGTGTGGAAAGGCGATCCTCGGGCTTGGGGTCATCTGAACTCATACTCATGTGCGGATCCTCCTCTTGGTGGTGCCCGACTGGGCCAAATCGCTACCCAGGCTGATCGCGCCCGCGACCAGACAGAGGATCAGGGTGGACATCGGAGGCTGGTCGGGGAGCAGGGTATGGACCGGGAGCCACATGGAGCGGGGAGGGTTCGCCAGATCCAGGGCGAAGGCCAGGGCCACGGCCAAGAGCAGAAACCGCCCCACGTTAAGGGAGGGGCCGAAGCCGCGCAGGTCCGTGGCAAGGTCGGTCATGGCGCGGGACCCGCCGATTCCGGCGAATACCGCCAAGACGAACAGTCCCGTGGCATAGCCCCCGAGAAAGGACACTCCGGCTTGTGTCCCCAGAACGAACGCGGTACTCGTACCCAGGATCACGGTTACAAAAAACGAGAGGTTCCACATATGCGAGAGAACGATTGGGCCGTGTTCCTCCTCATCGTCGCGGCAATCCTGCCCTAGACCCTCTCCAGGGATGGCTGGACTTTCGGCCTCTTCGCTCCGAGCCAGCACCAGGGCATGGAGCCCGCAGAGAAAGCCAAGCGCGCAGAAGGCGAAGACGGCGGGAATGGCGTAAGGGACCAGGACATGGTCCAGGGTCCGTTCTTGCCAATGGCCGAGGGCAAAGCCGGTCGCGACGACGAGGAGGATCAGGCTGGACACCGACAGAAGAGGGGACTGTCGGCGGAGGACATCAAGGGAATCGTCGTGACGCCGCACGAGACGGAACACCACCAATCCAAGGAATGGTATGAAGAGAACAGGGCCGCTGTATCCGAGGAGGAAGGCCAGGGTGTTGGAACCGAAGTGGACGGCTTCCGTGCCGTTTCCGGTCGGGGACGGCAACTGGTCCGTCAGGAGGGCGCCGCCCAGGGCGAGACCGGTCTCCACGATGTTGGGAAGGGAACGATGAAGAACGAAGAGTGGGCCGCTGTTTTGCTTGGGTGATGTCATGGTCCCGTCCTTTCCTTCAGCACCAGATCGAGCACGGTGATTCCCAGCGGATTGGTGTACTTGTCCGCCTCCCGCACCTCGTGGGGCCGGGTGGTCATGTCGAGGTAGGCCGTGATGCGCTTGCGCTCGATTTCCTCGCCGTTCCGGGTGTCGACCTGGGTGAAGTCGACGGCGTACTTGTAGGTGCCCCGGTAGCTGTCCACGCGGGTGACGGATTCCACGAGAACGGTTCGGACCAGGGAATTGATGGCGTCCGCAAACGCCTTGGTTTCGATGTGTTCCTTGCGGAATTTCTCGTAGAATGTGTTGTCGGTGAGGGTCTGAACCTCGTCGAAGCGCTCCCTCTGGGTGACGCGGTCGATTTCAATGAGCAGGCGCACATAGCGCCGGGCCATGCTTTCCATGAGGACCTGGAAGCCATCCACATCCTGGGAAATCGGCTCGATCTGATAGAGCTTGTCGTCCACCGTGTTTGTTCTCACGAGAGCCACCTCCGTGGTTTTCAGGGGGACCAGGACGGAAACGGTGCTCATCGCCGAAGCGAGGCAGAAGCCGAGGACCAGGTTCGTTCCCGCCGACAGGCGTAGCAGCCAGGCCAGGCGGCGGTGTGCCACCTGGAAGGCATAGGGATCCTCGGCCATAAAGCCGCCGTGCCCGCTTCCGGGAGGCTCTCCCTCCCCCCCGCTGGTCGCGGTGGAACGGGGAAGGCGCCATTTCTCCACGACGCTCAGCCCAGCCATGTGAACCCCCGGCTGTTGAACTCGACCGGCATGCAGGCGCAGGGCGACAGCTTCATTTCATCGGTGCCCGAACCGTTGTTCTCGGGCATCTCAACGTCGGTCATGGCGCAGGCCGACGTCAAAAGGAGAACAATGAGGGGGAGGAGGAGTTTTGTGGGTTTCATTCCGAAGGTCCTTTGCCACGGTCAAATCGAGGGGTTTTGAGGCGGTCCATGGCCGACTTGGCGGTATCGGACATGGCGCCAACGGCCTGGCGGGGATGCAGGACACTGTCCATCATCAGCCCCGCCGCGGAGCCCGCGCGGCCCAGGTTTTTCTTGTTGGAGCCTGCCTTGAAGATGCTCATGCCGGTGGCCACGGCTCCGGCGGTGATGATGGAGGCGGCTTGGTTGGTCAGGGACGAACCGGCGATGGAATTGGCCATGGCCGTGGCCTCGGCCATGAAGGCCGTGCCCATCCAGCCCAGGGCCAGGGTCAGCAGCAGCTGAGGGTTGGTTATGGAGAGGGTGTCCTGGATGCTCGAGCCCATCGCGGGATCGGCGATGTTCATCGCCTTGACGCCGTAGAGGCAAAGGGCCAGCGCGATGGTCGAGCCGAAGAGGACCATGAAGGCACCGGCCAGGGTTCGCAGACCCGCCTGGGCCATACCCCGGCCCCAGCCGAAGCCGAAGCCCATCATCAGGATGGGGCTCAACGCGGAGAGCATCATCACCCGGAAGATGCTGACCACGACCTGGCTGAAATAGACGATCAGGAGCAGCAGGTAGGGGAGGATTAGGAGGCCCGCGTAGATCAGCGGCATGAGGTTGGTCCAGTCCGTCTGCTGGGCCATCGACTCGGCCAGGCCGAAGACCTTCATCACGCCCTCTTCGGCTGTCCGGACGAGCTCTGTCATGCCGTTGATCCCATCCGGGGACTGCTTGATGTCACCGGCGACCGAGATGGCCACGGCGGCTGCGGAGCCCATGACCGACAGGGATGCCTCATAGGTTTGATTGACGAGACCGACGCCTTGCCCGCCCACAAGCATGGCGGCTATAAAGACGTAAACAAACTCTTTGGCGATTGCTCCCGGGTCGCCCTGGCCGATCACCATCTTGATCCCGTGCCAGACAATCCAGATCCCGCAGATAGCAAGGAATAGAACCCAGATGGGACCGATCAAAACTGAACTGAGATCCTGCGTGAACTTATTCGCCAAGTTTACGTATTCCGTGACGATGTCACAGGTGAAGCAGGGGATGTCGCTACTAGTTCTACCTGCCATTTTTGTTTCCTTTTCTGTGGCAAATGCGGAAGTTCCGGTTCCGAGTGACAATCCAAATATTGAGGAAATGGAAAGTATTTTTCGGGAGATTGAGAAAGAGAAAGAAAAGGATAAGAATGGATATTACGATTGGAGTTATGCTCTTCACGCATGGAACGACATTCGCTCCGGCGAAGATTTTGATGTTGAGTGGGATCGCGTTTACCCGACCTACGAAGCTTGGAAAAAGGCCGGTGAAAAGCCGCCCTTGGACGAAAATCCAAATGCGGACTTGATCCAAAAAGGTCACGATCTCGACAGGGCCTATAGCCTCTGGAGAAAGATGTACGGATCTTGGATAAGCGGCCGCGGACTCCGGGCCGAGCCGTGGAACCAGAATAAAGGGCATATGACTTGTTTCACCATTCAGGTTATGAACGTCTTTACTCGTCGGTGTGATGATCTGCCGGACTGGCGCACCGATGAAGACATTGCTCGGGACAATAAAGTCTTGAAGGATTACGAAGCTCGGCAAGCGCAGAAGGCCGCCAAGGCAGCGCAGTGAGGACTTGTCGTGGGTCATGACCGTCCTCCCGCCAAATAGCGGGAGACGGTCAGAC
Organism: Rhodospirillum sp.; assembly: GCA_021741145.1. Taxonomy (GTDB): domain Bacteria; phylum Pseudomonadota; class Alphaproteobacteria; order Rhodospirillales; family Rhodospirillaceae; genus Rhodospirillum. Next base: position 8,523 of record JAIOYK010000045.1, on the reverse strand, counting down.
CGTCATTGAGCGCGCAGAGGATCGCGGTGGCCAGGAAAGCGCCCTGAACCAGCCATAAGGGAGATGGGAGGGCGTCCGTTGACAGGGCCGTGTTGAGGAGCAGAAGCGCGGTTGGATAGCGAAGCAGCGCCAGGGATTCCAGCGAAGTGACAAGCCAGGAGCTCCGCGCGTATCTCAGCATTGCCGGTATACTCAACAGCATCACCACGATGTACAGGCCGCTGAAAAGCGCCGTCGCGCCCAGGGTGATCGTGAACGCCGCGATAAAGCCCATCACTGTGGGGCTGATGGAAAGGAGGGGCTTTAGGTGTACGAGACGTTCTTTGTGAACCTTTGGAGGTACTTCTCTTCCGGAGTTTTTTGGACGGACGAAAGAAGTCATGCGTTGCGAACTCTCGCGGATCTGGCGGAGCCGTGCATTTCCCGTTCTGGTCTCGTATCGGTTATTCTGTTCCTGGTGGCTTTCCCGCTTCTCACTGTCTTTATCGGTTGGCAGCGCTCCCTTCGGACCTCCTTTTTTGTAGCCGGAGGTCTGTTCCTGATCCTCGGGGGCATGCCCACCGCCGTTTGGGGCTTGGCTCTTTTCCAGTAGGTTCCTCATTCGTCGTCCCCTTCCAGCGGCTTTCCGTCGGTTCCGCCGACCATGCCGGTGAGTTGCGCCGACTGAACCTTGAGCATCTGGGCGAGCAGCTGGTTCTGGGTCGCGAGTTGGCGGGCCACGAGGACCTGCCCCTCGGCGATGACCTGCAGGCGGGTATTCATGTTCTTCGCCGCTCTGGCCGCCCGCTCCAGGTCGTCCACCGCGGGTCCCTGGTCATCTACCGTGGCCGAGATCGCCACATCGGCGTTCGCCAAACCATCGGTCGCGATCTGGCGGAGGAGCTTCCGGCGCCGGACCTGCACGGCGATGCGCATTTCCTTCTGCTCTTCCCAACTCTTGTTCTTGGCTTCCTTGGGGTCGAGCCAGAGAAGCTTGTCATAGGCGGCTCGGGCCGAGCAGATGCTGTCAAACTGGAAGTCCTCGAACTCCGCTCCGGGCATCAGCTTGGAGTAATCGGGCATAAGACACTGGGCGTCGCTCTTGAGCTGTTCGGCGATCTTGACGATGTTGAACAGGGGCAGGAGGATTTCTCCCAGTTCTCCAATGGCGTCGATTTGCTCCTGGATGGCGTCGCGGACCTCTGTCAGCGTCGACAGGATTTGTGTGGCCGCTTCGAGCTGTTCCCAGAGGATGCCTATTTGCTCTTTGAGCGCGCTGATCTGCTGCGCCATGCTCGCCAGGGCCGAGGTGTCGATCACGGCCATGGCCGCCTGGGCAGGCGGCGCCGGTTGGGCAACTGCCAGGGTCAGGGCCAATGCCAGCCGTCGTCCCCAACGCTTCTGTCTCCGGTTTGTCATGATCTGGGTCCTTTCCAGGCATGGGCGTCGGCCCAGCCACTGGAGAAGGCACAGAAGACGAAGACGCTTAGGGGGACGACAACGGATATCGCGCCGAGGAAGGACCCGATTCCCAGAGCGAAACCGGTCACTCCGAGGGGAAAACGGGCCAGCCGCCATTCGAGGAAACCCGCTTCATCACGGCGCATACCGTCCGCGCATTTGACTTCGGCGAAGACCCCGAGCGCGAGGGCGGTGCCGTACACAGCCGGAAAGAGCAGGACGGAAGTCCAACCCGCTGGTATCGTGCAGACCCAGAACATCACTGTCGTGGAGAAGGAAAAATGTACCCTGTAATCGGCGTGGTGGGTTGGCTCCTTTTCTTTCTTGCCATCGGTATCGGCTCCGTCGGCGTCCGAAGGCAGTGGTATTTTCTCCACCCGAGCTTGTTCCTTGGCCTGCTCGGGGGGCTGATTTTGATCGGTGGAATTCTGATCCATATCGGCGGTATCCGGTTTTGATTCCTTGAAACCGCTCAAAGGTGATTGACCCATTCGGCCCCCCATGTGTGCTTGAGTTGGGCGAGGTGCGCGTTGGCCTCTGGGCCGTTTCGGTAAATGTCGTCGAGGATGTCCGTGCCGTAGGGCGACAGGTCCACGTCGATGATGGCGCTTTCGTCGTAGCCAGAGGCCGCATCCCGTTTGACCACCAGGGCCTCCCTGCGTCCTTTCTGGGCGCCGGAGAGGATGAAGGCCTTCTGCTCGTCGTTGAGGTTGAAGGGCTCCAGGCTTTCCTTGGTGGCCAGACTGTTGGGCAGGAAAATGAGGGTGGCGGCGTTCTCGATGAACGCCTCCGGCGCGCCGCTTTTCAGAAGCGCGCCCGGGTCCTGAAAGGCCAGTCCGACCGAGCCGTTGAGCTTCCGGTATTCCCGGAACATCTCCATGGCCAGTAGCCGGAAGCCGTCGTTCTGGAGTAGCTTTGCGGCCTCGTCGATAAAGATGGTGAAGCCCTTGGCCGAGCCATGGGCGGCACGGGAGATGGCTGCGGAGATATGCGCGACGATGGGCGATCCGATCTTGGGATCGTCGAGCGCCTCGTTCATGTTGATGCCCACCATGTGGCTCTGGTTCAGGAAGCCACCGAGCGCATCGTGGGGGGCGTTGAAGATGTGGGACAGAAGGCCCTTGTTGCCCTTTTCGTCGACGACCCAGTCGGAAAAGGCCCGGCGGATTTTCGAACGCCGGGGGAAGGCGTAATCGAAGACGGTGTCCAGGGTCCGTTCGGGTGTATCCACATGGAAGATCAGATCAACCGCGTGGGACAGGGAGGCTTCGTCCTCGTCGTCCAGGTGCGAGGTGGCCACCATGGACCGCAGGATGGCATGGACCAGGTGCCGGTTGCCCGTGCTGTCGTGCCCCACGTCAAGCGGGTTCAGGGCCAGATCGTCGTAGCCCTGGTACACGCCTCCCATCGCCTCCACCATGAAGCGGTTGCCTTCTTTGGAATCGAAGATGTAGCTCCGGATCCCGTCGAACTTCGCCAAGCCGCCGAGCAGATGCATGACCAGGGTGGATTTTCCGCCTCCGGTCGGGGCGAAAAGAAGAAAACTGCCCCGGGACTTGGGCTTGTCGGAGACGTGGAACTGGAAGGCATAGGCCTGTCCGGACCGCGTCGCGAAATAGCGGACTGGGTACTCCCCGTAGGGGCTGCGGAACAGGCCAGTTGAGGCGTTGTGAAAGGGCCACAGCGCCGCGATGTTCTGATCACGCAGGTTCAGCGGATGGAGGAGCCGGTTGCCGGGGAACAGCTTGATCTTACCGCTGAGGCTCGGCAATCGGGCGAACCAGCAGGACGGTGCCCCGATAGTTTCGATACGGTAGGGCACGCGTTTGTCGGCCAGGATCGTGCAGATCTTGGCCACCAGGTCCGTCAGGGCCTCCCGCGAGGTCGCCCTTGGAATGATTTGATATTGGGTCGCGAAAAGGCTGGTATTGCCTTCCGAGAGAAGGTTCAGGAGCATCTGGCAGTCATCGGCGAGGGCCGGATTGCCAATCCAGGACATACTGGCGCCCGTCTGGCGCCGGGAGTACAGGAGCATGGCCTGGTCGTTGTCCCAGGGCTCCGAGATCTGGGACAGTTCAATGTCCCCGGGAACCCCCATGATCTCCGCCGTCAAGAGGCCGGAGACGGCCTCCGGCCAGGCCCAGACGGAAATGACCTTATGGAACTGTTCCTCTGGAACCGCCGTGGCGATCACGCCGGTTTCTTTCTCTGCCCGGAAATCGGATCCGGGCAGGGAGCCGGATAGGGACTGGGAAATCGTGGGCAGGTCCCGGCGGTATTCGCCGCTGATCAAGCCGTTCAAAAAGCCAGTCAGGGGACAGGGATCCGTCGGCTTCTCCGGCCGGGTGACCGGCGTGCACCCATAGGGACCGGTCATGGCGTCGATCTGGGCGTGAGCTTCGATCAGCGGATGCATGGCCCGACCGGTGACCACCAGGTACCAGTCCACGTAATAGCTGTACTTGTAGAGGCTGCTTTCCTTGTCACCGATCTTTTTGAGGATCGGGTTGGGCCATGTGGCCTCATAGCTCAGGTCCCGTTGGCGCTTGACGCCGAACAGGCGGACCTGAAGTTTCTTCTTACCCAGTTGATGGAGCAGGGCCGCGCGGTTCAACATGAACTGCCATTGCTCGGCCTCCACACGGGCGTCGTAGTTGGTGCCGCGCAGATGATAGACGCGGCTCAGGGAGCCGTCCTTGCCGCGAACGGTCTGTCCATCCGGTTCAATCCGGTCGAGGGTCAGTTCGTCGGCGAGCCAGTCCCTTTTGGGATTGCCAAGCAGCAGGGACTTTGCCGCCGGAACGGCGAGGGAACCAGCCATGAGGCCGGTTGCCATGGTTGCCGCGACCTGGGGCCAGATGGTCATGACTTATGGCCTCCGATGAGGTGCCGGACTTTTCGGGATCCGCGCCAGAACAGGGGCGCGACGAAAAGCAGATTGGCGAAGTGGTGATCGGCCCGGGTTCGGCGCCAGGCCCAGAGCCAGATCGAAAGGATGGTCGCGAGTCCCGCGATGAGGGCGAGCGCCATGACGTCGATCACGACAAATCCGCCGAACATTGCCCCGCCCGCTCCACCCGCGAGCATGAACAGGCGAAAATCGATGCCCATGGTGGTGTCGGGCTTCTGTGCGCCCGTGAGCAACGCGCTGGCCGCTTTCACCTCAGCCTCCCGTCGCCGCGAGGAGGGCCCGCAGCATGGTCGGACCGGCCATGATCAGAATGCCGCCCGCGATCACGTAGCCGATCTTGTCGGCCTGCATGCGTTGCGTCATGACGAGGATAAAGCCGACGACAATAATTCCAAGGCCGATGAGCGCCGCGCCGATCTTGACCATGCCGGACTCCAGGCTTTCGGCCAGGCTGACACCGGGCGCGGCCCAGTCATCGGCGGCCATGGCCGGGCCGACCGTCAGAAGGTGGGTGGCGACGATGGCGCCGATGGTCCGGATAGTGAGATGCTTCCCGAGGATCATGGTGGGTTCCTTCATTGGACAACGGTGAGAACAAGGACGGTGAAGACCAGGACCACGCCGACGTTGAGGGTGGTGAGAATGGACAGGGTGCGGAGGAGGCGCCGGAACTGGGCCTGGGCCTGATCGGCCAGTTTCGCGGCCTCGTTCATCGCCACGGATTTCTGGCGGAGGGCGTCGGCCAGGACCTCTTCCTTGAAGGCCTCAATGGATCGCCGGGCATCCTCGGCGAAGGATTGGGCCGAGGCCGCGACCGCCTGGGAGAGGAGGCGCCTTTGGGTGTTCATCGCCCTCTCCCAGTCCCCCAGGAGCACCTTGTGAATGGTATGGACCATGAGCACGGGATCGTCCGTGCCGACCGTGACGCCATGGGCGCGCCAGAGGTGCTCGCGGAGCGCCTCGACGGTCGTGATTTCCGGCGGAGGAGGGGGGCGGTCGTCCTGTTTCGCCTTGTTGGCTTGCGCCAACTCGGCCAGGACTTGTGCCCTCCGGTCCACGTCGGTGCTGGCCGGTACCGTCGCCATCAGAGGCCCGCCTCGGTCATGGCGGCGTTCATGGTCGCCCAGGTCATCTTCAGGCGCTGGCGGGCCATCAAGCCGAACTCTTCGCTTTCGACGGCTTCGGCGAAGGTCAGGTGGGCCTTGAGCATGGTCGCGATGTCGAGGCCGAAGGTCTCCTTACGGAGCTCCGGGAGGCGGACCAGGGCCGTGATCTGGTCCATGTTCTTCCGATAGATGGCGCTGTCCTCGAAGGTCTGGACCTGCTTCCCCACCTGTCGTTCAACCCTCCCGAAGTATTCGTTCAACCAGACGACGATGGGGATGGTGTTGAAGTATTTGAGGACCTGCGACAGGCCTTCCATGGTGTCGGTCAGGCCCTGGCCTCCCGTGACGATGGAATGAATGCGGATCTCGTGACCGGCTTCCTGGATCATGGTCAAGGCCTGGGTTTCGACCATGTAACCGAGGAGCGGCAGAAAGGTTGACGCACCGTTGTCGATAACAATCGTGGCGTTCTCCGGCGCCGCGAGGATCCGTTCAAGGAGGTCATCAAAATAGCGGGTATTGATTTCGTCGACCCGCTCTCCAAGGGTGACATTCTCGACGCCGAAGGCCTTATAGCCACCGAAGGACCGATTGACCGGATCGGTGTCGAAACAGATCAGCTCACCGTCTCGCGGTTGGTAGTATTGAGCCAGAAGCGCGGCGACGAAGGACTTGCCGACGCCGCCCTTGCCCTGAAGGGTGAAATTGACGAGCGCCATGATCAGACCTCGCCGCCGTCGGAACCTTCGCCGGGAGGAGGTCCTCCGGAGCCCTTACGGTCGAGGATTTGGAGATCGCCTCGGAAGTCGGGGAGGATGATTTCCGTCGTGTAGTGATCGACGTTTCCCTTATCGGTCCATTTCCGGGTGTGGATCTCGCCCTCGACGTAGACCTGGGAGCCCTTCTTGAGGAAGCTCTCGGCGAACTTGGCGAGCGGCTTGTTGAACACGATCACGGTGTGCCATTCGGTTCGCTGGCGCTTCTCGCCGGTCTGCTTGTCCGTCCAGGTCTCCGTCGTGGCGACGCGGAGGTTGGCGATCTTGTCGCTCTGTTGGCTTTGTCGGATTTCTGGATCGGTGCCCAGATAGCCGATGATTTGGACACGGTTTAAACACGCCATCAGGCGTCTCCTTTCGCTTCGGAAGGGGATGGGGTGGAGTTGGAGTCGGGGGAGAGGGAATCGGGGGTGTCGGGATCACCCCAAAATTCTTTATCGAGCGCGGTGCTCGCGACGCGCGGGGCTTCCGTCACAAAGCGGATTCCACCTGTTCTCTCAATAGTTGTGGAGGGGGATTTTTGTTGTTTCGGTATCCGAATAGATTTCGGTGAGGACGGAGAGGGAGGTTTCTTTGGTGTGGCCGTAGTTAAGGCCTTCCACTTGTTGTAGAAAGCACTTTGGCACATCGTGATGCGACGAGCTTGGAGCAGGTCCTCATAGACCCGTTTAAGGGTTTCCCCTGCTTCAACCCGCTTTTTGATTTCCGGCCATAGGGCCAAAAACTCGACCCGGGCCTCGCCCCAACCTGCCACGTCGCGCCTCCAAAGACTTTGACTTGACAGGAAATTATGGAAGTGTTTTTTCTAGTTGCGTTGGCGGCGCCAGCCGTTGCCATTTTGGCTAACATTTTCATTGACGCGAGTCCCCGCAACCAAATGAAGCCCGCTAGTTCAATGAACTGGCGGGCTTTTTTGCGTTCAGGCCGGGCCTGCCCAAATCCACCAGGTAACACATAGGTAACGCAAGAGAGCGAATTTCAGCGTAGCCAGGGGCCCATTTCCAGGTAACAGGAGAGGGGGGGCTCCGATTATGGCATGCAACATTTCTTGAACTTCTTGCCGCTGCCACAGGGGCAGGGATCATTTCGCCCGAAGCCCCTGAGGGGATTGGTATGGGCGCTCCCGGGACACCCATTCTTCCCCTCTGGGCTGGTGACGACGCTTTTCCTGATCCTTCTTGTATTGATCGGAGAAGCCGTACCAGGAAGACAGTTCCTCGATGGTATCGCCGAAGAGGGTGTAGTCATCGGATGTGTGGAGCAGCCCGGATTGCCCTCGGCCCTGTTCCAGATGGCGCTCGAAGTTCTGGTAACCGATCCACTGGGGTTCGACCCGGATCTGTCACGGTAGATTTTTCAGTGGGCGGATCTGCCTGATTTTCCCCTCTGGTTTTAGATTTTCCGACCCCTTGCTCCCGGCCCGGCAGGGGGCGGAGGGGAAAAGGGGCATATGGTCGCCGCGACACAACTAATAAAAGAAAAACATCCTGGAAAAAGACATGCGTCATCCTCCTCCCACCGGGAGGTGGCTGTTTTCCGGTGATGTCGGCGGGGGAGGGGAGGTTTACGAAGGCGCCAGGCGCTCCCAGGCCGTGAAGAAGATGCCCTGGGTCGGGCAGGCGTCGGGCATGGCGATCTTGATCCGCCGCACCGATGTGATGATCCGTGCGCCGATTTTTAGAAGTTTTTCCCGAATGGTATTCGGCATGGCCTTGGCCAGATCGGTCCCTTGGAGGGCGCGCAGGCGTAACTGCGTCATTAGCACATAGGCGAAGCCCGCCAGGATCAACCGGGTCTGGTTGGTGCTGAAGGCATGGCCCGAGGCCCGGTGGCCAAACAGATCCAATTGGCATTCTTTTATCCGGTTCTCCATGTCGCCACGCGGACAGTAGAGGGATTCATACATGACGCGGGGCAAGAGGTCCTTGGGTTCGGCCTGCTCGCGTTCTTCCAGGGATGTCCGTGCCTCGCGCATGGCCTCGGCCACATGGGGGGAGTTCCAATCGAGCGAGGTGACAAGAAAGCGGCACCGCTGCTCCTGGCCGTCCCTGTGGAGCACCTTGGCGATGACATGGCGGAGGCGGGTCCAACTCTTGGATCGGGTCTCGTGGGTAAAATGGCCGAAAACCTTGGTGGTGGTGTTCGTCTCCAGGAATTCCAGGGCCGCGCGGGAGCGGATTTTCCGGGCCCGATGCACGAGAACGCTGTTCCGGGGCAGGCCGAGGATGAAGTCCACGCCGTTGGCCTCGCACCAGCGCATCAGGTTGTCCCGGGCGAAACCGGAATCGCC
>JAIOYK010000044.1 GCA_021741145.1 Rhodospirillum sp. | reverse complement strand
AATGGCTGATCTTGAAAGCATCCAAGCTCACTCGGTCGACTGCCGCGATCACGAAATGGGCCAAGTCGTCCTCTGGGACCCAATCGTTCAGACTGGGGGGCAACAGGAACAGCTGATTACGGTTGAAATCTCTGAATTTCGCCATCAATGATCATACCAGAACGGTGGAAAATCCGACAGACTGCTAGGTCGGGATCTCCCGTTGTCTGATTGTCTCGACCCGTCCGGCGTTCTCGATTTCGCGCGAAAAGTCTTCCAGCACCATATCGATCATATCTTGCGGGGCCTCGATTTGGATCCTCGCATCAAGCACGTATCGGGGAAGCGGCATGCCGGTCGCGTCCTCGATGGCGGCGCCAAGATCGATACCGGTTTCACCGACCCGATGCGAAATCTCATGCAAAAGATGATGGGCTTTGATCCGGCCGAAGCTGTCCGAAAGATGGATCATCACCGCCTCGGAATGGATCAATCCCTTGGTCATTTCCAAATTGCTTCGCATGCGGGCCTCGTTCACCTCGAGCCCCGCGAGAAGTTCGTCCGCCAGGGAAACCGCTCCGGCAAGGTGTTGGACCGCGTCGCAGAGAACCCTGCGTTCGCGGTAGCCATGGCCGATGCCGCGCTCCTGCTCTTGTAGCATGGCTTCCAGCAGCACGGTGGGGGCATGCCTGACATCCCGCGCGGCCTCCAGAATGGCCTCGCAGATCACCGGGTTGCGCTTTTGCGGCATCGTCGAGGAACTGCCTCGGCCTTTCGCCGCGGGTTCGCGGAGTTCCCCGATCTCGGTCGACATGAGGTGGGCGATATCTCCCGCCATCTTGGCCAGCGCGGCCAGCAGTGTCGCGATGGACGCGGAGAGCGCGGTCATGCGGTCCCGGCTGACGTGCCAGGAAATGGAGGGTTCCGCCAGGGCGAGACCCTTCGCCAATCTCCGACGGACCTCCATGCCCGTGCCGCGCAGCGATGCCAGAGTCCCGACCGCGCCCCCGAATTGCACCATGGACGCCTCGTCGAGGGCGCGCGTCAGGCCGGCCCGCGCGCGCATGATCTGGTCGAGCCAGACCGCGGCCTTGTAGCCGAACGGGACCGGCACGCCGTGCTGAAGTTTCGACCGCCCCGCCATCGGGGTCCTTCGATAGGTGTCACACAAATCCGCCAGCGGCCGTTCGACCCTGGGGAGATCGGCCAGGACGCCCGCGAGCGCCGCGCGGAGCTGCAACACCTGGGCCGTATCCATGACGTCCTGCGTGGTGGCGCCATAGTGAACCCATCGCCCGTGCTCCCCCACCAACTCGGCCAGCATCGAGACGAGCGGCACGATGGGATACCCCACCATGGCGCTCCCGGTCCGCAGCAGGTCGAAATCGATCCTCTCGCGGCGGCAGACCGCCAGGATGGGCGCGACCGCCTCGCAAGGGATTACCCCAATGCCACCCTCGGCTTCGGCGAGGGCGGCTTCGAAGCGCAGATATGCGCCGACCGTCCCCGCTTCTCCGAAGATTTCCGCGGCGCGTTTGTAGCCAGCCGTTTGGGAGAGAAGCCCGGGGGCGGTCGACGCGAGACTCATGGACCTTACCCCGCCGTGCCCGGCGCGATGGCGTCGGGAATCGAAAGACCAATTTCCTTGTAGTACCGCGCGGCGCCGGGATGCAGCGGGATGAAGGTATTTTTCAGGATATTCTTGGCCAATGTGTCCTTGGCCGCGGAATGAACCGTGATCATGCGGTCATTCCCCTCAAGCACCGCCTTGGTGATTTCATAGGCCACATCGTCGGACATCGAGGCATCCGCCACGACAAAGTTCCACATGGCCACGGTCGCGAGATCGCCCTTGGGCGTGTTGTAGGTGCCCCGCGGAATGGTGAAGGCCACCGCGTAAGGATTGCTTTTGAGAATGTTCGACAGGGTCTCATCGGACATGCCGAAGATGGTCACGTCCTGTGTGTTCTCCAGCTCCGAGAGAGAGGGATGGGGAATGCCACCGGCTGTCACGATGGCATCGAGCCGGCCGTCGGCGAGTTGACTGGCCTGGTCGCCAATGCCGCCATATTGTAGGGATGCGTCGAGTCCCATGCGATCGAGCCAGCGAGTCCAATAGGTGCCGCCGGTTCCCGCGCGGGGACCCGCGCCCACGCGCTTGCCGTCCAGTTGCTCCAGCGATGAAATCTCGCTTTTGGCCAAGGCAATCATCTGAAAGGGCGTCGGATACATCGCGAAGAGCGCACGCAAATCGCTGTATTCTTCGCCGGGCGCCAATTCGAGTTCTCCGTGCATTGCCTCGAATGCAGGGCCCGAGGTGGTCATCGCCAGTTCGGTCTGGCCCGCTTTCAGAAGCAGGAGATTCTGCGCGGGACCCTGTGTCTGCCGGGTCGAGGTTGGGATACCCACCACATCGGTGACAAGTTGCGCGACGCCCTCGCCATAGACCGCATAGACACCGCCCGGCGACGCGGTGGAGATGGTCATCGAGGACGGGGCGTCTTGGGCGGCAAGGGGCAGCGCGAAACTGGCGGTCAAAGCCGCGACGGCGAAAGTCTTACCTACGATTGTCATGGAATTCCTCCTGTATTCAGTTTTGTTGGGGATTTCAAAGGTCGCCTTTTCAGGCTGTTTGCCGGGCTTGTTGGCTGGCACGGCGGCGGGTCCAGATCAGAAGACCCGCCGCCATGACGAGGCCGGCGATGTCGGTGGATAGGCTCGACCAAAGCAGCAACAGCGCGGCGATAGCGGCCAGAACGCGTTCGATTGGGCCGATGTTTCCGAACATCCATCCTTCACCCGCGACGGCGATCAGATAGATGGCGACCAGTGCCGTGGCGAAGACCTGGACGGTTTCAATCCACGGGCCCTGCAATAGGACTTGAGGGCTGGTGTAGAACATGAAGGGCAACACGAAAGCGGCGATGCCGAAGCGCATGGCCCGGATCGATGTGGGCCAGGGCTTGCCTCCAGAGATAGCCGCCGCGGCGAAGGCCGCGATGGCGACCGGGGGCGTGATCGCCGAGATGACCGCGCAGTAAAAGACGAACATATGCGCGGCGAGAGGCGAAATACCCATCTGTTGCAACGCGGGCGCCACCACCGCGGCGGCAATGGCATAGGCCGCGGTGGTGGGCATGCCCATGCCGAGGACGATTGAAATCATCATGGCCAGACCGAATGCCAGCGGTTGGTTGTCGCCCGCCGCGGAGAGCAGCACCGACGAAAACCGTCCGCCAAGGCCGGTCAACCCCAGAACCCCCACCACGATACCCGCGCAGGCCATGACACTGATCAATTGCAACGATTTGCGCGACGAGTCCGCCAACCCATTGAAGGTGGTCACGGCCATGGTTTTGAGCACGGCGGGCAGGGTCTTCGCCTTGCCCCGCGCCAGTGCCAGCATGAGCATCAACGCCGCGCTCGACAGAAAGGCGATGGCGCCCGCGAAATTCACCGGCATTCCGGTTCGCGGCAGGACGATGAACAGCACCAGTGGCAGGGCCAGAACGGAAGAGCGAAAGCCGATCTCGCGGCACATCATGACCAGCAACGTCGCGGCGAGCCCCCAGGTGCCCGCGGCGATGATCGAATATCCCGAGAGCAGCAAATAGAGCAACACCACGAGTGGCAGCAGAAGAAAGGCGTCCCGGACCAGGTCACGCGGCTTCGGCAGCTCCTTGCGCGGAATGCCGGTCAGTCCAAGGCGCCGGGCCTGAAGGTCGACGGTTAGATAGATCGCCAGATAGAACAGCAGACAGGGGAGCGCCGCGGCGATGATGATCTCGGAATAGGGGATGCCGGTGATTTCGGCCATGATGAAGGCCCCCGCCCCCATGACCGGGGGCGCCAACTGGCCGCCCGAGGACGAGGCCGCCTCGATCGCACCCGCGCTTTCGCGCGAATACCCGACCCGCCGCATCATTGGAATGGTAAAGGTTCCCGAGGCCACGACGTTGGCCACGGCTGAACCCGACACCGTGCCAAACAGCAAACCCGAGAAAACCGATACCTTGCCCGGTCCCCCCCGTGTCGCGCCAAACAGCGCCATGGCGAGGCGCATGAAATACTCGCCCGCCCCCGAAGCCTGAAGGAAAACCGCGAAAGCGACGAACAGGATGATGTAACGGGACGAGACCGCCACGGTCATTCCGAAGATCGCGTCCTGACTGTAGAGGAAGGAAATGAAATTATCGGTGCGAAAGCCGGAATGGTGCAGGAGACCCGGCAGCCATGGGCCGATAAAGACGTAGGCCACGAAGACCAGCGCGATGATTGGTAAGATGAGTCCCGAGACCCGCCGAGCGAACTCCAGCACAACCAAAGTTCCGGCGATCCCACAAATCAAATCCCCGATCGTGGTGATAACCCCGGTCCGCATGATGAGTTGTTGCAGGTTGATCCCCACATAGGCGGAGCAGCCAATGGCCGCGACCACCAACAGCCAATCCGGTAGCGCCACGGCGTGGCCTTTCTCTCCGCGCCATGTCTTGAGCCCGATAAAGGCCAGGGCCGCGCCCATGTTCACGTGCAGCACCCGGAAGACCCATTCGTCGATGGACCAGAAATTCAGAACCGCCAGATGGAAAAGCGCGTAAAGCGCCGACAGCACGGCCAGCGTAACGGCGAGCTTCGGCGGAAGGAGTCTGTCATGTCCCTCCGAATCGAGGTCTTGCGCTTCATCGACACCCTCGAGGTCACACGGGGGTTCGCTCGTCTTCACGCTCATCTGATCCTCCCTCTAATTTTCTTCGCCAAACTTGTTCGAATAAGTTGACTTATGCGGATACGTTGAGGCATGATAGGGAACAGGTCAAGCAGGCACTGACGGCTTTCCCGTAAGATGATGAAAAGACGGATGAAATGAAAAAGCGTTATCCGGAGGTCGCGGCGAAAATCATGGCTGAATTGAAGTCGGGCTCTTTTCGAGTCGGGGATGCCATGCCCAGTGAAACGGTGCTCTGCGAAAAATTTGGCGCAAGCCGCTCCACCATCCGAGGGGCGATGGCCCAGCTCGAGAAACTCGGACTGATCGAACGCAGACAGGGCGCGGCGACCCGAGTGCTTTCGACCGAGCCACCCCCCACCTATGTGCATTCCATGTCCGCGACCGGCAATCTGATGCAGTTCGCGGGTCCGTCCTGGCGTCGGGTCCGCGACATCTATCCCCTGGTCGCGGATGAAAGGCTCGCGTCACGCCTGGGGGACAGACCCGGTCGGCGCTGGATCCTGATCCGCCAGACCCGCCATATCGAAGGGCAGGAGGTTCCCGTCGGCTGGACCGATATTTATCTCACCGAAAAATATGCCGATATCGCGGAGGAGGTGTCCGACTATCCCGGCTTGGTTTATGCGCTTCTGGAGGAACGCCATGACGTTGTAATCCACGAAATCCGCCAATCAATCAGAGCCGTGCCCGTCCCCGAGGATCAGGCGGAGGCTCTGGGGGTTACGCCAGCAAGCAATGCGCTTGAGCTGCGGCGCCAGTACCGGGACGGTGATGGGAATACACAGATTATCACCCTCAGCGTCCTGCCCGCCGAGCACTACAGCTACGAAATTACATTGCGCCGACAAGCCTGAGGCGCGTGTCCCGTTCGCAAGGAGGGGGGGCGGTAAAGGCGGGCTTGGGTGGGAGTGTCGGACAGCGTGCATAAAAAACCCGCCTCGCGTTGCGAAGCGGGTTTTCTATCTGGTGGAGCCGAGGGGAATCGAACCCCTGACCTCGTCATTGCGAACGACGCGCTCTCCCAACTGAGCTACGGCCCCGATAGGGCGCGGATATTGGCCGCGGGCCGGGTGGCTGTCAAGGCGAAAGCGCGCTGGATCCAGGCTTTTTGTTCGGGGTGTCGTCCAGGACGCGCCGTTCTTGCGCCAAACCCTTCCAGGCCCTAAATTCAGGACGCCTTTTAACCCTCGTTCACTGCCGGAAAGCGCCCCATGGATGTCATTCTGATTCCGCTGGTCCAGATTATTTTGATGGCCATTAACATCTATGTGTGGATGCTGATCGCGTCCGCGGTGTTGAGCTGGCTGGTCACCTTCAATGTGATCAATACCAGCAACCGGTTCGTCTATATGGTCGGGGATTTCCTCCATCGGATCACCGAACCGGCCCTGCGACCGATTCGCCGGGTCCTGCCGGATTTGGGGGGGATCGATATTTCTCCCATCATCCTGATCCTCCTGCTTTATTTCGTTCAGAACGTGCTCGCCCAATTGCTGATGCGCGGCGCGTTCTAGGGGCGGATCCGGGCCGTGGACCCCCTGTCCAACCGGCCCGACGGCCTTTGGTTGGCCCTCAGGTTGACACCGAAGGCCAGCCGGGATGCTCTGGTTGGCGTGACCGCCGAGGCCGATGGAAGCGCGGTTCTCAAGGTCTCGGTCACCGCGGTGCCGGAAAACGGCAAGGCCAACGCCGCCTTGGTGAAACTCCTCGCCAAAAGCTGGAAGCTGCCCAAGGGCACGTTGAACGTCGTTCAGGGGCAGACGGACCGGCGCAAGGTCTTGCTGGTGGAAGGTGACCCCGGTGCCTTGCGGGCGCGTCTGGATCCCCTGATCGCCGCCCTTCCCCGCCTGTGACGGCCGTGTCTTCCGCCTGTGGAACGCATGGGGCTCCGCCCCGCCGGCCTGGTTTCGCCACGGTCGCCGTGGCGCTTCTCCTGGCGATCGCCGGAGGCCTTCTCCTCCTTGCCCAAATGGCGCCCGGCGCGCCCATCCAGCTCAAGGACGCCAAGGAAACCCACCGCCGTTTGGCGCGGGTGGGCCGGGCCCTGGCCGCCCATGGCGCGGTGGAGGGCCGTTTGCCCTGTCCGGCCGAGGATGCGTCCGGCGCCGAGGGGACGTGCGCCGAGGATGGGGTCGTGGCCATTGGCTTTGTTCCCCATCGCGCGCTCGGCCTGCCCGTGACCCTGGCCCGGGACTCCTGGGGGCGCATGGTGACCTACGCGGTGACGGTGTCCCTGACACAGGCCGAAGCCTGGGTGGCTGGCGCGACCGGGGACCTGACCCTGGAAGCGGGGGATCCGGGCGCTCCGGCCCGGCGGGAGATCGGGTTGGCCTGGGTTCTGGTCAGTCATGGGGCCAACGGCGCGGGGGCAACGATGGCCTCCGGGGACAGGTTGCCCAATCCTTCCGGCATCGGCGAAATCGAGAACCTGGGTCGGGGGTTGGACACCGATCCGGCCTTGTTCCGGAGCGCCCCCCATGTTTTGGATCCAACCGCGGGCGATCTTTTCGACGATTTGGTGCGCGTGGGGGCTCCCCCCTGAGGGAAGATTCCGAGGGTGGCCCCCTTGGAAGACTACGTGTTCAGCCAGTGCCTGAATTTCGCCCAGATGCCCTTGGGTTTTGGTTTTGGTTTAGCCTTGGCCTGGACGCGCCGGGGAGGGACCGCCGCCGCGGTGGCCTTGGCCGGAACCTTCACGTTGGAATTGGTCTGGGAATGGATCATGCGGAAGGTGCCGTCTTCCTTGACGTGGTAGTAGGCGATTTTCGCCAGCCCGGGGTTTGTCGCGAGGCGGCGTTCCGCGTCGGATTTGGCGTCCTCCCGGTCGGCGATGTCGGCGTGGACCAGTTGGCCCTCCTTCATGGCCTGGCCGGGTTTGCACAGATAAATCTCGGTGGGGGGCAAGGGAGAGACTCCATGCGGGGGAGAAGGGATCCCTTCAAATAGAGCATCAGAGGAAAACCGCCAAGCGTTCCGGACTTTCCGACAGAAGGGTCCGGACCTCTCTCAAGGCCGACTCCAGCCGCGCCTCCGACGGCGCGCCAAGGCAGAGACGCACGCCCTGGCAGGCATGGGCTTGATCCACGGCGAAGGCCTCTCCCGGGGTGACCATGACGCCCCGGTGGCGGAGGGCATGGGCGAAGGTATCGCCCCGCCAGCCCTTGGGCAACCGCAGCCAAAGAAAGGCGGCCCCCGGCGGGACGGGACTTGGTGTCAAGGAGCCGAGGGCCTGGGCGGCGATGGCCCGACGAGAGAGGACCGCGACGCGTTGGGCTTCGGTTAGCCGGGCCACGGTGCCATCCTCGATCCATCGGGCGGCCACCGCGGCCAGGGGCGGCGGCGCCATCCAACAGGAAACCCGCAGGGCGGCCAGGATCGCCTCCCGCCGCCGGGGCGGGGGAACCACCATGCCGCAGCGTAGGCCGGGCAAGCCGATCTTCGACAGGCTGGTCACATGGACCACCCGATCCGGGGCCAGGGCTTTCAGGGCGGGGAGGGGCTTCGCGGGCAAGGGGGCATAGACCGCGTCCTCGATGATCGTGAGGTCCTTGGATTCGGCCAGGGTGATCACGGCATGCCGCCGCTCGGCGCTCAAGGTCGCGCCGGTGGGATTGTGCAGATCGGGAACGGTCAGGAGAATTTTCGCCCCTGGTTCCCGTTTGAGCACCTCCGCCAGGGATTCCGGGATCAAGCCCTGGTCGTCCGTTGGGACGCCGACCAACCGCAATCCCAGAAGGGCGGCCATGCCCTTGAAGGCGGGCGAGGTCAGGGCCTCGGTCAGGACCACGTCCCCGGGGCGACCCAGGGCCATCAGGGCCGCCAGAACCCCATTCAGCGCGCCCGTGGACAGAAGGACCGATTCGGTGTCGGCGGGAACACCAAGGTCCTGGAGCCAGTGGGCGGCTTGAGCCCGGTGCCCCCGGGCGGCGGTATCGGGTTGGTAGGCGAAGATCCCGGTGCCCGCCTCCACCAGGACCCGGGCGGCGGCGGCGACTTCCGCCGGACCAGCGACCGGGGCGGGATGGGTATTGGCCAAGTCGACGGGCCCGTCGGCGGTGCCCTCCCCATCCGTTTGTGGTGGCCAAGGGGCCATCCCCGCGGAGGCGCTTTCCCCCAGGACGAAGGTTCCCCGGCCAACCTCGCCGCCCACCAGGCCCCGCTCCCGGGCCAGGGCATAGGCGCGGCTGACCGTGGCCAGGTTGACTTTCAGACGCCAGGCCAAATCCCGTTGTGGCGGCAGGCGCGCGCCCGGTGGCAGGGCGCCCGAGGCGATGGCCGCTTCCAGGGCTTCGGCGATGGCCCGGTGAAGGGGACGGCGACCTTCTTCCAGATCGGGTATCCAGGCGGTCGTCTCCCGGAGAGTCTCGGGAGTGGTCCGGGTCCGCGAGGCGGTGACTTTCGGCATGGACGCCCCTTTGGTTGGTGAAATTGTCCTTGAGACAATGTATCGATTGCATGGGGACAATGCGAGAGGCATTCCAGGGAACCACGTTTTCCTGTCTTCCCCTCGCGTTCATGGAACCCTCTCATGCTCACCTGCCAACGGGATCTTTTCGATCTTCCCCGGGATAGGGCCTATCTCAACGCCGCCTTCATGGGGCCGCTCCCGGCCTCCGTGGTGGCCGCGGGTCAGGCGGGCGTCGCGGCCAAGGCCCGGCCCTGGGAGGTGAAAATCGACGCCTTTTTCGATCCCGTGGACAAGGCCCGGTCCCTCTACGCGGGCTTGACCGGCGCCGATGCCGAGGGAATCGCGGTCGTTCCCTCGGCGTCCTATGGTATCGCCGTGGCGGCGGCGAACCTGACCCTGGAGCGCGGCCAGCGCATTCTGGTGCTGGAAGAGCAATTCCCCTCCAACCTCTATCCCTGGCGCAAGAAGGCCGCGCGCGAAGGGGGGGAGATGCTGACCATTGCCCGTCGCGCCGATGGAAATTGGACCAGGGCGGTTTTGGAGCAATTGGATAATCGCGTTGGAATTGTCGCGCTTCCCCAGGCCCATTGGTCCGACGGTTGCCTGTTGGACCTGGAACGGATCGGCGCGGCCTGCCGGTCCAGTGGCGCGGCGCTGGTGATTGATGGCACCCAATCCTTTGGCGCGATGCCCTTCGACACGGCTAAGGTGGATCCGGATTTCGCCGTGGCCGCCACCTATAAGTGGATGCTCGGTCCCTATTCCATGGGGTTCCTCTACGTCGCCCCCCGTCACCGGGATGGCCAGCCTCTGGAAGAAGGGTGGATTTGCCGGGAAGGGAGCCGGGATTTCTCCCGTCTGGTGGACTACACCGACGTCATGGATACAGGCGCGCGTCGCTTCGACGTGGGCGAGCGGTCCAACTTCGCCCTGATGCCCATGGCCATCGCCGCCATGGAGTTGATGTCCGCATGGACCCCGACCGCCATTTCCGCCTATGGGGAGCATCTGACGGACCGCATTGTGACGGAAACGGAAGTTCTCGGTTGCACGGCCCCGGTCAAGGGCATCCGCTCCCCCCACCTTTTGGGACTGAGACTGCCCGAGGGTGTCGCGGTGGGTCCCTTGGCGGCGCGCCTCGGCGAGGCCAAGGTGTCGCTAAGCGTGCGGGGCAGCCGCCTGCGGGTCTCGCCCCATGTCTACAACGATGACGAGGACGTGGACCGCCTGATCGAGGTCCTGTCCGACGCCCTGAAGGGGGGCTGAGGCCTCCCCGATGGTATGCTAAAAAGGGAGTTTGCGTCGCTCGCGTCGATCTTCGTGGCGTCTTGGAAAACCGTCTGGGTCGGCGCGGGCCAGGCCAGACTTATTCTGAATGTCAGGAGGTTTTTGGAAGGAGGCGAGCACTATCCACGGCCAGCATCGATTGCCACGGGTCACGGGCGTGCAGGGAGGAGAGCCAAGGAACGATCCGATTATCGGCCATGATATCCTCGAGACTCCGGGTGTTTCGTGACACCCATCGCGCCAAAATTATAGGCGGTGAAAATGATTAAAGAGCGGACCACCGTTTAGCCCCTGGACCGCCGTCGGGGTGTATGCAATAAGTCGGGCGAGCCCACCTTGGGTAGGCGTGGGGTAGGGGTGACCCGCCACCCAAGAAGGGAATCGACAACGGTCCGGCGCCAGTCGGGAAGAGATGAAGAAACCCCGTCGAGGTTGGCCGTGACCCTGGTCGAACATGATACCTTGCTCTTGTTTTCCCGTTTCACGCGGGGCCTTTTGGCCGGATCGAAGCACGCCGTGAACCGGTTCGACCGGAAACCACCACTGTCTACCATGCGCCAGGCTTGGCTCGCCCCGATGATACGAGACGACCGACCCCTGGCCCTCGGCAATCAAGTTGTTCCATGACCTTCCTGAGACTGTCCAACGTCAGAAAGCGCTATATCGCCTCGCGCATCGCCGATGCACTTCACAAGAAACGTGGGATGGACGATGAGGATGACGAGGGACTGGCGCCGTCCGACGAGGCCGAGGAAGAGGACGTCAGGCCCAAGGTTTCCGACCGTTCCTGGGCCCTGCGGGACATTACTTTCGAGGCCAAGGCCGGCGACGTAATCGGTCTTATCGGCAACAACGGGTCGGGCAAAACCACGCTCCTCAACCTGATCATGGGCGCGACCCTGCCCTCCGAAGGCAAGATCGAGGGTTCCGGTTTGGTTCTTTCTTTCAACCAGCTCAAATCCCCCGTCTTTGGTCGTGCCACCGGACGCCGCAATCTTCAGATGCTGTCCGAGATATTCCGCCTCGATAAGGCCCGGGCCAACGCTTTGATCGCACAGGCATGCGACTTCGCCGACGCCGGGGATTTCATTGATTTGCCCGCCGACAAGTATTCCGCTGGAATGTATACGCGCCTTTCCTTTTCCTTCGGCCTGGCGATGAATCCATCCATTCTTCTGCTTGACGAGATGGCGCGGACCGGCGACCCACAATTCAGCGAGAAATTCCAGGCGGCCTTGATTGCGATGTTGCAGGACAAGACACGCATCGTTCTGCTCGCCACTCACAAACTCAAGTTGGTTCGCCAGCTTTGTACGAGGGCCTTGTGGATCGAGAAGGGGCTTGTCGTGATGGACAGCTTTCCGAACGTCGTCTGCGACGCCTTTATCAATCAATTGCCGGCCGAGGAAACGCCAAGGCGTTTGGTGGGCCCCGTTCCCATCGTCCCGGTCCCTGCCGCGTCCGAGACGGATCTGGGAGGACCCTCCGTCGCTCCAAGCTTGGTGGACTGGCCTCGGCTGGATCCCGTCTTGAAACTCGACGGCTGGAACGACGAGGTCCTGTCGGGACATACGTCGAGCCTTCTCAAGGCATCTCAATCGATATCGGAAATCAGGACGCAGACGACCACGCCCAACCAAGTGACCAACGAGGCGCCTTTGGGCACGATTGGCCGCTTCCTCGCGGCTAGGTTCGTCGATGACAAGCGGGACAATCTCCAAAGCGCCGTGCCGGGCGAAATTCTCGTCCTGGAGGTTCTCATCCAGGCGGACGCTCCCATGGGCACCCAGTTGTCGATCCAGACCGCCGTCACCCCGGAGCCGACACTGGTTCTCGATGAGATTGATGCCCAGCCCGAACCGGTGATCGAATTCGCCTCTCCCCATGACTACAGGCTCCAGACTCCTGGAGAATATGTTATTCGGTTCGAAATCCCGGGTTCGCTCACCGCCAATGTCACCACTCAGGTGGTCTTGCTCCACACGGTTACCCTGACCGCCTGGCATCTGAAACGGGCGGCCGCTGGCGTGGACCAGTCAACCTCGGGGCACCAGGGGGTGTTCCATCGCTTCACGTTGGAAACACCAGTGATGGGTGGCCTGCTGCGCAGGGCCTGGACAAACATGGCCGAGGACGAGGAACGGAATGGGCGTATGTTAAGAGCCACCGCGAAGTCCGATCTCTACCTCGTGGAGCGCGAGGATGAACGATCGGAATCCTCGACCTGAGCGCCGGCTCGCTGGCGCCCATGAACCGAGTAAACGCAAGGATTGACCGACGTGACCGCTAACGACATTCCCGACGAAGGACATTTCCAAAATCCGGTTCCCGCCGCTCCGGTCGACGAAAACACATGGGTATTGCTTCCGCGGCGATCAGGGTTCTTCTCCCAGCTTTGGGGGGCGCTTAGCCGGTGGAAGCTCACGTTCTACCTGATGCAACTGACCATCCTGACAGTCTATCAAAAGGCCATTCTAAGTTGGCTGTGGCTGATCATCCGACCGTTCATCATGGCCATTGGCGCGACCTTTGTCATTCGCGATGTCATTGGTGTGGATTCGGGAGACATACCCTACCCCCTCTTCGTTCTCGCGAGCCTTCCGGGTCTCATTCTCTTCCAGAGGGGAATGGCTTGGTGCACCCGTGGACTGGATCGCAACACCCGCATCATCCAGGTTCTCAATTGTCCCCGCCTACCGGTGTATTGGTCCACCATCGCTCCCGCCGCCGTTGAAGCCTTCGTTGTTGTCATCTGCTTCTTCTTGGCTGTTGGATATTATTATTTCCACGATGGCGTGCTGTATATTAAACTGACAATAGATCTTTGGCTGATCATTCCATCCGCGCTGGCCCTGTTGCTGATCATCAAGGGGGTGTGCCTGTTCACCAGCATTCTACAGCTCTACGCCATGGATGTGTGGTTTACCCTGCGCTACGTTATCCCAATTGCCATGTTTTCCGCGCCAGCCCTCTACCCTCTCTCGGCGGTTC
Source organism: Rhodospirillum sp. (assembly GCA_021741145.1). GTDB lineage: Bacteria > Pseudomonadota > Alphaproteobacteria > Rhodospirillales > Rhodospirillaceae > Rhodospirillum. The sequence continues at coordinate 32,820 of JAIOYK010000044.1, read as the reverse complement.
CCGAAGCCTATCGCGAAGCGGCGTTGTTAAACCCGATCTCCGCGCCTTTCCTGGGGATCCGCTATGCCCTTTTTGGCATGGACGCGGCGGGAGCTGACTACATCTTCTATTCCCTAGGCATCGGCGTCATCTTGAACATTCTGGGCCTTATGTTCTTTTTGCGCTGGGAGGCCTATTTGGTGGACGCGTCGTGACGTCCTTTATCAGCGAGTTGTTGGAGCGTCAGCGGCGGGAGGAAAAGGGACAACGCATCTTTATTCTCCACCCAGCCGATCCTCTTCCATGGGAGAGTGTTCTTCTCGAGGATTGGCGGAATCACTTGGCGCGTTCGGTGGATTGTCAAAACCTGGGAGATGGCTCGCCTTGGCGCGTCCCGCCCCCTCTGGAACGGGACTGGCGCCGATTGCTGGAGGGCGCGCGGGTCCGCCATGGCCGGTCCCTGCCCGCTTTCGTCGACCGCGATGGTCTGGGAGACCTGACCCTCGACGACATCCAGGCGGCGGGGGCGATGGGACGCCTTCCCCGGCCGCTTCTCGTGGCCTTGGCCGCCCTTCCATGGTCCGGCGGTGGCCGTCGGCGCGCGCTGCGTCGGCTCGCCCGCCACCGGGGGACGCGGGACTCCCTTGCCTGTTTGGACGGGGGCCACTTCAAAAGCCTCAAGGCGCGTGTTTTCACCGCCGCCAGGACGAAGGATCCCGATCTCGCGGCGCTCTTGGCCGATCCCTCCACCCTCTGCGTGCTCGGCCTGCTCCGCCCCGACGACCCCACGTTCGCCCATGTGGCATTGATGGCCGAGGGCACGACTGTTCCCTTCGTGGCCATTCAGACTGGACCCGAGGATCTCGTGGGTAGAGGTGTCTTGCTGAACAGGCCACGGCTGATACTGCTGTCTGGTCCCGAGGAAACTGCGAACGCCGAGGCTGTGGGAGTCCCCCTGAAAAACCTTATCGTTCCCCAATCCCCCACCAGCGAGAATGGACGCGTTTCGGCACCGGTGGTGACGGATACCCTTTCCCAGATTCGCTTTCATCACCAAAGACGTGTGGCGAAGAGCCGGGGAGCGCTGTCCCATACATATGGCGCCAACACCATCCTCGCCCACTACGCTGGTCTTCCCATGGATTCGGAAATCGACGGGATTTGGCATCACTATTGGTCTGCCTCCGGGCATAATTACCATCCGGCGTTAGTGGCTCAATTCAAGGCCTCCCAGGACTCCGACCCGGCGGCCCAGCGCGACCTCTTCGAGCGGGGACGGGAGACCACGGCGTTCTGGGTGGCCCGGCAGGATCAGGCGGATTACCTGCGGTCGGAGGGGTTCAAGCGAGTGGAGGCGATTGGTCTTCCAGCCGCCTACTTGCCAAAGGTATCGTTGCCTCGGGACCCCGGAAGCCTGCTTGTCATGCCTCCCCACTCGCTGCCCGATACCGAGGATACACGGCGCCTACGGCGCGCGTACCGTGACTATGTGGAGAGTCTCCGCCCGGCGTTTTCCAGGGTTGTCGCCATGGTGGCGGCCTACGATTACCACCGCGGTTTTTGGAGGTCGGAGTTCGAGGCCATTGGCGTTTCCGTTTTGCGGGGCGCGGGGCCGGCCGACAAAGACAGCCTCGAGCGACTGAAGCGGATCCTGTGTTCCTTCGAATTCATGACCACCAACGGGAATGGTTCCCATATCGCCTATGGGGCTGCCTTCGGGGCGAAAGTTTCAATCGCTGGACCGTTCCATGCACTGGACGACTACATGCTTGATCTGCCTCTTCCGGTGAAGATGTACCCGGCCATCCGTGGTCAACTCGCCGAACTCCTGTCCGAGGGGTTTCTTCGGCGCGAGTATCCATTCCTTTTCGTGGACCCAGAGCGGGCCAGCTCCCATGTCGCCTGGGGACAATTCGAGATTGGCGCCGGGCACGTATTGTCGCCGGAAGATGCCCGGAGGGTCTTTCGGTTCGGCGGTGCCGAAGGGGTTTAGAGGACGTCATGGCCAAACGGGGGCAACTTCGGTCCTTCGTTTGATCGCGAGGTCGTCCTCTAGATGGGGATGCTCGGCGATGCGTTCCAGGGCGGCGGTGAGAGGTGGTCCAGAGCGTCGAGGCCATCCCCTCAATGACTGGTACATCTAAATGGCGATCATGGCTTGGCGGACGTGGTGTGGCTTGATGGGCAGTATCGGCTGGTGTTCGCTCTCCGTTGATCGCTTTCAGCGCTGCCTTCGCCTTGAAGTCCGTCATGTGGCGTTTCCCGGCCAACCTTTCGACAGTGGGCACAACGGCATTGATCGGCGGCCGTGGTCAAAGTCAAACTCCGCCTGCCTTGCAATTTATCGGTTCCAAGGCTACTGTCCCGGACAAATCAGGTGTCGTTTTTGAGCGCCACAATCAAGAATATTAGCATTTGACCTTTGCTAATGTCTTTAGGCGCCGTCATAAGGATCGGTACACCCCATGCCTCAACGCAAGATGGCGCGGTCCCCTTCACATTCGGCGCTTTCACATTCAATGTGCGGAAATGAGTAGGGCGATGACGTCAAGCAGTCCAAGTGTCGCTAAAGCGGCAACCGTGGCGGTCATTGTTCCGCCGGTCGTCTGTCACAATCTGGATCCTCATACGGGCATCCCGTTCATGCCGCATGTGGCCGCCCATCTGGTTGGTGCCTTGGAGCATGCGGGGTACGACACCTATGTGATGGACTGCTTCGGAACCGCGCCAAACACGACCACTGTGATTGGTGAGTTCCTGCTGATGGGGCTTCATGAAAGCGACGTTGTTCGCTTGCTGCCGCCAACCGTTACCGTTTGCTATATCTATTGCCGCACAATTGCTGAGTTCATTGCCGTGGAGCGCTTGATTCCGGCGATCAAAAGTATTCGACCAGGTATAAAAATCGTTCTATTCGAGAATGTGCATGCCGTGACGTCTTATTCTCTTCGCCATGTGGTTGGTGAGTTTTTGAGTAAGGGTGCTGATTGCATCCTCATGGGGGAGCCGGAGGAACGGGTCGCGGAATTGAACCGCAGACTTGATGCGGGAGAGAATCTGGTTGGCGTTGGTGGTATTGCCTTCCTAAAGGATGGCGAACCCGTCACGGATGGTTCCCCTCCAACTCCGAAGAACTTGGACGCGCTGCCGCGCCCGGGGTGGGAGAAGTTTCCCCTTAAAGGCTACTGGACCGCCGGTTTCGCCCATGCACCCTGTCGGCGCGGAGAACGGTTTCTTCCCATTCTGACGTCCAGAGGATGTCCCTATCGATGCAATTTTTGCATCGCTCCCGAGGTGAACCCCACATGGCGGGGGCGGTCCGCGGCGCATGTCGTGGACGAAATGGAATATTTCTACCGGACCCTGAACGTCACCGATTTTCATGTGTCCGACCTCGACCCGACCGTCAGCGATAAGCGCACGCGCGCAATTTGTGAAGAGATCATTGCGCGGAAGATTCCAATCACTTGGAAGTTGGCGCAAGGAACAAAGATAGAGACGATAAAAAGCGAAGAGACCATCGATTTGATGGCTAAAGCGGGTTGTAAATTTATCTCGTTTTCCCCGGAAAGCGGATCGGAACGGCTGCTCAAGGTCATGAATAAGCCGTTTGATCACCAGCACGGTCTTCGTATGCAAAAGCAAATGCATAAAGCTGGCATCCGAACCCAAGCCGTGTTTTTGGCGGGAATTCCCACGGAAGCGGAAGAGGATCGCGACCTGTCCGCCGCTTATGCGCGAAAACTCCTGATGGAAGGGCTGGACGAGCTTTCCTTGGTGATCTTTACACCGCTTCCAGGCGCGGTCTTCTCCAAGGAATACAATGAATTTACGCATTACTCCCAATGCACGCCTTCTCCGGCATGGCGTAAGGACTATGCTGTTTTGATGGCCTACCGAAGAAGAATGTATTTGTTGCTGCTGCTTACGAAGCTACGTTATCATCCCCTAAAGGTATGGCGGAACTTCACATGCCTATTGAGTTTGAAGTTTGAAACTAAGCTAGAGATGTCGCTGTTCAAGCAGATTAAGCTTTATGTCCTGCGATATTTTTTACGCGGCAGTTCTGTCCGCCGGGAGATTTAAAGGTGCTCGCAGATCAGCAGGACATGGGTCGTTCGTGGCGTATCTATATTAAAATTGCCAGACCAGACCATTGGGTAAAGCATGTATTCATTATCCCTGGGATTGTCGCGGCCATCGCGCTTTTAGCGCCTCTTGAAGAACATATTCTGTATAGAATCCTGCTCGGCACGATCAGTGCTTGCCTAATTTCATCAGGGAATTACGTCATCAACGAATGGCTTGATGCGGAATTTGATCGTCACCACCCTCTGAAGCAATTTCGTCCTGGTGCTCAAGGAAACTTGTCAGGCAGGATTGTCACCGTCGAATATCTGATCCTCGCGGCGGTTGGGTTAGCACTTGCCAGTCAGCTTGGGCCACTGTTCCAGTACGCCTCTCTTTTGTTTGTATTAAGCGGAATCACCTATAATGTGCGCCCCTTTCGTACGAAGGATTGTGCGTTCCTGGACGTAATGTCGGAGGCAATCAACAATCCCATCAGGCTGGCGCTCGGCTGGGCGATGGTTTCCTCGATGACCTTGCCCCCATTGAGTTTGATCGGCAGCTATTGGATGGGAGGCGCTTTCCTGATGGCGGCAAAGCGCCTTGGGGAATACAGGTTTATCACCCAGGAAAAAGGTGAGGCGGCAGCCCGACTCTATCGAAAATCATTCGCCACATACAATGTTGAGCTGCTCATTGTCTCGTGCTTTATGTATGCGGTTATTGCGAATTTTCTGCTTGCCGTATTCCTGATTAAATATAGAACTGAGTATCTTTTGAGCTTTCCGCTGTTCGCGATACTATTTGCCTATTATCTTCACCTAGCCCTGAAGCCAGCGTCGATTGCACAACGGCCGGAACGTCTCCATAGGGATCGAGGACTTATTGTCATTCTTGTTTTTCTGACGGCTACTCTGACCCTGTTGAGCTTTATTGACATTCCGTTGTTAGAGCAGGCCGCCTCAAGTCACTTTTTGCAATTGAGACTGTCGCAATAGTTTTCTTGAAGAGCGGGCAGTACCACGATGCTGAAGCGCGCGCGGTCTTTCGGAACAGCCTCTGGTGACTCGGACGGAGTTGCTCGGATAAGCGCGGAGATGCTGGCCAATCTCCAGTCCGTAATTTTTGATGTTGACGGGACGCTTTATAGCCAACCAATGCTTCGCAGACGGATGCTCGTCGAGCTACTGAAGGGCTTGGCGTCGCGGCGGCTAAAGGTGAAGGACGTCACCCTTATCAGAAGATATAGGCAGCTCCGCGAGTCTTGGGCCGTCGGTGGCGCGGAAGACCTCCGTGGGCGAGAATATGAAATTCTCGCCGAGGAAATTGGCCGACCGGTACAACAGGTGGACGCGATTATTAAGGAATGGATCTATCGTCGGCCTCTTCCTCATCTCCTTCCTTGCGCCTTTCCGGGCGTGGCCGATCTCTTTCAAGCCTTGCGGGACCGCGGGATCCAGATAGGCATTTTTTCCGATTACCCGGCGGAAGCCAAACTTGCGTCCCTTGGATTGGTCGCGGATGTGATCCGTCACTCCTTGGAGCCCAGTATAAACCGCCTGAAACCCCATCCCTTGGGCCTTCAAACGATAATTGACAGTATGGGGGTTTCACCCAACAATTGCCTCTTTGTCGGGGATCGGAAGGAAAGAGATGGTGCTTGCGCACAAGCTGCTCGCGTGCCATACCTGCAATGTAATGGAGGTAACTTTTATATTACTTTCCTGAAAGAACTTACTTCGAAGATTTCATAGCGGACGGAACCAGTGCCCCCAATCGACGTTCAAACATCAGCGCAAACGAAGAAATTCTATAACGATCTGGTTTCCGGAACCGTTAACCGTGGATTGTGGGGTAAGAAGAAAAGATTCGAGGCATCGGCAATCGCGGCCAAGCCGTCGGTTAAGCGACATTTCATTGATGTCTCTTCTCGTTATCTTACCAAGAATGATGTTGTTTTAGACCTAGGTTGTGGCCCGGGCGGCTTTCTGCTGGCACTTGCTCCGATGTGCGCCAGGATCGTCGGCGCAGACATAACTCCGGCATTCGTCGAGCTTTGCAAAAGCACCATCGCCCAGCATCAACTCGAAAACGCGACGGTCGATCAAATTGAGCCTGGTCAACTGCCCTATGGGGATGCCAGTTTCGACAAGATTTTCATGATTGATACAATCCACCACCTTGAAGACTCCCAGTCCACCATGCGTGAAGTAACCAGAGTCCTTAAGCCTGGTGGCATACTCCTGGTTTTTGAACCCAATAAGGGCAACCCGCTCCTGGCGGTTATGTGCTTGCTTGATCGCAACGAACATGGATTGTTGCGCCTGGGAACGTTTCGAGCCTACGAACGTATTCTTGCGGAAGCCTATGATATTGTTGAAAGACATTACAACGGCCTTCTTATCGGACCTGATAGTGGACTGTCAGTGGCAATCGCCGATGCCGTCAGTGAGGGTTTCCTGTCAAAATTCATGGGTTGGTTCAGTCCCAAGCTATTCATAGCGGCGCGTAAAAAATGACATTGACGGCGCACACTTGTCGCATTTGCGGTTCAACCCAAGTGAAGCTCGTAAAAGCCAGTAATGTGGGTGATCGCATTCAAAACAGTGATTTTCAGATTACGGACTATCGCTATGGGACCACTTTAGCGATCTATCAATGTCTGGATTGCACATTTTTGCAGTGTTTGGATTTAGAGGATTCCACTGCATTTTACGCGGAACTGGTCGACCCGGATTATGAGGCCGGGCGGGGAGAACGCACCCTTCAGTCCAATAAGCTATTAGATACCATGTTCCACGCGACTGGCGCTCCACGGCCCGGAGCAAGGTTGTTGGATGTTGGCGCGGGTAGCGGCATTCTTGTCGAGGCAGCCGCGAACTTGGGTCTTGCCGCCGAGGGGATCGAGCCATCTTCCTGGCTGCAAGAAAGGGCTGTTGCGCACGGTTGCCATGTGCATGCCGGTGTTTTGCCCCATCCCGATGTCGCCGGTCCATTCGATTATGTGACGATTGTTGACGTCATCGAACATGTCGATGATCCGCGCGGCCTCCTTCGGGTCGTCAAATCCCTGATAAAGTCCAATGGTGTCGTTGCCGTCGTGACGCCCGACGTCGCTTCCATGTGCGCTCGGGTCATGGGATGGCGCTGGTGGCATTTCCGGATTGCCCATGTCGGTTATTTCTCAAAGAAGACGCTTCAATTGGCCTGTCGCCAGGAGGGCTTCAAGGTTATTTCAATCAGTCGTCCTGGTTGGGTTTTCACCTTGAGCTATCTTCTTGAGCGTTTAGGAAATTATCTTCCAAAATGGCTTTTGCCAAAACCCGCGGACTGGATGTCACGCACCAATGTCCCCCTCAATCTGGGGGACTCGCTCATGATGTTGCTCCAAGTGGATGACGATTTTTAGTGCATAAGCTGATTGATCCGTCCGTTAGCCTTCCGTTGAAGATCTTTCATCTTCTGTCCTCACAGGGATCGCTCTGGCCTAGTCGTCTGTTCCATGGTTGTGTGTTCTTGGATGCATCTAAGATTGAAGAAAATTATAGTAGAGATCCGTTCTAGATTGCACGGTATTTTCTCTAGAAAGAGATCTGAGGAAAGCAATAGAGATCTAGTATTAGGAAGATGTCATGAGGTTCCATATTTCTTTCGTGAAGAATGCACTGTTCTCTAGAATCAGTTTAACGTGGTTGATTCCAATTCTACTTTTTCTTCTTTGCTTCGGAATCATCGTTGCGCCGGAAATCTTGGTCATCACCAAGATTTCGAGTGATCTCGTCTGGATTCCCGTCGGGTGGGCCAATGAGCGGGTTGGAGACGCTTATTATTATGCGGCATGGATGCGAGAGGTCGTCAATGGCCCGTTCCCACCCATTTCCCCGACAGCACTGGAGCAAACCCAATTTTCCATTGAACTGTTCAAACTGGTTCCTTTCACTCTTGCGGCGCTTCCAAGTTTATTTGTTTCCGATCCCAGATATCAACTTCTTATAAGTATCGCCATTTTTCCAGCGATAACCAGTGTGATCTCCTATGCTTTTTCGCGTGGGTTTAATTGTTCTCGCCGCACCTCTTTTCTGATTGGAATATTTTCTGTATTTCATTATCAACTATTTTCAAGGTTATACGGTGGGTTCGATGTGTGGATATCAACATTGATCGCGCACATTAAGAGTTTTAGTAATATAATTGACTTTGAGTTGGTTAATGATAATTTTCGATATATAAATACATCGGTAAGTTGGGTGCCAACACTACTATTTATCTTTGCAATACAAAAGACTTGGATCAGTAGAGAGTGGCGATGGGCATTTTTCGCCGCGGTCTTGGCAATGGCCGAGTGGTTTGTCTACATGCCTCAAGCCTTTGTAACCCATCTTCTGTTGGGGTCTTTGGCAGGTATATCCGCCCTAAGACGTGATTGGCGACTTCTTTCACGATTTAGTTTGATTTTGGGAGCTAGCGCGGCATTTTTGCTGATTGGCGGAATCCCACAGATGCTGCGCTCGGCCAGTGCCAATACGATTTTTTACGAGGCAATCTTCAACGGTGAACTCCGTCTGTCACCAAGCCAACTTTGGATTGGAGTCAAGATACTGGCCTCTGATTCTTTTTATCTTTCTCTAATTGGAAAGTATCTCATTTTCCTGATTTTTATGGCAGTCTGTTCTTGGCGTCAAGGGCGGCGCATGGATTGGGTCGCCGCCCTTGCGGCGGTCATCACTACATTAGTCGGAATCTCGATTGTTTTCGCTAATACCAATAGTTCTCTTCGCTTCTTCAATCGTGGGATAGACTTGATTTTTATTCTAAGCGCCGCTTCACTGTTTGGTGGTCGATTGAATGCTCTTGCTTCGACCGGGGTTTGGTGGGCAAGGGTGAAGTTGGTCTGTTATATGTTCATCACCGTCGGGGCCGTCTCCTTGCCGGCCTACGGCTTCCTACAGGTCGGTGAACGAGCCGCCCACTCTGGAAGCCACTCCATGTCCAAAGACCGGTGGCAGGCTTATGAATGGATAGCGGAACACGTCCCTTATAACGCTCAGGTCGCGGCGCTTGATTGGCAGGATGTTTACGAGTTGCCCGTCTATGCGGGGAGTAAGTTGGCCTATGGTCATTGGATCATTGATAATCGAACAGCTGAAGATGAATATGGTCGATATCTGTCCGTGTGGAAAACGATTGGAATGAAGCGAGAAGACTGGAGCAACCGGATCGCTTCGTCGCTACCTGCCTATCAAAAACTGATCAGAAACATATTCATTGAAAAGCCATCCAGAACGCCGCCTTATCTCTCTGGCGCCGAATTTGATGACGCTATGTTGGCTCATGCGCTGTTGTATTGGCCCTACCACAGCACTGTTAATGGTGTCGCCCTGGCCAAGGACAGACCGGCCACGACCGTTTCCCCTGAGTTTATTCAGGAAATGGAACGCCTGTACGATCAGACGCCAGGAGACCTTGAGCGCTTTGGAGATCTCTATATCATCGAATCACCGCATGCCAGGGCCCGTATGGGACGGGAGGTGCCGGGCGAAATCGTCTTCCAGAATTCAACCTTCACCGTTTATCGCCACACTCCCAAACCTGCGAGTTTGCAATGACATCAACTCATTCCCTCTTTGTTTGCCCAGTCTGTGAAGGATCGCGCTTCCACGGGCTCTATGAAGTCTCTGACACCAACCAGAATGTACCGGGCAAGTGGGATATCGTTCAATGTCAGGATTGTGGCACCGGCTGGCTTTCTCCGTTCCCTGAACAGGCCGAGATCGAAGGATTTTACCGCGAGCAGTTCTATACAAAAGACGGTAAGCGGTTCAACGGATGGATGGAGGTTCTGCGCAAATATCTCGCGCGCCTCCGAGGTAAGCACTTGTCGAAATTAATGCCTGGGCGAGGACATCTTCTCGACCTGGGGGCTGGTGCCGGGCACTTTGCCGAAGCGATGGGCGCCGAAGGCTGGACTGCATTGAGTGCTGATCTCTACAGCGGCCTAGGATGTGAACATTGTCATATGGAAGACGACCGTATCATTACCGATTTTCCAGATGAAAGCTTTGATGCGGTCACTCTCTGGTATGTCATAGAGCATTTGCGGAATCCTGACGCCGCCATAGAGGAGGCGAGGCGTCTATTGAAGCCGGGCGGAATACTGTTGCTGGCTCAGCAGAATTTTGCGAGCGTCCAGGCAAAGAGATTTGGACCCAATTGGTTATTCCTCGATCCGCCCCGTCACATATTCCAATTCACGCCAAACGGCTTAAAGCAGAGCGCAGTTGGTAAAGGATTTGTGTGTGTGTCTGAAGTCCATTCGTCCCTGGAGATGGGTCCATTTACAATTCTTCAAAGTACGCTCAACGCGATCATTGGCAATAAGAACTATTTGTTTAGATACTTGAAGAGCCGGAATCTAATGAATACGGAAAGACCGCCTGTATGGGCAGTTTTGTCCAGCTTCATTCTGTGTATTCCGCTTGTTCCACTGTCTATTTTAGCTTATTACTATCTTTTGTATTTAAAATCTGGAGATGTATTTGAGCTTTATTTAAGAAAATTGTGAGTAAAGTCAACCTGTTTGGATTGTGACACACGGAAGGGATTCCCCAGGGAAACAAAACAATCGTCCGTGAAGACGTCCGAAGCTGGGGAATTCCGGGGCTTTGAGATGTCCCTGAAGGAACAAAAAAAAGTGAAGCGCGCCAAAATTCCGTGTCTGGGTTTTGAATAGCAAAAATGGCCCGAAACCGTGGGAGAATGTCCGCTCTCTGCCCTAAGCCAAGGATTCACTAAGGGCATCCAGCTCTTCGGGGATCGCCCGAAGAGTGAAATGGAAGGTCGTTCCCACGCCTTCCTCGCCTTCCAGCCAGATCCGGCCGCCATGGCGTTCAACGATCTTCTTGACGACCGCCAAGCCGATGCCGGTCCCCGGATAGCGGTCACGGGTCTGAAGACGTTGGAAAATCATGAAGACCTTTTCCGAGAACCGGGGATCAATGCCGATGCCGTTGTCGGCCACGGAAAAGCGCCAATAGTCTCCGTCCCGGCTAACCTGAATGCGGATATCCGGCGGACGGTCAGGAGCCCGGTATTTCACGGCGTTGCCCAACAGGTTCTGAAACAGGCTGGTAAGCTGGGCGTCGTCGGCCAGGACCTGGGGTAGAAGAGGAACGGTCAGCTTGGCCCCCGCTTCCTCGAAGGCGATCCGTAGGTTATCCAAGGCCATGTCCAGACACAGTCTGGTAGAGGTTGGCTCCAGGGGATTGCCGCGGGTATCTATTCGTGAAAAGTGCAACAGGTCCTGGATCAGGTCCTGCATGCGGTGGGCGCCGTCAACAGCGTATCCGATGAATTCCTCGGCGTCGCCGTCCAGGCGGTCGGCATAGCGGCGCTTCAGGAGACCAAGGTAGCTGGAGACCATGCGCAGGGGTTCCTGCAGATCGTGGGAGGCCACATAGGCGAACTGTTCCAGCTCTTGGTTGGATCGGCGCAGTTCGTCTGTCGCCTTTTTCAGAGTACTGACATCGGTCAAGATACCGACCACGCCATTGACTTGGCCCTGGGCGTCGGTGAAGGCGGCCTTGGACATGGCCATGTCCCGGAAGACGCCATTGGTGTCCATGAGAGTGATTTCCCGAATATCCATGCCGCCCTTGGCGAGCAGGTCCCGGTTGCCCTCCGTTAGGCGGCGCGCCCGTTCGTGGGAGAATAGCTCGTCCGCGGTGGCCCCGAAGACCGCTTCCGGCGAGCGGTCGACCAGGACGCCGAAAGCCCGGTTGCAGCCAAGGAAGCGTTCCTGCCTGTCCATGTGGAAGACCGGGCTGGGCAGGGTGTCGAGCAGGGTATGCTGGAATTCAAGCTGGTCGGACAGGGCCCGTTCCACGCGTTTCTGCTCCGTGACTTCCCGAAAGAACCAGACCCGGCCCCAGGGCATGCCCGTTTCGTCCTCGACGGCCAGGGAATGGCGTTCGATGACCCGTCCGTCCCGGAATAGGATTTCCAAACCGATTTCCGGCTCCCGGGGGGTTTCATTCAGGGCGCGGATGGTGTCGAGGAATTCCTTCGGTTCGGCCACCTTCCGGGCCATGGTCTCGAACAGAATGCCCGGTTCCTCCGTCGAGAGGATATCCGGGTCAAGGTTCCAGAGCCGACGTAGGCGCAGGTTGATCATCCGGGGGCGGCCATGCAAATCGGCCATTAGGATGCCATTCGGGGAAATATCCAGGACCGCCCGCATCATGGCGATCTGCCTGTTCAGGTTTTCCTGAAGGCGCCTGCGGTCGGAAATATCCTCGTGCACGGAGACAAGGCCAATGGTGGCCCCATCCGCCTGGATTGGGGAAATGGACACCTGATGCCAGACAAGATAGCCGTCGCGGTGTCGGTTGATGATCTCACCCGACCAGTCCCGCTCCTGCGAGATCCGCGACCACATCTCGGTGAAAACCGACGGATCCGTCATGCCCGATCCGATCATTTCGGGCCGTTGCCCCAACACATCGGACGGGGCATAGCCCATCATGTCCTGGAATTTTCGGTTCACGTAATCGATCCGTCCTTCCGCGTCGGTCATCATCACCGCGACGGGCCCCTTCTCCACCGCCGTGGCGAGGCGCAGCCGCTCCATGGCCACGTCGTTCTGCTCGGTTACATCGGCCCAGAGGCCAGTGACGCGGTGAACACGACCGTCTATCGATTCCTTGACGACAAGCTGGCCACGGAACCGGATCCAGCGGACGGTCTTCTCACCAAGGTCAAGGCGGACCTGGGTGTCCAGGGGCTTTGAAACACCTCGGTCCTGTGCCTCGAGCGCCGCTCTCAGAGCCCCCCTGTCCCGGGGCAGAACTCGATCCAGCCAATTCGCGGCGCCGAAGATCCGGTCATCCAGACCACCGCCCCGCATCTCGCCAGTTCCCTGCTCGGCGTTCCAGGTCCAGGTTCCAAGGCCGGAGGCCAGAAGCGCCTCGGCGAGCTGGGCGTTTTCCTGGTCCTTGCGCCGATCCCAGGCCATTTGATTGGCGACGCTCCGGAGGAGGAAAAGAAGGGCGATCACCAGAAGAAGGACAAAGCCACCCGTCCCGATCAGCGTGACTACGGTGCTTGTCGTCCAATGCTCCAAGGCCTGTCGCCGGGACATGGACACGCTTACCGTCAGCGTTCCCGCGGCGTCGACGCGGGATGTGCCGCCGAGCCTGTCCTCTCCCGATAGGCTCCGCACCACCTCGGGACAGGCTCCCCGGGCCAACAGCCAGACACCGTTCAGAGAGGCTTCCCGACAAAGCCCCGGTTTGTCCTGAAGGGCCAACAGGTGATCCAGGTCCATCACCACTGAGACGATCCCCTTGGCGTCACCCATATCGCCGATCACCGGGCTGACCACGCGCAGCAGCGTTCCGTCATTGTCCACGACCTGATATGGGGACCGGGCGGAATCCAAGGCCCAGATCTCTGGGTCGGGTGGGGGGAAACGGGTGCCTTTGGGCATGGACGTCCCGGTAACCTGGGTCACAAGGCGTCCAGACTGTCCGTGAACCACGATGCCAACCATGCCGGGGAAGCCCTTGACGAAGGCCGTCAGGCGGGTCTGGAAGCGGTCCATGGCCAAGTCAGTCCCCTGGGACATGGTCACGCCAGCATCCGCGGCCACCTGCTTGGCGATAACGCTGGCGCTGTCTAGGGTGGCTTCCAGGACTCGAGCCAGACCAACACTCTCACCAGTCAGCGACAGACGCGCGTCCCGCAGGTCCGCCCGCCGTTCCTGGACCAGGGTCCAGGCCACGCCAATCAGCACCAGGACCAACAATCCCAGGATCAGGAGCACGCAAGGTGTTTTCCTCAAAAGGTCAGCGATATGACGGTACCGCATGGGCTGGTGGTTCGGCGAGGGGGGCGCGAGAGAAGAAGAGAGGGGGGGCACCCCATCCCCGGGAGAGGGATCCGCTCGATGATCCATCATAGGCCGCCGGCACGCACCCTATCCCGCTCGGCGACCATCTCGGCGATGGTCCGGGGATCACGGAGACACCTTTGAATGCGGCCAATCAGGATGCGCGCTGTAAACGGTTTCACGATGAAATCGTTGGCGCCCGCTTCCGCGGCTTTCTGAATATTCTCGGTTTCTCCGTGTCCAGTCACGATGATGATGGGGACACGCGTCAGGATAGGATCGGCGTTGTTCCGGATCGCCCGCGTCATGTCCATACCATTCATTTCGGGCATCATATAGTCGATCAACGTGACCGACGGGATCCAGGTCTCCAGGATATCCAGGCCCTCTCGCGCGCTGCCAGCTTCCCGCATATCCATGATACCCACGGCGCCAAGCAGCGTGGTCATCAACAACCGCATATTCGGATTGTCGTCGACAAGAAGAACCTTTACGGCGGATATATCCATTCCGTGCTCCCGGACCCCCCCTTTTCGGGAGTCCTCATCCTAAACGCCGAAAATCCTGGCGTCCACACATCGCGCCGGAGCATATGTCGGATTATACTCAATTTACTTCAACCGACGGAGAGGGCGATGGGAATCACCGATGACCCGAAGCTCAAGGCGAGGGTGTTGGTTCAGGCCATTCTCCGGCGGTGCCAGGTTCGGGGCACACCCGCTTACCAGTTGCGCCGGGGCGACCCCGACGCCGGGGCGGTTTTTCTGAAGCTCAATGGCAGGGGGGTGGGGTGTCTGGTGCTGTCCCAGGCCCGCACCGGCGAGGGCGAGGCGGTCTGGATGCGCGCCACCGGGCCGGACCCCGTGGACGAACGGGTCGCGGATGCTTATCTGGAGAGACAGGAACGGTATGACGCGGATATCTGGGTGGTGGAAATCGAGGATCCTTCCCTCACCCCCCCCGTCGACACGCCCGTTCTTTAATTCGGTTCCTTAACCTGGGCCTCGATCCAAAACCGTTCCGCGAAATCAAGGCAACCTCCGTGACCCAAGCTCCCCTGTTCCTGATTGTCGAAGGCAATACGGCACCCCATTGCGCCGTCATGGCCGACTATGGGGCCCAACCCTATGCCCGGGCCTATGGCCAGATCCTGACCGAGATGTGGCCCGGCGCCCGTTGGATATCGGTCCATCCCGCCGATGGGCCACCCAGCCTGCCCCCAGGGGTATCCATGGCCGAGATCGATGGCGTGGTCATCACCGGATCCGCCCTCAATCTGCCCAACGGCGGACCGGAGGTGGAGCGCCAGGTCGATCTGGTCCGCGACCTTTTGGCGCAGGGGGCCCCCCTGTTCGGCAGTTGCTGGGGTCTTCAAGTCGCCGCCGTCGCCGCGGGCGGAACCGTGCGGGAGTCGCCTCGAGGCCGGGAGGTCGGTGTCGCGCGCAAGATCACGGCGACCGCGGCCGGAGCCCACCACCCCTTATTGACCGCCCGCGCCGGTGCCTGGGATGCCCTGGCCATCCACAGGGACGAAGTGGGTCACCCGCCCGAGGGGGCGCTGATTCTGGCGACCAATGGGCACAGCCCCGTGCAGGCCATGGAGATCCGGGGATCCGGGGGCGTCTTCTGGGGCGTTCAGTACCACCCGGAATTCGACCTGCCGGAAATGGCCCGCACTCTCGAACGCCTGGGGCCAACTCTGATCACCGATGGCCATTTCGCCGACACCGCGGCTCTGGACTCCCATGTGGCGTCCCTCCGGACCCTGGCAAGGGATCCGAACCGACGGGATCTGGCCTGGGCCATGGGTTTGGATTCGGATATCCTGGATACGGTCACACACCGAAGCGAAATTCGCGCCTGGATGGACCATCTGGTCATCCCCTATCGCCGGGAACGCGGCCGGGACTGAACCCGTTCCCCCTTCATTTCCTCGGACAGGGGACCGCGCGGTCGCGGCCCTGTCTGGTTTTCCAGGATTGGGACATCCCCCGATGGTCTCCGTGTTGTTTTCCGTCACTCCCCTTCTCGGCGGCATCGGGATTCTGCTGCTTGGACATGGACTCCTGGGAACCCTTGTGGGCGTGGGTTTGGCGGACATGGACGCGGGCGCGACCGTATCCGGTATTGTCATGGCCTGTTATTTCCTTGGCCTGATCCTGGGCGCGTTGAAGGTCTCCTCCGTCATCGGCGCGGTGGGCCATGTGCGGACCTTCGCCGCATTCGCGTCCCTGTATTCCGCCGCCAGTCTGGCCCATGCCTTCCTGTTGGATCCCTGGCTGTGGGGCGTTTTGCGCCTCGTTGAGGGCTTCACCATGGCCGGGCTGTTCATGTGCGCGGAAAGTTGGCTGAATGCCCGGGGGACGGCGGAGACTCGGGGGACCCTGCTGTCGGCTTACATGATCATCACTTATTTTTTTCAGGGGGTGGCCCAGTTCCTGCTGCTTTTGGGTCAGACCGATGGCTTCATGCTGTTTGCCATGGTCTCGATCCTCACCTCCCTCGCGCTGGTGCCGGTGGCCATCACCCGTATCCCGGCCCCGGACTTGCCGGAAATCTCCAGCTTCAGCCTGTTTCGCCTGTTCAGGATTTCGCCCACGGGCATGTTTGGTGCTCTCACCGCGGGTTTGGTCCTGGGCTCCTTCTATTCCCTTGGCCCCCTCTACGCGCGGACCTTGGGTCTGGATTTGACCGGTGTGGCCTCTTTCATGAGCGCGGTGATTATCGGCGGGCTGCTCCTGCAATGGCCCCTGGGCCGCTTGTCCGACCGCATGGATCGTCGGTTGATCATCGCTGGAACAAGTCTGGCCCTGGTCTTGGCCTGCCTGGTCCTGATCGCCGGGCAATGGGTGGGGATCGATTTGTCCCTTGCCTTGGACAAGGGCGTTTTCCTCGGGTCGGCGGTGCTGTTCGGGGCGGTGGTCACCACCCTTTATCCGGTCAGCGTGGCTCTGGTGAACGATCGCTTGGATCCGGTGGATATGGTGTCGGCCAGTGGCGGGCTTTTGTTCACCTACAGTATCGGCGCCGTGGTTGGTCCCTTGATCGCCGCGGCGATCATGGAATGGATCGGGTCGTCAGGTCTGTTTCTGTTCAGCGCCTGCGTCGCCCTGGCCATGACCGCTTACGCGACCCTGCGCATGCGCGTTCGAGAAGCGGCGCCGGAAGAAGAGAAACGTCCTTTCCAGATCGTCGCGCGAACCACGCCGGTGGCGACCGAACTGGATCCCCGGGCCGACTACGACGATGGCCAACTCTCCTTCGATTTCAACGCGTCCTCGGAAGAGGGGGAGGCGCGGGCCACCGTGGAGGACGCGGAGCGGTCCGCGGCGGATACCAGCCCGCGATGAGCGTGATTCATCGCGGGTTGGAAGCGGCTGACCAGCCGCCCCGCCTTAGGGCGCGCAAAGCCCGCGTGGCGTTTGAACGCGATACAAGGGGCTTGGGTTTCAACCCATGCACCTTGGTATTAACCCTGATCAAGAGTGCTTTTGCATGCCCCAAACCGGATCCAGTTCCGTCCAATCGACCGAAGAGCGTCTGCGCGCCCAGGCGCCCCGCACTTGGCAACGCATGTTGTCCGGGCGTCGACTCAACCTGATCGAGCCCTCGCCCATGGATATCGAAATCGAGGATATCGCCCTGGGCCTGTCCCGGAACACCCGGTGGAATGGGCAAACCCTGGGGGAGCACGGCTGGTCCGTGGCCCAGCATTCCCTGCTGGTCACCGATATCGTCCGCTCTCTTCAGCCGAAAGCCCATCCCCGGGTGATCCTGGCGGCCCTTTTGCACGATGCCAGCGAATATGTAACCCATGACCTGATCACACCCCTGAAGGCCGCCGTGGGCGATGTCTTCAAGGAAGTGGAGAGTCGCCTGATGGCCGCGGTCCACACCCGCTTCGGTCTGCCACCCGTCCCCGCGCCCGAGGTCAAGGCCCTGATCAAGAAAGCCGATTGGATCTCGGCGGCGACCGAGGCCGTGCAATTGGCGGGCTTCACGGAAAAGGAGGTGAAAACCGTCCTGGGCATCAAGGAAAAGCCCTTGGCCGAGGTCACCCTGGAGCCCCTGCCCGTGGCCGAGGTCCAGACTCGTTTCCTGGAAGCCTTCCGCCGGGCCGAGGCCGCGGTCCGTTTGGCGTCTCGCTGACATGAGCCGCGATACCACGATTCGGACCCTGGACGCCCTGGAGACCCTTGGTCTGCTGTCCGGAGACAAGGTTTCGGTCCTGGCTCCGGTCGTCGACCGCTATGCCCTCGCCATCCCCTCGGCCCTGGCCAAGGTTCTGCGCGCCCAGGGACCGGACACGCCCCTGGCCCGCCAATTCCTGCCCGACGCCCGGGAATTGGTCACGACGCCCGACGAATTGGACGAGCCCATCGGTGACGGGGCCCATGCTCCGGTGAAGGGGGTGGTCCACCGCTATCCAGACCGGGTGCTGGTGAAACCCCTGCACGCTTGCCCGGTCTATTGCCGGTTCTGCTTCCGTCGGGAGCAGGTCGGCCCGGGGGGGGAGGTCCTGGCGTCCGATGACTGGGCCGCGGTCCTGGACTATATCCGCGCGACTCCCGCGGTTCGGGAAGTGATCCTGTCGGGTGGCGACCCCTTGATGCTGTCCCCCCGGCGCTTGGGCGGCCTGTTGGACGACTTGGAGGGAATCCGTCATGTGCGCACCCTGCGGATCCATAGCCGGGTGCCGGTCCTGGACCCCGAGCGGATCACGCCGGACATGCTGGCGGTTCTGCGTCGGAAGACGCCGGTCTGGCTGGTGATCCACGCCAACCATCCGGAGGAATTCACGCCCGCCGCCGAGGCCGCGGTGGCCAGCTTGGTGGACCGGGGCATTCCCCTGCTGTCGCAAACGGTGTTGTTGCGGGGAGTGAACGCCGATCTGGACACCCTGAGCGCGCTGATGCGTCGGTTCGTCGACAATCGGATCAAACCCTACTACCTGCACCACCCGGACCGGGCGAAGGGAACGTCCCATTTCCGCCTATCCCTGGCGGAGGGCAAGGCCCTGGCAAACGCCCTGCGCCGGTCCATTTCCGGCCTCTGCCAGCCCACCTATGTGCTCGATGGGCCGGAGGGTCAAGGGAAGTGGCCCGTGTGAGAACAACGGTCAGTCTCTAAAGTTGTGTATGGGTGCGTGGTCGGCCGGCGCGCTTCGGGATTTGGTAGAGGATTCCGGTTCGGAAGCACTCGGGGAGCCTGCCGGTGTTCTGGTTGTGGACGAGACGAGGTTCCTCAAGAAAGGCACCCACTCGGTCGGTATCGGTCGGCGGTACTCCGGAATGGCGGGCCGCATCGAGACCCGTCAAGAGGGCGCTTTTGTTTCCTATGCCAGTTGGTTGGCTCATACCCTGACCGATTGTCGCCTTTATCCGCCCAAGGACTGGGCGGCGGATGAGGCGCGATGCATCAAGGCAAACGGTCCGGAAGACATCGCGTTCCCGACCAATGGCGATCCTTAACCGCGGGGGAAGGGTCCAAGGGGCCTCGGTTGTCTGGTTCGGCACGGGTCTCCCTCGGTTGATCTCGCGAGGAAGGGGTCGAGCGATGGATGCTGGTGCGTCGAAGTCACCGTGATCCCAAGGCGCGCGCCTACTATTTCGCCTACGCTCCAACTGGTGCATCGCTGGCCGAACTTGCTGGAGCCGCTGGACCGCGGTGGACCAATGAGGAATGCTTCCTGCGCGCCAAGGAGACCTCGGGCTCGATCATTGCGAAGCCCACTGCCGACCACGGATGGCACCGAAACATGACCCTTGGGATGGCCGCTGCGCGTTCCTCGCAAGATCTCTGCTGATCAATGCCGTCAACGCTGATTGGCTGCGCGCCGTCTTGCACGAGCGCGGGGTCGAAGCGATCATTCCAGCCAGGGCCAAACGCCTCAACCCGGCCCCACATGACACTGAGAAATATAAATGGCGACCCCCCGTCGGAAATTTCTTTGAAAAACTCAAGGAATTCAAGAAGGTTGCCATGAGGGTATGGTCGATCGGTCAGCGTTCCGCCGCCATGATGCGACTCGCCGCAACGGGCATTCGGACAAGGTGAACGTCAACACACCCTTGAGGCCTTTCTCACGGGCGATTATGTCTCCTCTCACTCAAGGTGAAAGGTGAAACTTGTTCCGCGATCATTCATTGGGGATGTCCCGATTCTTGGACCAAGCCTTGTAATCCAACCACAGAAGTTTGTCATTCTGGGCACGGAGAACCGACCGTGTGATGCGGATACGGTGTTTGATCCGGGGAATGCCGCAGACCAAGTGTCCGGCCAATTTTTCCGCCTCCAACCAGTTTCTAGCCTTCAGCTCATTGACGATGCCGGCGATCAAGTGACGGGCACCCGTCATGACAACAGTTTCCTTGGGCCATTTCGTCACCACGTTGTTGACGTAGTCCCAGTAGCCTTCGGGTGTTCTGTGAAGGACCTTGCCGAGGAAGGTCCTGCGTTCAATGTCGCGCATATAGAGTTCGGCATGCTCAATCAAGCCTAGGCTTAAAAGGCCATCGATGGAAAAGCCTTGGCTTTGGCTGGTATGGAGCAAGGTCGGCAGGAAAACGTACTGGAATCGTTCCTCGAAATCCGATTCGACCGGGATATTGGATAGGGGATAGCCATACCGGACCATATGTGCCTGGAACAGACGCTCGATACAATAGATGTCGAAGGGCTGAAGATGTCCCGAGAAACGGTCCACGTTCCCAGTTGTGATGTCCTGATCCTTGGTGAAGCCGGTTCCATGGCTTTCCCCGTAAATGGACGTCGATGGTATTTCGGAGCCCCCGAGAACATCCCAATCGTATCCGTCGCTTTCGAGACCGAGAAAGCCGAGGACCTTACTCATTTCGGAGGCCGGGTCCGACACCAGGGCTTCGTACTTCACCGCCTTGACGCTTGGGTCATCGGCACAGATGTCCAGGAAGCGGTAAAGGTTGGCCATGGATGCCAGGATGGTCATGTTCTTGGTCGGAGTATCCCTCTCCAAACGCCGCGCGTTGGACGCATACACATCACGTGGGTCTCTGACCAAGAGCAGCAGCTTGGGATTGGAAAATATGTCGTGCAGCGCATAGAACTCGCCAAAAAGGTCCCGACTCTTGGTGCCCACGCAACGTGGTGGTTCGGCGCTTGGCGCGTTCAGTCGAATACCCGCCACGATCTCCTCCTTGCAGGACAAGGCATCCCAATAGCCCTCCCAGAAAAAGAAACGGTTGTCTTTTGCGCGCAGTGTGGAGGAGGGAATGCCGTAGCCGGAGCCAGGTACGGCAAGCTCTCTGAAGCGGTGCAATACGGCCCCAAGTTTGTCATCGTTTGTGTCGTCGAAGGCGAGGTCACGATGCAGTTGCCGCTTATCGAGGCTGCTGTGGAACCGATCTCCCAGGAGAGAGAGGCCCGACCCCGAGGTCCCTGATATAAGGACAAAATCCGCTTGGTTTGGATGCCTGGGGGGAGATAGGCACGGACGGTTCTCCCCGGTGCTGGCGGGGTGCAGCGGGTCGGAACTCCGGTTATGGGTTTGGTCTAGGATCCTGTCGAGGGCCTTGCCATCGCACAAGTAATTGATCCGGTAAGCATATTTCCGCTGAGTCTCCAGGACATCCGGGGAGAAGGTCCCATTGGAAACGGCGTGGAGCTGTGCGGCGAGTTCCTTGCCGTTGTTGACCCGGACACCCACGCCCTGATCTTCCCAGCGATATGATAATTCGATGTCGGAAAAGTTGACGATGATGAGGGGTTTGTTGAAGAGGATTGCTTCCCATCCAGTCGTTGAAAAGTCCGTTGCCATGACGTCACAGGCCGTTGCCGCGGCACTCAAGTCCTGGCGATAGATGTGGACATGGGCATGGGGTTCGACCCAGCGGGCGAACTCCGCGTTGGTTCTGCTTGGATGGGGCTTGATGACAACTTCAATATTTTGCTCCCTCGTCACGCGACAGGCTTCGTCCAGCCATTGGATGTCCAGGTTCATGAGGCCCGTTGTCGCGATAAGCAGAAGAATTTTGTCCTTGGGCAGTCCCGGAACAATTTCCTGGCGACAGGCTTCCCGACGGGCCTTGTAGATGGGCAAGGAGTCGTAGCGGGGGTTGCCAGTGATGCAGCGTTGTCGATCTGGGATCCCGAGACCGCGCATCATGTCGTCCACCTCGGATCCATACAGCAGGAATTTGGAATGCCTGTCGTAGAGTGGATAAGAGCGGGCGTGGTTGGCCAGGAGCATAAGGAACGGTACAAGGGGAGAAATACCGATTTCAGCCGCGCAAAACTGGATGGCGCGGCCCAAAAGCCCGCCGTAGTAGAAAGTTATAACTCCACTCGGGCGTAGAAATTCAAACACGGTTCTAATCTGTGCGACGCGGCGCAACTGCTCCACGAACCGCTTTCTCCATCCTTCCGATTGAATGAGCCAGTCATAAGGTTTCATGGTCGCCGTGAGGCTGTCGGCGACCAGTTCGGCCTGACTCTGGTCCGGGGCGGAAATGGTTAACAGATCCACGACGGGGTAGGGCCAGCCGCGCAACAGGGAGAGAATTCCGCTCGATTCGGCGATAAACACCGGCCTAAATCCCCTTGCCGCCGCCTTATCGGCGAAATCACGGGCGATTTGATGGCTAAAATGACCCTTTTCATACCCAACACCAATGACGACGATTTCACGGTTTCTGGGCATGATCGAAACACGCCAGGGTTCTGGAGAATTCAATGCCTTCGCCGCGGCGGTGTCCAAGACGACATCGCCCACCTGGTCCTGGGCGGGGGGGGAGTACGCGAGTCTCTTGACCGTGAAGTTATGAAACTTCTTATCGATGCGGTAGATCGCCGTGGGATATTGATCGGCGAGGCAGTGAAAGTCGATATTTAGCGAAAGAGAGATGACCAGGCGGACATCCGGGTCAGTTTTCTCGAAGTATTTGAAAAGCCGCGGGATCAGATGAGCCGTGCCCACGGAGGTGAGATCATAGTCCACCGTGAGGTCCAGCAGCGCCCAAACGTCCGGAGCGAGAGCGTCCCTGGCCGCCCGCAGTTCGTGATGGGTCGTCTCATAGGCCTTGATTTCCTCGCTCCAGTCGAAACCGTCGATATCTCCACTCATATAGGCTTCCAGGCCCAATCCCTTTTGTTGGTTGGCTTGGTCGGCACCGAAACAAATGAATACGTAACGGGGGGAGTCGTCGGTTCCGTGCTCCTTGCGCAGAACTTTCACCGGGACCAAATCCTTGTCGGTCGAAAAGGGCAGGTCATGAAGAATGATCAGTCGTTCGGTGCGTTCACTGAGCGTTTTCCAGAACTTCTTCTGAGTTTCCAAATGTCTGGTATCGGTTTCTAGATCGATCACTTTTCATTCCAATCAGTATTTCCGCGGTCGCGCGTCGTTCGGCTATTCAGTTTGTGGTCTTGGGTGAATCGTCCCAAATTTCAATGGATCGAGACACCATCCGAGGTGTCAGGTCCAAACCTAATGCATCGACGTTTTCAATAGTTTGATCACGGAATGCACAAAGTCTTTCGTCGATACCTCGACTTTTCAAACTTCGGCCGAAGTCTTCGTGTGAGCCGATGTCTTAGGGTGACCCAGTTATTGACTGCCGATGGGGACCCGCGTCGGGGACGGTCATCCGGGCGCGACCCAATTCGGAGGCTTGTGGATCGCGCGACGGTAATCGATGATTCCCAGTCGAACTGGGCGTTGTGTCCCGGAGGGCATTGCCGCTTCAACGGCGAGTCCGTCCCGTTTTTGATTGAGTTGGTGGAGGTTGAATAACCGCCCCGTGCTCCAACCTCGTCAAGTAAGGACGCAATAAAATTGGTCCTGTGCCGCGGGAATCCAACATAGATCACGACTTCTTTCCAGAGGCAGTCGGAGCCATGAAGTCCAAGTCCCGCTTTTCCTTCATTAGACTCTCCCTCCTCTTTTTAAGGTGGTTGGTCTGCTTTTGCAGGTCCTTGGTATAAGGAATGAAAAGGTCAAACTCATCGTCTGACATTCGGATCAAGGAAAAGTTGTGCATGACAGCGCTTTGCTCCATGACGACATTCCCGAAGTGGAATGGAAAGGCGGCGCACTATATCAGGTGGTTCTAGGGGGCCAAGGCCTTTTTTGCTTGGGGAGTGACGGAGGCGTTTTGGGGTCTAACGTCCGTTTGGCGGCGCGGAGAATCGACCATTATGCGGTTGCTCTCGCGCGACGGTATGGAGTAGGCTGCAAAGCCTGGAGCGCCCTGGGGGCGGGCTCTTTTGAAACAAGTTAAGGTGTTGAAATGTCGATTGAAATTGCAGGGCGGAAGGTTGGCCCGGGCCAACCTGTCTTGGTCGTGGCCGAAATGGCTTGGGCCCATGACGGATCCACGGAAAAGGCCAGGATCATTATCGACGCGGCCGCGGATGCCGGAGCGGACGCCATCAACCTGCACCTGACCGACATCCCCTCCTATATGGTGACCTACTATGGATCCGGCGAGGGGCGCGTGTCCGCCGGAAAAGAAAATAGTAAGGTCTTCGATTACTTGCGGGACATCAATCTGTCCTTCGAGGATATCACGGCGCTGGTGGCGCACGCCCGGGAGCGGGGTCTTCTGGTCTCCGCCATGTGCAACGATTGGCCGAGCCTCGCTTTCGCGCGGGATGACCTCGGTCCAGACATTCTCATGATCCATCCCTCCTGCGTTTGCGAGAACCGCTTTCTCGAGGCGATGCTCGCCGTCGGCAAGCCGGTGGTGATTTACGTGGGTGGCCTGACCCTGAGCGAGATCGAACGCGCGGTGGCCACCGCCAAGCGGGTTGGCAATGACCGGGTGATTCTGCAGCACGGCTTCCAGAGTTACCCCACGGCTATCGAAGACAACAATCTGGCCTACCTGGACACCCTTCGCGACTTGTTTGGCTTGCCCGTGGCCTTTGGGGACCACACCGACGGTGATGATCCCATGGCCATGGTCGTCCCGCTCCTGGCCGTCGCCCGTGGGGCCGAGGTGATCGAGAAGCACATCACCCATGACCGTATGGCCAAGGGCGAGGATTTCGAGGCCGCCCTGGGTCCGGATGCCTTCAAGGTCTTCGTTACCCAACTTCGTCAGGCCGAGACGGCGATGGGGTCGGCCCACTGGCGGCCACTGTCCGAGCGGGAGTTGAAGTATCGTTCGGTGGTGCGCAAACGGGCCGTCGCCGATGGTCCAATCGCGGCGGGCACTCCGATCACCCATGACAACGTCGTGTTCAAGCGCTGCGATGTTGGTCTGTTCCCCGAGGAACTCGAAGGTTTCTTGGGGCGCCCGGCCCAGCGCGATCTCGTCGGTGAGGAAGCCATCACCGAGAAGGATATCATCGGATGAATGCCCGGGCAAAGTCGGCGGTTTTCCTGTCCATTCGGGATAAGGCCAAGCGGCTACCCGGGAAGGTCGTAAGGGATATCAAGGGACGTAAAGCGGTCGAGCATTTGATCGATCGGATCAAGACGGCCCAGCGCCCTGACTTGGTGGTGATGACCACCTCCGTCCATCCTGACGATGATGGGCTTGAGCGTATCGCGCGGGACGAGGGCATCGAGTGCTTCCGCGGGAGCGAGGAAGACAAGCTCGTGCGTTACCTTGACGCCGCGGATCAATATGGCGTCGAGTTTTTCGCGGTTGTCGACGGGGACGACCTCTTCTGTGACGCGGCCGGGATCGACCAGATTATCGAGGCCTACGATCAAGATGGAGGGGACTACATTATCGTCGATCATTTGCCGCTCGGGGCCACCGCCTTTGGCGTGCGAACGGAGGCGATGCGCGATGTCGTGGCCCGTAAGGAAGAAAACGACACCGAGGTTTGGGGCGCCTGTTTCACGGAAAACCCGGAGTTCGAGGCCCGCCTTCTCGACCCCCGGGATGAGCGGCTCCGCAAGCCAGATATCCGGATGACCTTGGACTACCAGGAAGACCTGGATTTCTTTTCCGCGGTCTTCGATGCGCTGTACCGGGAGGGGACCGTCTTCTCCTTTGGAGCCATCATGGATCTCCTTGAGCAGCGCCCCGAGATCGTGGCTCTAAATCAGGGAATGAAGGAAAAGTACGCGTTAGGTCTGAGCAAGGCGCGTGAAATTCGTTTGAAGCCGCGTTGACGCGCTGTCCCGCCAAAAGAATCCCTTGTCGAAAAATCAGGTGTTCCAAAGATGAAATTTCTTGTCGTCGGCCTTGGCTCCATGGGCAAGCGCCGCATCCGCAATCTTACCCATCTCGGTGAAACCGATCTGATCGGCTTCGATATGCGGCAGGATCGCCGCGAGGAAGTTGAGAAGACATTTGGTATGCGCACTTTCGCGGATCTCGACGAGGCGATGGCCGATGGGCCGGGCGCCCTGGTGATCTCCACGCCACCTGGCCTCCATATGCCCTATGCCTTGGCGGCGGTAACCGCGGGAAAGCACTTTTTCGCCGAGGCTGATACCGTGACCGAGGGCATGGCCGAGGTTCAGCGCATCGCCAACGAGAAGGGTTTGGTCGCCGCGCCCTCCATGACCATGCGCTTCCATCCGGCCGTAAAGATGATCAAGGAATTACTGGTCAAGGGAGCTATTGGCAAGGTCCTGACCTTCACCCACCACTGCGGGCAGTATCTGCCGGATTGGCACCCGTGGGAGGATTACCGCACTTTTTATGTCTCCAAGAAGGAGAGCGGAGCCTGCCGGGAAATCGTTCCCTTCGAACTGGTTTGGCTGAACTGGCTCATCGGCGATGTGGCCCAGGTCCAGGGAATGCGTGACAAGCTGACGGATCTGGAGGCAGACATCGACGATGTCTACCATCTGAACCTGCGGTATACCAACGGTGTCCTTGGACATCTTTTGGTGGATGTCGTCGCACGGTCACCGCTGCGTTCCATCCGGATCCTCGGATCGGAGGGGACCTTGGAATGGACGGCTTCGGAAAAGATGGTGCGTGTCTACGATACGGCCTCCAAGTCCTGGACGGAATACGCCGAGCCCGTGGCCCAGGTGGTTGATGGGTACAGTGAACTGTCCGTGGAAGGGATGTACATCGAGGAGATGAACACCTACGCCAAGGCTTGCCAGGGTGAAGGGGAGTATGCGTTCACCCTGCCCGAGGACGAGGCCATTCTCGAGGTGCTTTACGCGGCGGAGCGAAGCGCCGAGAGCGGAGAGCGGGAAGTGCTGGCCGCCTCCGGGCAGGGAACAGGGGTTGAAAGGTGACGGCCATGGAATACACTCTTACCCATCAGTTGATTCCCGGCGGGGCGCATACCTACTCCAAGGGTGACGACCAGTTCACGTCCAATGCCCCGCGCTACCTGGAACGCGGGCTGGGCGCCACGGTCTGGGACGATAAGGGCGCGCAATACACCGATTGGACCATGGGACTGCGGACCATGAGCCTCGGGTACGGGAACAAGGCGGTGAACGACGCCGCCATCGCCCAAATTCTCAAGGGGTCCAATTTCGGGCGTCCGTCCTATATCGAGACGGAGACGGCCCAAGACATCGTGGATTTGATCCCCTGCGCCGACATGGTTAAGTTCGGCAAGAACGGATCGACCGTGACCACCGCGGCGGTGAAGATCGCCCGGGCCTACACGGGGCGGGCCAAGGTCGCCATGTGCAAGGACCATCCGTTCTTTTCCTATGACGATTGGTTCATCGGGACAACACCGATGACCGGAGGCATCCCCGCGAATGGGGCGACGGATTCCCTGACCTTTCGCTACAATGACCTGGACGGGGTCAAGGCCATGTTCAGCGCCCACGGCGATAGCCTGTCCTGCGTGATCATGGAGGCCGCGACCTATGAACCGCCGCGCGATGATTTCCTCCACGTCGTGCAGGACCTCTGCCGCCGTCACGGGGCGTTGTTTATCGTCGATGAAATGATTTCCGGCTTCCGATACCACTTGCAGGGAGCCGCTCGGTTTTTCGATCTGGACCCAGACCTGTCGACCTTCGGCAAGGGAATCGCCAACGGTTTTTCGGTGTCCGCGCTCGTGGGCAAACGGGAGTTCATGGAATTGGGAGGCTTGTTCCACGATAGGGAGCGGGTCTTCTTGATCTCCACGACCCACGGTTCCGAAAACCATGGGTTGGCCGCTTGCCGCGCCGCCCTGGCCGTGTACCGGAACGAACCGGTTGTCGAGACCATGTGGTCGGTGGGCCAAAAGGTGGTTGACGGCCTGAATGCCGCGGCCGCCGACGCGGGGGTCGGCGAGGCCTTTACGGCTTTCGGCTACGGCTGTAATCCAACCTACACCTGTCGAGATGCGCGGGGCGAGGTGAGCATGGGCATGCGCTCGGTTTTCCTTCAGGAAATGGTCCGAGAGGGTATTCTTATTAATTACATCTGTCCCAGCTACGCCCATGGGCAAGCCGAGATAGATGCTACCGTCGAAGCCGCCCGAAAGGCGATGACGGTTTATGCCCGGGCGCTTGAGGATGGGTGGGAGGCCCACTTGGTTGGACCTCCAGTGAAACCCGTTTTCCGAACCAAGAACTAGATTGGAGGATGCCCGGCCGATCGGACAACGGTGGAATGCCGGTCCTGTTATTTTTCGTGTGAGGGTCGCGGGTGCGGTGCCAAAAGCCACATGCGCGATCCGCTCACGTGCGTCTATCGCTCCATGGCGGATCCCTATCCATTTGGCGATACAGGGGAAGACGATCCCGGTTAAATCCAAGGAATAATCGTGGGCACTCGGTGTCCGATTGCCCGTCGAGGGTCGTGGTCCGCATCGATATGGATGCGGACAGGATTCGCAAAACGGTGATTTCCCATGGGGAGTGCGAGACCATGCAAGGAATGCATCCTGCACCACAGTTTCAACCGGATCATTCGCGGAGGCGTTTTCGGCGGACCGAGCCGGACCTCCTTCTCTGAGGGACATGAACTGGATCCACGTCATCGGAGAACCGGGATCATGACCCTTGGAGTGGTATGGAAAGGATGTGTGATCGTCGCTTCCCAATAGGGATTTGCAGTCGAGGGCGCCAGTGAGCAATCCATATTGAGCAATTTATCGAACTGCGGTCTCGCCGATGACGTGTCGGGTTGGGCAAATGTGGTGTCGATAATTGCGGGAGGCCAATGGGAACGCGAAGCGGACAGCAGAAAGGGGGCTTGCATGATCGCATGGATCAGGACTGGGTGGAGGAAATGCGCCCACCCCATGATTTCTCTCAGAAAAAATTGGCCTAATTTTTAATTTTCAATCACATCGGACCCTGAGTAAGCCGTTGACTGGCAGGCACGAGGCAAGCGCCATCGGCTAAGTCTCGGACCACCACCGCGCCAGCGCCGACGACAGCGCCCCGACCAACCGTCCGTCCCTGAATCACCGCGCAGCCAGTGCCCAAGTGGGCCCCTTCTCCCACATGGACGCCACCGGAGAGCACCGCTCCCGGCGCCACATGCGCATGGGGACCGATGACGCAATCATGGTCCACCCGCGCGCCAGTGTTGACGATGGTTCCGGTCCCGACCGTGGCTCCGGTCTGGATGATGGCTCCGGCCATGACCTGGACGCCCGCGCCAAGACGCACGTCGACCGCCACGACGGCGGAGGGATGAATGAGGGCGGGAAACCGGTACCCCTTGCCTTCCAGGTCACGGAACAGCGCCGCGCGCGCGGTATTCCGCCCTGGCAAGGTCCCTAGACCATTCGCCAGCCAGAGCCGCTCTGGCCCATGACGAGGGTCATTCAACAGGTCGTCGCCTCCCAGCACAATACAACCGGCGGTCAATTGCTCCCCCGCGGGAATATTTGCGTCTAGCGCCCCTAAGATCTCGGCGCCACACCGTGCCAGTAGGTCAATAGTGACCCGACCATGCCCCCCAGCCCCCAAAATAATCCAGGGACGGTCCAGCGCGGTGGCATGCGGCTCCGAGGTGAAGGGGACCGGGATCATTCCTCGATCATTTCGTGGGCCTCGTAGTCCCGGCTCGCGGTCTTCCCCAGAAGATCCCAATAGACCATGGGAGACAGCCCAGTTCCCGGACGTTTCAGGGTTAGGGAAGACGCGTCGAAGACCTCTCCTCGGACCAAAGCCCGCGCGGCCACGACACTGCGTCGGGCGAAGGTGGCCGTGTTCAATTCGCCCGGAGTGGGTGTCTTGCCACCCGGTCCGAGCGCTAAAACCACCGACCGGATCGAAGTGACCATCTCCTTCAACTCGCCCGGCTCAAGGGAGGCTTGGTGATCGGGACCGGGGAGTCCCCGATCCAAGGTGAAGTGCTTTTCGATCACCCTGGCCCCGCGCGCCGCCGCGGCGATGGGGATGGCGATCCCTTCGCTATGGTCGGATAACCCAACCGGGACTCCAAACGCTTCCGATAGGGTATCCATTGCGCGAAGGTTGATAGTTTCCGGCGCGGCGGGATATTCGGAAGTACAATGAAGCAAGGTGACTTTTTGGCGAAGGGCCTCAAATCCCTTGGGCGTTTCCCGCACCCCCTTGATCGCCGCTAAAGAGGGGGTTTCCCCACCTGTCAGACCAAAGGCCAGCAGATCCAGGGCGGTGCCCACTTCCGCAAGGGTCGCCATGCCGGTGGACAAAATGATGGGCAGTCCGGACCGGGCCGCGTCAAGGAGGAGGAGGGGATTGACCAACTCCCCCGAGGGAATCTTGATCCGGTCCATACCCAGGTTCGCAAGCATGGGAATGTCCTCCCGATCAAAGGGTGTGGACATGAACAAAATACCCCGCTCCCGGCACCGTTCCGCCAGAACACCGTGGTCCACGTCACTCAGCTCCAGCGACCGCAACATGGACAACTGATCGCCTCCGCCGATGGCGCGTTCTTGATAGGGCGCGCGTCCGGCCCCGGCGCTGACGATCTTATCGGCGCGGAAGGTCTGGAACTTCACCGAATCCGCCCCAGCCTCCGCGGCCGCATCCACCAAGGCGAGACCCCGCTGGAGGTCGCCGTTATGGTTCACGCCGGCTTCGGCGATGATGAAACAATGGGTCATGGATCTCGGTCCTCATCTGACCAGGGTACGGAAAGGGACGGGTAAATACCTGGCGGCGCCGTGTAAAGGCGTTTGTCCAGGGTGTGTTCCCAGGCGGCGACATCGGCAACGAAGGCGGCAATCCGCGGCGCCGCGTGACCGTCTCCATAAAGGGATGACCGCCGCCCCATCTCCGAGGGGGCGGACCGCGGATGGCTTCGCAAGGCCTCGGTGAGAACCCGCCGGTCCGCTGGCAGGCGGAGCACGTTCCGACCATGGGGACGTCCATCCTGGCGCCGTCCAACGTCGATAACAGGCACCCCGAACAGCCCAGCCTCGACAATGCCGCTGGAGGAGTTTCCAACAAGCGCCGCCGCGGCGCGCATTGTGGGCGGGTAAAGCCGCATTCCCAAGTTGGCCCGCCAAGAGGCCCAGGATCGGCTTGAACACCAGCTCTCCAACGCACGGCTCATGTTCTCCCCGCCAGGGTCACTGTTGGAGGCGGTGACCACGGTCGGGCCGGGCACCGCCTCGAGGGCCGCGGTGACTTCCTCGACGAGACGTAGAGAGTCCCCTTTATTCGTTTCCGGGTGAATGGTGACCAACCGCAGCCCCATGAGACTGTCTAGCCCAAGGTCCAAGGCCAGATCGGCGTCCGACATGTGTGGGGCGGCGAGCAGCGTATCCAGACCCGGCCCGCCGGTAATCCGGATACGGTCGGGCTCCTCCCCCATGCGCATGAGGTTTTCCGCGGCTGGTTGGCAGCCCGCGCAATGGCCATGGGCCAGCTTGCTGATGGCGTGCCGCAGCCGGTCATCGACCGCGCCATGGGAGATTTCGCCGCCGTGGAGGTGAACGAGAGGCGTGTTGAAGGGGACGGAGGCCGCCGCGATCGGGAACATGTCCATCCGGTCCCCAATCACAAGAAGAATATCCGGTTGAACTTCGGCGATTACCTCGCCCGCGAAGGCGGTGATCGCGGCCATCGCCACGGTTGCCGCTGCCGACGTGCTTCCACCGGGATCGCCTCCTCCCCGGTGAAGACGGGCGCCATTCGGCGCCGCCGCGCCGATGAGCTTCGCGTTGGTCGCATGCGCCCCCGTCAAAAGGAGGTGCAGTTCCATCCCTCTCCTTTCCACGATGGCCCGCCAAACCGGTGCCATGATGGACAGGTCGGCGCGATTGGTCGACGCGGAAAGGACACGGATCATGGGCCTTACCGCTCCGCGGTTTGGGTTTCGTCGGCCAAGGCGGGCGCTAACCAGGCGCTGCTGGGAAGGTTGACCACGCGTCTTTCGAGATCCATCGCGACCGACAAGTCGGCCCGGGGACATTCGGCGTACATGGGCAGGAAATGCAGGAGGCGCCAGATCGGCCGGGTCAGGTAGCCCGCGTTATGCGTGGCCTGGAGAATGGCATCGCGTTGGTCCGCGACGTCCCTGTCGAGGATCAGGGTATTCAACCAATTGTTCCGCGCCGCCCCCTTGGTTTCCCCATGGAAGCGGACACCAGCCACGGTGGAGAAAGCCTCCGCATAGGCCGCGGCCAAGTCTTTCTTCAGGGACAGAAAGTAGGGCAATTGTTCAAGTTGGGCACACCCCACGGCCGCGTTCAAATTGGGAAGCCGGTAATTGTAGGCGACCTCGTCATGCTCGAAGGCCCATTTATGCGGAAGCTTGGCGGTCGTGGTCAGGTGCTTGGCCCGTCTGGCCAGATCGCCATCATTGGTGACCAGGGCCCCCCCCCCACCGGTGGTCAGGATCTTATTGCCGTTGAAAGAGAAAGTTCCCACCCGCCCGATTGAGCCGCAGCCACGGCCATCCAGGGAACTGCCTAGAGCTTCCGTCGAATCCTCGATAACCGGTAGGCCAAGATCGCCACACAAGGCGACCAACGCGTCCATGGCGACAGGATTGCCGAAGACGTGGACCGGGACCACCGCGGCGATC
>JAIOYK010000043.1 GCA_021741145.1 Rhodospirillum sp. | reverse complement strand
GGCCCTGACGCTCTGCCGGTCGACCACCGGCCCGACATAGCAAGCCGCGTGGGCTAGACCAAATTATCCCCCTTAAATCGATTCCGTTTTAAGGCGGATAATTTGATCTAGAATCATATGGTTAGAGCATCGAGTGGACCGGAAAACCGGTTCCACTTTTCCGCTCGATGCTCTAAAACCCATGCGTCTTCTCTTGCGGTGGCTCCTCCGGCGCCGCGACGGCCCAAACGCCACGCGGGCTTTACGCGCCAGTCCACGCGGCGGTCAGTCGACCGCTTCAGGTGTCGGGGGGGGGACGAGAGGGACAGGCCCCGCGGGGGCGTCGGTCAGAGGTCTGGGCCGAGCCGCTGATAGTACGTTTCCAGGGCCGCGGCCGTATTCTTAAGGTGGCGGGCCCGTTCTTCCCCCTCTTCGAACAGCAATCCGATATAGAGCAGGTCGATCAGAAAGATTTGGCTGATCCGCCCCTCGATGAAGTCGCCATAAAGCGGAATGGAGGGGGTGCCGGAGTTCCAGGTCGTGAGCGCCATGTCCGCCGCCTTGGCCACCTGGGACCCGGCATCGCTGGTGATCGCGATGGTGGTGGCGCCGTTTTTCCGAGCCAAGGTCAGCGCCTGGGCCACTCCCGCCGTGGTGCCCGTGTGGGAAATACCGATCATCACGCAATCGGGAGTCAGGTTGGCGGCGACGACCACCTGGGTGTAGGTGTCGGCGTGGGCGGTGGCATCCAGACCAGACTTGAGGAAGAGGTGGGCGGCTTCGTCGCACATGGCCGCGGCTCCCCCGACGCCAATGAAGGCGATCTTCCTGGCTTTGCGCATGGCGTCCAAGCACTTTTCCAGCCGTTCGGCGTCAAGCATGCGCTGGGTGCCCTGGATGCTGGCGGCGAGCAGTGTGGCCAGCTTGCCGCTGGTGCGGATCAGGGTATCGGTCTGGTCGATCTCCACCGGAATGTTGGCGAAGGTGGATTGGGTCACGGCGCCTTCGGCCAGCGACAGCTTCAGGTCGGAAAATCCGCTGTAGCCCAGGGCCCGGCTGACGCGGCTGATGGTCGCCTCGCTGAGTCCCAGGAGCTTGGCCAGTTCCGTGATCGACAGGTCCATCCGGGTCCCCACGTTTTCACGCAGGTAGTCGGCGACGATACGCTCGGACTTGCGGAGTGAACCGTATCGCTCCTGCACCCTCTGGACCAGGCTGCCGCCTGGAATCCGTGATTCCGTGTTGCTGTCCATGGGCTCCTGACTCTGATTCGGATCCGGTCGCCGCTCCGGTCGGTGGCGGACCGTGTAAGCGCTCGCTCTCAGGGCGCTTCTCCAGGAAAAAAATACACCCTCCGCTCGATTTCGTGAAGATATTTTCAGGATTTTCACCCTTTTGACGGGAGATGCGAGCGATATGGAAAAAAATAACACAAAAAAAACAACAGTCTAATGGGGGTTGCCTAACTTCGTGGGGTCCGGCGGCTTGTCTTTGGAAGGCGCGTTTGATTTTCGTGGAAAAAATTTTCTCGACATAAATTTCCGTCCCTGCTACTAGAATAGTCATCAAAGCTAATGACATGGCTGCGCCATCGCAGGGCTGGGAGGACCATATGACCAAACAAAAGAAGGCAGGGAACGCTCCATCTCGGGAGCTTTTGGAAAAAATTTTCCGCACGGCCTATAAGATCAGGGTCTTTGAAACCGAGGGGATCAAGCTGTACCGGCAGGGGCTGATTCGGGGCTATTTCCACCCCTACCTGGGGCAGGAAGGGATCGCGTCCGGTGCCTGCGCGGCCCTGAAGGAGGGGGATTACATCGCGTCCACCCACAGGGGGCACGGTCACTGCATCGCCTGGGGCGCCGATGTGAAGCGCATGGTCGCGGAGTTGCTCCAAAAGGAGACCGGCTACTGTAAGGGCTATGGCGGCTCCATGCACATCGCCGACATCAGTGTCGGCAACCTCGGTGCCAACGGCATTGTCGGCGCGGGCACGCCTCTTGGTGTTGGCGCCGCCCTGGCCGCCCAAGTGCGGGGCTCGGACGCGGTCACCGTCACCTTCACCACCGACGGCGCGTCGAACAACGGCACCTTCCTTGAGTCCCTGAATCTCGCGGCGATCTGGAACTTGTCCTTCATCCTGATCGTGGAGAACAACCAGTACGCCGTCTCCACGCCCATCGAGGAAGCGACCCGCGACGTTGACCTTTACAAGCGCGGCTTGGCTATCGGGGTGGAGAGCCATCAGGTCGACGGCAATGATCCCCTGGCGGTTCATAACGTGGTGTTCGACGCGGCGGAAACCTGCCGGGCGGGCAAAGGGCCAGTGTTGATCGAGGCGAAGACCTTCCGCCACATGGGCCACCACGTGAACGACCCGGGCAAGTATATGCCCGAGGACAAGCTCGCCTATTACAAGCAGAGAGACCCCGTGGATCGGGCCCGTGCCGCGCTGAAAGAGATGGCGCCAATCAGTGATGACGACATCAAGGCCATCGAGGACGAAATCGCCGCGGAAATGGCGGAAGCCATCGAATTCTCGACAAAGAGTGGAGAAGTTTCACCTGAAGAATTCCGCGCCTTCGCCGCGAATTACTAGAGTAATTGTAGAATAAAATGTCCAGAAAATGGATGATATTGATCTCGATGAGACTCTCCAATCGAAGTATGTAAAGTGAATATGGGTTGGATTAACGTAATTCGATCCAGAATTACTCCACTGCACGGCCACTTTCGGAGCGATCTACCGGAAGATGTGCTAAGGCTTTGTAAAGGCGTTAACTTTCCAAACTTGGGTTGAAGCCGTTGTTTGGGTCGATGCGCGAGGCCCCCCTGGACGAAGGGGGGATTGAATGGGAATGACCAAAAGAACCAAGCGCGACCGCGAGGGAGCTTTTCCCCGGCGCGCGGTTCAAGAACAGGACCGGGAGGAAGTCAGGTGGCGGACCGAGAAATTATGTATCGCGAGGCCTTGCGCGAGGCAATCGACGAGGAAATGGGGGCGAATCCCGAGGTGTTCATCATCGGCGAGGGGATCGCCGAACGGGGTGGCTCCTATAAGGTCACCGAGGGGCTGCTGGCCAAATATGGACCAAAGCGGGTGCGTGACACCCCCATCGCCGAAGCCGGCATGATCGGCGTGGGCGTTGGCGCGGCCATCGCTGGAACCCGGCCCATCGTTGAGATCCTCTATGTGGATTTCGCCATGCTGGGCATGGACATGATCGTCAACCAGGCGGCCAAATTCCGCCTGATGACGGGCGGCGAGGGCCGGGTGCCCTTTGTCATGCGCACCCAGGGCGGTGCTGGTGGCGGTGTCGCGGCCCAGCACTCCCAATCCCTTGAGGCGCTGTTTTACCATATTCCGGGCTTGCGTGTCGTCATGCCCTCCACGCCGGCCGACGCCAAGGGACTGCTGAAGCATGCCCTGCGCCAGTCCGATCCGGTCATGTTCCTGGAACACAAGCACCTGTACATGACCAAGGGACCCGTGCCAGAGGGCGAGCATGTGGTCGCGTTCGGCAAGGGGGCGATCCGCCGCCAGGGCAAGGACGTGACGGTGATCGCTTGGTCGAACATGGTCCAGCGGGCGCTGGACGCGGCCGAGGACCTGGCCGCCGAGGGCATCGACGTGGAGGTCATCGACCCCCGAACCCTAGTGCCCCTGGACGAGGACATGATCCTGGCCTCGGTGGCCAAGACCCGTCGGGCGGTGATCGTCCAGGAGGCGCCGCGCCGGGGTGGCGTGGCCTCGGACATCGCTTCGATCATCCAGGACAAGGCTTTTTTCGAGCTTGATGCGCCGGTGACCATCGTCGCGGGCCTGAACGTGCCCATTCCATTCAATCTCACCCTCGAGGCCGCGAGCGTGCCCCAGAAGGACGATGTGGTCGGCGGAATTCGCCGCGCGCTGCACATCGGTCCGCTCGCCGCGGCGGCCGAATAGGGTGACCACTTTTCCCGAAGGGAGCCGGAGATGACACGGCATATCCTGGAACGATTGGCCGAGACCAATCCCAACTGTGAGATCTGGTGGGATTCCTCGCCCCTCGTTTACGAAACCTGGAAACGGGGCGTGCTCGACGCCGCCCCGGAGCACAAGCGGGCACTGTGGGAGGCTCAACTCACCCGCCTGTTCGACCCGAATACCGTTGCCCGTGAAGGCCGCATGGGGTTCGGGGGCGTGACCACCAATCCCCCCCTGTCCCTCCAGGCCATTCAGAACGACCCCGTCGTCTGGATCGAGGAGATCCGCCGCGTCTCGGAAGCCGAGCCAGACGCTGGGGTCGAGGATGTCTATTGGCATGTCTACTTGGACGTGGTGCGCCGGGGCGCCGCCATGGTCCGCCCGGTCCATGACCGCACGGACGGGCGCCGGGGCTTCGTATCGGGGCAGGTCGATCCACGCTTTGTCACCGACCATGACCGCATGCTGGCGCAGGGTCTGGAGTTGGCGGCCGTCGCGCCGAATGTCATGGTCAAGATTCCCGGCTCCCAGGAGGGCTACCGGGTGATCGAGGAACTGACCGCCCAGGGCATCTCCACCAACAACACCACCTCGTTCTCCGTGCCGCAGTATTTGGCCTGCATGCGCGCCGTGTCCAACGGCCTGGAACGGGCCAAGGCGGCGGGGATCGACCTTTCCCGGTGGCGGTCGGTGATCACGCATATGTCCTCGCGCTTGGGGAACATCGGCGACCTGAATGCCCAGGCGGAAACCCGGGGGATGACTCTGTCTCCCTGGGAGATCCTTCAGGGCGAGATCGCTGTTTTGAAGCGGGCCTATGGCCATGCCCTGGAGACCGGCCACCCCAGCAAGATGCTGCAATGCTCCATGCGGGTGACCGATGATGGACCCGATGGCCGGGCGTCGAGCGGGCATATCGAGGCCATCGCCGGGGGGGACTTCGTTTACACCTGCCCGCCGGGCTACATCCAAGAATTGATGCGCGTCGAGGATCGGATGGCCCCCTTCAATCCAGAGGCCATTCACGAACCGCCATCGGCGGCGGCCATCGAAAAGCTCCTGCGTCTGCCCTATTTCCGACAGGCCTACGAGTTCGACGGGATGGACCCCGAGCAGTTCAGCCACTTTGGCGCTTTCGTGGCCACGGCCTCGGAATTCGCCGCGGCGACGCGCAAGACGGTCGATTTCGTCGCCCGCGCCATGGAGGGAACCCGGCGTCGGGCGGCTTGATCGGACCAAGGACGAATAGTCCGGCGCGCGGCGCCGGTTCGGATAGATGAGGGAATGGGATATGGCGGACGCGATCCTGGTGCCCCAGGTTGGGCAGGATTTGACCGAGGCGAAAATCGTTGAGTTGCACGTCAAGGAAGGCGATACGGTCAAGAAGGGCGACATGGTCGCCGTGGTGGAATCCGAAAAGGCGAGTTTCGAGGTTGAGGCCTTTGTTGAAGGGGTGGTGATCTCCCTGCCCTTTCAGGTGGGAGACTGGGCCACCGTCCTCGAACCCCTGATGCACCTGGGGCAGCCGGGAGAAACCCTGGTGGCGGGTCCCCCCGCCGAACCGAAGGCCGCCAAGCCGCCTCCGACGGCGGCGTCCGAACCCGCTCGCGAGAAGACCGTCGTTCCCTTGGCCGTCGATCCGGTCAAGGCGGTGTCCAAGAAGACCTCCCTGACAGTGGTCCCGGCGGCGGGGGGGGCTCGGGTTGTCCGGTCCTCGCCGGTGGCACGCGTGCGCGCCGCGGCCCATGGTCTGGACTTGGCGGCCATCGAGGGGACCGGTCCCGACGGCGCCGTCGTCCTGCGCGACGTGGACTCGGTCCTGGTCACCGGTGGCACGGGGGTCCTTTCCACGCCGTCCGCCTGGGGCGGCGCCGACCTGGAAACGCGGATCCTGCGGCAGGGGGAGGGGGTGCCCATTCTCTTCATTCACGGCTTCGGGGCGGACCTGTCGTCCTGGCGGCCCATGGTCGGGGCATTGGGCATCGGTTGCCCTCTGTTGGCCCTGGACTTGCCGGGCCATGGCGGATCCCGGGGCCATGGGGCGGCTGATTTCGACGCCCTGGTCGAGGCGGTCGGTCGGGCGGCGGCGGCCGCCGGGCGGGACGGGATTCACCTCGTCGGCCATTCCTTGGGCGCGGCCATCGCCGCGGCCCTTACGGAGCGGGGCGACCTGGATACGCGGTCTTTGACTCTGCTGTCCCCCGCCGGTCTGGGACCCTCCATCGACGGGGCCTTCGTTGACGGCTTCCTGGCCGCCCGGTCCGAGGCCGCCCTGGCCGCCTGGATGCGACGTCTGGTCCACGATCCGGCCAGCCTGCGCGGAGCCCTGGTGCGCGCCACCCTGGCCGCCCGCGAGGACGGGGGCCTCGTGGAGGCCCAGAAGCGGGTCGCCCGGGGGGTGTTCGAGGGCTCGACTCAGCTCTTCTCCATCCGCGAGGCCCTGGCCCGCCTGGGGGTTCCCTGTTCGGTCATCGTCGGTCGGGAGGACGCCATCATCCCCGCCACCGAGACGGAAGCCCAGGTGCCCGCCCAGGTGGCCCTGTACCGACTGCCGCGAGTCGGGCATCTGCCCCAGATCGAGGCCGCCGACCTCGTCCAGACCCTCATAGCCCGGACTGTCCGATCCGCGGGTTGACCGCGGTCGGATCCGGCGCTTCCCCCGCGAACGGGACGATGAGATGCGCGACATCACCGATACCCCCTTTCAGACCATGGCGAATGCCATCCGCTTCCTTGCCGCGGACGCGGTGGAGGGGGCCCGCTCCGGTCACCCCGGCATGCCCATGGGCATGGCCGACGTGGCCACGGTCTTGTTCACCCGCTTCCTGACTTTTGATCCCACCACGCCGGATTGGCCCGACCGGGACCGCTTCGTGTTGTCGGCTGGCCACGGCTCCATGCTGCTCTATTCCCTGCTGCACCTCTGCGGCTATCCGGGGTGGGACATCGAGGTCCTCAAGAGCTTCCGCCAATTGGGCTCGCCAGCGGCGGGGCATCCCGAATATGGCCATGGCGCGGGAATCGAAACCACCACCGGTCCGCTGGGCCAGGGGCTCGCCACCGCCGTGGGCATGGCACTGGCCGAGTCCATGGACCGCGCCCGCTTCGGCGCCGACCTGGTGGACCACGACACCTATGTCATCGCCGGGGACGGCTGTCTGATGGAGGGGGTCGGGCAGGAAGCCGTGTCCTTCGCCGGTCACATGGGCCTATCCCGGCTTATCGTCCTCTTCGATGACAACGGCATCACCATCGACGGCGCCACCAGTCTGGCGACCTCCGAGGACCATCCCGCCCGCTTCGCCGCGGCCGGATGGCATGTCCAACGGGTCGACGGCCATGACCCGGAGGCGGTGGCCGTGGCCATCCAGCGGGCCCGGGAGGCCGATCGCCCGAGCCTCGTCGCATGCGTCACCACCATCGGCAAGGGGGCGCCCACCAAGGCGGGAACCGCCAAATGCCACGGTTCCCCCCTTGGGGAGGTGGAACTCGCCGAGACCCGGGCGGCCCTGGGATGGACCCATGGTCCGTTCGAGGTTCCGGAGGAGGTGAAGGCGGCATGGGAGGGCATTGGTGCACGGGGCGCGTCCAACCGGGAGGCTTGGCGCGCGCGCCTGGCCGCCGCCGAGGCCCCCCGGCGCCAGGCTTTCGAGGACCACCTGGGCCGCGTCGTACCCGTTAACTGGCGTGGCGCTCTGGTTGACCACAAACGCGCCGTCGCCGCGGCGGGTGGCGAGATCGCCACCCGCAAGGCTTCCGGGGCCGCGCTGGACGTCCTGACTCCCCTGGTTCCTTTTTTGGTGGGCGGCTCCGCCGATTTGACCGGTTCCGTCAATACCCGGACCAAGGTCACGCGTCCGGTGACCCCCGGGGACTATTCCGGTCGCTACATCCACTATGGGGTGCGGGAGCACGCCATGGCGGCGATCATGAACGGGCTGAGCCTTCACGGAGGCTATCGGCCCTATTCGGGCAGCTTCCTGGTCTTCGCCACCTATCTCCTCCCGGCCCTGCGCCTGTCCTGCCTGATGGCGCAACCTGTCATCCACGTGCTGACCCATGATTCCATCGGCCTGGGGGAAGACGGCCCCACCCACCAGCCGGTGGAAACCCTGGCTGTCTTGCGGGCCACCCACGGGCTGGTCGTTCTTCGCCCCGCCGACGCGGTGGAAACGGCGGAGGCTTGGGAAATTGCCCTGGACCGGGAGACCGGACCCACGGCGATCGTCCTCTCCCGCCAGGACCTGCCCGTGCTGCGACGGGATCCGGGAGAGGAAAACCTTTGCGCCAAGGGCGGCTATGTGTTGGCCGAGGCCGCCGTGGGTGCCCGCGTAACGACCCTGATCGCCACGGGGTCCGAGGTTTCCCTCGCCATGGCGGCCCGGGATATCCTGGAAGGGGAGGGCATCGGAACCGCCGTGGTCTCCCTGCCGTCCTTCGAACTCTTCGCCGCCCAGTGCCCTGGCTACCGGACCGCCGTCCTTGGCGACCCGCAGGGTGTCCGGGTGGGGGTCGAGGCGGCCCTGTCTTTCGGCTGGGACCGCCTTCTCGGATCCAAGGGGGACTTTGTTGGCATGACCGGCTACGGCGCCTCGGGTCCGGCGGAGGAACTCTACACCCATTTCGGCATCACGGGGGAGGCCGTCGCCGCGCGCGCCCGCGCCCTCCTCGATGGCGGGGGGGGAAGGGCATGAGCACCTATGACATCCTGATCATTGGCTCTGGCCCCGGGGGGTACGTGGCCGCCATCCGGGCCCGCCAACTGGGGCTGAGCGTGGGCATCGTCGAGCGCGCCCATCTGGGCGGCATCTGCCTGAACTGGGGCTGCATTCCCACCAAATCCCTGCTGCATGGGACGGAAATTCTGCGTGGCGCCAAGGGGGGGAAGCGCCATGGCGTGGTGGCGGACGGCGCGATCCTGGATCCCGTTGGCCTGCTCGCCCGGTCCCGGGAGGTGGCCGGACAGCTCGGCATGGGGGTCGCCTATCTGCTCAAGAAGAACGGCGTCGACGTGATCTGGGGCCTGGCGCGGATCACCGCCCCCGGGGCCGTGGAGGTGACGGAGAGCGCCACGACCGCCCCGAGGGGCGCTTTGGGGCCGGGCGCCTACACGGCCAACCACGTGATTGTCGCCACTGGCGCCTCCCCCCGGCGCGGGCCGGGTCTGGAGCCCGACGGTGACCGGGTCTGGACCTATTTCGAGGCGCTCCGCCCGACGGCCATTCCCGGATCCTTGCTGATCGTTGGATCGGGGGCGATCGGGGTGGAATTCGCGGGCATCTACGCCGCCCTAGGGACCGAGGTGACCATGCTGGAAGCCCTGCCGCGCGTCCTGCCCCAGGAGGATGCGGAGGTTTCCGAGGCCATGGAGACGGCCCTGTCCAGGCAGGGCATCACCATCCGGACCGGTGTCTCGGTCAACGGTTTGACCAAGGGGCCGGAGGGGGTGGTCGCGTCCCTTTCGGACGGCTCCGCCCTGAAGGCGGAGCGGGTGTTGAGCGCCGTTGGCGTGGTGGCCAATACCGCTGGCCTGGGGTTGGAGGCTTTAGGCGTGGCCATGGACCGGGGCGCTCTCGTCACGGACGGCGTGGGCCGAACCAATGTGCCGGGCCTCCATGCCATCGGCGATGTGGCGGGTCCGCCCATGTTGGCCCATAAGGCCGAGCATGACGGGGTGCGCTGCGTCGAGGCCATCGCGCGCCGTGGCGCCGCGGTCTCCAGACCCGGGCCGGTGCCATCATGCGTCTATTCCCATCCCCAGGTCGCTTCCGTCGGGCTGACCGAGGCCCAGGCCGATGAACGGGGCATCACCACACGGATCGGGCGCTTTGGTCTGCGTGGCAACGGCAAGGCCATGGTGCTTGGCGACACCGAGGGCTTCGCCAAGGTCCTGTTCGACGCCGAAAGCGACCGCCTGATCGGTGCCCATCTGGTTGGTCCGCTGGCCAGTGAACAGATCCAT
Organism: Rhodospirillum sp.; assembly: GCA_021741145.1. GTDB lineage: Bacteria > Pseudomonadota > Alphaproteobacteria > Rhodospirillales > Rhodospirillaceae > Rhodospirillum. The sequence goes on along the minus strand of JAIOYK010000043.1, from coordinate 36,515 downwards.
GGCCTGACCATCGCCCTGACTCTCGGCGCCACCGCCGAGCAATTGGCCGGCGTCGTCTTCCCCCATCCCACCCTGTCGGAGGCCCTGCACGAGGCGATCCTGGCCACGAGGGGGGGGGCGATCCATGCCTGACCGCCCAAGGGGAACGGTGATCCTAGACCTCGACGGCACCCTGGTGGACAGCGCGCCCGACCTGGCCGATACGCTGGATCTTTTCCTCGCCACGATGAACCTGCCGCCTCTGGGTTTGGAGGCCACCCGCCAAAGGATCGGCCACGGCATCCACCACTTGGTCGCCGAGGGATTGGCCGCCCAGGGGGTCACCCTGGATCCGGTCTCCCTGTCCGGCGCCGTGGACGGCTTCTTGAAGATCTACGCCGGGCGGTTGTCGGCGAAGACACGCCCCTACGAGGGGGCCGCCGACGCGCTCGCCTCCCTGCGCCTGACCGGATGGCGCTTGGTGGTCTGCACCAACAAGCTGGAGGCCAGCGCCCGGGGAATCCTGCAGGACCTGGGACTGATGTGGGCATTCGCCCTGATCGCCGGGCCGGACACCTTCGGCGTGGCCAAGCCAGATCCGGCCCATTTACTGCGCACCCTGCCCGAGGACCGTCCACCCAGCTACCCGGTGGTCATGGTCAGTGATTCCACCATCGACGTGGACGCGGCCCGGGCGGCGCGTATTCCGGTCATCGCGGTCACCTGGGGCTATTCCAGGATTGCCGCGGCGGACATGGGGGCCGACCGGGTGGCTGGGTCTTTCGGTGCCATCCCCGGGATGGTCGAGGAATTGGCCGGGACCGTTTCGGCCGCCTGAAAGGGCGCGGACGGATCCGGCGTGGCGAAGGGCGCCCATCAAGGGCGTCCCACAAAAGAGAATGGGAGGAAGCATGGACGCGATCGTGGATGACGCCAAGGTGAAGGCGCAGACTTGGCTTGATGCCCTGGCCGGGGCTCTCGCCAAGGAAGATATCGAAGCGGCCATCGGATTGTTCGCCGAGGAGTGCTATTGGCGGGACCTGGTGGCCTTTTCCTGGAATATCGCGACCTTCGAGGGCAAGGCGGCCATCGCCGACATGCTCAAGGCGACCCTGACGGGCGCGAAGCCCACCGGGTGGGAGGTCGATGAGGCCTCGGTCACCGCCGACGGCGTGGTCGAGGCCTGGTTCCATTTCGAGACGGCCGTGGCCAGGGGAACGGGCCATCTGCGTCTACACGATGGCGCGGCCTGGACCTTGCTGACCTCCATGGACGAGTTGAAGGGGCACGAGGAGAAGCGGCGGTTTACCCGCGACAAGGGGGTGGCGCATGGTGTTGACACAGGCCGCGAGACCTGGGGGGACCGCCGGGCCCGCGATGCCCGGGAACTGGGTTATTCCAGACAACCCTATGTGGTCATTCTCGGGGGCGGTCAGGGGGGCATCGCCCTTGGTGCCCGCCTCAAGCAACTCGGCGTGCCCACTCTGATCATCGAGAAGAACGAGCGTGCCGGAGACAGCTGGCGCAAGCGCTACAAATCCCTCTGCCTCCACGACCCGGTCTGGTATGACCACTTGCCCTATATCCCCTTCCCGGACAACTGGCCGATCTTCACACCGAAGGACAAAGTCGGTGATTGGCTGGAGATGTACACCAAGGTGATGGAGCTGGACTACTGGACCTCCTCCGTCGCCGAGCGGGCCACCTGGGACGACGACACCAAGGAATGGACCGTGGTGGTCAAGCGCGAGGGTGAAACGGTAACCCTGACGCCCAAGCAACTGGTGCTGGCCACAGGCATGTCGGGCATGGCCAATATTCCGGAAATCCCCGGTGCGGCAGGCTTCAAGGGCGTGCACTGCCATTCCAGCCAGCACCCCGGTGGCGAGGGGTGGCGGGGCAAGCGGGCGGTGGTGATCGGTTCGAACAACTCCGCCCACGACATCTGCGCCGACCTGTGGGAGAACGGGGCGGACGTGACCATGCTCCAGCGCTCCTCCACCCATGTGGTGCGCTCGGACTCCCTGATGGAGGTGTCCATGGGTCCCCTTTATTCGGAGGAGGCCCGCGCCAAGGGAATCACCACCGAAAAGGCGGATCTGACCTTTGCCTCGATCCCTTACGCGGTGCTGCCCCAGGTCCACAAGCCGGTCTATGACGAGATCCGACGCCGCGACGCCGATTTCTACAAGAGGCTGGAGAAGGTCGGGTTCATGCTGGATTACGGCGACGACGAGTCCGGCCTGTTCCTGAAATACCTGCGCCGGGCTTCGGGTTACTACATTGACGTGGGCGCCTCCGAACTGGTGGCCGAGGGCAAGATCAAACTGAAGACTGGAAACATCCGGGAGATCACGGAAAGCGGCGTGGTGATGGACAGCGACGAGGAGATCCCGGCTGATCTGATTGTCTACGCCACCGGTTACGGCTCCATGAATGGTTGGGCGGCCCAACTGATTTCCCAGGAGGTCGCCGACAAGGTCGGCAAATGCTGGGGCCTGGGCTCCGATACCACCAAGGATCCGGGACCCTGGGAAGGGGAACTGCGCAACATGTGGAAGCCGACCCAGCAGGAAGGGCTGTGGTTCCATGGCGGCAACCTGCACCAGTCACGGTTTTACTCCGCCCATCTGGCCCTCCAGTTGAAGGCTCGGCAGGCCGGGATTCCCACCCCCGTTACCGGTCTGGCGAAATCCTATCACCGGGCGTGACGCAGGGCGCTGGGCCTGCCCCGAGGTCGGGACCAGTCTCGGCCAAATTCCGTCCCCGGACCCAAGTGCGCCCGCCATCCTGATCGGATGGCGGGCGTTTTTCGGGCTCTCATCCCCGGCCCCAGTTCATGTTTATGAAATCAGGTCGATTCGACCTGACTTCATAAACATGAATTAAATCATATAGTTGGAGAGGAATGAGACGGAAAACCGCTGACACTCTTCCTCATTCCGCTCTAGGCGTCGGTCAGGGTTGGGTGCCAATCCTCCGGATCCTTCGACCCGGGGCCGGGGATCTCGTTGACCACGGTGGGTTTGGCCATGCTACGCGCTGCCTGTCGCGGGGGGTGAGGCGGTCGAAGATCACCCGGGCGTCGGCGCCGTTGGTGACGAGCCAGCCTATCGGAGGAGGGGATGCCGTCATGACGGACGGGTCTTGGTCGACGGGGAACGCCATCCTTTCACCGGTCGCCGTGAAGCCGCTATACTCCGTTTGTCCCTTGGCATGGCGGAAGCAGGAATGGCGCGTATCAGTCGAAGCTTACAGTATTGGAATGCCAGGCTGGCGACGGTGGTGGAGGCCATTGGGACTCCCCCCTTCATGGAAGCGTTATGTCTGCTTCTGAATGATCTGGTGCCGTTCGACATGACCATGATCTTCGGCTACCGGGGGCGGGCCAAACCGTTGAGCCTGTACCATGACGTCGGTCCGTCCATATCGGGTATTATCGTCGACAACTACCTGAAGGGACCCTATCTGCTGGACCCGTTTTTCGAGGCCACGCAGAATCCTCATCCGGCCTCCTTCCTGGTGATGCAGGATCTGGCGCCCGATCAGTTCAAGAAAAGCGCCTATTTTCGCCAGCATTACGCGTCGACGCGGATTCAGGACGAGGTCGGGTTTGTCTTTCCCGCGGCTGGTGGCGTCACCGCCGTGCTGTCCCTGACCCGGTCCGTCGGCAACCCGCGGTTTCGACGCGGTGAAATTCAGACCCTGGCCGATGTCGCGCCCCTCACCCGCGCGCTGTCGACGCAACACTGGATGCGGCAAAGCACCGACACCGAGAAGGCTCCGGTTCAAACCAGCATCGCCGAAAGCCTGTCCGGTTTCGGCCCGCTGACCCCGCGCGAGGCGGAAATCACCGGCCTCGTCCTGAAGGGGCATTCCACGCTGTCCATCGCCGCCAATCTGGCGATCAGCCACGGAACGGTGAAGGTCCATCGGAAGAACATCTATCGTAAGCTGAACATTTCCTCGCAAGGGGAACTGTTCTCGCTGTTCCTGCTGGGTGTGAAGGACCAGTTCCCGTAAGGGCGGTGATTGTCCGTCGGTTTAGGCAAACAGGGGCGGCTTGGGAAGGGTGATCTCCCGTTCCACGGCCCGGGCGATGGTGAGCACGCCCGCGTCGGCGAAGCGCGGGCCAATGATCTGCAACCCCACCGGCAGGCGTTCGGTGGACGTCAGGCCGCAGGGAACGCTAATCGCCGGGCATTGCCCGACAAGATTGAACATGCAGGTCATGTCAAGGCCAGCGAAGCGCCCCTCCGGAGTGTCACCCATGAACTCGGAATCCCGGGCCTCGACGGGCGGCGCGGGCTGGGCGCAGGTGGGGCAAAGCAGGGCGTCGTAGGTCAGGAACAGACCGGTCAACTCGGTCCAGAGGACCGCGCGGATGCCCTCGAGCCGTTTGTAATCGATGGCTCCCAGGGTTTCGACGCCGTCCATGAATGTCACCAATGCGGGATCCATGCGGTCGCGGATCCGGTCGCGGGCCTCGCCGAAGGCGGCGGCCAAGGCGACGGCCCAGAGCGTCATGGCGGTGTCGTTCAGACGACGGGTCCAGGACAGCGGGATCTCGTCCACCTGGGCGCCCTGGTGGCGCAGGACGTCGGCGGCCTCGCGCACCCGCCGGGCGATGTCGGGGTGCACGTCGTAATAGCCCAGGTCCACCGACAGGGCCAGCCGCTTGCCCCGCATGTCGCCGGGGATCGGCAAGGACAGGGGTGTGGGCAGGCGTTGCGAGAGGATGTCCGACGGATGCGGGCCGCTGGTCACCTTCAGGAACAGGGCGGCATCGTCCACCGTCCGGGCCAGGGGGCCGAAGTGCGCCATGCTGTCGAAACTGGTCGGCAGGATGTCCATGGGGATGCGGCCCAGGCTGGGCTTGAACCCCACCACGCCCGACAGCGCCGCCGGGATGCGGATCGAGCCGGCCATGTCGGTGCCCTCGGCCAGCGGCAGGCACCCGCTGGCGACGATGGCCGCCGAGCCGCCCGAGCTGCCACCCGGCGTGCGCTCCGGATTCCACGGGTTGCGGGTGACGCCCCAGCGTGGACTGTCGGTGAAACTGGAATGGGCGAATTCGGGTGTCGTGGTCTTGGCGACGATGATCGCGCCCGCCGCCTTCAGCCGCTGGATGATCACCGGATCGGCTTCGGGGCGCCAGTCCCCGGTGGCCCAGGAGCCCCGGGTGGTGAGGTGCCCCTTGGTCGGGGTGAAGTCCTTGATGGCGATGGGCACCCCGTGCAGCGGCCCCAGCGTTTGGCCACCGCTGATGGCTGCCTCGGCCCCGCGCGCGTCCCGCAGCGCCTCTTCCGACAGGTCACCCACGGTCATGTCGAGGGAGGCGGTCACGGTGGCGATGCGCTCAAGGGCGGCGGTGACCGCTTCCACCGGCGAGATCACGCCCGAGGCGATGGCGGCGGCCAGATCGACCGCGCTCTCGAAGGCCATCAATTCTCCTCCGTGTGCAGCACCATGCGATTGCGCTTGGCCGCGTGGCGGCGGAAGCCATCGGCGGCCACCACCAACAACAGGGCGGGCACGAAGGTCAGGGTGGCCAGGGCCGGATAGATCGGTGAACTGCCCACGGCGATGCCACTGAACACGAAGGTGGGCAGGGTGCGCGCGGTCCCGGACAGGCTGTAGGAGATGTAGAAGTTGCCCCAGGAGAGCAGGAAGGCGAAAACCGCCGCCGAGACGATGCCAGGCCACAGCAGCGGCAGGGTGATCTCGCGAAACACCTGCCAGCGGGTGGCGCCCGCGTCGCGGGCGGCGTCCTCCAGGGTGTCGTCGAACCCGTGGATCTGCACCGCCACGATCACAAGGGTGAAGGGGATGATATAGACGCCATGGCCCAGGATCACGGTGACCAGACCCGGCGAGAAGTCCAGCCAGTTGCCCAGAACCGAGAACCACAGGAGCATCACCACGCCCAACAAAAGCTGGGGAAACAACAGCGGCGCGAAGGTGACCGCCTGGAAGACCCGTTGGAACCGGAAGCGGAAGCGCATCCAGGCCAGGGCCGCGGCGGTGCCCAGGATGGTGGACAACAGGGTGCTGACCGCCGCGACCAGCGCCGAGTTGCCCAGCGCCGGGAGGAAGTCGCGGTTTTCGAACAAGGCTCCGTACCAGCGGAGGGAAAAGTCCTCGATGGGAAAGGACAGAAACCGGCTGTCGGTGAAGGAGAAGGCCACCAGGGTCAGGATGGGAATATAGAAGAACACCAACATGGCGGCGACGGAGCCGTAGAGGATGACGTCGGCGATACGCGATTCCGTACGGTGGTCCATCAGACTTGGCCCCCCTGTCCCTGAAGGTCCTGTCCTTGAAGGCGGTTGCGCACGACCAGGGCGGCGAGGCCCAGGGACACCATGCCGATACCGATGACGACCAGTGTCAGGGCCGCGCCCAGCGGCCAGTTGACGCGGGTTTCGAAGCTTTGGCGGATCAGCTCGGCGGCCATCGGCGAAGTGCCGCCGCCCATCACCTTGGGTTCCAGGAACACCCCCAGGCTGAGCACGAAAACCAGGATGGCGCCCGCGTAAATTCCGGGGCGGGCCAAGGGCAGGGTCACCTCGAAAAAGGTGCGGGTCTTGCTGGCACCGGCGTCATAGGCGGCCAGGATCAGGTCGCGGTCGATGCGGACCATCGACAGGTAGATGGTGAAGATGGTGTAAGGCAGCAGGTTGTAGACCATGCCGATCATGGTGGCGCCGGGGCCAAACAGCAGGTCGGTGGCGCCCGGCGGAAAGCCGACCAGCGTCAACATCCCATTGAATACGCCCGTCCGATCCAGGAACAACACCCAGCCGAAGGTCTTCAGCACCGCATCGGTCAGAAAGGCGAAGACGATCAGGATGGTGATGTGGTTTTCAAGACTTTTCAGCCGTGTCGCCATGGCATAGGCGATGGGTAGGCCGAGGATCACGCAGAGGGCCACGCAGAGACCCGACATCCACACCGTGCGGCCCATGATCGTCCAATAGTGGGCCTGGCTGAACACGTCGCTCCAGACGTCCAGGTTCCAGGTCCAGACCAGGCGGTAATATTTGGTACCTTGAAAACTGAGCAGGGCGGTCATCACCAGGGGAACGACGAAGAAGGCTGTCATCAGGAGTCCCGCCGGGGCGACCGCCAGGATCAGCGCCGGATCGCGCCAGGATTTCCGAAGGCGCTTCATGCCGCGACTCCCGCATGCGGATCGGCGGGCAGCAGGTAGGCGTCGAGTCGTCGGAAGCCCAGGCGCACCGGCTCGCCCACGTCGGCGGGGCGGCGCAGGGTTCCGGGAACCTCCAGGATCACCGGCGCGGCCAAACCCTCGACCGAGACCCGGTATTGGATCGAGGCGCCCTTGACGAAATACTCGTCGACGATGCCGGTCATCGCGCAGGGCATGTCTGGCGTCCCCTCGGGCAGCAGGTGGATCATTTCGGGCCGCAGCATCATCAGGGCATCGCCGTCCACCACGGTGGGGGCGGACTGGGTCCGGTCGACAACCGGATCGGCGCAGGCAATCGATGGCGAGGCGAAGCGCCATTTTTTACTCCCTTGGCCACCATGAGCCGCGACCATCACCGGCAGCAGGTTGGTTTCACCGATGAAGCCCGCGACGAAGGTGGTGGCGGGACGGTAATAGATGTCCTCCGGGGTGCCCACCTGCAGCATATGGCCCGCGCGCATCACACAAATGCGGTCCGCCAGCATCATCGCCTCTTCCAGATCGTGGGTGACGTGCACGAAGCTGGTGCCGAGGTTGCGGTGGAGGCGCTTCAACTCGGCCTGCAGGGATTTCTTGAGCTTGGCGTCGAGGGCGCTCAGCGGTTCGTCCAGCAGCAGCACGCTGGGCTTGGAAATCATCGAGCGGGCCAGGGCCACGCGCTGTTGCTCTCCGCCCGACAACTGGGCGGGCAGGCGGTTCATGTAGCTTTCCTTGAGGTGCATCAGGCTCAGCATCTCGCGCACCCGGCGGTCGATCTCACCGTGCGCGACCTTCGCCAGCTTCAGCGGAAAGCCGATGTTCTCGGCCACCGTCTTGTGGGGGAACAGGGCCAGCTTCTGGAACACCATGCGGGTCGGCCGCTGACTGGGCGGGACACCGACCATGTGCTTGCCCTCGATCATGAGGTCGCCGCTGGTCGGATCCTCGAAGCCCGCGAGAATCTTCAGCAACGAGGTCTTGCCGCAGCCCGAGGGGCCGACCAGGGCCAGGAACTCGCCGGGGGCGACGGTCAGCGAGACGCCGTGGAGCGCCTGATAGGATTGGTAGAACTTATCGATGGCGGCGGCTTCGATGATGGGGTGGGACACCGGGTCTGCCCTTCATTGGCGATGGGGAGAGGGATTGGCCGAGGTTCCGGGGTGGCTGGTCTGGGGGGCGGCCAACCCGGAGGGCGTCGTGGCCCGCTTTAGCGGGCGGCGGCCAGCTCCTGCTGCCAGATTTCCAGCATCTCGTCGATGTTGGGGGCGACATCGTGGAACTGGCTGTTGTCCCAGGCGTGCCACATGTAGTCCATCTGCAGCACGTCTTTCTGCTCGGCCGAGAACAGGTCCTCGGCGGCCTTGCTGGGCACCAGGTTGCAGGTGGCCTCGGTCCAGGCCAAATTGACGGCGACCTCGGGCGACACCAGGCGCTTCACCAGCTTCTTGGCCAAATCCAGGTTGTCGCTGCCCTTGATCAGACCAGCGGCTTCCATCCAGATGATGCCTTGGTTCAGGCCGTTCTTGGGCTCGGGGACGATCGACATGATCTCCTTGTGGCCGTCCTTGCGCAGGGCCGATGTGCAATAGGTGCCGCCGCCGATCAGGGCACGGAAGGATCCGTCGAGCAGGCCCTTCTGGGCGACCGAAAGGTCACCGACGACCGCCCGGGTATTCTTGAACAGGGCCCGCAGAACCTTGCGGATTTCCTCCAACTCGGCCTTGTCGAGCTCCTTGTAGGGGTTGATGCCCGCATAAAGGGCCATCGGCATGATTGGCCAGTCACCCCAATCGAGCACGCAAATCTTGTCCTTGTAGGCCGGATCAAAGCAGGGCGCGTAGCTGGACCAGGTCTCGAGTTTGTCGAACTTGGTGTTGACGGTCGGGCCGACCCAACCCCAGCGGGTCGGCAGGCCGGTGGCCTTGCCCTCGTACTCCAGCGGCGTGAACGGGGCCTTGAACTGGTCGTAGAAGCTGTCGTACTCGGCCTGGAATTCGCCCTGGTCGATGAAGTCGCACAGGTCGGCGGGACCCATGCGGGCAACCCAGGGGCTGTCCGTGGCGACCACGTCGAAATCGCGATAGCCGCCAGCCGCCAGCTTGGCGAAGCCGCCCGGGCTGTCGGCGATCAGATCAAACGACACGGTGCAGTCGTTGGCCTTCTCGAAGGGGACGATGATGTCGGCGCCGTTATAGCCTTCCCAGCACATGAAATTCAGGCTGCTGGCGGCCTTGGCGCGGGCCGGTACCAGACCGGTGGCGAGACCGGCGCCCAGGGCGGCGACGGCTCCGGCGCTCTTGAGAAGGTCGCGGCGGCTGAGGCCCTGCCCAATCATTGGGTTCGGACCCAGGCGGTTTGGCGTCTTGATCTCTTTGGTCATCGAAACTCTCTCCCGTGACGGTGTGGTAAACATGGTGGCCAAGGATGCTTCACAGGGCGTCCGCGTCTGTCCCGCGGTTCGCCTTTCCTCCCGCCGACTCGAACTGAGTCGGTCGCGTAATGTGATCAGACGACTTCCAGGTACCGCTTGAGCTCCCATTCCGTGATCTGACCGGCGTAGGCCGCCGCTTCCATGCGGCGCGCGTGAACAAAGGTGTCGACGAAGGTGTCGCCAAGGATCTCCCGCGCGGGGGTGCTGGCATCCAGGCGATCGGCGGCCTCGACCAGATCGCGCGGGAAACGGGCGGTCGGGTCGGGTTCGGCGGCGTAGCAGTCATCCTCGCGGGGGGCGGGCGGTTCGATCTCGTGGCGCAGGCCCCACAGCCCGGCGCCCAGCAGCATGGCCAGCGACAGATAGGGGTTGGTGTCGGCCGAGGGGACACGGAATTCCAACCGGGTCACCGACGGACTGTCGTTCATCACACGGACGGCGCAGGTGCGGTTCTGGATGCCCCAGGTGGCGGCGGTCGGTGCCCAGGCCCCCGGCACCAGCCGCTTGTAGGCGTTCACCGTGTGGCTGCACAGGGCCAGGGTCTCCGGCATCAGGGCCAGCACGCCGCCGATAAAGTGGCGCATGGTCTGGCTGAGGCCGTCCGGCGCGGCGGCGTCGTAAAACGTGGGACCGCCGTCGGCGCGGTTGGTCAGCGACAGGTGCAGATGGCCCGATTGACCGGGGAAGTCGTTGGACCACTTGGACATGAAACCAGCCATCAACCCGTTGCGCAGGAAATAGGCCTTGGCGAAATTCTTGAACAGAACGGCATCATCGGCGGCCTTGATCCCCTTGGCGTGGACCAACGGCGCTTCCAGACACCCGGGGCCGAGCTCCGTGTGCATGGCGTCCAGGTGCACATCCATGGTCGCCATCGTCTGCTTGAGTCCAGCCAGAAGGTCGCCATGCACCGCCGCCGTTTGCAGAGAGTAGGTGCGGTTGTTCTTGGCGAAGCTGTCGAGGTCGCGGAAATTCTTGGCGCGCAGGCTGTCGGGGGTTTCGTCGAAGACGAAAAACTCGAACTCGAAGGCGGCGTGGGCGTCGAAACCCAATTCCCCCAATTCGTCCAACAGTCGACGCAACTGATTGCGTGGCGAACGCGTGCCGAAAGGCAAGTCGAAGTCGGCGATGCAGAGTGCCTCGTCGGCGGCGAAGGGATAGGCGCGGATGCTCTCGGGGTCGAGGCTGGCCGGACGGTCGATGAAGGTGCCGCCGCCATAGGTCCTCTCGGCGATATCCCAGGCATAGACCACCTCGCAGAAGCGGTATCCGTCCCCGGCCAGCTTTACCGCCTTGTCGGCTTCGACCACTTTGTGGCGGAAGATGCCCTCGCCATCGACCAAGCCGATGTGGACATTGCGCGCGGAGAGCTGTTCGAGGCGGGTCTTGAAACGGTCGGTGGCCGACGACATGGGAACTCACCAGAGCTGGTTGAACTTTGTGCAGTCAGCTTAACCAGCCTTTCCCTTGTGCAGAAATACCCCGGGGGGGATAGGGGGAGGGGACGGACCCGCTTGTGGAGAATGGGAGTGAACGGGCTGAAAAAACTCCTTATCCAAAGGGAAAAGGGATAAGGGCGGTGACGGGGGTCCGAGATCTTGGACCGCGTCGCCAATCAGCCGACGCGTTGCTTATCCCGCCGCTGAACATAGGCGGCGCGCGCGGTTCGCACGTCCTCCCGCTCGCTGACCTCTGGGACGGCCACGTCCCACCAGAACCCACCGGCCTCGGTCGTGATCAAGGGGTGGGTGTCGATGAGAATGAACGAGGGTCCCTCCGTTTCCCGCGCGCGGAGCAGGGCAGCCTCCAGGTCGCCGACGGAGGAAACCTTCTCCGCCGTCGCGCCCATGGCCGCGGCATGTTGGACGAAGTCGATGGTCGGAATGATCTCCTGGCGGGCGTCCTCGAGCAGGTTGTTGAAGTTGGCGCCGCCACAGGCCATCTGCAGCCGGTTGATGCAGCCAAAACCCCCGTTGTCCAACAGGACCACGGTGATCTTCAGGTTCAGCATGGCCGCGGTCGCCAATTCGGAATTGAGCATCATGTAGGACCCGTCGCCCACCATGACCACGACCTCCTTGTCGGGCCGGGCCATTTTGACCCCCATGCCGCCCGCGATCTCGTACCCCATGCAGGAGAAGCCGTATTCCAGGTGATAGCCGCCGGGGATCTCGGCCCGCCACAGCTTATGCAACTCACCGGGAAGGCCGCCCGCGGCGCAGACGCCGATGACCTCTGGTCCCAGGGCGCGCTGGACCGCCCCGATGACCTGGGCGTCGGAGGGGCGTTCGGCGTTGGTCGGCATGGTGGCCGCGTCGGCGGCCTCGGCCCAGCGCGCCTTGCCCGCCTTGGCTTCCGCGGTCCAGGTGGCGGGAGCGGACCAGTCGCCCAGGGCGGTGTCGATGTCCTCCAATCCGACCTTGGCGTCGGCCACCACCGGCAGGGCGGCCCGTTTGGTGGCGTCGAAGGGCTGGGTGTTCAAGGCAACCAGGACCATCTCCGGGTTCTCGAAGACGGACCAAGATCCGGTGGTGAAGTCCTGCAGGCGGCTTCCCACGGCCAGCACCACATCGGCCTGGACCACCAGATCATTGGAGGCCGATGTGCCGGTCACCCCGACCGCTCCCATGTTGAGGGGGTGGGAGTGGGGCAGGGCGGACTTCCCGGCTTGGGTTTCGAGCACGGGGATGCCCCGTTTGGCGGCGAAGGCTCCCAGGGTTTCCCCCGCCTCTGAATAGAGCACGCCGCCGCCACCGATGATCACCGGCTTCCTCGCGGTTCGGAGGGCCTCCACCGCCGCGGCGATCTCCGTTGTGTCGGCCCGGGGGCGGCGGGGGATCCAGATTTTTTCCGCGAAGACGGACTCCGGATAGTCGAAGGCTTCCGCCTGGACATCCTGGCAGAGCGCCAGGGTCACGGGGCCGCAGTCCGCCGGGTCGGTGAGGACGGCCATGGCCCGCCGGAGGGCGGGAATGATCTGCTCTGGCCGGGTGATCCGGTCGAAATAGCGGGAGACGGAGCGGAAGGCATCGTTGACCGTTGCCGTGCCGTCGCCGAAGTCCTCCACCTGTTGCAGGACTGGATCGGGGATCCGGTTGGCGAAGACGTCGCCGGGCAGGAGCAGCAGGGGGAGGCGGTTCACGTGGGCCACGGCGGCCGCGGTGACCATGTTCAGCGCGCCGGGGCCGATGGAGGTCGTGCAGGCCATCATGCGGCGTCGGAAAGTGGCCTTGGCATAGGCCACCGCGGCATGGGCCATGCCCTGTTCGTTGTGGGCCCGAAAGGTGGGAAGGACATCCCGCAGGGGGTAGAGGGCCTCGCCAAATCCGGAGACGTTGCCATGGCCGAAGATGGCCCAAACCCCACCGAACAGGGGAAGGGCCTCGCCATCGATCACCGTCCTTTGACGGGACAGGAACAGGGCCACGGCCTGGGCCATGGTCAGTCGGCGGGTCTTTTCAAATCCGGTCATTTTTCACTCCTCCCCTTCATTTTGGTGAGCCTTTGTTTTCGGTGCCCCGTGTTCGCGGGCGGCGCGGCTCAATCCAGCGGTTCCGGTTCCAGGGCCAACCAGGCTTCCGTCAGCTCCGAAAACCGTCGGGCCATGTCGTCGATGGCGGCCCTGTCGTCCATTTCGCCACGCAGCCAAGCCCGGGCCGCGGGGCCAAAAATGCTGCGCCCAACGGCGAACCCTTTCACGGTGGGGGCGCGGCGAGCGGCCTTGAAGGCCTTTCGAAGGTCATCCAGGGGGGCGTCCAACCCAAGGAGCAGGATACCCCGGCACCAGGGGTCATTGGCCATGACCGTGGCGTCGATCCTGGCCCAGGCATCCTCCGAGACCTGGGGCTCCAGCTTCCACCAATCGGGTTTTATGCCCGCGGCGTAGACCTCCTCCAGAGCCCGGGGAATGGTCGTGTCGTCCAGGGTCCCCACGGTCCCAGCGATGATTTCCACCAGCAGCTCCCGGCCCACCGCCCGGGAGGCATCGTACAGGGTCCGAAGCTTGTCGATTTGTTGGGCCTTCAGGTCGCTCGGGTCGTCCGGGTGGTAGAAGCACAGGCATTTGATGCAGTGATCCACCGGCCATTCGATCAGGCGGCCCCCCGCGTCCTGGGTGAACTCGAACCGCAGGGGGCGAGATCCCGGCTCCTCCAGGGGCTTGGCGATCCAGAACGGATGTTTCACGGATTCGAACAGGGCCGACCGGCCGTATTTGTCGTCCAGCAGCAGGCCGTATCCCGGTCGTCCCCGGGCCACCTCGGCCGCGGCGCGCACGGCGAGCACCTTGAAGGCCTCGATCCGCGCGACATCCGCCCCGGCCTCGCGGGCCATGTCCTCGAATTGTAGGCGGTGGTCACAGGCCAGGGCCATCACCCTGGGGTGGGTTTGGCGCCGCGTCGTGGACCAATGCACGTGGTTCAGGCGTTCATCCTTGCGCAGAGCCCGGTGGGGACTGCCGTCCTTTAGGAACAGGCCCAATTCCTCGAAGGTGGGGATTTCCGGCGAGCAGAGGAGGCGTGAGACGGTGAAGGCACCACAGGCGTTGCCCCAGGTGGCGGCGGTCCGCAGGTTCTCGCCCCCCAACCAGCCGCGCAGGAATCCCGACAGGAAACCGTCTCCGGCGCCCAAGGTATTATAGACCTCGATGGGGAATCCCTGGCCGACGGTGCCGTCGTCCAGGGTGCCGCCGATGGGACCGTCGTAGACCACGCAGCCCATGGGACCGCGCTTGAGGACGATGACACCCGGGGTCAGGGCGCGGAGGGCCTTGAGGGCCTGGAGCGGGTCGTCCTCTCCCGAGGCGATGCGGATTTCCTCCTCGGTTCCGACGATCAAATCGCAGTCGGGGAGGATTGTCCGGTAGACCTCGGTGACATGGGAGGAGGCGATATAGCGGCTTTCTCCCGCGTCATGACCCGCCAGTCCCCACAGGTTGGGGCGGTAGTCCACATCGAAAATCACCTTGCGGCCCAGTTCCTTGGCGATCCGGATCGCTTTTATTTGGGCCGCCGCGGTGTTCGGCTTCGAGAAATGGGTGCCAGAGACGAGCACCGACCGCGAGGTGGCGATGAAGTCGGCATCCACGTCCCCGTCCTCCAGGGCCATATCCGCGCAATTCTCGCGGTAAAAGATCGTGGGAAAGGCCGTATCGGATTCGACGCCCAGGACCACCAGGGCGGTCAGCCGGGTCCTGTCGGTCACGATGCCCCGGATGGAGACCCCCTCGCGCGCCATTTGTTCCCGAATGAACCGCCCCAATCCCTCGTTTCCAACGCGGGTGATGACGCCCGACCGCAGACCGAGGCGGGAGGTGCCGATGGCGATGTTCGATGGACAGCCGCCCACCGATTTGGCGAAGGATCCCACATCTTCCAGACGGGTGCCGATTTGCTGACCGTACAAGTCCACGGATGACCGTCCGATGGTGATGACATCCAACTCCTGGTTCGTTGAACCGGCCATGCGTTTTCCTCCCACGACAATGCGCCCAGGCGGCTCCGGGGAGGGAGCTTGGGCGGTGTGTTCTTTCCTTGAAATGGAACACGTATTTCATATTATGGTCAATGGGAATTTCTATTCCAAATCATTACTCGCGGATTGCCGCTTCCGGGCCTCGGCGACGGCGACGGTCAGGGCCATGCAAAAGGCCATGGAGGCGGAAAGGGAGCGGAAGCCGGAAAAATCCTGTTCCGCGATTTCGAACCAAATCCGGGAACACTCGGCGATTGGGCTGAAGGGGCTGTCGGTGATGGAAATCAAGGGAACGCCTGCCCTGGCCACCATGCGGGCCAGGTGTACGGTCTCGCTCGAATAGGGGGTGAAGCTCATGGCGATGGCGGCGTCCCGGTCCGTGGCGCCGCCGAGGATTTCCGGGTCAATGCCGGGGGCGGATCCCGCGAGGACGATGCGAATGCCCATTTTCGCGAAGGTGTAGGCCATGGAACTCGCCAGGGGGTAGGCGCGTCGTCGGGCGATCAGATAGATGCAATCGGCCTTGGCCAGGATGGCCACGCCCTCGGCGAAACGGGTCACATCCACCGTGCGGGAAAGGGCGCCGAGGGAGCCCGCGGCCGCGTCGAGAAAGCCTTGGAGGATCTCGGATTCGGCCGACCCCGCCGTGTCGACTTGAAGGGCGCGGATCCGGTCCTGGTAGGAGGTGCGTTGTTCCTTGATCCGCGACCGGAAGACGTCCTTCAGATCGGAAAAGCCAGCATATCCAAGCTGTTTGGCGAAACGCACCAGGGTGGAGGGCTGGACTCCGATGGCCTCTGATACGCTCGCCGCGGTCCCGAAGGCGAACTCATCGGGATTGCGAATCGCGTACTCACCAACCTGTGCCAGCCGCTTGGGCAGGCTGTCCTTGCGGGCGACGATCATGTCCCGGAAGTGCTCGAAATCTGTTGGGGGGGTATCGAAGTTTTGGTCGGTCATCGAGGATCTCCCAGGTCGGACCCGTGGTCTCGGCCCCATCTGTGAAAGCGGTGTTCTCATTTTTAGAATATTAATTTCGCCTCGGGCTTCCAAGGAAGTCAATGGGTTATCGTCTCTTCCCCCGTTCTTTCCCCGGTGGTGTCCGCCATTTCCCGATGGGTTTGATATATCAAGAGAACTTCGGAATGGCGTATTCGTGAAAAAACTTGTTGCATGGCGCTGAAAATGGAATAAAAATTTCGGAAATCACTGGATGGCGCATCGGCCAACCCCAAGAGAATAGGGTTCGGAATAATGATCGGCGAAAACGTCGGCCAGACCCGCGGGAGAAAACGGAAGGGAGATCATGATACACTACGGGACGAATCCCATTGCCTGGTCCAATGACGACGACCAGACCCTTGGTGCCGATATCTCCCTCGAGCGCTGCCTGTCGGACGCGGCGTCCATCGGGTTCGATGGCATCGAAAAAGGGCACAAGATGCCCGGCGATCCGGTGGCCCTGAAAGCCGTTTTGGCGCCCCATGGGTTGGCCTTCGTCTCCGGCTGGCACTCCTTGAACCTGCTGGCCCATTCGGTGGACGACGAAAAGAGGGCAATCCAGCCCCATCTGGATCTTTTGAAGGCCATGGGCTGTTCGGTCTGCATCGCTTGCGAGACCTCCAACGCGATCCATGGAAGGGACGACCTGCCCATATCCGAAAGTCCCATCCTGTCCGATGGGGACTGGGCGCGGTTCGGGGCGGATGTGGAGGCCATCGCCAGCCATTGCGCCGAGCAGGGGATCCGCTTGGCCTACCACCACCACATGGGGACCGTTGTCGAGACCCCCGACGAGATCGACGCGTTCATGGCCCATACGGGCCCCCGGACCTCTTTGTTGCTGGATACGGGGCATGCGCTGTTTGGGGGAGGGGACCCGGAAGCCCTGGCCGCCAAATACATGGGCCGGATCTCCCACATCCATTGCAAGAACGTTCGGCCCGCCGTGCGCGATCAGGTCCGCGCCGAAGGCTTGAGTTTCCTGGAGGGGGTGCGGCGGGGTGTCTTCACCGTTCCCGGCGATCCGGAGGGCGTGGTCGCCTTCGAGCCCGTCCTGCGCATCGCCGCGAACCACGGGTACGAGGGCTGGCTGGTTATCGAGGCCGAGCAGGACCCGGCGGTCCGCGACCCGGTCGAATACCAGTCCCTTGGACTGCGGTCCCTGCGGGCCATGGCACGGGCGGTCAGCTTGGACACAAGCATACCTGAAGGAGCCCTGTGATGCCTGATCTGCTGCGTAAACCCCGGGGCGAGACCGGCAAGGTCCATGACATAACTCCGGAAAATGCCCAGTGGCGCTATGTGGGCTTCGGCCTGTACCACCTGAAAGCGGGGGAGAGCGCCGGGGAGGAGACCGGCGACCGGGAGGTCATTCTGGTGCTCGTCGAGGGCAAGGCCGAGGTCTCGGCGGACGGCCAATCCTTCGGGGAACTGGGGGAACGCATGAGCGTCTTCGAAGGAACGCCGCCCCAGTCCGTCTATGTTCCCAACGGGACACGATGGGACGCCACGGCCACCACCGATTGCGTGATCGCGGTCTGCACCGCGCCGGGCCATGGTGGCCATCCGGCCCGCCGTCTTCCCCTTCCCTCCTCCGAGGTTCGGGGCAAGGGAGCCAATACCCGCCATATCAACGCCATCGCCATGCCCGACGCGGATGTGGCCGACAGCCTGTTGGTGACCGAGGTCTTTACCCCCCAGGGGAACTGGTCCAGCTACCCACCGCATCGCCATGACGAGGACCGGGAGCCGGAGATCACCTACCTGGAGGAAACCTATTACCACCGGCTGAATCCCAAACAGGGGTTCGCCGTTCAACGGGTGTTCACCGAGGACGGGGAGATCGACGAGACCATGGCCGTTTCCGACGGCGATGTGGTTCTTGTGCCCAAGGGACACCACCCCTGCGGCGTGCCCTATGGGTATGACCTGTACTACCTGAACGTGATGGCCGGGCCGGTGCGCAAATGGTGCTTCCGGAACCATCCGGACCACGATTGGATTTTCCAGCGGGACTCCAGGTAGCCCCCTTCCTGGCGGGCTTCCGGGGACTCCCTTCCCCGGCCCGCTCCTTACCGCCCGGCGGTCCAACCGGCGCTCTCTCCTCGGACCGCCGGGCGGCTTTTCCATCGGGACCGGACCTTACGCCGGTCGCCATGCGCGTTGTACCGCGTCCGACGGGGACCGTCGGCGATTTGAGAGGGTATCAGATGTTGAAAGTCGGGTTGCTGGGGGCGGGGCGTATCGGCCAAGTCCATGCACGGACGATTGCGGCTCATCCTCGAAGCGAGCTCCACTCCATTTCCGACATCAATGGGGAGGCCGCCGGGACCCTGGCCGTCGCCCATGGCGCCGAGGTCCGGTCCACGGACGAGATCCTGGCGGACAGCGCCATCGACGCGGTGCTCATCGCCACATCGACGGATACCCACTCGGATTTGATCGAGGCCGCGGTCCGGGCGGGCAAGGCGGTGCTCTGCGAAAAGCCCGTGGACCTGAGCCTGGAACGGGCGCGGGCTTGCCGCGGGGTGGTCCAGGAGAGCGGGAAGCCGGTGATGATCGGCTTCAACCGTCGGTTCGATCCCAATTTCGCCAAGCTGAAAGCGGCCTTCGAGGCGGGGGAAATCGGCAAGGGCGAGCTTCTTTCCATCACCTCCTTCGACCCGGCGCCGCCACCGGTGTCTTACATCAAGGTCTCCGGTGGCCTGTTCCGCGACATGACCATTCACGACTTCGACATGGCCTGCTGGATCATGGGGGGCGCGCCGGAGAGCGTGAGCGCCACGGGATCCTCCATTGTCGATCCGGCCATCGGCGAGGCGGGCGACGTGGATACCGCCGTCATCGTCATGCGGTACGCCGATGGGCGGCTCGTGGTCATCAAGAACAGCCGCCGGGCCGCCTACGGCTATGACCAGCGCGTGGAGCTTCTGGGGTCCGAGGGACTGCTCTCGGCCCGCAACGTGCTCGAGCACACAGTGGAAAAGTTATCGGCGGAGGGGGCCTTGACCGCCAAGCCGGAACATTTCTTCCTGGAGCGCTATGCGCGGGCCTATGTCGCGGAATGGAACGCCTTCGTGGAGGCGATCCTGGACGGCGCGCCGATCCCGGTGAGCCTGGAGGACGGCATCAACGCCCTGGCCGTCGCGGACGCCGCGACACGGGCCGCCCAGTCCGGGGGGGCCGTCGTCGTTCAGGGCGCCTGACGGAAATCCAAGGGGGAAAGGGGGCCAACCCCTTTTCCCTCGTCCCGAAAACAGGGACGGGATGCGCGGCGCGATCGGGTGCCGCGCGGAGCCAAGAAAAGCAAAAAACAACCCTAAAAACATGAACAGGAGACGGACATGAAGTTTTCAAGGATTTTGGGCGGTGTCGCCACGGCCGCGATGATGGCCTATGGGACCAGCGCCATGGCGTCCGATATCATCGTGGTCGCCCACGGCCAGGCCAACGACCCGTTCTGGTCGGTGGTGAAGAATGGCGTGGACATGGCCGCCAAGCACACGGGCGCCCATGTGGAATTCCGCTCCCCGGAGACCTTCGACATGGTGGCCATGAGCCAGATGATCGACGCCGCCGTGAACCAGGAGCCCGACGGGTTGGTGGTGTCGATCCCCGATGCCGACGCGTTGGGTCCCTCGATCAAGCGCGCCGTCGAGGCCGGAATTCCAGTAATTTCCATGAACTCCGGTTCGGATGTGTCCAAGGAACTGGGCGCCCTGTTGCACGTGGGCCAGGACGAATACACCGCGGGAGAAATCGCGGGCGCGAAACTCGCGGAAATGGGTGGCAAGAAAGGCATCTGCGTCAACCAGGAAGTGGGCAATGTCTCGCTCGACCAGCGGTGCGAGGGGTTCGCCAAGGGGTTTGGCGGTCCTGTGAGTGTTCTGCCCACCACCAACGATCCCACCGAGATTGAAGCCAAGGTGCGCGCCGCCCTGGATTCCGATCCCGATGTGGATACGGTCATGGCCCTGGGTGCCTCCACCGCCGGTGAGCCCTCCGTCGCCGCGGTCAAGGCCCTGGGACGCACCGGCGACGTCAAGGTCGCGAGCTTCGACCTCTCCGCCAGCTTCCTGGAGTCCGTCGGGGCGGGCGATGCGGCCTTCGCCATCGACCAGCAGCAGTTCCTGCAGGGCTACCTGCCCGTGGTTTTCCTCGCCCTGAACGCCGACTACGGCCTGATGCCCGGGGGCAACGTGCCGTCCGGCCCGAACCTGATCACCGCCGACAAGGCCGGTCAGGTCGTCGAGTTGTCGGCCAAGGGCATTCGCTAACCGCCGAGACATGGCGGGAAGGGGACGGAAGGCCTGTCCCCTTCCCGTGATCATAGGGAGGAAGTGATGTCCGAGGACGCGACACCCGCCGTCGACGAGAGACTCAAGGAAGAGTCCGTTATCGCCCATGCCATGAAGCGTCCGGAACTGGGCGCGGTGGCGGGATTGATTCTGGTGACCCTGTTCTTCGCCTTCACGGCGGATGGAAGCATGTTCACCCTATCGGGAACCTTTAATTTTCTGAGTCCGGGCGCGCAACTGGGTATCCTGGCCATCGGCGCGGCCATGTTAATGATCGGCGGAGAATTCGATCTGTCCATCGGATCCATGGTCGCTTTCGCTGGAATGGTCTTCGGCGCCTGCGTGGTCAACATGGACATGCCCCTGGCATTGGCCATTCCGGTCACCCTGGCCGCCGCCGGTCTGGTGGGATCCGTCAACGGCTATATCGTCATCCGCACGGGATTGCCGTCCTTCATTGTCACCCTGGCCTTCCTCTTTATCCTGCGGGGCCTGTCCCTGGTTGGCCTGAAGGGGTTGACCGATGGGTCCACCCAATTGCGGGGCGTGCGCGACGCCGTGGAGGGGGATGCCCTCGCGCCCCTGTTCAGCGGCGACGCCTTCGGCGACCTGTTCACCTGGTTCGCCAAGAGCGGGCTGATCGACACCTTCAAGTCCGGGACGCCCAAGGTTCCCGGCGTGCCGATCGAGCTTCTCTGGTTCATCATCCTGGCCCTGGCGGCCACCTATATCCTGCTGCGGACGCCCATCGGGAACTGGATTTTCGCCGCTGGCGGAGACGCCAACGCGGCGGCCAATTCCGGGGTTCCCGTCCGCAAGGTCAAGATCGCGCTGTTCGTCTTCACCGCCTGCTGCGCCGCCCTGCTGGCGATCATCCAGGTGCTCGACGCGGGCAGCACCGACGCCCGCCGCGGCTTCCAGAAGGAATTCGAGGCGATCATCGCCGCGGTGATCGGCGGCTGTCTGCTGACCGGCGGTTACGGCTCGGCCATCGGCGCGTTCTTCGGCTCCATCATCTTCGGCATGGTGGTCATCGGTCTGACCTACACCACCTTCGACCAGGACTGGTTCCAGGTCTTCCTGGGGACAATGCTGCTGCTGGCCGTGGTCTTCAACAATGCCATTCGCAAACGCGTGACGGGGGAGCGCTGAGATGGGGGATCCGATCATCGAACTCGACGGCATCGAGAAGCACTTCGGGAATGTCATCGCGCTGGCCGGTGTCAGCTTCGACGTCCGCCCCGGGGAATGCCATTGCCTGCTTGGCGACAACGGCGCGGGCAAGTCGACCTTCATCAAGGTCATGTCCGGTGTGCATAAGCCTAGCCATGGCACCATGCGGTTCGAGGGGAAACCGGTGACCTTCGACACCCCGCGGGACGCCATGGAAGCGGGCGTGGCCACCGTGTTCCAGGATTTGGCCATGATCCCGTTGATGTCCGTGACCCGGAATTTTTTCATGGGCCGGGAACCGACCAAGGGGAAGGGGCTGTTCAAGCGCTTCGACGTCGCCAAGGCCAACGCGGTGTCGGTCCAGAAAATGCGGGAGATGGGGATCAGCCTACGCGGCCCCGATCAGGCGGTGGGCACCCTGTCCGGTGGCGAGCGCCAGACCGTGGCCATCGCCCGCGCCGTCCACTTCGGCGCGAAGATCCTCATCCTGGATGAACCGACTTCGGCCTTGGGGGTGCGCCAGACCTCCAATGTCCTCGCGACCATCGACAAGGTCCGCAAGCAGGGGGTCGGCGTGGTGTTCATCAGTCACAACGTGCGCCATGCCATGGCCGTGGGGGACCGCTTCACCGTCCTGTGCCGGGGCAAGACCCTGGGGACCGCCTCCCGGGGAGACATCTCGGCGGACGAGTTGCAGGAGATGATGGCCGGAGGCCAGGAACTGGCCGAGTTGGAAGGCTCCCTGGGAGGAACCATTTAACATGAGCGGTCCCTTTTCCCTCGCCGCCTGCGCGGAAATGCTCTGGCGAGACAAACCCATCGATTGGCGCTTGAAACGCCTGACGGAGATGGGATTCCTCGCCGAGATCTGGAATTGGACCAACCACGATATCGCGGTCTTGGAACGGTCCGGAGCGACCTTTTCCTCGATGACCGGCTATGTCACCGGTCGCCTGACCGATGAGGCGGGCGCCGAGGACTTGCTGCGGACCGCGGCGGAGTCCATCGTGGTCGGCAAACGGCTGAACGTGGCGCGCCTGAACCTCCATGGGACCGGGTTGGGGGAGGGCGGTCTGCCCGTCACCCCGGTGGAGACCGTGACCGGGGCCATGTGGCTCAAGGCCCGGGACACCCTGAACAGGATCGCCGATCTGGCCGAGGCGGAGGGCGTGACCTTCGTCCTTGAGAACCTCAACCTGCCGGTGGACCATCCCGGGACCCCCTTCGCCCGGGCCGAGGATACCCTGGCCCTGGTTGCGGCCATCGACCGTCCTGGCCTGAAGCTCAACCTGGACCTTTACCATGCGCAGATCGGCGAGGGGAACCTGATCGCCCTCTGCCGGCGCTGTCTGCCCTGGATCGGCGAGATCCAGGTCGCCGACGTGCCCGGACGCAGGGAACCCGGAACCGGCGAGATCAACTATCTCGCCATCGCCCGGGCCCTGGCGGACATGGGGTATCGGGGCGTGGTCGGCATGGAGGCCTTCGCTTCCGGGGATCCGGAAGTGGCCTTGGACCGCTTCCGCGCCGCGTTCACTCCCTGAGGATCGGGACCGGGAAACCCGTCGCGAAAGGGTATAAAAATTGCTTAAAGGGAGGGGGCTGATGGAAACGGCGGATGGCGCGGGCGCACCGGCGGAAACCCGGCGGCGCGGGACTGGGATCACCGAAATCGCGTCGATACGCGCCTATGTTTTTACGTTTTGTGGCGTCATGCTTTTGGGCGTGGCCGCCATCGGATCGAGCTGGTGGATGGGGGATCGTCAGGTCTCCACCGCCTTCACGCGGAATCAGGTCTTCAGCGACGCCGTTGCTCGCGCCTATGACATCGAACTGGTTGTCCGGGCCATTCCCGAGGACATGGTCCGCTACGCCCGGACGGGAGCGCCGGAGCGGCGGGATCGGGTGCTGAAGGCGCTTGACCGGGTGGGGACCTACTTGACGGAGGTGAAGGCCTCCGATCTGGGGGCGGAGGTCGGCCAGGAGATGGACGGTGCCCAAGGTCCCCTGTTGGACCTGGGGGAACGCTTTCAGGCCTTGGACCAGGACGTCGCGAAACTGGGCTTCACCGATGGGGGAGGGGCCGGGGGAGCGCCACCGATCGACACGTTCCTGGGGCGCATCGCCGCCTCGGGTCGGACCATTCGGGATCGTGGTGAAAAGGTGCGGGTGGCCGGGGACGGGATGGGCTCGGCCAAGCTGCTGGGACAGATGCCGCAAATCGACAAAGCCGTCGACGACATCCTGGCCGGGGACCCCGGGGCCGCGGTGGAGGCCTTCAAGGTCCTGGAGGCCCGGTTCGAGGGCGTGCGACGGATCATCGGGAAACTCCGGGTCGAGGATGACAGCCTCGCCCCGGCCCTGACCGAGGCTGTCGACGGATACGAGGCTTCGGTCAAGGGGTGGATCGCGTCGTCCCAGGCCGTGACGGGCCTGATGCAAGAGGCTCGGGGGCGCTATGACGCCCTGGCCGGGCATCTGACTCAAGCCCGCGGCTACTTGGGCGAGACCGCGAAGGCCGCCGGGATCCGCCTGAGGACCGTCCGCTCCGAAACGGGGGCCTGGATCATCGCCATCGTCACCGGGGTGGCCTTGGCGGTTCTGGGTTTCCTGGGTCTCATGACCTTCGGCGTCGTCCGGCCCCTGGAACAGGTCCGGCAAGCCATCACCGAACTGGCGAAGGGCGATCGTCATGTGGTGCTGGCCAATCTTCCGCGTCGGCACGAATTGGGCGCCATCGTCGATACCCTGCGGGTCTTCCGCGACAACGCCGCGGATCGGGCTCGGCTGGAGCGGGAAAGGCGCGAGGAACTGGAGGAGCGGGAGCGCGCGACCCGGGACCTGAGGGATCGGATCGCCCGGTTCGAGGGGGATATTGGCGTGGTGGTGTCCGGCATCGGTACCGCCGCGGCGCGCATGGAGGAAACGGCGGGCGGCTTGAGCGCCTTTGTCGATGGTTTCCGGAGCAGCACGGACATGGTGACCCGCGCCACCAATGTGGCGTCCGTGAATATCGACGGTGTCGCGGTCGCGGCGGGCGATCTGAGTCTGTCCATTTCCGAGATCGGACAACAGACGGGCAGCGCCACAAGGACCGTTTCCCAGGCCGCGGAGCAGGCTGGGCGCACCCAGGCCATCGTCGGGGACCTGAACGCCAGCGCGGGTCGGATTGGCGAGGTGGTGGTGTTGATCCAGGCCATCGCCAGTCAGACCCACCTTCTCGCCTTGAACGCGACCATTGAAGCCGCCCGTGCCGGAGAGTCGGGGAAGGGTTTCGCCGTCGTTGCTGGAGAAGTGAAAAACCTGGCCGAACAGACCGCCAAGGCCACGGAGGACATTTCCAATCAGGTCTCGGACGTGCAGGAGGCCACTTCGGCGACCGTGGAGGAAATGGACCGATTGACCCGGACCATGCGGGAGATCGACGGGATCATCCAGGCCATCGCCGCGGCCGTGGAGGAGCAGGGCGCCGCGACCGAAACGATCTCCGGAAACGTGCGGGAGGCCGCGGCCGGGTCGGCGGAAGCGGTCGGGGATGTCCAACACATGGCCGAGGCCGTGGACGACACATCGAGAATCGCCACGGATGTGCGGGAGGCCTCGGATTCCGTCGGCTCCTGGGCGCGGGACCTGGAGCGCCATGTGTCGGGCTTTCTGAAAGGAATTGGCGCGACCTGATGAATATTCAGACCCGGCCAGAGCCAGTCACAACGCATTTTTCTCTCTGAAAAGAGTGGGTTGTCGTTCATGCGGTTTTTGCACGGCTGTTTTACCGGTTTGCTCATTGTGCAGGTGCACAATCGGCGCTATCTCCTCGGTCAATGACCATGACCGAGCGCCCCGACGCGGCGCCTTAAGGAGCTAGCAAGATGGCGACGACAACCTCCATTTCCCACAACCGGCTCGATGTATTCGCCCTGTTTGGCCAAATGATCGCACATCTTCGCGTGTCCCTGGCCCAGTGGCGGGCTTTTCGCCGGACCTACGACGAACTGAACACCATGAGCGACGCGGAACTTGACGACCTGGATATGCGCCGTTGCGATTTGCGGGACATCGCTTGGCGGGCCGTTCGCGGGCAGTAATCCGCTTTGTCGCCCACTTGGCGCGGCGGTAACAAATCAACGAGACGGAAAAGGGCGGTCCCGGGTTCCAGGGCCGCCCTTTCGCTTGGGCGCGTTTAAGCGTAGTCCACCCAGACCCCACCGGCGTCGGCGGAGCGAACGCAGGAGGCCACCCAACGCACGCCGTTGAGACCCGCGTCGATGTCCGGATACCAGAAATCCTCGGGCAGGGGTCCGGACGCGCCGACCATGGCGATGGCGAAGCGGTCGTACAGATTGGCCCAGGCCTCGAACAGGCCCTCTGGATGGCCCGCGGAGATCCGGTCCTCCTCAAGGGCATCCGGGCTGAGGTACGACATGCCTCGCTCGAGGATCCGCGCGGGCTCTCCCTGGACTTCCAGTGTTAATTGGTTGGGCCGTTCATCCCACCACTCCAGGCTGGCCTTTTCCCCGACGATGCGGACCTTCTGTCCATGCATGGCGCCCGCGTTGACGCAACTGGCCCAGACCGTCCCGAAGGCGCCGTTGTCGTATTCCATCAGGGTCACGGCGTTGTCTTCCAAGGGCGCGCGGCTTTTGACAAAGCTTTGCCGGGTGCAGAGAAGCCGCTTGATGGTCAAGTGGGGCAGGATGACTTCGGACAGGTAGACGGGGTGGGTCGCCAGATCGCCCAGGACATAGCTGGGACCGGCGAACCGGGGATCGACCCGCCAGCGGGCGGCGGGGTCGTGCTCCTCGACGGGGGCGCTGTGAAAGCCGTGGGCGAACCGCAGGTTGACCAATCGGATCTCTCCCAGGGCGCCGTTGGCCACCAAGGCGCGGGCTTGGCGGATTGTCTGGTACCCGGCATAGCCATAGGTGACGCCGACGACACGGCCCCTGTCGGCGGCGAGGGCCTTGAGCGCCTCGGCTTCGGCCACCGTGAAGCAGAGGGGCTTTTCGCAAATCACATGCAGCCCATGCTCGAGGGCCTCTCTGGCGATGGCGAAATGGGTGTTGTTCGGCGTGGCGATGGAGACCGCCTCGATCCCATCGGGCCGTTTCGCCTCCATGGCGAAGAGGGTTTGGTAGTCGGCATAGCAGCGATCCGCGTCCAGACCGAGGGCGAGGCCGAAGGCCCGACCGCGCTCGGGATCGATGTCGAAGGCGCCCGCGACCAGGTGGTAGGCGCCGTCCCGGGTGGCGGCGCACCGGTGACTGTAGCCGATCTGGCTGTTCCGACCGCCGCCCACCATGGCCCAGCGGATGGGGCGGATGGATCTCCGCTCTCCTGCAATCATGGAAACCTCTCCTTTTGATCCCGCGGTCTCGGCCATGGCACCGCTTGGGCCATGGCCGGATCGTCTCTTGAATGCACCAGGATCGTAAAGGCGGGACCCGGGAGGCAGCCACTTCTTTTGACCTTTAGCGCGCCCCCAAAAGCATCCGGTAGCGGATCTGGTCGAAGATCACCGCGAGAATCAACAGGCCGCCCAACAGGACCATCTGCATATAACTGCTGACCTGGGCGAGATTCATGCCGTTTTGGACCAGCACGATGAAGAAGGCGCCGAGAACCACGTTTTCCACCCGGCCAATGCCCCCGCGCAGGGAGACCCCGGCGATGACGCAGGCGGCGATGGATTCCAGGGCGATGGTGCCACCCAAGTTGGCCTCGCCACTTTCGACGCGGGCGGTGAGCAGCAATCCGGTCAGCGAGGCCACGAGGGCGCAGAGTCCATAGGCCAGGATCAGGGTCTTCCGGGTGTGGATGGCCGACAGATGGGCGGCCTTGATGTTGCCCCCAATGGCGTAAATATGGGCACCGGTGCGGGTTCGGACCATGAGAATCCACATGAGCACGGCGGCGACCGCGGCCACGAGGACCGGCACGGGGATTCCGGCCAGCTTGCCGAACCCCAGGAGATCGCCGAATTCAAAGGGCAGGCCGGAGACCGGGACTCCTCCCGTCAGGAACAGGGAGATGCCCGCGGCGACGGAACTGACGCCCAGGGTCATGATGAAGGGGGAGACACCGAAATAGGCGACGCCCAGGCCGTTCACCAGACCGATCACCAGAGCCGCGCCGAACCCGGCGAGGGCGCCCAGGGCGATCACCAGCCAGATGGCGTCCGGGAATACCGCGGCCAGCGCGGTCATGGCCAGGGCCGATACGACCGAGGTCACGGCGATGGCCGCCCCCACGGACAGGTCGAAGCCACCGGTGATGAGCACCAGCATCTGTCCCAGGGAAACAAGGATCAGATAAACGGACTGCCGAGCCACGTTGACCAGATTGTCCAGGGTGAGGAAGCGGTCCGACAGGGCGGTGAAGGCCACCAGGGCCACCACCAGGAAAAAGGGCAGGACGCCCAGGCGGACAAAGAGGCCCTTCAACAGGGCGAGGGGTGTCCGGTGGACAGGGGCGCCCTCCCCGGGGGCGGTCTTGGCGGGGGCGGTGGTCATGCGGCGGATCCTTGGCTGGAGGCGGCGGTCGAAGGGGCGGAGTCCCCGTCGAAGTCGAAGAAATGGGCGAGTACGGCGGATTCCGCGATGGCCTCGCCTTCCAGCTCCGCGGCGATCCGCCCCTGGGAGAAGACGACCAGCCGGTGGGCCAGATTCATGGCCTCGGGCAGGTCGGAGGAGATGACGACCACCGCCTTGCCCGCGGCGGCGAGGTCGCGGATCAGGCCGTAGATGGCTGCCCGGGCGCCCATGTCCACACCCACCGTGGGCTCATCGAGGATGTAGAGGTCGTAGTCGCTGCCCAGACCGCGGCCAAAGAGGGTTTTTTGCTGGTTGCCGCCGGAGAGTTGGGCGACGAGGCGCCCGCGGTAGGACGGCGGGATATCCACCCGCTGGGCGATGTCCTCCCCCTTGGCGCGGATGGCGCGCCAGGGTAGCAGGCCCGCGCGGCGGGGCAGACCGGCCAGGATGCCCTGGGCCAGATTGTCCCGGGTGGTCGCGGTCATCTGCAACCCCTCGGTCTTGCGGTCCGCGGTGAGGTAGTAGAGGCCCCGGGCCATCAGCACCCGGGTCGGCGCGCCGGTCACGTCCAAGCCCGCGTGGGTGACCTGTCCGGCTTCCACCGGCAACAGCCCCATGAGGGCCCGGAAGGCCCGGGATTTTCCCGATCCGATCAGGCCAGCCACGCCCAGAACCTCGCCGGGGCGGACATCCAGGTCGATCCCATGCACCCCCCAGGCGTGCAGGCCGCGGATGGACAGCAGCGGGGCGGAGTCACCCTTTGGGCGGGGAATATGGGGGTAGATCTCGGTGATGGCCCGACCGGCCATCAGGGACACCAGTTCGGACTCGCTGGTCTCGGCCATGGCGACTTCGCCGACCTTGGCCCCGTCCCGGAGCACGGTGACCCGGTCGGCGATGCGGGCGAATTCCTGCATCCGGTGCGAAATGTAGATGATCCCCACGCCCTGCCTCTTGAGCCGGGTCACGACGGCGAAAAGGTGGTCCACCTCCCGGTCGGTGAGGGAGGCGGTGGGTTCATCGAGGATCAGAATGGAAACCTCTCGGTGCAGCGCCTTGGCGATCTCCACCATCTGCTGTTCGGCCCGGCTGAGGCTGGAAACCCGGCGCTTCGGGGAGATGGGGAATTCCAAGTCCTCGAAAAGTCGCAGGGCACGGTTCAGCATGCCCCGGCGATCGAGGAAGGGGCCGATCCGGGGTTCGTCTCCCAGGAAGATGTTTTCGGCGACCGTCAGGGTCGGAACCAGGGAGAACTCCTGGAAGACAGCCGAGATCCCCCGGCTCCGGGCATCGGACACGTCCTGGAAGACGACGGGCTCGCCGCGGACCAGGATGGTCCCCTCGGTGGGGTGGTTGGCTCCGGCGAGCATGGAAATCAGGGTCGACTTGCCCGCGCCATTCTCGCCGAACAGGACATGGACTTCGCCGGGCATCAGGGTGAAGTCCACGGCGTTCAGCGCGACCACGCCGGGATAACGCTTGGTCAGGCCGCGGGTTTCGACGAGGGGGGGGCTCATGATCGGATCCCGTTGATGGAGGGCGGGAGAAGGACGAAACCAGGGAGGAAGGCGCCGGGCCGACGCAAGGGAGCGGGCGTCGGCCCGGCACCGGTTCTCCGCCTATTCGACGGAGAAGACGGGCTTGAAGTCCCGGGGCGGCAGGATGGCGTCCCGGTCCGTGGTCTCGATGTTGCCCTGATTGACGACGAAGATCTTGGGACCGACATGTTTGATGACGTCCTTGCCCTCCAGCAGACGCACGGCCTGATCGATGGCGACGCGGCCCTGGACGACCATGGAATCCGCGGGGGCGGCTTCGATGAACCCACGCTTGATGCCGTCATAGACGCCCGGGGTCATGTAGAAGGCCAGCAGGCCGACGCTGTCGGTCAGTCCCCGCTCGCGCAGCAGGCCCTGGGCGGCTTCGGCCGTCACGGCGGTTCCGGCGATGTACTTGACGTCGGGAGTGGCCTGCAGAACATCCTCGACCAGACGCAACTGGGCTTCCTTGCCGGTGTCGCCATAGCGGGGCTCCAGGACCTCCACCGCCGAGCCCTTCACGGCCTCCATGAAGCCCTTGTTGGCCGCTTCCACCCATCCGGCGCCCGCGGGGCCGGGGAACCAGCCCACCTTGACCGGCTCGGTCCCGGCGGGGTGCTTGGCGGCCAGATAGGCGCCGGTCTCCCGGCCCATGGTCTCGAAGGAAACCAAGGACTTGGCCGAAACGTCCGGAGAGGACATGCCGTTGACCACGTCGATCACCGGGATCTTCTTGGCGGCGATCTCGCCCACCAGGCTGTTCAGGCCGTCGAAGGAAATGGCGCCGATGACGACGGCGTCGGCGCCGCTGGCCACGCAATCCTCGATCTGGCTGATTTGCTTGGCCAGTTCCGTGTAGCCACCGGCTTCGACAAGATTCAGCTTCACGCCCTGGCGTTTGGCCTCCTCGGCCACGCCATAGTCCACGCCCAGCCAATAGGCGTCCTTCATATGCGGGAAGGAGACGCAGATGTTGAAGGGCTTATCCGCCTTTTCCAACGGCACGTATTCCACGGGTTCCTGCTCGCCGTCCGCGGCGAAGGGCGGAACGGTTTGCTGGGCCGGATAGGGATACCAATCCGCGGCCAGGGCGGAACTGGCCATGACGGTGGAGGCGAGCAAAGCGAGGGTCAACGTTTTCATGTGGACGGACTCCGGGTGTGAATGGGACTTGGGTTCCAGAAAAGAGGCGACTTTACAATATGTTAGGAGGGATCCTCGCGGATCCGGGCCTTAGGAGAGATCCTCGCGGATCCGGGCCAAGAGGGCCGCCCGATCTCTTCGCGCGGTCAGGGCCTCTTCCAAGGTGACGCGAACGAAGCGGGTCGGGGTATGGGGCTGGAGCTGGCCGATCAGATCCATGTCCGCGGAGACCACGGCTCCCAGGGTGAAATAGCCGCCACCGGACACCGCGTCCCGGTGCAGGACGATGGGCTCGGAGCCGCCCGGCACCTGGATGGAGCCGTAGGAATAGCAGCCGTCGACGATGTTGGAGGGATCCGATCCGGCGCCGAAGGGCTGTTCCCGGGGGGCGAATTCGATGGGTTGGCCGCCACGGAAGCGAACCCCCATGCGGTCGGCCTCGGGCGCGACCTTCCATTCGTCGTCGAAGAAGGCCTTGCCGGCCCGTTCGGTGATCAGATGCCAGTACAGACCCGGCAGGACCCGCAGTTCGGCGGGGGACCCGGGACCCCGGCGCAGGGCCTCGGCCACGGTCCGGCCCGCCTTGACGGTCTTGCCCTCGCCCAGGGGAACCATGTCCCCGGTCGCCAGGGGGCGTCCGTCGAAGCCGCCGAGCGAGCCGATGGGATAGGTGGACCGGCTGCCCAGGTGGGGTTTGGTGGCGATCCCGCCGGAGATGGCGATATAGGCCCGGGCTCCGCCCTTCAGGTAATCGAAGGTCAGGCTCTGCCCCGCCTTGATCGGAAAGGCGGTCCAAAGGGGCTGTTCCTCGCCGTCGACCCGGGGAGGCAGGATGGCGCCGGTCACCGCGACCATGGCGTCCACCTCGAACTCGAGCAGGGGCCCCATGAAGACGGCTTCCAGTCCGGCGGCGCCCTCGTCATTGCCCACCAGCAGGTTGGCCGCGCGCAGGGCGAAGCGGTCCATGGCGCCGGAAATGGGGATTCCCAGGTGGAAATAGCCGGGCCGCCCCAGATCCTGGATGGTGGTGAGCAAGCCGGGATTGATGACCTTAAACGTCATTGAGGGCCTCCATCAGCCGCGCGTTGAACCCGTCCATGTCGGCCTTGAAGGCCTCGAGATCGAAGACAACCTCTCGGATCCTGGGCGCGTAGGTGTTGGCCTCCACCTGGGCGAGGATGGTGTCGTATTCGGCCCGGTCGATGGGCTTCCATTTGACGATGTCGCCGGGCTGGAAGAAGACCATGAAGTCCTTCAGGTAGGAGACGGTCTGGGTGGGATCGTAGATGGGCATGGGGGTAATGCCGAACATCTGGTAGCCGCCAGCGCCGCGCACCGAATAGATGCAGGAGAAGCAACCGCCGTAGCCCACGGTCTGTTTTGGTGTGTCGGTTCGCGGGCGCAGGTATTTCGGAACCTCGATCTGTCGATCCCGGTCGACGAGTTGGTACAGGAAGGGCAGACCGGCGACGAACCCGACCATGGAGACGAACCAGGGGGAGGAATGGTGGGCTTCGATAAAGGCCGCGACGCTGTCGTAGCCGTTGATCCGGGCGGCGTATTCCAGGTCCGAGCCCGAGGGGTCCTGGTGCCGTTCCCGGAACCGCATCAGGGTCTCGTGGGTCCAGGGGTCCTGGTAATATACGGGGATCTCGATGATCCGGGTCTTCAGCGTCTTTTCCCCGTCCTCGGCCTTGTGTTCCAGGGCCTTGACCTTGGTCATCATCTCGTCGGGTGAGATTTTGTCCGGGTCGAATTTGACCTGGAAGCTGCTGTTGGCCGGGCAGACCTCGGTGACGCCGTCGATCTTGGCCTCGCGCACGGCCCTGGTCAGGGAGAGGCTGATGAAGAAGGCGTCGAGGGACATTTCCTCGCCGATTTCGACGAAGATGTGCTCGTCGCCCCCATGGGAGTAGCGTATGTGCATCCGGTCCTCCTTACTCTGCGGCTAGCTGGACGGAGGCCAGCCAGGGTTCCAGGAATTGGGTGTGGACGGCGCCCGACCGCACCTCGGGGGCGTCGGCCAGGGACAGGTGCAGGGGAATGGTCGTTTTCACCCCCTCGATCCGCGTTTCGGCCAAGGCCGCCTTCAGACGGTCGATGGCCTCGATCCGGGTCGCGCCCCGGGCGATCAGCTTGCCCAGAAGGGAATCGTAGAAGGGGGGAATAGCGTAGCCTTCGTAGAGCATGCCGTCGAAACGCAGGTCCGGCCCCTCGGGGATGGACAGCGCGCCGACCACCCCGGGGAAGGGCATGAAGCCGTTGGCCGGATCCTCCGCGTTGATGCGCGCTTCGATGGCATGGCCGGTCAGGGTGATGTCCTCCTGGCGGAGGCGCAGGGGCTCCCCCCCGGCGATGCGCAGCATTTCCTCGATCAGGTCGATACCGGTCACCATTTCCGTGACCGGATGCTCCACCTGGATGCGGGTGTTCATCTCGATGAAGTAGAAGGCGCCAGTGGTCTCGTCATAAAGGTATTCCAGCGTGCCCGCGCCCCGGTAGTGGACGCTTTCGGCCAGGGCGACGGCGGAGGCGCAAAGCTTGGCCCGGGTTTCGGCGTTCAGGCAGGCGGCGGGGGCTTCCTCCCAGACCTTCTGGCGGCGGCGCTGGAGGGAGCATTCCCGTTCGAAGCAATGAACCGCCCGCTGCCCGTCGCCGAGGATCTGGACCTCGATATGGCGGGCGTTCCGGATGACCCGTTCCAGGTACAGGCCCCCATCCCCGAAGGCGGCCAGGGCCTCGGCCTGGGCCTGGGGGGCGAGGCGGCGCAGGTCCTCCTCGGTCTCGGCGATCCGGATGCCCCGGCCGCCGCCCCCGGCCGTGGCCTTGACCATGACCGGATAGCCGACCGTTTCCGCCGCCGCGATGGTGGCCGCGATATCGGCGACCAGTCCGTCGGAGCCCGGCACGACGGGCACGCCGGCGGCGATGGCGGCGGCCCGGGCGGCGGCCTTGTCGCCCATGGCCCGAATGGTCTCGGGCTTGGGACCGACGAAGACCATCCCAGCGGTTTCCACCGCTTCGGCGAAGGCGGCGTTTTCCGCCAGGAAGCCGTAGCCGGGATGGACGGCGTCACAGCCCGCGTCCTTGGCCGCGGCCACGATGCGGTCGGCCACCAAATAAGAGGCCTTGGCCGGAGCGGGGCCAATACAAACCGCGTCCGTGGCCATGCCCACGGCGAGCATCTCGGCGTCGGCTTCCGAATAGGCCTGGACCGTCTCCAGGCCCAGGGCCGTGGCGGATCGGTTGATCCGAACGGCGATTTCCCCGCGGTTGGCGATGAACAGTCGCGTCAGGGCCATGGGTCAGTCCGCCAGTTCGACGAGGACGGCTCCGGCGGTCACCGGCGCTTCGTTGTCGACCAGGAAGCGAACCACCGTTCCCGCGACCTCGGCCTTGACCTCCATGAAGGACTTCATGACCTCCACCAGACCGATGACGTCTCCCACGGCCACGGGGTCGCCCTCGGCCTTGAAGGGGGGCAGGTCGGGCGCCGGTTTGTGATAGAAGGTACCGGGAAGGGGGGAACGAATCACGGACATCGGAAGGGCCTCCTGCGGTTGGGAACGGGGTCAGGCGGCTTGCCGGGAGGCCACTTCGGCCGCCGGAGCGATGCGGATACCGGCATCCACGAGCGCGGCCCGCACGGCGGTGCCGATGGCGAGCGCGCCCGGTGTGTCGGAATGGAAGCAGATGGACTCGAAGGCGATGGACAGATCCTCGCCCTCGACGGTTCGGACCTTGCCCTCCAGGCAGGCACGGACGCATTTGTCGGCCACCGCTTGGGGATCCAGGCGGCGCATGCGGCGGGCGAAGACGATGGATCCGGACAGGTCGTAGTCGCGGTCGGCGTAGAACTCGCGGATCACCGGCAAGCCCGCGTCGCTGGCGATCTGGTGGGTGAGGGAAGACCCCATGCAGAACAGCAGGGAGTCCGGCGCCGTTTTCAGCAGGGCCTCCACCAATTGGCTGGACAGGGCCTCGCTGGCGGCCACTTCCATGTACAGGGCCCCATGGGGCTTCACATGCTGCAGACGCGCGCCGTGACGGCGGGCGATCTCCCGCAGGGCTCCCACCTGGTACAGGATATCGTTGACCAATTCCTCGGGGCGGGCCTGGATGACCCGGCGGCCGAACCCCTGCAAGTCCCGATAGCCGGGATGGGCGCCAAGGGCGACGCCGTGTTCCACCGCCAGACGGCAGACCCGGTCCATCAGATTGGGGTCTCCGGCGTGGAATCCCGTCGCGACATTGGCCGAGGAAATGAGGCCCATGAGGTCCTCATCGGAGGCTTCCTGGCTCCATTGCCCGAAGCCCTCTCCCAGGTCGCAATTGAGATCCACTAGTTTTTCCGTCACGGAGACTCTCCACCGTTTGTGCCCGGGGACCCTGTGTCCTGGCACCCCATCCTGTGATGTTCCAAGTGTCGCGCCGATATCGTGGCATTGGCAAATTCCGTTTTTAGTGGGTGTATTATTGGAAAATCAGAAAATGCGATTTGACCGGTACCTAGGAAATGGCTCATGTTTTGGGCGATGAGAATTGTGTTCTGCGTAAAAAGTGGGCGGCATTATGTGTTATTCGAATGTCGAGCTTTCGATTTCTTGATGGGAGGGGCCGATGAGCCTGAATTTTCGGCATGTCAAGTACTTCGTCGCGGCGGCCAACCTGGGGCAGATTTCCAGGGCGGCGAAGGAGCTTTCGGTCTCCCAATCGGCGATCACCACGGCGGTTAAGGAACTGGAGGCGATGACCGGGGCCAAGCTGTTCCTGCGCACCGCCCGGGGCGTGGAACTGACCGAGGCGGGGCGGCGGTTCCTGGGGTCGGCCACGCGCATCCTGGCGGCGGTGACGGACGCCTTGAACGCCGGAGTGGCCAGCGACGACGTGGCTGGACGCTTGTCCGTGGCGGCCAGTTACACGGTGATCGGCTACTTCCTGCCGCAGCATCTGGAACGGATCAGACGGCGCTTTCCCCGCCTGGAGATCCATCTGGCGGAGTTGAACCGGGATACCATCGAGGATGGCCTGATCACCAATCGCTTCGACATGGCCGTGGTCCTGACTTCGAACATCTCAAGCCCGGAGATCGTCACCGAGACGCTGCTGAGCAGCCCGCGGCGGCTTTGGGTCCCCGCGGAACATCCGTTGCTTGGCCTGGACGCGGTCGGGCTGAGGGAGATCGCCGAGGAACCCTATATCATGCTCACCGTGGACGAGGCGGCCCATACCACCCTTCGCTACTGGAACAGCACGCCCTATCTCCCCACGGTGCGGCTTCGCACCACCTCCATCGAGGCGGTGCGGTCCATGGTCGCGAATGGGGAGGGGGTGACGATCCTGTCGGACATGGTCTACCGCCCCTGGTCGCTTGAGGGACGGCGGATCGAAACGATCGGCTTGGCCCAGCCGGTTCCGCCCATGAATGTGGGGCTGGCCTGGCGCAGGGGCGTCGACCTGACACCGGCCATGAAGCTGTTCCGGCGGTATTTCAGTCAAGCCTATGAAATGCCCCTGGCCAATCCCTCCTGACGGGTCTCGCAAAAGGGGTCAATCGAGAAGGGCCAGTCCGGTGGGGCCTCCGGACTGGCCCGAGCGGGCTTACTTCGCGACGTGCGCGACGAAGCGCAGCATGTTGCAGGTGTAGCCGTATTCGTTGTCGTACCAGGACACGACCTTCACGAAGGTCTCGTCGAGCTGGATGCCCGCGCCCGCGTCGAAGATCGAGGGGTTGACGCAGCCACGGAAGTCGGTGGC
>JAIOYK010000104.1 GCA_021741145.1 Rhodospirillum sp. | reverse complement strand
GACGCCGGCGACGCCGCGTCCGAATGGGAGTCCATGCTCGGCAAGGACAGCGGTGATTTCGGCGACCTGGACGACGAGGATGGCGCCGGGGGCGCGGCCATGGAGGCCGGCTCCACCCGGGTGCTGAACCAGGAGGAAATCGACAGCCTCCTCGGTTTCAACGAAGCCGAGGAGGCGTCCTCGGACAAGTCGGGTATCCAGGCGATCATCTCCACCGCCCTGGTCTCCTACGAACGTCTGCCCATGTTGGAGGTGGTCTTCGACCGCCTGGTCCGCATGATGTCCACATCTCTGCGAAATTTCACCAGCGACAACGTGGAAGTCTCGCTGGATAACATCCAATCATATCGCTTCGGCGATTATCTGAACTCCATCCCCTTGCCCGCCATGCTGTCGGTCTTCAAGGCCGAGGAATGGGACAACTACGGACTGCTGACCATCGATTCCTCCATGATCTATTCCATCGTGGATGTGCTGCTGGGGGGGCGTCGAGGCACCGCGGCCATGCGGATCGAAGGGCGGCCCTACACCACCATCGAACGCAATCTCGTGGAGCGTCTGGTCCATGTGGTGTTGGCCGACCTCTCCGCGGCTTTCGATCCCCTGTCTCCAGTGACCTTCCGATTCGACCGATTGGAAACCAACCCGCGGTTCGCCACCATTTCCCGCCCCTCCAATGCCGCGATCGTCGCCAAGTTGCGGATCGACATGGAGGACCGGGGTGGGCGCCTGGACATGCTCATTCCCTACGCGACCCTGGAACCGGTCCGCGAACTTCTGTTGCAGATGTTCATGGGTGAAAAGTTCGGTCGCGACAGCATTTGGGAAACCCACTTGGCCGAGGAAATGTGGTCCACCGAGGTGTCCATGGAAGCCATCCTGGACGAAATACATATGCCCCTGTCCAAGATTCTGAACCTTCGGGTCGGATCCCAGGTGATGTTCAACGCGACGCCGGACTCCACCGTGCAGCTTCGATGCGGCGACGTGCCCATGTTTGATGGTAAGATGGGACGGAAGGGCCAGAATATCGCCATTCGGGTCGACAACAAACATCAGCGAGCGAAGTCGTGACCATGCCCTGGCAGCTCATACTGGACGTCACTGTCGCCATTCTCCTCGTGGCTTTCATCGCCTACGCGGTCGCCCTGTCGCGTCAGCTCAAGGAACTGCGCAAAAGTCGGGATGAGATGGAGCGGGTCATCAAGACTTTCAACGAAGCCACGGCCCGGGCCGAGGCGGGGATTCCCCGCCTTCGCAAGACCGCGGAGGACGCCGGGCGGTCCCTGGATGAACATGTGGCCAAGGCCCGCACCCTGCGGGATGACTTGGCCTATATGGTGGAACGGGCCGACGGCATGGCTGTCCGTTTGGAAGGCGCGGTCCGGGTTGCCCGGGGCGAGGTCAAGCCCTCGCCCAAGGAGGGGCGTCCGCCCGAAGGACGAGGCGTGGAAGTGAAGGGCTTGGAGCCCAAGGGTGTAGACCCTCGGGGCGTGGAGCCGCGCGGTCTTGAGCCCCGCAATGGGGTGGGCAAGGGCGTGGAGACCTGGAACGAAGCCGCCAGCGTGCAGGATGCCCGCTTGGCCGCGGCTCGGCCTCGGCCCCGCGTGCGAACCGAACTGTTGGATCGTCCGACAGCGGGGGGCTCGGACGTCCGTGGTCCCCTAGGAGGCACGCGTCCTCTCGGGGGATTGGACGCGGCGAAATCCAACGCCGACGCGGAGGAGGACTTTACCGTTGACGACGAACGGTCCGAAGCGGAACGGGAGCTGCTTCGCGCGCTCCAGTCCGCGCGCTGATCGGGAAGGAAACGGAATATGTCCGGCTTACCGAAATTACGCCTATTGCCCGTACTGATCTTCGTGGCCGTCCTCACCCTGTCCGTCCGCATTGGCGCGGTATGGAATGGGGTGGAGGAATTGCGCTTGGGCCAGTTCGAGGCCATGGCCCAAGCCCAAGCCCAAGCCCAAGCCCAAGCCCCCGCTTCCAACCTCGCCCCCGCCCCCGCCAATGTCGTCACCACGCCGGCGGCGGTGCCAGAGCAACTCGCCCAGGCCACGCCCCCCGCGGGGGAGGGACCGCCGCCCGGGGCGGGGCGCGATCCTGCCGCGATGCCTCCAGTCGAGGGGGATCCCATGGTCGATCCGAGCATGGCGCCGCCGGATTTGGGTGGCTTGGATCGGGAAAACGCCTCGTCTTTCACCCAATCGGAAATCGATTTACTGCAACGTCTGTCCGAACGGCGCGAGCAGTTAGAGCAACGGGAGCGGGGCCTGGACCAACGCGAAGCCATGTTGCGCGCCGCCGAGGGGCGCATTGATCGCAAGATCGCCGAGATGAAAACCCTGGAAGAATCCATCCAAGGGTTGTTGAAGATTCACGACGATCAAGAAAAACAGCGGCTTGACCGGTTGGTAAATATTTATAAGGTCATGAAACCGAAGGACGCGGCACGGATTTTCGACGACATGGAATTGCCGCTGATCGTCGATATCTTCATGCTCATGTCTGAACGGAGCACGGCGCCGATCCTGGCCGAAATGACCCCGGACAAGGCCCGGGCCGTGACCCAGGAACTGGCCCACAAGCAAACCCTGCCCGAGCCAGGTGCGCCGACGAAGGGATGAATCCTAAGGTCTATTGTCTGGACGAAATGTGAATTTTAGGCCACCATGGGGGCCGTTGATATCCGAAGTTTCCAAGGGGCCGTTCCAAGGTTCGAGCCGCGATGGATGCGTTGTCCCCTTTGCCATCTTGGATTATTTAAGGTATCTAGGGGACCAAGCTTTCCGTTGGAGTCTGTCACGGACACTTCTCAAGAAACGACGACCGTATCCGACTCCGGCTCAGGGGCGGAGTTAAAGCCAACTAGGGGTGACGCATGGCCGTAGATAAAAACATGAAAATCCTGATCGTCGATGACTACAAGACGATGTTACGCATTATTAGAAATTTGTTGCGTCAACTCGGCTTCACAAATATCGAGGAGGCCATGGATGGAAGCGCCGCGCTGCAAATGCTGCGTGCCAACGGAGGCTACGGTCTGGTTATTTCCGACTGGAACATGGAGCCGATGACGGGCCTCCAGCTTCTTCGGGAAGTACGGGCCGATGCCAAGCTCAAGGCCATGCCCTTTATCATGGTGACCGCGGAATCCAAGTCCGAGAACGTGATCGCCGCCAAGGAAGCCGGTGTGTCCAACTACATTGTGAAGCCCTTCAACGCCGAAACGTTGAAGGCCAAGATGCAAAGCGTCATTGGCGAGTTCTAAAAAGCATCCTTTCGCTGCGCGCTTTTCTGGGCGCGGATGACGGCGGGGACGTACCCCACCCTCATGTGGGGTGGGGAGAAAGCGCATGAGTAAGGACTCGGATCGGGCCCGCACCGACGGAAAAACAGCTGTCGCCAAACCCGGTGGCGTTAATCCTCGGATCACCCTTGGTGATGCTCTGGAGCTAATCAAGCGGGACGCGGGCGCCGAAGAACTGACCGGCTTGCTCCTGGCCCTTCGGGACTCACCGGACCGTGGTGACGAGGCCGATAAGGCGCGTCTGGTCGATGAGATCCGTGCCCTGTCGGCCTTTATCGACGCGGCCCGCGTCGATTTGGCGAGCTTGCGGCCCAGGGACATCCAAGAGCGTTTCATCCCCACCGCGTCGGATGAACTGGATGCCATCGTCCAGGCGACCGAAGTGGCCACGGATGAGATCATGGATGCCGTGGAAGGACTAGAAGTGTTGGCCGAGGGGTTGTCCGGCGACCAAGCGAAGACCCTGAACTTCGCGACCACGCGCATTTACGAGGCCTGCACTTTCCAGGATATCACCGGCCAACGGATCACCAAGGTCGTGAAGACTCTGAAGTCGATCGAGGAACGGGTCGACGCGCTGCTCGACACTTTCGGGGGCGGGGGCCTGGATGGGGACACGGACACCGGGCAAGCTCTCTCGCGGAAGGGCGGTGGTTCCGACAGTGACAGTCACGGATGGACCCTGGCCGCCACGGGAGATCGGGTCGGGGACGAGGCCCTCCTGAATGGTCCGGGCATGGCTGGGGAAGCCATGAATCAAGATGATATCGACGCCCTATTGAATGACTTCGATTGATCCGCTTTGTCGGAACGGCAATCAAAGGCCAACCCCCTGGGACATCGCGTCTTCCTGGATTCCGTCCCCCTGGAAAATGGGATAGGTTAATCTTCCGTTTAGCCCGAGCCGGTACCCTTTCTGGAGCGGACCATGGAGAAGTGGATGCCGGTTTTTCGGCCGAAGGCGTGCTCTGCAATAGCCGCCCAAAGCGGGTTGGTGTGAACGCATGAGATTGGGTGGTTCGTGACGCGGCGATTTGGCATTTCCTGGCTTCCGAACCGGTTCCCTACTCCGAAAAGAGGTCGCGGGTGACCATGGACGGGTTCCAACGGGACGACGAAGAACAGGCGGGGCTCGGCGGGCCGCGTTCCCTGTTCCTGTCCCTGTACTTGGTGCTGCTGGCCTTTTTCATCGCCCTGATCAGCCTGTCGACCTTCGAGGAGAAGCGCACCCGGGCCGTGGTGGACAGCCTCTGGTCGACGTTTTCCGGACCGAAAGACACAGCGAGGGATCTGGTCCCGCCCAGCCGCTCCGGTTCCCTGTTGGGCGCGGCCCGGCAGTTCGTTTCCGAGGCGGGGGATCTCTTTCAGGCCGCCATCCCCACGGCCAGGATCCAGACCCTGAGTGGCGGGTCGGTCCTGGAAGTCACCCTGCGTGGGGACATCCTGTTCCAGGAGAATTCGGCGACACCCCGCTCAGGTCAGTTCCCCTTTCTGGACCGGATCATCGCGGCGTTGTCCAGCGCCCCCGCGGGGGTGCGCCGTCACATGGACGTCACCCTGACCACGGGCGGGGCAAGCAACGCGACCCTGCCCGGACCCGAAAGCCTGGAGCCGCGTCGGGCGGCGGCCCTGGGCGCCCTGTTGATGGGCCGGGGCGTTCCTCCCGAGGGGGTGAGCGTGGGACTGGCGCCGGGGCCGTTTGGCCTCGTCATCTTGTCTTTTCGGATCCTGCCCGAGGGGGAAGGGGATGACGGCGAGGACTGGAGGGGGACGGACGGGCGATGATGGATCCCGATACCCGTCAGGCCGATATTCAAGCTGTGACCGCGGGGACCGCGTCCTCCCGGGATTCCGCCATCGGGATCTGGATGGTCACGTTCGCCGACCTGGTGCTGTTGCTTCTGGCCTTTTTCGTCATGCTGTTTTCCATGTCCTCCCTGGACCGGAATCTGGTGGAAAAGGCGGCCTCGGTCCTGCCCACCCAGGCGGAAACACCCGTCCTGCCCACCCGGGCGGAAATGCCCGTGGCGACCCAGACCGAACCGGCCCAAGCCACCCATAATATCCTTGGATTCGAGCCGAGCCGGGGCGCGGCGGCGGAATACCTCGCGGCCGTATTGCGCGATGGGCTGGATCGAGTCCAGGCCCTGCGGGACGTGACCGTGACACTGCATGGGGACAATGTCTTACTGACCCCGCCCGATGGCCTGTTCACCGCCCAGGGGGATGGGGAGGGCTTGGTGGCCCTGGCCCTC
This sequence comes from Rhodospirillum sp., assembly GCA_021741145.1. GTDB lineage: Bacteria > Pseudomonadota > Alphaproteobacteria > Rhodospirillales > Rhodospirillaceae > Rhodospirillum. Next base: position 4,006 of record JAIOYK010000104.1, on the reverse strand, counting down.
TTCATGGATCGACTGGACAATCGGGTGATCATGCTCGCCCAACGGGACGCCAGGGCCTTGACCGAGGGGAGCGACGCTTGGGCCGCCGCCCTCGATCAGGCCAGCGCCGCGGCCAACCGCCTGCGAGGAGCAGGGTTCGGACGGACCCTGATGGCCCAGGTTCGTCCCGCCCAAAATCCGGCGGAGAAGGGATTGGCCCTGTTGGTGACCGGGGAGGCCGTGAGCCGATGACCCGTCCGTCGCGCCTAGCGTTGATCCGGCCAATACTTGTTCTTCTCGCGGTCTTGGCACTGGGGGTTTTTCCGGTCCAACAAGCCCGGGCGCAGGAGGTTCGGGCCGCCCAACATGATGGTTATGGGCGGTTGGTTTTCGATTTCCCCGGTTCGGTAAGCTACACCGCCGATATCCTGGGTGGTGCCCTGATGGTCCAGTTCGACCGGCCCATTACCGCCAATTTGGCGCCTGTCCCCCGGGCCCTTTCCCGCTACGTCTCCAATGCCCAAATCAGTTCGAACCGTATGGTCGCCACCTTCGCCCTGAAGGGAAGCTATCGACTGCGGGCCCAGACCATGGGCAATGACGTGGTCCTGGATCTGCTCGACCCACCGGGGAATCCGATCACGGAAACGCCCTTGGCGCCAAGTCCGACGCCGCGACCGGTGGCGGCCCGGACCCCACCGACCATTCCCGTGCGGACGGGGGAGCACGACGGGTATTTCCGGGTGGTGTTTGATTGGCCCCGGCAGGTTCCCTACACGGTGGACGGCGGCCGGGATCAGGTGGGGATCCGCTTCCAGGTCCCGGGTCGGATCAATCTTGGCGCGCTGAACGCCGATTTGCCCGATGGGATGAAGGGGGCCACCGCCCAATCAAGCGACAATGGTCTGGTGGTCACTCTTCCCTTGCCCGAGGGAGGCTCGTTCCGCCATTTCCGCAGCGGGAACAGCGTGGCCGTGGATTTGGTGGGCACGCCCCAAGGGGAGGCGGAGCAGGCTGTCGCCGAAGCGCCCCCGCCAGAGTTGCCCTCCCCCCCACCAGTTCGGACCGAGCGGCCCCAACCTGTGGCGCCCGGAGTGCCCGGCGCCGCGTCCTCGACCGAGACGCCCAGTACCGCGCCCCCCCCCGCCACCAAGCCGCCCGCCCCGCCCCGGCAAACCACCGATGCCGGGGATTTGGCCGCGGACGAACGCGGCGCCGCGCCCCTGCCGCCCCCCCGGTCGCCCGAGCCCCGGGAGCCCCCCGCTTCCGCCGATCCGCCACCACGGAGGGAGGCCGTGCCCGAGCCTCTCCAGTCCACTCTGGACGCCGAGGGTGGGGCGGGTGCCGCGCCCCATCAGGACCGAACCAACACCCAGGACAACTTCCCCTCGGTGATTGGTCGTGATACCCAGGCTCAGAGCCCCGTGCCTGGCGTGGAACGGCTGATCGAGGCCCGGGCGCGGGAAGGTGCTTCGGTGCCCGCGCCTCCGGCGGAATCCCTTTATACCCTGTCTTTCTCCTGGGATCGTCCCACCGCCGCCGCGGCGTTTCGTCGGGCGGGATTCCTTTGGGTGGTCTTTGATCGCTATCAGGAGGCCGACATCCGCGCTCTGCGCGTGACCGGTGGGGACGCGGTGAAATTCGCGGAACAGGTGGACATCGGCCCCGGCGCCATGGCTGTTCGCTTCATCGTGGATCCGTCTTTCAATCCCAGTTTCCGCCGGGAAGGGTTGTTGTGGATCATGGATCTGCAGCGCCAACCCCTGCGTCCCAAGACCCCCATCGAGGTGACACCCCAGCCGCGCTCTCCCGTCGGGCCACGGCTTTACCTGCCCGTGGCCGAGGGAGGGGACGTGGTCACCTTCAAGGATCCGGAAGTGGGCGATACGTTGATCGTCGTACCGGTCATCCCCTTGGGCATGGGCATTTACCCGGCCCGTTCCTATCCAGACGCGGTCCTGCCGATCACCGCCCAGGGCGTGGTGGTGGAGCCGATGAGTCAGGGCGTCACCGTGCGCTCCAGCCGCCAGGGTGTGGAAGTCACCGCGGAGGGGGGGCTGCGCCTGTCCCGGGATACTCAGAGCCTTGAGGCCCTGGCCCGCCTTGGCGACGGGGGACTGTCGTCGATTTTCAACATCGCCGCCTGGAAGGGCGATACAACTGTCCCCTTCCACGAACGCAAGGACGAAATGATGCAGGCGGTGACCCTGGCCCCCGCCAACCGCCGCAACGACGCCCGCCTGGGGCTCGCCCGCTTCCTCTTCGCCAATGGATACGCCGCCGAGGCCCTGGGCGTGTTGCGGACGATCCTCAATTCAGGGGCCCTGGATTATGAGAATCGGCCCACCTTCCGGGCCATTCGGGGCGGATCGAGCCTGCTCATGGGCCGCTATACCGATGCCGTGGAGGATCTGTCCCATCCTAGCCTGTCCGACGTGGACGAAGCCGCCTTCTGGCGGGCCGCGGCCCAAGCGCAATTGGGCAGCCCCGGGGTTCAGGCCGGGGTGTTGGACGCCGCGGGCGGGGTCATCAACGACTATCCCGACAGCCTGCGGGTGCCGCTGGCGCTGGTCGCGGCGGAGTCGGCCATCGCCGCGGCCAACGACCTGTCGGCCCACAATTTCCTGGAAGCGGCGACCCTGCCCAGCAACACAATTCACCAACAGGCGGAACTGGCCTATCTGGAAGGGAAGCTGCGGGAATCCACCGGCGCCTACGACGATGCCTTGGAAGCCTATAAGAACGCCGAATCCTTGGGCTCCATGAAATGGACCCCCTTCGCCCGGCGCGCCCGGATGGAGCTGGAATACCAACTCGACCGTTTGCCACTGGACGGTCTGATCAATGGGCTGGAGCGTCTCCGATTCTCCTGGCGGGGCGATGACTTTGAATTCTCCCTGTTGCGCCGTCTGGCCCAGTTGTACCTGGACTCCGGGGACCCTGGCGCGTCCCTCCGTATGCTCAAGCTGGCGGTGACTTACTTCGAAAATCGGCCGGAGGTGGCGGAAGTCACCGACGAGATGTACCGCATCTTCGAGGACCTCTACCTCAACGGGGGGGCGGATAAGCTGTCGCCGATCACCGCGATCGCCCTTTACGACGAGTTCCGGGAGTTGACCCCGGCCGGCGACAAGGGCGACGAGATGATCCGCAAGCTGGCCGACCGGCTGGCCAAGGTGGACCTGCTCGAGCAGGCCGCGGCCCTCTTGGACCGGCAAGTCGAAACCCGCCTGACCGACGTGGGCGCGGAGCGGGCCCGGGTCGGCGCGCGGCTGGCCTTGGTCCGCCTGCTTAACGGCCAACCGGAACTGGCCCTCACGGCCGTTCGGTCGACCAAGGCCGAGGATCTGCCCGAGGACCTGAGCCGTCACCGGAGCCATCTGGAGGCTCGGGCGCTCGCGGACCTGAACAAACCCAACGAGGCCATCGCCATGCTGGAGGGGGATGATAGCAAGGACGCAAGGATCCTGCGGGCGGAGATTTATTGGAAGGCCCAAAACTGGCCCATGGCCGCCCGGTCGATCAGCGAACTGGTGGAGCCGCCGGAGCGGGGCCAGACCATGTCTCCTGAAAGTGCTCGGCGGGTCCTGGATTGGGCCACGGCCCTGACCTTGGCCGGGGACGACGCCCAGGCCGCCCTATTGCGCCGCCGCTACGAGGACAGCATGAAGGGTACGGATGTCTTCGAAGCCTTCGACTTGATCACCAGTCCCGGGGAGCGCGGCATTCCCGATTACCGCAAAGTGAACGAGAAAGTGGCCCAGGCCGATAGCTTCCGCTCCTTCCTGTCCAGCTATCGGGAACGGTTGAAGAACGAAGGGCTGAGTACCCTGAATTAATCTGGCGCTTACGGTGGAGCGTCGTTCGGAAAATAACCATTTAAAATTTATGGCTCAATTCGCGTTTCGTAGGTGTATCACGCGCCCATGGCAGCCGCGATGCATCGCCGTGGGGTTGGATTGGCGCTGAGAGCGACGAGATGGAACCACTTCAGATAGCTGGTCAGGTATTTTGTGGCGATGCCACG
>JAIOYK010000042.1 GCA_021741145.1 Rhodospirillum sp. | reverse complement strand
CCGGCCCATCGCCTGGGCCTGGGGAATGCGGGAGTCTGGAAGGCCGTGGAGCGCAAAAACCTGAGCAGGGGCATGTTCCCCTCGGCGGTAACCCTCCCCGCCGAGGGGCTTGCCTACGAGACTGGTCTGAAGGAAAGCCTTCTCCACCCCTCGGGCCACTAGACCATGAGCATGGCCCCCGGCAAACGCGCGGCCTGGTCCTGGTGTCTATTCGACTTCGCGAATTCGGGCTTTCCCACGGTCGTCGCCACCTTCGTCTTTTCCGCCTATATCACCAAGGCGGTGGCGGACACGCCAGAGGCCGGAACGGCGGCCTGGGGCTACGCCATGGGTCTTTCGGGGCTGCTGATCGCCCTCCTGGCCCCGGTCATGGGCGCCATGGCCGACAATACCGGACGCAGAAAGCCCTGGCTGCTGCTGTTTTCCCTGATCTGCGTGGGGACCACGGCGCTGCTGTGGTTCGTCAAGCCCGATCCCGCCTACCTGCTGCTCGGCCTGGGGCTGGCCCTGGTGGCCAACGCCGCCTTCGAGATCGGCGGGGTCTTCTACAACGCCATGCTGCCCGACGTGGCCACGCCGGAACGCATGGGCCGCCTCTCGGGTTGGGCCTGGGCTATCTGGGCGGACTGTCTTGTCTGGTTATCGCCCTCTTCGCCCTGGTCCAGGCCGACCCCGCCCCCTTCGGCCTGGACAAGGACCAAGCCGAACATGTGCGCGCCACGGTGTTGCTGGTGGCCCTCTGGTACCTGCTGTTTTCCTGGCCCCTGTTCGCCTGGGTACCGGAGTCGGGGAAGGGCAAGCGGCCTCCCCTGACCCAGGCCATCGGCGAGGCCTTGGCCAGTCTGCGGGGCCTGCCCGCCCTGTTCCGCCGGAACCCGCCGCTGGGCTGGTTTCTGCTCGCGCGCATGCTCTACATCGACGGGCTGAACACGCTGTTCGCCTTCGGCGGTATCTACGCCGCTGGCACCTTCGATATGAGTTTCGACCAGATCATCCTGTTCGGCATCGCGCTGAACGTGACGGCGGGGCTGGGCGCCTTTGCGTTTGGATGGGTCGATGACCGCCTGGGCTCCCTGAAGACCATCGTCCTCGGCCTCTTGGGGATGATCGCCCTGGGCACCGCCGTGTTGGTGGTGGAGAGCGCCACCGCCTTCGTCGTGCTGGCCTTGATCCTGGGGATCTTTTTCGGCCCGGTCCAAGCCGCCAGTCGCACCCATATGGCCCGCATCGCCCCGCCCGAATCCCGGGGAGAGCTGTTCGGCCTCTTCGCCCTGTCCGGAAAAATCACCGCGTTCCTCGGCCCCGTGACCGTCGGCGCCGTGACCCAAGCCACCGGGAGCCAACGCTGGGGCATGGCCACCATCATCGTCTTCCTGGTGGTGGGGCTGGGGTTGCTGGCGAAAACACGCAATCTATAACCGGCCTATAACCGGCCTATAGCCGGCCGCCGCCCGAACCCGCTTGGGGAAGCCCGGCGTCTCCACCCCCCCTCTCCAACCGATCCCAATTGATTGGCGGCGGTCGTCGGCGTACAAACCCCGCCATGATGGATTCCGCCACCGCCACCCGCGCCGCCGCCCTCGACCTTCTGATCGCCGTCCTCGACATGGGACGGACGCTGGAGGACGCCATGGGCACCGCCTGTAAGGGCCTCGCCCCCCGCGACCGGGCCTTCGCCCATCTGATCGCCGCCACCACCCTGCGCCGCATGGCGCGGTTGGAGAAGGTCGTCAAATCCTTCCTCGAGCGCCCCCTGCCCAACAAGGCCAAGGATGCCAAGCATATCCTGCGTCTGGGTGCCGCACAGATGCTGTTCCTCGATACGCCGCCCCATGCCGCGGTCGGCACCGCCGTATCCCTGGCCAAGGCCCGGCGCATGACCCCCTATGCCGGATTGATCAACGCCGTGCTCCGCAAGGTCTCCAAGGACGGCATGGCCCGCCTGGAAGCCCTGGACGCCCCCTTCGCCGACCTGCCCCGCTGGATCGGCCAAAGCTGGGTCGCCGACCATGGCGAGGAGACCGCCGCGCGCATCGCCCGGGCCTGCGGGCGCGAGGCACCGCTCGACCTCACCCCCCGGGACGGGGACCTCGCCGCCCTGGCCGAGCGGACCGGAGGCGAGGTTCTGACCCTGGGCTCCGTTCGCCTGCCCGCCGGAATCCATGTCCTGGACCTGCCTGGGTTCGAGGAGGGGCAGTGGTGGATTCAGGACGCCGCCGCCGCCATCCCCGCCCGGTTGTTGCCCCTCGCCCCCGAGTTGCGGGTCGCCGACCTTTGCGCCGCGCCGGGGGGCAAGACCCTGCAACTGGCCGCCGCGGGCGCCCGGGTCACCGCCGTCGACCGCTCCGAAAGCCGCCTCGCCCGGGTCCATGAGAACCTGGAGCGCATGGGCCTCGCCGACCAGGTGGAAGTTCTGGCCGTCGATGCGCTCCACTGGGCGCGGGAGATCGAGCCGGGAACCTTCGACGCCGTCCTGGTGGATGCCCCCTGCACGGCGACAGGCACCTTCCGCCGTCATCCGGACGCCCCCTGGCTGAAAAATCCCGATGACGCCAAGGCGCTCGCCGCGATCCAATCCGGTTTGCTGGATGCCGCCCACCGACTGCTCAGGCCCGGCGGCACCCTGGTCTATTGCGTCTGCTCCCTCCAGGCCGAGGAGGGCGAGCCCCAGGTGGCCGCCGCCCTGGCCCGCCATGGGGACCTGTCCCGCCAGCCGATAGCCGCCGGAGAGGCGGGCCTGGACGCGGACATGCTCACCGCGGAGGGCGATGTCCGCCTGTTCCCCTTCCACCTGGACGACAAGGGTGGCCTGGACGGGTTCTACATGGCCCGGCTGGTGAAGACGGCGCCATGAGGGACTCCGCCCCGGATACCCGCCCCCACCTGCTGTTCCTGGTGACGGAGGACTGGGCCTTCTGGCGCCACCGCCGCCCAATGGCCCGGGCCGCTCGGGATGCCGGGTTCCGAGTCTCCGTCGCCTGCCGGGTCCGCGACCATGGCGCGCTGATCGAGGCGGAGGGAATTCGCGTGCTGCCCCTGTCCTGGGACCGCCAGGGGGCCAATCCCCTCAAGGAACTGGCCCTGATGGGCAAGGTCGCGGCGCTGCTGCGCCGGGAAAAGCCCGATCTTGTCCATAACGTGGCCATTAAGCCCGCGATCCATGGGGGATTCGGCGCCCTGCTGGCCGGAACACAGGCCGTGGTCACCACCATGGCCGGGATGGGCTTCGTCTATATCTCCGACAGCCCCAAGGCGCGGATTCTGCGTCCGATCATCACCACCCTGTTCCGTTTTTTGTTCAACCGACGGGGCCGCATGCTGATGGTCCAGAACGCCGACGACCGGGCTTTTTTCGTCGATCAGGGCATCGTCCCCGCCGATCGGGTGACCCTGGTCCGCGGCTCCGGCGTGGACGTGGACCTTTTCACCCCCACTCTGGAGCCCGCCCCTACAGCCGGGGCCCCACCCCTGTTCGTCTACCTGGGCCGCATGTTGGCCGACAAGGGTCTGCACGAGCTGGCCGGGGCGGCGCGGATCCTCAAGAGGCGGGGCATTCCCTTCCGCCTCGCCCTGGTCGGGGAGCCCGACGCGGGCAATCCGGCCACCCTGGACGAGGCGACCTTGCGCGCCTGGGAGGCCGAGGGTCTGCTGGACTGGTGGGGTCACCGGGACGATATCCCCGCCCTCTGGCGGGAGTCCCATGTGGCCGTCCTGCCCAGCTACCGGGAAGGTCTGCCCAAGGCCCTGCTGGAGGCGGGTGCCGCGGGTCGCCCCTCGATCACCACCGACGCCCCGGGCTGCCGGGACTTGGTGGTGGAGGGCGAGACCGGGATCCTGGTTCCCCCCCGATCCGTGGGGCCTCTGGCCGACGCCATGGCGACACTGGCCACCGACGCCGAAGCCCGCGCCCGCATGGGCGCCGCGGCCCGTGCCCGGGTGGTGAAAAACTTCTCGGCGGAGGCCATCGGCGCCCAGACCGTCGCCCTGTACCGCACTCTTTTGGACCGGAAGACGGCCCGATGACCTTGTCCGAAAATCCAACCATGATGCTGGTCCTGATCCTCGCCCTGATGGCCGCGCCCCTGTCGGCCTTGGCCACGGGGCGGCTGATCCGGGTGTTGATCGCCCGGACCATCCTGGACGCCCCCAATGCCCGCTCCAGCCATGACCTTCCCACGCCCCGAGGCGGCGGCCTGGCGGTCATGGCCGTGGCCTTGCCCCTGATCGCACTGGGTTGGATCCTCGCCGGACCGGGTGGCTGGGGTCCCTGGATGGTGCTTGCCGGTGCCTGCGCCCTGCTGGTCCTGTCGTTCCTGGACGACCTTCGAAACCTCGGGGCTGGCGCGCGCTTCCTCGTTCAGATCCTGTGCGTGGCCCTGGGTCTCGCGGCCCTGCCGGAGGGAACCGCGGTGCTGGGAATGGGGGGGTGGATCTCTCCTTGGGTGGGTTTGCCCATCGCCTTCCTCGGCTGGGTCTGGTTCGTGAACCTGTTCAACTTCATGGACGGTATCGACGGCATCACCGGGGTGGAGACCCTCTCCCTGGGCCTGGGTATCGGTCTGGTCACCGTCGTTGGCGGCCTGGATCCCTCCTGGGTCGTCCCGGCACCCATCCTGGCCGGAGCCGCACTGGGTTTTCTGTACTGGAATTGGCATCCGGCAAAAGTGTTTCTAGGGGATTCGGGGAGCATTCCCCTGGGTTATCTGCTCGGCGCCCTGCTCATCGTGTTGGCGGCTCGGGGGTATGTGGTCGCGGCCCTGATCCTGCCCGCCTATTACTTGGCCGACGCCACCATTACCCTGGTCCGCCGGGCTCTGGGGGGGGAGAAGGTCTGGCAAGCCCACCGGAAGCATTTTTATCAGCGGGCCACCCGGGGGGGATGGTCCCATGCCCGGGTCTCCCTATGGATCGCGGGAACCAACCTGCCACTCTTGGGCTTGGCCCTTTGGTCCACCAGCGGGGCCGTGGTCGGCCCTTTGCTTGGAACGGTGGCGGTTCTCGCCGTCTCCCTGGGGGGACTCGCCTGGATCGGGAAAACCGCGCCACCCTGAGAGAACTCTTCCAGGTTGAAGGGTGAAAGCACTGGCCTGACGGAACACCAAGTCGTACAAGGGATCCAGTGATCAAGGCTCGAACCGTGAAAAAACGTCTCTTTTTTCTTAACATGCCCCCGCGCGCGCGACTGGTGTATCTCCATGATGTCATCATGGCCACCCTGTCCCTGTTCGTATCCCTATACCTGCGCCTGGGCGACGGGGTGTGGAGCTATATTTCGGTTGAGGAACTCCTTCGGAGTTCGGCCCTGTTCGCTGGCTGCGCCGCCGTGGCCTTCTATACCCAGCGCATGTACATCGGCATCTGGCGTTATGCCTCGCTGGAGGACCTGATCGCCATCTTTCGAGGGGTTACCCTGGCACTGGTCCTGTTCCTGCCGGCCCTCTTCCTCCTCTCCAGATTGGACTATATTCCCCGGTCGATCCTGTTCATCAACTGGTTCGTGCTGATGGCCATGCTGGGGGCTCCGCGTTTCTTTTATCGATTCCTGAAAGACCGGAAATTCGAACTGCGCCGCCAGGCCTATCAATTGGACAGCGGCACCATCCCCGTTCTGCTGGTCGGTGCCGGGGATGCTTGCGAGATGTTCTTGCGATCCGTGATCCAAGACAGCACCACGCCCTATGTGCCCGTCGGTATCGTCGCCGAAAATGAGACCAGGGTGGGACGCCGTATCCGGGGGCAGGAGGTTCTGGGTACCCTGGAACAGTTGACGGACGTGGTTCGCCTTTTGAAAGCCCGAGGCCAGAAACCCCACAAGCTGATCCTGACCAAGGACGACATGGATCCAGCCCGGGTGAGCGCCCTGTTGGACGATTGCGCGGCGCTGGGGATGTCATTGGCGCGCATGCCTCGGGTGACGGAGCTCAAAAGTGGTCTCAAGGAAAACCTGGTCGTCCGTCCCGTGGCGCTGGAGGACCTGTTGGGTCGCCCTCAAACGGTGTTGAACCGGGATCCCGTCATCGCCATGGCCCGGGGCCGCCGGGTGTTAATCACCGGCGCGGGGGGGTCCATCGGCTCCGAGTTGGTTCGGCAGATCGCCGACCTGGACCCCAGCCGCCTGTTGTTGGCCGACAGTTCGGAATTCGCGCTGTACACCATCGACATGGAAATCGGCGAGCGGTTTCCCGATTTGTCCCGCCGCGCCCTGATCGCCGATGTCCGGGACGTCGGACGCATCGAGTCCATCATGGCCCAGGAGAAGCCGGAACTGGTCTTCCACGCCGCGGCCTTGAAGCATGTGCCCATGGTCGAGATGAACCCCCTGGAAGGCCTACGCACCAATGCACTGGGCACCCAGATCGTGGCCAACGCCAGTCGGCGCCACGGGGTGCGGACCATGGTCTTGATCTCCACCGACAAAGCGGTCAATCCCACCAATGTCATGGGCGCGGCCAAGCGCATGGCCGAGACCTGGTGCCAGGCCCTTGACCTGGACGAAAAGGGCAATCCCCTGGGCACCCATTTCGTTACCGTCCGCTTCGGCAACGTCCTGGGTTCGACGGGATCCGTGGTTCCCCTGTTCCAACGCCAGCTCGCCAAGGGTGGCCCACTGACGGTCACCCATCCGGACATCACCCGCTTCTTCATGACCATCCGCGAGGCGGTCGAACTGGTCCTCCAAGCCGCGGCCCTGGGATCCAGGGCCGATACCTACCGGGGTTCCATCTTCGTCCTGGACATGGGCGAACCGGTCAAGATCGCCGAATTGGCCAAACAAATGATCCGTCTGGCGGGCCTGCGCCCCGATGACGACGTGAAAATCGCCTACACAGGTCTGCGCCCAGGCGAGAAGCTCTATGAAGAGATCTTCCACGGCAAGGAAAAGCCCCTGCCCACGCCCACCAACGGGATTTTAGTGGCCGAGCCCCGGGCCCTCGATGCGCGGGTGCTGGAACATCACTTCGCGACCCTGGAGCAGGCCTGTCTGGGCCATGACCTGGGAACGGCTCTTGACGTCCTGGGCACCCTGGTCCCCGAATTCTCCCGGAGCCTCTCCACCCCGCCGCCAGAGAAAATGGAGACCACCGAACCCTCCCGGGGTGAAGGGATATCTCCTTCGGATCGGGCTGTTTCGGCTTGATGCGACCTCCAGGGCGCTCCACCCCCGTCCTCGAGCACGACCCTTTTTCCTGAAGCGGACGGGTGCAAAACGCACAGGGCCATGCTATAGCGGCGGCGACCGACGCCCCGGAGGCCGCGCTGGAAACGGGTGGCCTCCCTTTCGCTGTTTGGTTTTCGACCCAAACCACCGCTTCAGGGATTTTCGCCCGTGCCGCACGCCATCGCCATCCGCCGCGCGCTGATCAGCGTTTCCGATAAGACCGATCTGGTGACCTTCGCCAAGTTCCTCACCGACCAGGGTGTGGAGATCCTCTCCACGGGTGGTAGCGCCAAAACCATCGCCGAGGCGGGTCTGCCCGTCGTCGAGGTCGCCGATTTCACCGGCTTCCCAGAAATGCTTGATGGGCGGGTCAAAACACTTCACCCCAAGATCCACGGTGGGATCCTCGGCATCCGGAACAATCCAGACCATCAGCGCGCCATGGCGGAACATGGGATCCTTCCCATCGACTTGGTGGTTGTAAACCTCTATCCCTTCGAGGCGACCGTGGCCCGGGGCGCCGATTTCGAGATTTGCGTGGAGAACGTGGACATCGGCGGCCCGACCCTGATCCGTGCCGCGGCCAAGAACCATGATGGCGTGACCGTTGTCACCGACGCCGAGGACTACCAGGTGGTCATGGACGAAATGACCGCCCATGGGGGCGCCACCAGCCCGGAGCTGCGCCGCCTGCTGGCCGCCCGGGCCTTTGCCCGCTGTGGCGCCTATGACGGCGCCATCAGCCGGTGGTTCCAGGAGCAGGTGGGTGACACCAGTCCCCGCCACGTCGTTTTCGCCGGGCGCCTCCGCCAATCCCTGCGCTATGGCGAGAACCCCCACCAGAATGCCGGGTTCTACGTCCACGGCATCGCCCGCCCGGGCGTGGCCAGCGCCGAGCAACTCCAGGGCAAGGAACTGTCCTACAACAACATCAACGACACCGACGCCGCCTTCGACCTGGTCTGTGAATTCGCCGAACCGGCCGTGGCGATCATCAAGCACGCCAATCCCTGCGGTGTATCCCAAAGCGCCGATATCGTCACCGCCTACAAGGCCGCCCTGGCCTGCGACCCTGTCAGTGCCTTCGGTGGCATCGTCGCGCTGAACCGGACCATCGACAAGGCCGCGGCCGAGGAGATCACCAAGATCTTCACCGAAGTGGTCATCGCCCCGGACGCCGACGCCGAGGCCCGCGCCCTCTTCGCGTCCAAGAAAAACCTCCGCCTGCTTCTGACCGGCGTGCCCGCCGACACCAGCACCCAGGGCCTGACCGTCCGATCCGTCGCCGGTGGGATGCTGGTCCAGGACCGAGATGCCGCGGACGTGTTGGACGCCAACCTGAAGGTGGTTTCCAAAAGGGCCCCGACCGATCGGGAAATGGCCGACATGCTGTTCGCCTTCCGGGTTTGCAAGCATGTGAAGTCCAACGCCATCGTCTATGTGAAGAACGGCGCCACCGTTGGCATCGGCGCGGGTCAGATGAGCCGCGTGGACAGTGCCCGCATCGCCTCCTGGAAGTCCCAGGAAGCCGCGGACGCCCTTGGAGAAACCGAAGCCGGAACGATTGGATCCGTCGTGGCCTCGGACGCTTTCTTCCCCTTCGCCGATGGCCTGCTGGCCGCGGCCAAGGCGGGCGCCACCGCGGTGATCCAGCCCGGCGGCAGCATGCGCGACGACGAGGTGATCAAGGCCGCCGACGAGGCGGGCTTGGCCATGGTGTTTACGGGTGTGCGTCACTTCCGGCATTAGAGTAATCCGAGATCAAGTTGGGCCATTTCTTGGCCCAACTTGATCTCGAAGGCACTCTAAAATTTATAGGATTAGAGTGAAGCTGGGTCAGCTTGAGTCAAGCTGACCCAGCTTCACTCTAGATAAATCATCGGGTTGAGGCGGCGAGCACGCGGATCGACGCGAGACGTCCGCCCCTCTCCACCCAACGCCGTTAAAGGGCGCCTACCCTCTCCTTCATGGCCTCGATAAAGGCCCGAACCGAGGGCAGACTGGCCCGGCTCGGGTGGTAGAGGAGCCTGACCACCAAGTCCGGTGGAGCCATATCTTCCAGAAGGCGCACAAGCCGACCTTCGGCCAAGGCATCCGCGACCTGATAGCTGAGGACATTGGCCAATCCAATCCCTGCCTCCGCCGCGGCGATGGCGGCGTCCAGCGTATTGACCGATAACCGTGGTGTCACTTCGGTGGTGATGTCTCCCTTCTCGCCAAAACGCCAAATGCTCCCCGAGCGGACTGAAGGCACCGTGATGATGTCATGCGAGGCCAGATCCGGGATTCGACGAGGAAATCCACGCCGTCCGACATAGCCTGGGCTCGCGACGATCATCTGTCGGACCGACGCAATCCGGACCTGCGTCAACGAGCTATCGGACATCGGTCCAATGCGGACGGCGACGTCGATCCCCTCTTCGACAATCCGCGCATTGCGATCAATCAGCATCATCCGGACCGACAGGCGGGGATGGCCCATCATCAGGTCCGTAATAACGGGTAGAACATGGAGCCTTCCGAACATGACCGGAGCCGTCACATGAAGGGAGCCCCGCGGTTCCGAGGCCCCACCGATGACCAGTTGCTCGGCCTCGCGCAAATCGGCCAACAGGGTTCGCGCCCGCTCAAGGAATACCGCCCCTTCGTATGATAGGGTAACGACACGGGTCGAGCGATGGAACAGAGACACGCACAAGTGCGCTTCGAGCGATGCGATCGCCCGCGTGATCGAAGCAGGAGACTGGTTGAGCGACCGAGCCGCCCCGACAAAGCTCCCTTTGTCCGCCAGGGCGACGAATGCGGTCAGGGCATTAAATTTGTCCACGTTATTGTTTCATTTTTTGAAATAGTGATCGCTGATTTTTAGATATTATCACGTAAGTCGATGGTGGCTAGTCTCAGCCCATGACAACACGATATCTGCGAACAATGTTTGGTGACGAAGCAAGAGCCCTACAGGGGCGTCACGGCTCTCGATCACACTACGAAATGATGGAGGCTCGCGCCGGTTCAGGCGCGGATCTTTTTACGGAACGGGAGATCCAGTTCATTGGGGCACGGGACAGCTTCTATTTGGCGAGCGTGACCCAATCCGGATGGCCCTATGTCCAGCATCGCGGAGGACCACGTGGCTTTCTGCGCGTGCTTGATCCCGGACGGTTTGGGTTCGCGGACTACACGGGCAATCGGCAATACCAAACCGCCGGAAATCTAGCGGCGGACCCCCGTGTTGCCCTCATTCTCGTCGATTATGCCCACCGAAAGCGGCTGAAAGTGATTGGCACCGCGTCTCGAATCGAACGGACAGACGATCCACGCTTGGTCTCGCGCTTGATGACGGCGGATTATACCGCGCACCCCGAAGCCGCGATCGTGATTGATCTGGTCGCGTTTGATTGGAACTGTTCACAGCATATCACACCCCGTTGGACGGCGGATGAGCTGAGCGGGCTTGGAAGGGATACAGGATGACACAGGCCGTGACACAAGGAGCGCACCATATTGGTTTGGCCGTGCGCGACCTTGACGAAACCCAGGATTTTTTTTGTTCGATCCTCGGTTTCCGTATTGTTGGGGGGAAACCCGATTACCCCGCCGTCTTCGTTTCGGACGGGACAATCCTGCTGACGTTATGGCGGGTCTCGGACCCGGACACCGCCGTCGCCTTTGACCGCACGCGGAATGTAGGGCTTCACCATCTGGCGCTCCGCGTCGCGAATGAGGCAATCCTTGATCAGATCTACGAACGGGTCCGCACGCATCCGGGTGTGCAAATGGAATTTACACCGCGCCCCATCAACGCGGAATCGGTGGCACGCCATTTCATTTGCCTTATCCCAGGCGGTATCCGACTCGAACTGGCGACACCCTTCGCATGACGGAAGCGCCCAATCCCATGGTGGTAGGCCTCTTCTAGTGGTTCGAATCATTCGCTTCGAGCCACTGGGATTCTGGATTGATGGATCAACTTATCGTGACATTTGAGTTGGTTAGGTTGTCTCCGTGGCCAACTCCCGAAGGACTCAAATGTCTCGGTCGATCCACTAGAACACACTCAAAAGAACTGGAACCCCAGTGCGAGGTCCAATCAATCCGAAACGGCCCGCTTACAGTGTCCTTGCGTCGAAGTTGCCTCAGGTCCCACCAAGGGTGACCATTCAGCAGAAGGCGGACCAACGTGATCGCGGAGCAGTCTAGTCCGTCAGATCCTCCCAAAACTCCTTCACCTTGCGGAAGAAGCTGTTGGATTCGGGGCTGTGCCCGTCGGATTCAGCGCTCTTGTCCCCGGCATCCTCGAATTCACGCAGCAGCTCTTCCTGACGCTTGGTCAGGTTCACGGGGATTTCCACGCTGGCGTGGATGAACATATCCCCGCGCGAGGTGCTGCGCAGCACACTCATGCCCTTGCTCCGCAAGCGGAACTGGTTGCCCGTCTGCGTCCCCTTTGGAATGGTGAGCGAGGCCCGTCCGCCATCGATGGTCGGGACCTCGATGGATCCCCCCAGGGCCGCGGTGGCCATGGGAATGGGCACCTTGCAATGGATGTTGGCGCCATCCCGCTGGAAGATCCGGTGAGGGCTGATCGCCAGGAAGATGTAAAGATCCCCCGCTGGCGCGCCCCGCATGCCCGCTTCACCCTCCCCCGACAATCGAATCCGAGTGCCTTCCTCGACACCCGCGGGGATGGTGACCTCCAAGGTCTTTTCCTTGCGCCTGCGACCCGATCCGCCGCACTCGCCGCAAGGGTCGCTGATGATCTTGCCTTGGCCGTGGCAGGTGGGACAGGGACGCTCGATGGTGAAAAAGCCCTGCTGGGCCCGCACCCGGCCCGCGCCCCGGCAGGTCGGGCAGGTGTCCGGCGCCTTGCCACCCTTGGAGCCGGTGCCAGTACAGGAGTCGCAGCCCACGGAGGTCGGGACATGGATGGAGGTTTTCTTGCCCGCGTAGGCTTCCTCCAGGGTGATTTCCATGTTGTAACGCAGGTCGGCGCCACGCATGGCTCCGCCCCCGCCACCCCGGCGACCGCCACCCATGAATTCGCCGAACATTTCGTCGAAAATGTCGGCGAATCCCCCACCGAATCCGAAGTCGCTGGCGCGTCCGCCGCCCCCCATTCCGCCCTGTTCGAAGGCGGCATGGCCGAAGCGGTCGTAAGCGGCGCGCCTCTGTTCGTCCTTGAGGATCTCGTAAGCCTCGTTCACTTCCCGAAACCGGGCCTCGGCCTCCTTGTCATCCGGATTGCGATCTGGATGGTTTTGCATGGCGAGTTTGCGATAGGCCCGTTTCAGGTCATCGCCCGAGGCGTTCTTCTCGACGCCCAGAACCTCGTAGAAATCCCGTTTGCTCATGGTTTTCGGGTCTGTCCTTGGGGTTTGGGAAAGCGGAAGGCGGAACGACGCCCAATGGCGCCGGAACACAACGGTCCAAAGGCCGGACTTTACGCCTGCCCATGGGTCAAGGGCCGGGAAATCCCGGCCCTTGATGCCGTGTGATTAGTCTTTCTTCTTGTCGTCGACTTCCTCGAAGTCGGCGTCCACAACCCCATCGTCGACCGGACCGGTCTGCGGACCCCCCTCGGCGGCACCTTCGCCGCCATCCTGGCTGGCGGCGTAGATGGCTTCACCCAGTTTCATGGCGGACTGCATCAGAACGTCGGTCTTCGCCTTGATCTGGTCGGCGTCGCCAGAGTCCATCACCCCTTTCAGATCGGCCAGATCGCTCTCGATCTTCGCCCTGTCCGCCGTGGGAACCTTGTCGCCATACTCCTTGAGGTTCTTCTCGGTGGAGTGGAGCAGACCATCGGCATGGTTGCGGGCTTCCACCGCTTCCTTTCGCTTCTTGTCCGACTCGGCATTGGCCTTGGCGTCGCGCACCATGCGGTCGATGTCGCTGTCCGACAGACCACCACTGGCCTGGATGCGGATCACCTGCTCCTTGCCCGTGGCTTTGTCCTTGGCGCTCACGTTAACGATGCCGTTGGCGTCAATGTCGAAGGTCACCTCGATCTGCGGCACGCCACGGGGGGCCGACGGAATACCCACCAGGTCGAACTGGCCAAGCATCTTGTTGTCCGCGGCCATTTCCCGCTCACCCTGGAAGACCCGGATCGTCACCGCGGTCTGATTGTCCTCGGCGGTCGAGAAGGTCTGCGACTTGCGGGTCGGGATCGTCGTGTTGCGGTCGATCAGGCGGGTGAACACACCACCCAGGGTCTCGATCCCGAGCGACAGCGGGGTCACGTCGAGCAGCAGCACGTCCTTCACGTCGCCCTTCAGCACCCCACCCTGAATGGCGGCGCCGGAGGCGACAACCTCGTCCGGGTTCACGCCCTTGTGGGGCTCCCGGCCAAAGAAGGACTTCACCGTTTCCTGGACCTTGGGCATGCGGGTCATGCCACCGACCAGGATCACTTCGTCGATTTCGCTGGCCTTCACCCCGGCATCGGCCAGGGCCTTCTTACAGGGATCGATGGTGCGTTGGATCAAGTCATCCACCAGAGCCTCCAGCTTGGACCGGGTCACCTTGATGTTCAGGTGCTTCGGGCCGGACTGATCGGCGGTGATGAACGGGAGGTTCACCTCGGTCTGCATGGAGCTGGACAGCTCGATCTTGGCCTTTTCGGCGGCTTCCTTCAGACGCTGAAGGGCCAGACGGTCGGACCGCAGGTCGATGCCCTGGTCCTTTTTAAACTCATCGGCCAGATATTCGATGATCTTGGCGTCAAAATCCTCGCCACCCAGGAAGGTATCGCCATTGGTGGACTTCACCTCGAACACGCCATCGCCAATTTCGAGGATGGACACGTCGAAGGTACCGCCACCCAGGTCGAAGACCGCGATGGTGCCACCGTTTTTCTTGTCCATGCCGTAGGCCAGCGCCGCGGCGGTGGGCTCGTTGATGATGCGCAGCACGTCCAAACCCGCGATCTTGCCCGCGTCCTTCGTGGCCTGACGCTGGCTGTCGTTGAAGTAGGCCGGAACGGTGATGACCGCCTGGGTGACGCTTTCCCCCAGGTGAGCCTCGGCTGTTTCCTTCATCTTCTGAAGAATGAAGGCGGAAATCTGCGACGGTGAGTAGTTTTCGCCCCGGGACTCAACCCAGGCGTCGCCGTTGTCCCCCTTGACGATACGATAGGGAACCAGACCCTTGTCCTTTTCGACGGTGGGGTCCCCGTAGCGGCGCCCGATCAGGCGCTTGATCGCGAAAAGAGTGTTCTCAGGGTTGGTGACCGCCTGACGCTTGGCGGGCTGCCCCACCAGACGCTCACCGGATTCCGTGAAGGCGACCATGGAGGGGGTCGTCCGGCCACCCTCGGCGTTTTCAATAACGCGGACATCCTTGCCGTCCATGACAGCCACGCACGAGTTCGTCGTGCCCAGGTCGATGCCGATAACCTTGCTCATCTTTCATACTCTCCCGATTGGCGGACTCTCCGCGACCACGATGGCATCGCGGTGGATCCCCGGAAACCGGCACGGACGGAGCCCCAATCCAGGTGGATCATGGGCCGTCCCCGTCGCGAAACGGTTCCGAATTGATGATACCGCGCCCCCCTTGGGCACGCTTATTCCCTATATAGGAGACACCTCGAGCGCCTGCAACAGACTCTCTGAGAGGTTTTTTTTCTCATATATTCAGGCGCTTATCATCATTGAAAGCCCGTTTCCCCGGTCTGGGGCGGGCGGAGAATAGCACTCAGGCCCCGAGACTGCCAAGCGGCTAGCCGCGAAAAGCGCTTCTCTTGCCCCTTTTCCGCGGGTGTCCGAGGGGAATATAAGGATATCCACAGGCGACGCCCCATGACGAGGACCCAAGGAATGATCCGTTATAGCCTAGAATGCGCCCACGACCACGTCTTTGAGCAATGGTTCGACAACATGGCCGATTATGACGCCAAGGCCGAGACCAAGGGGTTGTCCTGCCCCGAATGCGGCGACACCCAGGTCCACAAGACCCTGATGGCGCCGAACATCGGCGGCCCCAAGGCCCCGGTCCAGCCCGCCGCGCCCTGTGGAGCTCCGGCCTGCGCCTCGGGTCTGTGTCCCTCGATGATGGGCTAACGGGGCACGGTGACGCCCCGGGATCCCGATGATCATCTCCGCCAGCTACCGAACGGACATTCCCGCCTTCCATGGGGCTTGGTTCGCGCGGCGGCTTGACGCCGGGTGGGTGGATGTCCGCAACCCCTACGGCGGTCCCCCAAGCCGGATCTCCCTGGAGATCGGAGCGGTGGATGGTTTCGTCTTCTGGACCCGCAACGCCCGGCCCTTTCTGCCCCAACTCGACCGGGTGGCCAAGCGAGGAGATCCCTTTATCATCCACTATACGGTGACCGGCCTGCCCGCGTCCCTGGATGGCGGCACACCGGCGCCAAACCAAGCCTTGGCCGTGATGGAGGAGATCACCCGCGCCCACGGCCCTGGCCGGCTGGTCTGGCGGTACGACCCCATTGTCCTCTCCCGCCAAACCCCGGCTCTCCACCACCGGGAAACCTTCGCCCGCTTGGCCGACCGGATCGCCAGCCTGACCCTGACGGACGAAGTCGTGGTTTCCTTCCTCCAACCCTACAAAAAGGCCATCCGGCGCCTGGACAAAGTCGCGGGACTCGGTTGGATCGATCCCCCACTGGAGGCGAAACAAAGCCTTCTGGCCGAGCTGGCGGGATTGGCCGCGGACCGGGGGCTTCGGGTGTCCCTCTGCGCCCAGCCGGACCTTTTGGTCCCCGGAGTAACCGAGGCCGCCTGCGTGGACGCCGCGCGTCTCTCGCGGATCGCGGGGCGACCCATCGCACCGAACGCCAAACCCCACCGACCGACCTGCGCCTGTGCCCAGTCCCGGGATATTGGCGCCTATGACACCTGCGCCCATGGCTGTGTCTACTGCTACGCCGTCAACGGACAGGCCCGGGCACGGACCCTGGTCGCCGGACAGGATCCGGAAGCGATCCGCCTAGGATCCTGAACGTCCACCGATTCGCCAATTCCCTGTTTCAGAAAAGGCGCGAGTCGCCGCAAGTCTTCCAAAGAAGGCGAAATCATGGCATGCGATATACACAAATATTACTGGGAAAACCCGCGATCCGTTTCCGACGAGTATCCGTTGATTCCTTCGAAATCCATGCCATATTAGGATGCGAGGGGTTCGTGACAAACTGTCTCACGGGACAACCCTCGATCGGTTCACAACACGATTTGAGAGATCGAAGAGGAAAATATGGTCGACGACATCAGACAAGCGCATCTGTCGCGGTCCCAGGCTGGAACGCGGGCGGAGGCCCAAGTGGATGCCGGACTGCGCTCCTTCATGCTGAGTGTGTACAACTACATGGCATCCGGTCTGCTCCTGTCGGGCCTGGTGGCGCTCGCGGTGGTGCACACCTCGCTGGCCAGCATGTTCTATCAGGTGACCCCCGAAGGACAGCTGATCGGTCTGAATGGCATGGGCATGATCGCGGTCTTCGCCCCGCTTGCCCTCTTGTTCCTGGTTATGTTCGCCGGTCAGCGCATGAGCGCGACGGCCACCCAGGCCTTCTACTGGGCTTTCGTGTCCCTGCAGGGGATCAGTCTTTCGACTCTGCTGGTGGTCTACACCGGGGAGAGCGTGGTTCGCGTCTTCTTCATCACCGCCGCGGCTTTCGCCTCCCTAAGCCTGTATGGCTACACCACCAAGCGGGACCTGTCGGCCTTCGGCAAGTTCCTGTTCATGGGGCTGATCGGAATCTTGATCGCGGGTATCGTGAATATCTTCGTGGGCAGTTCCATGCTGATGTTTGTCATCTCCGCTGGCGGCGTGCTGGTGTTCTCGGGCCTGATCGCCTACGACACCCAGGCCATCAAGGAGCGCTACTACGCGGGCATGGGCCAAGAATCCGAGACCAAGCTGGCTGTGTTCAGTGCGCTCGGCCTGTACCTGAACTTCATCAACCTGATGCAGTTCCTGTTGATGTTCCTGGGGGATCGCCGTTAGGCGGCCTCCATCCATCCCCTTTGGGGGACGGACGGAATAGGATACGAAGAAGGTCCAGGGGGGGAGCCACCTGGGCCTTTTCTTTATCCGTCCACGGGAACGCGTGACCTTGTCCACGCCCTATCCTGTCATCGCCTGTCATCGCCTGTTGATAGCAAACATCAAGGAGTCGGGAGACCTTCGCTGTCCCGGGCAAGGGGGATGGGGGGCGCGGCCCCCATCCGTGGCGCTCAACCCTTGGTCAGACCCAGGGCGATTTCCCGGTTGCGCAAGGTGGGCAGGTCCGCGTGGGCCTGGTACTTGGCGCATTTTTCGTTATAAGCCTTGAAAGAGGCGTAGACCTTGGCGGTCATGGGATCCTCGGCGGCCATCTCTTCCAGCACTTCGGTCGTCGCCTTACCCATTGCCTCGATGATCTCCGGCGAGAAGGTCCGGATCCCGATCTCCGGATACTTTTCCTGCATGCTGTCGAAGACCATGGTGTTGTTGTAGGTGAAGTCGGCCAGCGTGATGGAATTGGTCGCATGGGCCGCGAACTTGATGATTGCTTGCAGGTCCTTGGGCAGGGCGTCGTAACGGGCTTGGTTGACGATGACTTCCAACGAGGGGCCGGGCTCGTGGAAGGCGGGCATGTAGTAGTACTTCGCCGCCTTTTGCAGGCCAAAGGCGATATCGAGCCAAGGACTGACCCATTCCGCGGCATCCACCGCACCGGACATCAGGGCGGGCATGATCTCCCCCGGGGGGGTTAGGACCGTCGCCGCGCCCAGGCGACGCATCACCTCCCCGCCGAGGCCCGCGATCCGCATCTTCAGGCCTTTCAGATCATCCAAGGTGTTGATTTCCTTGTTGAACCAACCCCCGGCCTGGCTACCGGAATTGCCCGCGTAGAAAGGCTTCACGCCCATCGGCGCGTAGACTTCCTCCCATAGGGCCATACCATCGCCGAAGGTCAGCCACCCATTCATCTCCCAGGCCATCAGACCGAAAGGAACGGTGGTGAACAGATTCAGGGCCTTGGCCTTGCCTTGCCAATAATAGGGGGTCGCATGGCCAAGCTGGGCGATATCGCTTTGCACGGCGTCGAGAACCTCGAAGGGCGGGACCAGTTCGCCCCCGGCGAAGAGCATGATGGTTAGCCGGCCACCAGACATTTCGGTCACCATATCGGCGAACCGTTGGGCGTTGACACCAACCCCCGGTGCGTTCTTCGGCCAGGGTGCCACCATCTTCCATTCGATCCGCTCCTGCGCAAGGGCGGGAGCCGCCAGGGGGACCGAGGCCGCCGCCGCGCCGACCGTGGCCGCCGTCGTCAGGAAATCACGCCGCTTCATGGATGTCTCCTCCAATGGGATATCGTTCTTGGACTGTGAAAAAGGTCGGAAACCAGCCTTGAATAGCCGATTTTAATTTATCGTCCCCTGGATATGGGATCCATGGTTCAGGCAGCATATCCCGAGCCATTCAATGGGCCAAGGGGCCGAAGATTCGGACCGGTTTGGAAACCACCCTACCGGTTTCGCAAATATTCCATGGCTTGGTTGAGCTGACTCATGCGGACGTGACTCCCCATACCACTGTCCGGGTGATGGATGGTCGCCAACATCCGGAACCGACTTTTCAATTCCCGGCTATCCGGCCAGGATCCTGGGGCAAATCCCATGACAAATAGGGCCTCCCCATGGCTGTTTATGCCACCGGGAATGGGATCTCCCATCAAAACTTCGACCATGGACCGCAAACGGTCGACTTCTTTCCGAATGTCGGTTGATTCCTGGGTCATTTGCGCCTTTTCACGCTCAAATTCGGAATGCATCGCCCTCATTCTTCGTTCCAGGTCCCGCCGGGCGTCCTCGGCGGCCTCGGCTTCCTGGGCGCTGGTGCCGCCAATGGACACCGCCACGGCACCTTGCTCCATGGCCAGAGCGAGACCGATGGCCCGGCGGATAAAAGGGACCGAGACGCCTTTGATCATCCGCACCTGCAAACGTGGTTTTCGGCGCCAGGGCCGCCCTTCCGAAGGGCCGGACTTCAGGACCACGGTCTCGCGATCCCCCGCCTGGGGTTCACCGGGATCTGGAAATCCCTCGATTTCCAAAGGTGGGACCACCAGCATCACCGAGCGGGCCAAATCCCCCACGTTGACCCGCCTCCGGTCGGCCAGGGCCAAAGCCTCGTCCCGAAAGGAAGACGCGCAAGGAACGGTGTAGGAATGTTTTACCTCGGCGGCCAAGGCTGGTCTCCTCTTCCATGGGCCCATCGCGCCCGTGATGCCCACACCCAGAGGAGACTCCCCCGGATCCATACCTGACTCGGAATAAATCACAGGCGCTCCACACCCGGTCAAAGCACTCAATCCAAGTTGTAAGGAAATACTCATAACCAAATGAATTAAGTTAAAATATTAGAATTCAAATTACATATCCAAACGTGGGTTCGATCCCAACGGGGGGCCACCCTGGTCGCAAAGGCTTATTCAGAAGGCAAGGTGCCGTCCCGGATCGGGGCTGTCAACTTCAATTGAAGTTAATTAGATTTCGGCGCCCTGGTCAGGATGGGATCAGACATCCTGGGGCTTGGGGATCGGCTTGCCCGCCGCAAGCATGGCGGCCATCTCCTCCCCAGGAAGGGGTTTGGAGAACAGGTAACCCTGAATGGAGTCACAACCAACTTTGCTCAGGAAATCCAGATGCTCCAGGGTTTCCACCCCTTCCGCCACGACCTTCAGATTCAGGGCATGGGCCATGGCGATGATGGCTTGGACAATGGCCGCGTCATTGCTGTCGGTGGTCACATCCATGACAAAGCTGCGGTCGATCTTAAGCTTGCGGATGGGGAACCGCTTGAGAACGGACAGGGAGGAATAGCCCGTGCCGAAATCGTCGATGGAACAGGATACCCCCCGTTCCCGGAACAAGTTGACCACGTTGATGGCGTTTTCCGGGTCATTCATGGCGGAGCTTTCGGTCAGCTCCAACTCCAGGCATTCCGGGTTCAACGCATAGGTGGCCAGGCTTTCCTCGACGATTTGGATCAGCTGCCGGGAATTATGGAATTGGCGACCGGAAATATTCACCGCGACGGTGACCTCCGGCAGACCACGGCTGCGCCACTCGGACGTCCATCGACAGGCATCGGACAGGACCTGAACACAAATGGCGTCGATCAGGCCATATTCCTCCGCCACCGGAATGAACTTACCCGGGGAGATCAAGCCATCCTCCGGGCTCACCCAGCGGGCCAGGGCTTCGCAACCGGTGATCTCGCCCGTTTGAACATCGACCTGGGGTTGGAAGTAGGCGACGAATTCCCGCCTGTCCAGACCCCGCCGCAAGCGGTTCTGCATGGTCAGCATCTGGGCGGCCCGAGCGCCCATTTCCTCGGTGAACATCTGGAAGGCTCCGCCCCCCCCCGGCCTTGGCCCGGTGCAGGGCCGCGTCGGCGTGCATAATGAGGGTTTCCGCGTTATCCCCATCGTTGGGATGAATCGCGCCACCGATGGACACGGTCATGTCGAATTGTTGGCCATCCAATTCCAGGGGTTGGGCGAAGGCCCCTTGCAGCACTTCAACGGATTCGAACAGATCGGCGTGGTTAGACAGGCCCGTCAGCAGAACCAGGAAGCGGTCTCCCCCCGCCCGGCAGACGATGGACCCAGCGTCCAGACTTTGCTGCAAGCGCCGGGCCACGGCGACCAGGACCCGGTCGCCCATGGTATGGCCGATGGTGGCGTTGATGATGCTGAACCGGTCGAGACCCAGGGACAGGACCGCGACCCAAGTCCCCATGTTGCGAGCGAACTGACGGGCCCGCTCGAACCGCTCGACGAAGAGGGACCGATTGCCCAGACCTGTCAGGGGATCGTAATAAGCCAGAAAAGTTAGACGCCCTTCCGCCCGTTTCCGGTCGGTAACATCCAAGGCGACCCCTTCCCAGACCACATCGCCATTGGGAAGGCGGTGGGGCCGAGACCAACCCCGCAACCAGCGTTCGTCCCCCTGCATGCCAATGACCTTGATGTCATCTTCCATCGGTTCGAGGGTCGCGGCCGACTGCTTGAGGCTTTCCAGGAACAGATCCCGATCGTCGGGTGCCATGGCGTCCAGGAACAGGGTGCCGTTTTTCAGCAAAGCATCGGATTCGACCCCCAGGACTTCTCGCACCCCGTTGCTAATGTAAAGAAACACGAGTTCCCCATCGACGGTCAGCATGCGCTGGAAGACCAACCCAGGAACGTTGTCGGCGATATTCTGCAATCGTTGCTGGGTGGCGGCTAGGGCGTTTTCCGTCTCCTTGCGCTGGGTGATATCGCGGATCACTCCGATGAAAATACGCCGGCCTTCGGTCAAAACCTCCGACAAGGCCATTTCCAGGGGGAAGGCGCTCCCGTCCTTACGCATGCCCTTCAACTCTCGGGGACCCGTCCCGATCAGGGTCCCCTCGCCCGTGGTCAAGTAGCGTTTCAGATAATCGTTGTACTCACCTTGGTCTTGTTCAGGCATCAAAACGGAGACGTTCTGACCGATCAATTCGTCGGTATCATAGGCGAAAACCGCGCCGACCGCGGCGTTCACGGATTCGATCAGTCCATCCTCGGAAATGGTTACGATGCCGTCGGCGGCATGGTTCATGATCATTTCAAGCCACAGCTCGGCCCGTTTGCGGTCGGTGACATCAATCAGAACACCATCCCACAGGACATCGCCATTGGGCATGGTCTGAGGTTGGGCGGTCCCGGAAAGCCATTTCACCGTGCCGTCCCGTCCGATGGCTCGGAATTCCTCCAGGCAAACCCCCAGGGTGGCCGCGGACCGGTTGACGTTCTCCAGATATCTGTCCCGGTCGGCCCAATGGATGGCGTCCAAGCTGCCGTCGCGGGCGACGGAAATTTCCTCGGGCTGAAAGCCCAGCACCTCCTCCACGCCCGCGGAGAAAAAGGGGTAATAAAGGGTGCCGTCGGGCCGCAGGACTCGTTGAAAGACGATGCCCGGCATATTGGCGGCGAAATTCCCCAGACGTTCCTCCGTCTCCAGCCAAGTATCCGGGCCGGTCGGCATGACCGAGGCTTCCCGGGCCAAGGCCACGTGGTACCGTTTGCCCGCAACCTCGGTGGCGCTGAAGGTCATTTCCACGGTGACCGAAAGGCCACTCGGTGGAGAAATCGTCAGGTAGCGTTTGGTTTCCGAAGCCACGCCATCGGGGTCGCGACCCAGCAGGGCGGTGATGGTGGCGAATTTCTCGCCCAGCAATTCGGAGACATTGCGATTCAGCAATTCCTCGCGCCGTCGACCGAAGAGGCGTTCCGCCGCTAAATTGAACGCAACCAACTGGGCTTGGCTATCCAGGATCAACAGGCCATCGGGAGCGGCCTCCATCGCCGCGGACAGAATGTCCGCCGCGGTGGCGAGATGCATGATTTCAGACCTCATCCCACACCGAATATCACTCCCTTGGCGGGAGCCGATCCACGCTTTTGTTTCGGCTCCCCAATTTGGGGTTGGCCTTGGGGCCAACACCGGTTTCCTAGCGTGGCAAGGATAGGGCATCTATCCATCGGAATCGATGGATTTTTTCCCCTCGGATCCAGTGGGGAAAGATCATGCGCCCAGGGCATGGGCAGCATGCAACCGGGCGTAAATCCCCCCTTGGGCCAAAAGCGCGCCATGATTTCCCGTCTCGACGATCATGCCATTCTCCATCACATGAATGGTATCGGCCCCGACAATGGTGCTCAGCCGATGGGCGATGATCAGGCAAGTCCGTCCGGCCATCAGATCGGTCAAAGCAGCCTGAATGAATCGTTCCGATTCAGTATCAAGCGCCGAGGTCGGTTCATCCAAAAGCAAAATCGGCGCGTTCTTGAGGAAGGCTCGGGCGATGGACAGGCGTTGCCGCTGCCCCCCCGACAGACGAGTTCCTTGTTCTCCCAGCAGGGTCTCATACCCTTGGGGCAAGGCCGCGACGAAGTCGTGGGCGGCGGCCCGACGAGCGGCGGCCTCGATGGCCGCGTCGTCGGCCTCCGGACACCCATAGGCGATATTGGCCCGCACCGAGTCGTCGAAGATAACCACCTCTTGGCTCACCAAGGCGATGGAGCCCCAAATCGACTGGAAGGTTGCTCCGCGAAGGTCCCGCCCATCGATTGTGATCCGCCCGTTCACCGGATCATGGAATCGGGGGATCATATTCATGAGGGTGGACTTCCCCGCGCCCGATGGGCCAACCAGGGCGGTCACGGTGCCCGGCTCAAGGGAGAGGGTCACGTCCTTCAGCGCGGGAGGGGGTTGGATATCCGCTACCGTTGGACTGGAATGGGAACTGGGATAAGCGAAGGTTACCGCCTCCAACCGCACCCGACCTGGACCCGGATCCAGGGGGGTGGCATCGGGCGCTTCCGTCAGCGCCGGACGCAAGTCCATCAAGTGGTACATCCGATCCGCGGCCGCCAATCCTTCCTGCAGAATGGTATGCAGATTGGCTAAGCGCTTGGCGGGCTGATAGGCCAACAGCAAGGAGCCCAGGAAAGCGGTCAGGTCGCCCGGCGTAACCTCCCCGCGCAGAACCCGATCCCCGCCGTAGAACAGGGCCGCGCCCACGGCGACGCCAACAAAGACCTCCATGACGGGTGTCACCAAGGCCCGGGTCCATTCCGCCTTGAAGGTCTGGGCGCGAACCGTTTCGATCAGGGCATGAACGCGGGCCCGTTCGAAGTCCTCGGCACCGAAGATCTTGACCATGCGGATCCCCCGCAAGGTCTGGGTCAAACGGGCGTTCAATCCCCCCAGTTCTTCCTGAGTCCGCGAGGCGATGCGGCGAATGCGCCGCCCGATCCGACTGACCGGCCAGATGGCCACGGGCAGAGCCACGTAGGCCAGCAGGGCCATGCGCCAATCCAGCCAGATGGTATGGGCGACCAAACCAACCAAGGTCACCAAGTCCCGACCCAGACTGATCAGCCCGTTGGACACGGCCAACCGCATTTGGTGCAAATCGACGGTGAAACGGGAGGCCAAACCACTGGCCGAATGAGTCTGAAAGAAAGCCAGGTCCATGCCCGCGATGTGGCGGTACAGCCGATCCCGGGCATCGGACACGGCGCCAAGCCCCGCCTTCGCCACCAGGATAACACTGAAGAAGTTGGAGACGGCCTTGACCGTGAAAGCCAGGAGGATTCCCCCACCAATGGCCCAGAGGGCATCGGGCTTTCCCCCATGGACGATACCGTCAATGGCGGGCTTGAGCATATGGGCCACGGCCACCGTCGCTCCGGCCAGAACCAGCATCCAGGCCAGGCCATGGACAATGGTCGCCCAGCGGGGCCTTACGAAGTCCCTGGCTAAACGGCCGACCAAAACGCGGCTCGACGTATGGATGGTAGGGTCCAGGGCGTTATGTGGAATCACGCCGATAGGTCCTCGACAAGGGGAACGGTCGTGGGAAAACGGAGACGCCGGACCGATTGGATCCGGGAAGGCGCGGACCTTATCAGGGCCATCCCATGCCGTCCAGAGCCCCAGGATTGAACCGAGAAGCAAGGCAAAGGCAATGAAAATCCACGATCTCCCAAGGCGGAGTCGAATCCGTCATGGCGGTTTTGTCAAGACAGGGCCAATCCCCTCCGATACAGTAATCAGTCCTAGGCGACGGTGGCTTTTCCCTGACGATCGCGTTCGTTAAAGCCTTGGACAGGGTTTCTCCCCTATTCTGTCCCTGGGATCCCAAACCACAAGGGCGGCGGGACCCGCGCCAAGATATCAGGACCGGGAACAAGCAGGCATGTTGGTCGAGGAACGCAAGCACACACCCATTGAAGACAGCGACATGGATTCGTTGTTCGTCTTGCCGCTTCACATCATCCCACTGGAAACACCCGCCCTCGCCCGGGCCCGAATGATCAAGAACGCCAAACTTCTCTCTGTTATCGAAATGTTCGAGGATCTTTCCACGGGCAGTGGGCAGGTCGAAGTGCGCGACCTGCCGAAACTGTTCGGATGGGATCCGGAAAAGGGCGTTCACCCGGATATGGTCGTCTTGCGCAAACTATCCGCCATGGAAAGCTACGACGTCTTTTCCCTCCGCATCCTTTTGCGGGAGCACGGTATCTCCGTCAACCAGCAAGAATTCCTGAAGCTCTCAGATGAGAAGAATAAACAGCTCACCAGCTATATGACCAAGTTCACCTACCCCTTGATCATGCAAATTTATGGGGACGACAATCTGGTCATCAACAATTTCGAGGATGTCATCAAACTGTTCCGCGATCCGGACTTGAAAAAGGCCAAGGAACGCCTGCAGAAAATGGCCGACAAACTTGGGATCACCATGCTCGAAGTGCCTAAGTTCCTGGAAGATTACGGCGACATATTTCTGTCCCTATCCTACTATCGACAATGTCTGGATCGGTTGGCACCCCTGTTGGAAGTGTTCATCAGCTCCATGTACGAAATCCGAAACAACTACCAGCTGAGGCAGGACCCCAACCTGCTGAAAACCTGCACCATGATGGAAAGCACCATCAACGAGTTATCAGCGGCCATTACCGGTCGGTTCGAGAATTTTGACCGCTCCACTAAAGTCATGTGGAACGATATATCCGCGGAACGGTTCGAAAAGGTGAAGCATCTGATCGAGAGCTATCACACGACCATCGGTGGCGTTCTTTGTGGGTTGACGGTGAAAATGAACGCCTGGATCCGCCTGTTCCCCAAGGTCACCAGCGGTGGGCCGGTCAAACGCGCCGAATTTATCATGAGCGAGATGCGCCAGGGCCTGGACAACATCAAGAAGATCGATGACAGCGCCCCCATGCTGACCTTGCTCGGCTGAGGACGCTTCCTCGGTATCATGGAACGATTCGGGATGCCCCCGAATGGCGGCGACACGGATATCGTTGGCCCTCGGGGACGTCGGGTATTGGAGCATCGAGCGGAAAAGTGGGAACCGGTTTTCCGGTCCACTCGATGCTCTAACCATATGATTCTAGATCAAGCCGCTTTAATTCGATTCCGAATTTAAGGCGGTTTGATCTAAACGCCACGGATTACAAGGATTGGACATCACAGAAAGGGTGCGGCGAGAACGCGGTAGCTCTCCTCTAGGGCATCCAGCTCATCCTGGTCACACCAGGACGGCGCCGTCCGGCGAAAAGCCAGGAACGTCATCAGAAAGAGAGAGACGGCTTCCCGATTCTCCGCCGTCGACTGATCGGGAAAAGCCAAGAGAATGGCGCGAATCCGCTCGGCCATGGGTTCCGAGATGGGAACCCGGAGCAGGGTCGTCAAATAGGCCGCCGTCAAGGTCGTGTCCGTCGCCCCGCCATGGAGCACCTGACGCCGGGTCGCGGCGCTCGGCCCGGCGGATAGATAGTGACAAAGAACTTCCCGCACCAGATGCCCTGGCCGCCGACCGAGAAGAAGACGATAGGCGTGGTCTCCCTCCCCCTGGCCGCAGGCCGCGAACAGGTTTCCATCCCCGGGCGCGGCGGAGCGGCGAACCATCAAGGTACTGTTCTGAATTGGTCCATGAAGCGTCGCGGTCCAGGCCAAAAGAGTGGGGCTCTGCGTCGGGCGGCGCGTTTGGAGCACCCGGCCCGTCCCATCGACGATATCGAACCAGCTTCCCACGAATCCATGGTCGGGATGGGTCTCCAAGGCCTCCACCTGACGCGCCAATCGATTTGGCGTCGCCCGGTCATCGGCGTCAAGGAAAGCCACAAAGGCGCCCCGCGCTTCCCGCAGACCGCGATTGCGCGCCAGCCCCGGTCCTCCGTTTTGGTCCATGGTCAGGACCCTGGCCCGCCCATCGGCCCAGGCCCGAGCCAAATCCACCGACCGGTCGGTGGAGGCGTCATCGACAACCAGGACCTCGAAATCCTGAAGGGTTTGCGCCGCCAGAGACTCCAGGCTGGCCAACAGCGTGCCTTCTCCCTGGTGAACCGGGATAATCACGGATACCAATGGGCGGGTCAAAGCGGCCTCCGACCGGAAGAGATGGCAAGGAGAAACGGGAACGATCCAAGACATGTGAAAATACGGGGATCCCTTGAAGGGACACCTCTTGACCCCATCCCCCCTATGCACCCGATCGGGTCTTTCCAACAGAGCCATCCGCGAAGCGGATTGGGGAGGGATGTAAGAACATGGTGCCGCCTCGCGGATTCGAACCGCGGACCTACTGATTACGAATCAGTTGCTCTACCCCTGAGCTAAGGCGGCATTGTCCCGTTCCCACGCAATCCACCGGAGAGGCAACCTTGCGGGAGCGCGGACCATAATGCCAACCTCCGCCCCATGCAAGAGTGCGTTTGAGACAATCTTTCTGGTGCATTGCGGTGTACTGCGAGGCGGTCTAAACTGCCGTTTTCCGGGAAAGCCCCATGGACACAAGGCGATAGCGCGATATGACGGAACGAGAAAGCGTTGATCTGGCGTGGGTGCTCTTGTGCGCGGGGTTGGTTTTTCTCATGCAAGCGGGTTTTACCTGCTTGGAAGCCGGTTTCACCCGAGCGAAAAACAACATCAATGTCGCGGTCAAGAACATGGCCGACTTCGTCGTGACCGTCCTGCTGTTTTGGGCCATTGGCTACACAATCATGTTTGGCCCCGCCTGGAACGGCCTGATTGGTCTGGATGCCTTGGCCATGGACTTCAGCCGAGACCCCAAGCAGGGCGCCTTTTTCCTGTTCCAGGCCATGTTTTGCAGCACGGCGGCGACGATTATTTCCGGCGCCACGGCGGAACGCATGCGCCTGACTGGCTATCTGGCCATCGCCGCCCTCGTGGCCATTGTCTTCTATCCCTTTTACGGGCATTGGGCCTGGAATAGCGGGGGATGGTTGGCCAACCTGGGATTCGTCGATTTCGCCGGATCGACCGTGGTTCACTCCCTGGGGGGCTGGATGGCCCTGGCCTCCATCATGGTCATCGGTCCCCGCATGGGCCGCTTTGGCCCCGATGGCACCATCCGATCCATCCAGGGCAGCGACCAACCCCTGGCCGTCCTCGGAACCCTGCTCCTGTATCTGGGCTGGTTCGGCTTTAACGGGGGCAGCACACTCGCCATCGATGAGCGGGTTCCGGGCATCATTGTCAATACAGTCATCGCCGGGGCCGCGGGGAGCATCGCCCCGGCGATCCTATCCATGTCGCGGGAACGCACCTTAAGTCTGGGCGTCGCCATGAACGGCGCCATCGCCGGACTGGTGGCCATCACGGCCAACGCGCACGCGGTTTCGACCGGGAACGCCGTGATTATCGGCGCGATTGGTGGACTTTTGATGTTGGCCACGGAACGGGCCATGCCCCGTTGGGGCCTGGACGACGTGGTCGGCGCCGTCCCCGCCCATCTGGTCCCCGGAATCTGGGGCACCTTGGCCGTCGCCCTATTCGGTCGGCCAGAGGCCCTGGGCACGGGGTTGGATTGGCTGTCCCAATTGGGCGTCCAGGCCCTGGGCGTGGTGGTCTGTGGGCTTTGGGCCTTCGGACTGGGATATCCGGTGATCAAACTGGTGGATCACCTATTAGGTCTGCGGGTTCCCCCCGACGACGAGGACCGGGGACTGAATATTTCCGAGCATGGGGCGACAACGGATTTGGTCGACCTGTTCCACGATATGGAGGCCCAAGCCTCCTCCGGTGATCCAAACGCCCGCCTTCGAGTCGAACCTTTCACCGAGGTCGGCGCCATCGCGTTCCGCTACAACCGGGTCATGGACGCCCTGGAACGGGCCATGGCCCAGTCCGACACCATCGTCCGCTCCGCCCGGGACGCCATCCTGACCTTCGCCGGTGACACCCTGTCGATCATTTCCGCCAATCCCGCGGCCCAAACCATGTTTGGGTATCCGGCCGAGGCCCTGGCCGGAAAGACCCTGGTCGACCTGATCCCCCAAGGACCCGATGTCCGGGCCTCCAAGGGGGACATGGAAGCCGTTGTGTCCGAACTGTTGGCCCGGCGGGCCGACGGAAAGATTTTCCCCGTCGAGGTCTCGTTTTCCCACGCCAACCTGGGGCGAGAGCGGTTTTCAATCGCCCTCATGCGCGATGTCACCGAACGGCGGCGGGTGGAACGAGCCTTGAAAGACAGTGAGACCCGGTACGCCCAAATCATGCGCGCGGCCAACGACGGCCTTTATGACTGGGACCTCACCCTCAATGAAATCGAGTTGTCCCCCCGACTGCAGCAGATCATCGGCGAGGCGCGATCCACCGTCAGCGTCGGCGAATGGGTGAAAAGAATCCATGAGGAGGATCACGACACCTTTCAGGCCATTCTACGCGCCCATATCAAGGGTCTCACCGACCGCTTCGCCCACGAATACCGCTTCCAGGCCGTGAACGGGATTATCTGGATCCGGCAACATGGCGTCGCCCTGCGCGACGGTCGTGGCCGGGTTGGGCGGGTCGTGGGGGGAATTGGGGACATCACCGAGCGCAAGCGTGCTCAGGAAACCCTGCGTCTGCTGATGGATTCCATTCCCTTGCCCGTTCTCGTCACGACCCTGAAGGATGGTGAAATCCTGTTCTGCAACGACTTGGCCCTCACCTCCTATAATCTTGAGAAGGGGACGGGCCGAGACCGAATCGGAACCCTTTATCGATCATCGAAAGAACGTGACAGTTTTTTGCGGATATTGAAGGAGGCGGGAGAAGTCAACGGTTTCGAAGCCCATTTCAAAGGCCCAAAAGATGAAGACCTTTGGCTCATGTTGTCCGCGCGACTCATTGAATTCCAAGGACAGCCATCCATCCTGACCGTCACGACGAGCATCACGGAACGCAAAGTTCTGGAGGAGGGTCTCCGCGACGCTCGGGAGAACGCGGAACGAGCCTTGGCGAACCTGCGCGAGGCGCAGGACACCCTGGTGGAAAGCGAAAAAATGGCCTCCTTGGGCGGTTTGGTGGCCGGGGTGGCCCATGAGATCAACACCCCCGTGGGCATCGTCCTGACCGCGGCGACCCATTTACAGGAAAAGACCCAAAGCCTCCGAGGCCTTTTCGAAAAGGGAGGGCTCCGCAAATCGGACTTCAGCGACTATCTGTCCACCGCGGCCGAAGCCACGGCCATGATGGTGTCCAACATCACCCGGGCCGCGGATCTGATCCAGAGCTTTAAGCAGGTGGCCGTCGACCAATCCAGCGATAACCGGCGGACCTTCAACTTGCGTGGCTACCTGTCGGAGGTTCTGCCCAGCCTGGGTCCGGCCCTAAGAAAGACCCGCCACTCCCTGGACCTGTTCTGTCCCGATGACATCAAGATGGACAGCTATCCGGGCGCCCTGTCGCAGGTGGTGACCAATCTGGTCATGAACGCCCTGACCCATGCCTTTCCCGATGACCGAAAGGGCAGCATCACCTTGACCGTCACTCCCGATTCCCCGGGATGGGTGCGCTTGACCTTCGCCGACGATGGCGTGGGCATTCCTCGAAACAACCTGAAGCGGATTTTCGACCCCTTCTTCACCACCAAGCGGGGCTCCGGTGGATCAGGTCTAGGCCTGAACATCGTTTACAATATCGTGAACCAGACCCTGGGGGGGCGAGTCCTGGCCTCGAGCACCGAAGGCGAAGGCGCCACCTTCACCCTGACCTTGCCGGAAGTCGCGCCCGAAACACACCCCCTCTCGCAGGGGGTCCCAGGCCAAGCCGACGATTCCTCCCCTCTCCCATGACCGGATAAGATCTCATGACACACGTGCCCCGCCGGGCGGTTCTCCTAGACCGGGACGGCACCATCAACGTGGAAACCCATTACCTGTCCCGACCGGAACAATTGACGCTTCTGCCCGGCGCGGCGGAAGGATTGCGCATGATGCGGGATCTGGGACTCGCCCTGATCGTCGTCACCAACCAGTCCGGGATCGCCCGGGGGTATTTCACCGAGGAGGACTTGGCCACGGTCCACGCCCGATTCCGGGACATCCTGGCGAAGGAAGGGGTGGCCGTTGACGGGATCTACCATTGCCCCCACGGAACCGATACGGACTGCGCCTGCAGAAAACCCAAGCGCGGTTTGGTCGATCAGGCCCTGACGGACATCGAATTCGACCCCACCCGGTCCTTCATAATCGGCGACAAGGCCATTGACCTGGAGCTGGGACGGGCCGTCGGCGCGGAACCCATCCTGGTCCGCACTGGCTATGGGGCCGATGTGGAGGCCAAAGGCGATCACGGGGCCGCCTTCGTGGCCAACACGTTGGCCCAGGCCGCCGCCTTTATCGGGGGACGGTTGGATCGAAACAAGGCTCTGAAGCACTCTTAAGCCACTGTATTTTTATGGATTCCCGCCTACGCGGGAATGACGAATCATGAGTGAGCGCAGGCACAAATCCCGCTAATCCCGGATGGCCCCATCAAAACGCCTCTCGTCGGTCTTCAGGACCAAGGCCCTTTCCGCTTCGGAGAATGCCCGGATTCGGGAAAGCGGATCCGCGACCGGTGCACGCGGAGGGAGACCATGGGCATGCGTCCCGCCAATGCCCCTGTTGGGGGTGGCCCCATGCCCCGGCGCCCAAGGCCAAGGGCCGCGGTTCGGAGTCCGGGTCCTTCCGTGGACCGGGCCCGGAACAGAGCCACGCCCCGGCGCTTGAAGGGAATCAGCAAGGCCATTCCCACGAGGAAGCCTCCCACATGGGCCCACCAGGCCACGCTTCCATTCCCGTCTCCGAGGGCGGAGACAACCTGCAGACCGAACCAAATCCCCAGGAAAACCATCGCCGGTAAGCGCAGGACCAGAATCCAAGCCCAACAGAGGATCCGCGCCCGGGGATAGAGCAGGATATAGGCTCCCATCACGCCGGAAATAGCCCCGGAGGCCCCCACCATGGGAACCACCGACTGGGTCGCACTCAGGCCATGGAAGAATGCCGCCGCCGCCCCGCAAAGCAGATAGAATACCAGGAAGCGACCATGTCCCATGGCGTCTTCCACATTGTTCCCAAAAACCCAAAGCACGAGCATGTTCCCAAGCACGTGCAACCACCCCCCATGGAGAAACGCACTGGTCAGCAGTGTAACAAGGGACGGCGGGGGGAATGGCCCGTCCCCCGGGAAATCCAAGAAAAGGCGCAGGGGTACAAACCCATGGGAAAGGAGAATGTCCCGACTCTCTCGCTCGGAAAGTTGGGACTGATAAAGGAAAACGGCCAGGCAAACAAAAATCAGGCCGATGGTGACCACCGGCCTGACCGTCGTGGGATTATCATCATGCAGAGGGAGCACGACGCCCCTATTCCGCCGCGGGAGCCAGATCCCGGGTGGTTGTCCGCCAGGACACCCAACCCAGGGACCCGCAAACACCACACCGAGGCTCCCAGGTGGGAAGGACCCCCCCACAGGATTCACAGACCCAGTGGGCATCTGGCTCGGCGTTCAGGGCCTTGGTCAGCCATGCGTTGGCCTTGGCCAGATCCTCATTCTCCCCGTCCTCCAGACGGGCCATCAGCAGGCACACCTGACGAGAGGGTTGGCCATGGGCCAGGGGTTCCAAGTCTCGGCGGGCCTGTCCCCACAGGCGTGCGTCCAAGGCGGCCCGGGCCATCAAAAGGTGGCTGCGCGGATGATCGGGGTTGACTGCGGCCAGGTCTTCCGCCCGCTTCACCGCCTTCAACGGATCCCCATCCCGAACGGGCGCCATGTAGAACGCGTCCAGGTCCGGATGGGGTTGGCGGCGCCAGTGGGCGATGACAAGCTGATGGGCTTTCTTTTCCTTGCCCGTCGCCGCCAGGGCGCGGGCTTGAATAAGGGTGGCCTCCACCAATTCGGGGTTCAGGTCCAGGGCCTGCTTGGCCAACCGTTCGGCTGCGGTGTTGGAGCCCGCCGATTCGGCATCCCGGGCCTGGGCACAGAGCAGGGCCGCCCGAATGGCCTTGTGATCGTCTTGAGGAGACAGAATCGCGTCTCCCCCCTTGGTCAGAGCGATTTCCGCGTCGTCCCAAGCCCGATTATCCAGGGACAAGCGAAACAGGGCGCCGATGGCCCAAGGGGCATCCACCCCCGCGGCCATGGCCTCACGCGCGATCACCAGAGCCTTGTCCTTGTCCCCCCGAGCCAAGGCTGTTTCCAACAGGCCCCGGCGGCCACTGGCCTGGACACGGGGATTGTCGAGCATCGCCGTATAGGCCTTCTCCGCTGAATCCAGATCCCCGGCGGCCGCGGCCGTATCCGCGGACAACTGAGACACGCCAGCCGCCCCCGGCACCAGCTTCTCGGCATCCTTCAAGAGCTTGCGGGCAAGCGTGACATCACCCCCACGCGCCGCGGCGATCCCCTCGCCCAGGGCCAAGGTGCCCCGTTTCAGCTTTTTCTCCCGGCGGTTCCGGCCGATGGTCTTGGGCAGACGCAGGGTACCACCCAGGATCCGAGTGACCAGGACGAACAGCGCGACCAGGACCACGAGCCCGATCAACAGGACCATGACGGAGGTCTCGAGCCGCCAGCCCATCCAATCAACCATGACGGCGCCAGGCCGGTCGGCCACCCAGACCGCGCCAAAGACCAGCGCGGTAGCGACCATGAAAAACAGAAGGATACGGATCATGACCCTAACCCTCCATTCCGGTCGAAGCCCCGGTTTTCGAGTCGACCGGCGCCAAGGCATCGGCCGCCCCCACCGCGGCAAGCGCCTCGGCGGTCAACCCGGAAAGAGCGGATTCGGCGGTCAGCTTGGCCTTGGCGGCGCTCAACCAGGGCTGGGCGGCCTCGGCCGCGGCACCGGTCAGCTTCCCAAGGACGGCCACCGCCCCGGCCAGATCATTCTGGAACACCATGGATTCCGCCCGTGAGACCAAGTCGAGAGTTCCCTCCCCCTCGGCGTCTCCCCCGTCGACCCGCCGCACGGTCACCAGATTGGTCAGAGCACCCAGGGTCCTGTCCATCCAGCCGGACCCCTCCGGCGCCAGAACGGATCGGGAAATGGCCCGGGCCACCGCATCGAATTGGAAGCGCAGGGCGGCACGGGTGCTGACTCCGGTCTTGGCCAATGGATCGAGCGGGGTGATCCCCTTGGTGTCCATCCCCGCCCCCTTGGCGATGGCCAAAACGGCCAACAGTTCCGACTCAAAGGGCTCCCCCTGGGCCGCGGCCTCGCGCAGCTGGCCAACGGCCAACAACAGGGCCAAGGACGAATTCCGCCGGGTGTTGGCCTGGCGGGCGATCCCCTCGATTTCCGTCAGGCGTCCAGACAGGGCCAAAACGGTGGAAGGAGCCACCTGATCGGCCTTCAGATCCGCCTGGGCGGTCTCCAGGTCACCAAACTGAGCACGCAAGTCGGCAAGGGTTTCCTGAGTGTTGTCCAATTCTTCCCGAAGACCCAAGACAACATCGGAGTCCCCCAGGGAGGGACTGGAAGCGATGCTCCCCGCCTCCGTGCGTCCCGCCCCATTCCCCTCGGGCACGGCCATGCCCTTGAGAGCGGCCAAATCCTGTTCCAAGGTGGCGATCCGGTCGGTCACCGCCGTTCCGACGCCCGTCCCCAGATCGGCCTTCAGGGTCGCGATGGCGGCTTCCACCGAGGCGACCCGCCCGTCCAGGGAGGTCACCGTTCCCTCGAGGGCGACCATCCTGGGGGAATCCGGTGCGCCAGGAATCGCTGGCAAATAGGTCCGGACGGCTTCCGGCACCAAGGGCCGCCACCAGGGATAGCTTCCCGCGGCCGCGGCCAGAGCCAACAGAAGAAGAACGAACAGTGTTAGCCCGCCGCCTTTTTTGCGCGGTGTCGCCGGAGTCGCCTGTTCGGGCGCGGGGCCGGTCGACCCCCCATAGGCGGCATCCCCTTCGTCCCCCTCGGGTCCGTGTTCCCCGGTTTTATCCTTCGGCTCGGAGGCGGCGGTCCAAGGAGTCCCCTTGACCTGCCCCGCGCCGGTATTCAATTCAGCCTCGGACCCGTCCGTCTCGCCCTGTTCCGCGACCGCCTCGTCGACCTTGTCCGCTGGACAGTCCTCCTTGGCCTCTTCCGCCAAACGGACATCCTTGGTCTCGTCCGCTGGACGCTCATCCTTGGATGGTGTGTTCATTCCCGGAGATCCCCCTTTTCTGGTCCCTTCCGGCACGACGCGACCGGAATTGTCCGTGCTCTGTTCCTCAACGCTTCCGCCTCCCTTCAGATCCCCGTCACAGAGGGACAAAAGGGCATCCTGGGTCGGAGAGCTCGCCACCCGCATGGCCCGGCTGGGCAGGTCCTTGACCTCCTCGGCGACCGCGCCGCTGAGGGCGTATATGGTCACCCGCTCCATGGCCCCGGTCAAACCGGCTTTCGTCAACAACTCGACAAATGTCCTGGCCGTCCGAGGGGAAAAGAGAAAGACCGCGTCGATCATCCCCTCGGCCAGTGCCCGCCGCGCTTCCTTGGACAAGGAAACCGCGGTCCGAGTCTGGTAAAGGCGCTCGATTCGCACGGTGAACCCGGCCTCCGCCAGGGACCCCGCCAGATCACCCGCGGTGACGGACCCAGCCACATGCACCAGATCGCCAGCCGTAGGGGCGACCTTCGACCGCACCAAGTCGACCAGAGCCCCCACGTCGCCATTGGCGGAGGTCACTTGTGTGAACCCCAACTCCCGCGCCACCTTGGCCGTCGCGTCGCCCACCGCGTAGACCGGCAAGGTTCGATTGGCCACCGCGGCGCGAAATGCCCGGACCCCATTCGCGCTGGTGAACAGAAGGGCCTGGGCGCCGTCCAGGACCGGCGCGGGACCGGCCGCGGGCAAGATCACCAACAGAGGTTCCAGCATGATCTCCACGCCACGCGCACGCAGGGGCGTGGCGATGCGTTCCGCGTCTTCCGCCGGACGAGTGATCAGCGCGCGCATACCCTGGACGTTCCACCTTTCTGTCATTCCATCATTCGAGGGGGACCGGAGCCCCATTGCCTGGGATAGGATATCCCCGGCACGATATGGGGGGCTTCATGGGAAGAATCGACCCAGGGAGTCTCGGTACACCCGAAGCCCGGAATCCGAGAACCAACCCCAATCAAGATCTTGTCCAAATCAAGGCCCCTAAGCAATTCGGGCCTCGGCCCGCGGACTTGCCTCGACCCCGTTCACCCAAACCCGCGCTTTGATCTACGACCCGACCCGAAAGAACCCACGGCCAGCCTTGGAAAGAAGTTCGAACCCAGCGTCGTCGCCCATGGCGACTCCATCGGCAATAGGACCTTCCCGCGTTGTTTCGTGAACAACCTTACCATCCGGGCGAATGATCATGCCACGGAAAGACATCCATTCGCCGGAAGAATCGAGCCGGGCCAACCCGGCGATCGGCGTCCGGCAACTGCCGTCCAGTCGCGCCAGGAAAGCCCGCTCCATGGTGACGCAAACCGCTGTTTCCCGATGATCGAGGGGGGAAAGCCACGCCTGGACCTGGCGATCGTCCTCCCGGCAAGTGACCCCCACCGCCCCCTGAGCGACCGCGGGCAACATCACTTCCGTGTCGAAAATGGTGGTTGCGACATGGGCCATGCCCAGGCGATTCAAACCGGCGAGCGCGAGGAGTGTTCCCGCGGCCTCACCCCGTTCAAGCTTGGCCAATCGGGTCTGCACATTGCCCCGAAAGGGCACGACGGAGACATCCGGTCGAGCGGCCAGGACCTGTGCCCCCCGGCGCAGGGAGGCCGTGCCCACCACCGAGCCCCGGGGCAGCTTGGCGAGCGCCACCCCATTCCGGCCGATGAACACATCCCGAGGGTCCTCCCGTTCCAGCATGCAAGGCAGGATGATCCCGGGCGGCAGGACCGTGGCGACATCCTTCATGGAATGGACGGCGATATCGATGCGACCATCCAACATCGCTTCATCCAGTTCCTTCGTGAACAGTCCCTTGCCCCCAATCTCGGACAGGGGTTTGTCGAGAACCAGATCTCCCGTCGTCTTGATGACGTCGACCCGCACCGCGTCCGGTTCGGACAAAACAGGATGGGTGGCGATCAGAAGATCGCGGACTTGGTGGGCCTGGGCCAACGCCAAAGGGCTGCCCCGGGTTCCGATTCGCAAAGGTGCCTGTTTGATCATGATGACGCTGTTGTAAGGGCTTGAGACGTCATTTGAAAGAGGCAACAGGTGGAAAACCGTGCGCCTCTCAAATCCGGAAGAGATCTTCCTCCCGCTTGAGCCCCCAAAGCTTTTCCGCCATAAGGGAGGCATGAGCGGAACCATTGAAACCATCACGGTTCTGGGCGGAGGCGCCTGGGGCACAGCCCTGGCCCAGACCGCCCATCGGGCCGGGCGCGCCGTCACGCTGTGGGCGCGGGCGCCGGAGGTTATCCGAAAGATCACGGAGACCCGGGAAAACCCCGACTATCTGCCCAATATCCCCCTGGACCCCAGGATCCGGGCAACCTCGGACATGGCCCAAGCCCTGTCCGGCGCCCAGGCGGTCCTGGTGGTCTGCCCGGCCCAGGCCGTCCGATCCGTCCTGACCACGGCCAGCGACCACTGGCCCGCGATGGCGCCAGCGGTCCTCTGCGCCAAGGGGGTGGAACAGGGAACCATGGCGCTGATGGGAGAGGTCTGCGCGACCGTCCTGCCCAGTGCGCCCATCGCCGTCCTGTCCGGCCCCACCTTCGCCAAGGAAGTGGCGGAAGGGCGACCAACCGCCGTCACCCTGGCCTGCACGGACCCCCTTCTCGCCGAGGCCCTGGTGGCTGCCTTGGGTACGCGCTCCTTCCGGCCCTATGCCTCGACCGATGTCATTGGCGCGGAAGTGGGGGGAGCGGTTAAGAACGTGCTGGCCATCGCCTGCGGCGTGGTGGAAGGCCTGGGTCTGGGGGACAACGCCCGGGCGGCCCTGCTGACCCGGGGTCTGGCGGAGATCATCCGCCTGGGCCGCTCCCTCGGCGCCCGGCCCGAGACCCTGTCCGGCCTGTCGGGCATGGGAGATCTGATTTTGACCGCTACCAGCATGCAATCGCGCAACTATTCCCTTGGTCAGGCCCTGGGAACGGGACGTCGGTTGGACGCCATTCTCGCCGAGCGGAAATCCGTGGCGGAAGGCGTTTTCAGCGCATCCGCCGTGGTTGCCTTGGCCCGGGAAATGGCGGTGGACATGCCCATTTGCCAAGCTGTCAACGCCCTGGTCACCGGTGCCATGACGGTGACGGACGCCGTTGATTCCCTCCTATCGCGCCCCCTGAGACCGGAAAGCGACGACGTTTGACAGTCCCGTGAATTTGGGGCGCAAGCCCCTGATCCCCGCCAATCTTATTGGAATGGCATCAGGGGGCGAACCATCGTAAGCTTGGGGATACTACACCCGATCCGCTTGGTCGGCTCATGATCACGTCATTGGGAAAACCGGTTTAAAAATCACGAAGCCGGAGCGAACAAGATCCGTGGGGCGGGCCGGCAGTCGTGGATCGGGTATCT
The DNA here is from genome assembly GCA_021741145.1 of Rhodospirillum sp. Lineage (GTDB taxonomy): Bacteria > Pseudomonadota > Alphaproteobacteria > Rhodospirillales > Rhodospirillaceae > Rhodospirillum. The sequence continues at coordinate 9,727 of JAIOYK010000042.1, read as the reverse complement.
CCATTTCCCGTTGGATAACGCCCTGGATCCGGACAGACCAACGGTGGACAGCCCACGTAAGGAATTTTTCCGCCAATGGTCCACCCGTTCACGGAACGCAACCTTCCAATTCTGCAATCCGCGGGCATGTTGGTGCTCGCGGCGTTGACCACATTTGGGGTTGGCGCTTACGTGATTTGGTCTTTCATCGACCATTTCGAACAGGGTTTGGCCCAGACGGAAGCCCGGGCCGTCGCCGTTCAGGAAGCCTTGCTCGACAACCAACTCACCGCGGTGGCGAACCGCCTTGACCATGAACGCAGCCGTACGGAAAGCCTGTTGCGCGAACAGGTCCGCGACCACACTGATTTCGCCTTCACCATCGCCCAACGGCTCTACGACCTGAACAAGGGAAAGATGCCGGAAGACGAAATCAAGACTCTGATCATCGAGACCCTCCGGCCCCTGCGCTTCTTCAACGGACGGGGGTACTACTTCATCGATACCCTGGACGGGGACTGTGTGTTGTTGCCGACCGTCCCGGACCTGGAGGGAACCTCCCTTTGGGATAACCAAGACCCCACGGGGCATTACATCATGCGGGGCCTGGTGGATGCGGTCCGAAGCCCGGTAAGTGAAGGCTATTCCACCTACAAGTGGTATCCGCCCCAAATGTCGGAGATGCGCGAGAAGATCGCCCACGTCCGCGAATTCAAACCCTTCAACTGGCTCATCGGCAACGGAGAATACACCTATCAGATCGAGGCCGATCTGCGCGACGCCGCCCTCGAGGAAATCTCCAATATCCGATTTGGCGCCAGCGGATACGTGGCGATCCTGACAACCGATGGCATGATGCTGTCCTCACCCAACAACACCGAGGTGATTGGTGTTCCACTATCGGACCTTCCCGAGGATATCCGGGCGGTCCAAACGGCCGTCGTGGCCAAGGCCAAGTCTGGCGGAGGAACCATCCGGTACCGCTGGCCACGCCCGGGAGAATCCGAGAAAATCCGGAAACTGTCCCGGGTCATGCTGTATGAGCCCTGGAATTGGATCCTGGTCACCGGGATCTACATGGATGACATGGACGAGTTTCTGGCGACCCAAAGGGCCGATCTGGGCACCTATGTGAACAGCCAGATCAAGGGGCTGTCCTGGGTCATGTTCGGGGTTTTCTCCATCTCGCTGGCCCTGTCGGTCGTCTTCGGGCGGTGGGTTGGCCGCATTCTCCATGCCTATCGGTCCGACCTCGAGGCCCGCAACCGAGATCTCGCCGAAAGCCGCAATCGCCTGAAACTATCCGCCCAGGTCTTCGACAGCAGTGGCGAGGCCATGATCATCACCGATGCGGACAACCGTATCCTGGCGATCAATCCGGCCTTTACCCGCATCACCGGATATCAGGCCGACGAAGCCCGGGGCAGAGATCCAAAGTTCCTGGAATCCGGCCGCCACGATCCATCCTTTTTTCGAGCCCTGTGGAAGGATGTCATTGAATCCGACGGGTGGTCTGGAGAAATCTGGAACCGCCGCCGGGATGGGGAGGTCTTCCCTTCTTGGCTGGCCATTAATCCCGTGCGCGATGAAATCGGGACGATCACCCATTACATTGGAACTCTGACCGATATCACCCAGCGCAAGGCCGCCGAGGAGAAGATCCGCGAGCTGGCCTTCTACGATCCGCTAACCCAGCTGCCAAACAGGCGTCTGCTGCGCGACCGCCTGGAACAGGCCATCGCCGCGTCGAACCGAACAGGATTTCATGGCGCGGTCTTGTTCATCGACCTGGACAACTTCAAGACCCTAAACGACACCCGGGGCCACGACGTGGGCGACCTACTGTTGGTGGAAGTCGCCCAAAGGTTGAGACATTGCTTGCGCGATCAGGATACGGTGGCCCGCCTAGGGGGAGACGAATTCGTCGTCGTCCTGGTCCATCTCAGCCGCAACGAAGCGGATGCCGCCACCCAGGTGGAACGGGTGGGAGAGAAGATCATGCTCTCCCTCAACAAACCGTACAATCTGGCGGGCAATCGCCACGACATCACCCCCAGCATCGGCGCCTGCCTGTTCCATTGGGCCCAGGAATCCACCGACACCTTGTTGCGGCACGCCGACACGGCCATGTACCAGGCCAAGCAAAGGGGCCGAAACCGCCTTTGCTTCTTCGACCCGGCCATTCAGCAGGCCCTGATGGAGCGGGCACGCCTCGAAAGCGAGTTGCGCGGCGCCTTGGGTCGGGATGAATTTATCTGCCTCTACCAACCGCAAGTGGATGGGGAGGGACGCATCAGCGGCGCCGAGGTCCTGTTGCGCTGGCGCCATCCCACCTTGGGCATCGTCTCCCCTCTGGCCTTCATTCCCTTGGCCGAGGAAACAGGTCTGATCGTCCCAATTGGAGCATGGATCCTCAATCATGCCTGCGCCAAGCTGAAGGCTTGGTCAAAACTGCCCGAGACCGCCCATCTGACCCTGGCGGTCAACGTCAGCGCCGTACAGTTTCGGGAATCGGACTTCATCACCCGGGTGGAGCGGGCCATCACCTCCCATGGAATCGACCCCCATTTCCTGAAACTGGAATTGACTGAAAGTTTGGTCCTAGAGGACGTTGAAGGGACCATCGGCACCATGAAGCACCTGAAATCCCTGGGAGTCGGCTTCTCCATGGATGACTTTGGAACGGGCCAATCCTCCTTGACCTACCTGAAGCGCCTGCCCCTGGATCAATTGAAGATCGACCAGTCCTTCGTCCGGGATATTATCGCCGACCCCAACGACGCGGTCATCGTGCGCACCATCATCGCCATGTCCCACAGCATGGGTCTCGATGTCCTGGCCGAGGGGGTGGAAACCGCCGACCAGCGGGACTTTCTCATGTCCAATGGATGCCGCAAATTTCAGGGATACTTCTTCGGACACCCCATGGACATCGATGCTTTCGAGGCCAAAACCGGGCTGCCCCTGCTGTTGGAAGACACGGAAAGCCGAAGCCTTGAAAGGTAACCGTGGGGTGTCTGGGTCTGGGGAAACGCAATAAAATTGCGTCTGGTGGTTTCCCCCGTTTCGTGGAATTCTCTGGTCTGTCCCATGTTGGAGGGCGCTGCTATGCTGTCGCCGATTTCCAGGGACCCGCGCCAGCGGGGACCAAGGGAGCGGATCCTTTGACCCAAAGTCAGTCCGGACTCCACCTTCGAGATGGAGCCGCAAGATCGAGACGTGGGAACCACCACGCGCCAGGACTTGTGTTTTTATGGAATTCCATGAATCCGTATCGGGGAGCCATTAATGCTGTATGTCGTCCAATGCCAGGACAAGACCAACCACGCCCATGTCCGCCAGGAAAATCGTCCCGCTCACCTGGAATTCCTGCGAAGTTGGGGGGACAAGGTCTTGCTCGGTGGCCCTTTGCTGACCGATGATGGCGAAGGGATGATCGGCAGTCTCCTGATCCTGGACGTGGAGGACCGTATCGAGGCCGAAGCCTTCGCCGAGGGCGACCCCTATGGCAAGGCGGGCCTCTTCGAGACCGTTGTCATCAAGCGCTACAAGATCGTCGTCGGCACCAAGGCGGACTGACCTCCCGCCTTTTCGTCGCTTGATCTTTTTCCCGCGCTCAATCCTCTTCCCTTCCCCCACAAGGAGACGCTTCGGCATGGCCCATTGGTTGGTGAAGTCCGAACCAAGCACCTGGTCCTGGGAGGATCAGGTCGAAAAGGGCGTGGAACATTGGGACGGCGTGCGCAATTACCAAGCCTCCAATAACATGAAAGCCATGCGGATCGGGGACCGGGCCTTTTTCTATCATTCCGTCAACGAGAAGCGAATCGTCGGCATCGTTGAAGTGGTCAAGGAATATTACCCCGACCACACCGATGCCTCTGGCCGCTTCGGCATGGTGGACTTCAAAGCGGTCGAGCCCTTGCCTACTCCCGTGACCCTGGCCCTGATCAAGGAGGATGAACGCCTGTCGCATCTGGCGTTGGTGCGGCAGTCTCGCCTGTCCGTCTGCCCGGTGGACGACGCGGCCTGGGCGTTGATCCGGGACCTCGGTGGTCTGGGACCAGAGCGCGGTGTCCTGGGATCAGGGGAAGCCCCGTGAGGGAGACGGTCCGGCGACTCGACGGAATCCTCTGCGATCTGGCCGAGATCGCCAATCCCGGCGCCCGGGGATTTGTCGTACTGGACGACGACGACCTTCCCATGAAAGTCTTCGTGGTCCGCCATGACAGCGGGGTTCGGGGATATGTGAACCGCTGTCCGCACAATCGCATTCCGCTTGATTTCAAGCCGGATGATTTTTTGAATTTGGGGAAGACGCACATTCAGTGCGCCACCCATGGGGCCCTTTTCCTGATGGGGGATGGCCTTTGCGTCGAGGGACCTTGCCGGGGAAAGCGGCTGGACGCCTTTCCCGTCACCGTATTAAACGGCAGGATCCAATGCGGCGATCCAAGACAAACCCGGGTGGGTCAAGGAGACCGTCACAGTCCCCTTGACCCACCCGGGAAAGGAACCAAGACTTTAAATCGATCGAGAGAAAAATAGGGGAGAGAACGCATGTCCGACATTTATCCGGTGCCCGCGGAAATCGCGGCGAACGCTCTGATCACGGAAGCTCAGTACAAGGAAATGTACGAAAAGTCCTTGACTGATTCCGAGGGATTCTGGGGCGAGCAGGGGAAGCGAATCGATTGGATCAAGCCCTATACCCAAGTAAAGGATGTTTCCTTCGATACCCATGATGTCCATATCCGGTGGTTCCATGACGGGACCCTGAACGTATCCGTGAACTGCCTGGACCGGCATTTGGACAAGCGAGGCGACCAAACCGCCATCATCTGGGAAGGCGACGACCCCAAGGACGATGCCAATATCACCTACCGGGACCTGTACGAGCGGGTCTGTCGCTTGGGCAACGCCATGCGCGCCATGGGCGTCCAGAAAGGCGACCGGATCTGCATCTACATGCCCATGATCCCCGAGGCCGCCGTCGCCATGTTGGCCTGCGCACGCATCGGCGCGGTGCATTCCATCGTCTTCGGCGGGTTCTCCCCGGACAGTCTGGCCAACCGTATCCAGGATTCCGAATGCGTCATGGTCATCACTTCAGACGAGGGTCTGCGCGGCGGTCGCAAGGTGCCGCTGAAGGCCAACGTGGATAAGGCCTTGGCTACCTGCCCGAGCGTCAAGAACGTGATCGTGGTCAAGCGCACCGGCGGGGACGTGGCCATGGGTGCGGGTCGCGACAGCTGGTATGAAGACGTCACCGCCGCCCAGACCGCCGACTGCCCGCCCGAGGAAATGAGCGCCGAGGATCCCCTGTTCATCCTCTATACCTCGGGCTCCACCGGGAAGCCCAAAGGTGTGCTGCACACGTCGGGTGGCTATCTTGTCTATGCCTCCATGACCCACGAATACGTCTTCGACTACCATGAGGGCGAGGTCTACTGGTGCACCGCCGACGTGGGTTGGGTCACCGGGCACAGCTACATCGTCTATGGCCCGCTCGCCAATGGCGCCATCAGCCTGATGTTCGAGGGCGTGCCCAATTATCCGACCGTTTCCCGCTTCTGGGAGGTGGTCGAGAAGCACAAGGTTAATATCTTCTACACCGCCCCCACCGCCATCCGCGCCCTGATGCGCGATGGCGAGGAGCCGGTGAAGAAGCACGACCGCTCCAGTCTGCGTATCCTGGGATCAGTGGGCGAGCCCATCAATCCCGAAGCCTGGAACTGGTACAATACCGTGGTCGGCGAGGGGCGGTGCCCCATCGTGGACACCTGGTGGCAGACCGAAACCGGCGGTATTCTAATCACCCCGTTGCCCGGCGCCATCGCCGCCAAGCCCGGTTCGGCCACCCTGCCCTTCTTCGGCATTCTGCCCGTATTGGTCGACGCGGAAGGCGTGGAACTCTCTGGCGCGACCGAGGGCAATCTCTGCATCGCCGATTCTTGGCCTGGACAGATGCGCACCGTCTACGGCGACCACGAGCGCTTCGTGCAGACCTATTTCAGCACCTATAAGGGCTACTACTTCACCGGGGACGGTTGTCGCCGGGACGAAGACGGCTATTACTGGATCACCGGACGCGTGGACGACGTCATCAATGTGTCCGGCCACCGCATGGGCACCGCCGAAGTCGAATCCGCCCTGGTCGCCCACGCCAAGGTCGCGGAGGCCGCGGTTGTCGGCTACCCCCATGACATCAAGGGGCAGGGCATTTACGCCTATGTCACCCTGGTGGCCGGGGAAAAGGAAACCGATGAACTGCGCAAGGAATTGGTCGCCTGGGTCCGACGGGAAATCGGTCCCATCGCCAGCCCAGACGTGATCCAGTGGGCCCCCGGCCTACCCAAAACCCGATCCGGCAAAATCATGCGCCGCATCCTGCGCAAGATCGCCGAGAACGAGGTCGGCGCCCTGGGCGATACCTCCACCCTGGCGGACCCCTCCGTGGTCGACGACCTGATCGCCAACCGCCCCCAGGGCTGATGGCGATCCGATCGGACTCCAGGAAATGGGCCGGGAGAGGGATCTTCCGGCCCTTTTCCTATCCGGCGCTCGCGCAAAAAAAATCCCCCGGAAGATGAATCCTCCGGGGGAGTGTGACGTACTTCAAGGAACGGATCGGCTTACTTCTTGTCGGCGCATTCCTGAATCTTAGCCAGGTCCGGGCCATTCGGGTTCCGGCCCAGACCGAAGGGCTGGGAGGCCGCGCGCCAATCCTTGTAGTCCGCCAGATAGGCGAGCTGGCTGGCATAGACCTCCGCGGTCAGCGGATCGGCGCAGGCGCTTTCGGTAATCACCTCGTTGGAGACCTGCTGGATCTCGGCCAGGGTCGCGTCATCCATACGGGTGATCTCGATGCCCTTGGCCGCGAAATCGCGGGTCGCCTGGGAAGACAGCTTCTCGAAAGTCGCCAGGCCCCAGGTCATGGTGGCCTGCGCGGCGATTTCCAACTTTTCCTTGGTCTCGTCGGACAGGGCGTCGTAGGCCGCCTTGTTGATCATCACGCCGAAGACCGAGGCCGACTGGTGCCAGCCTGGAGTGGACCACGCCTTGGAAACCTGATCGAAGCCAGCGGTCAGATCCACGTTCGGGGTGGAAAACTCGGCCCCGTCGATCACGCCCCGTTCCATGGCCTGATAGATTTCCTGGCCCGCCATGGACACCTGGTTGCCACCCAGACGCTCCAGCACCTTACCCTGGTCCAAACCGGACAGGCGCAGACGCTTGCCCTTCAGGTCTTCCTTCGTCTTGATCGGCGTCTGAGTCCGGAAGCCGGATTCATCGCTGGTCACGGCATAGGGGATATAAACCATGCCGAACGCGCCATAGACCTTCTTGTAGAGATCCTCGCCACCCCAGGCGGTGATCCAGTTCATGTAATCGACGGCGTTGAACAGGCTGGTGTGGGTGGCCAGCGGAGAGAATGCCGGGCTACGGCCCGCCCAATAGCCGGGCCAATCGGCGCCAGCCTGGATATCGCCGGACTGCACCGCGCCGAAGACCTCACCGGAGGGCACCAGGGTGCCGCCCTCGAAAAAGTCAATCTGCAACTCGTCGCCAGCCAGCTTGTTCACCAGCTCGACCCAATGCTTGTCAAACTCGATCAGCGCCAGAGAAGACGTCCAAGTGGACGTCATGGTCCATTTCTCGGCGGCGAAAGCCGGAGCCGCCAAAACGCTGAGCGAAACAGCGCCAAGCAGGGTCTTGGTAAACATGTTCATGAGGAAACCTCCCTTTTTTATTTGGTATACAATTGATCGGGCATCCAGGTGACCAACTCCGGGAAGATGGCCACGGCAAGCACCATAAGAATGATCAGCCCGATAAACGGCGTGACGCCCAGGATGATCTGCCCGGTCCGGACTTCCGGGGGCGCGATGGCACGCAGATAGAACAGCGCGTAGCCAAACGGCGGGGTAAGGAACGAGGTCTGCAGAACAACCGCCATCAGAACAACGAACCACAGCAGGTTGACGCCCATTTCCTGAACGATGGGCAGGAAGATGGGGAAAGACAAAAGGACGATACCGGTCCAGTCCAGGAACGCGCCCAAGATGAAGACGATCACCATCATCACGGTAATCAGCGCCCAGGCGGGCATATCCAAGCCCCGGATGATATCCTGGACCGCGCCCAGGCCACCGCCGATGTTGAAAACACCGGTAAAGGCGGTGGCACCGACCACGATGAACAGGATCATCGCCGAGGTCCGCGCGGTTTCCCGCAGGGCGCCAAGGAAGGTGCGCCATTCGAATTTGCCCCGGATGATAACGATGGCGAGCGACAGGAACGCCCCAATGGCCGAGGCTTCCGTCGCCGTGGCGATGCCCGCCAGCAAGCTGCCCAGAATGCCCAGGATCAACACCAGCGGCGGAACCGCTTCCAGGCCCAGCATTTTCCAAAGCTCGGCGCGGGTATGTTCGCCCACTTCCTCGGCCCGGGCCGCGGGGGCCAGATCCGGACGGAACACGGCCACCAGCGCCACGTAAACCGCATAGGTCAAGCCCAGGGCCACTCCCGGCACCATGGCGCCAGCGAACAGTTGGCCCACGGACAGGGGGCTGTAACTGGCCATCAGGATAAGCATGATCGAGGGCGGGATGAGAATACCCAAACTGCCCGAAGCGGCGATCACACCCGTCGTCAGGGTCGGACTGTAGCGGTATTGGAGCATGGGCCGCAGGGCAATGACACCCATCACCGTGATGGAGGCGCCGATGATCCCCGTGGTGGCCGCCAGCAGGATGGAGATGAATACCACCGCCAGGGCCAAGCCACCGCGCACTCGAGCCAACATCAGGCGAAGGGATTCGAACATTTTGTCCGTCACCCCCGAATCCGACAGGAAACGGGCCATGAGAACGAACAAGGGGATGGCGATCAAGGTGTAGTTGTCGAGGACATCACCGAAAATCCGGCTAACGATGATACCCAAAACCCGCTCGCCGGGTCCCAACAGGGCGCCAATCACCGCGGTGCCACCCAGGACGAAGGCCAGGGGGTGACCCATGAACAGGCCCACCACCAACAGGCTGAACATCACGAGGGCAAGAAGCTCAGGACTCAGCATTCTCGCCCTCCATTTCGGAATTCATGATGAGTTTCAGCATTTGGGCCACGCCCTGAAGTAAAAGCAGAACCGCCGCGACCGCCATGGAAATCTTAAGGGGATAGACGGGAATTTGTACCGCTCCGTATGTTGATTCCGCCGAATTCCAGGAGCGCATGGCGAAATCAAAACTCTTGGTCGTAAACACCCAGGAGAAAGGAAAGAAAAATATTGGATAAGCGGCGATTTCCACCCAACGTCGTGCATTCGGTGAAAGTTTTTCAAGAAGCAGGTCAACGCTGACATGCGCGCGATGCTTCAACGCATATCCACCGAGCATGACGAAATAAAATCCGTAAAGCATTTTGGATATGTCAAAAGCCCACCGCGACGGCGCATTGAATGCGTATCGCATGACAACATCATAAATAATAATGCTGGCGAATAGGATAGCCACGATCGATAGAACACGGCCAATAGCCTCATTCAGCCCGTCGATCAGACGGATGAACATTTTATTACCTCCCCTTGAGACTCGACTTTTATTTTTTTGGCTCTATTCGCAGATCGCATTGAATTGCTATAAAGTGAGAGAAATGCAGGAGTTTAGGCACCATGGACCACAAGAGCTTTCACCGCTGGCTATGCGAGATCGATCACCTCACGGAAGCGCAGAAGGCGAAGGTG